>NZ_JAANPA010000009.1 GCF_011320075.1 Sphingosinicella sp. YJ22 | reverse complement strand
GCCGCGCGCGGCCGCGGCGAGGCCGTCGACCTCCTGCCCCGCGCCGCCGAGGCGTGGCGCCTGCCGCCGCCGCTGCGCTCGCTCATCGCCCGCCCGATCTACGGCCGGGCGCCGGACGCCAAGCCGATGACCGCCCTGTGAGCGAGGACATCGACATCGCCGAGGGCGGGCTCGCCGACCTTCCCGCCGTGATGACGGTGATGGAGACGGCGTTCGATTCCTCGTTCGGCGAGGCGTGGACGGCGTCGCAATGCGCCGGGCTTCTGCCGCTCCCCGGCGTGTGGCTCAGCATCGCTCGGACCGGCGACGCGGTGGTCGGCTTCACGCTGGCCCGCGCCGTCGCCGGCGAGGCGGAATTGCTGCTTCTCGCCGTGCGACCCGACGCGCAGGGCCGCGGCATTGGCAAGTCGTTGCTAAACCACTTCTTTCGCGATGCCTTAAGTCGCGGCGCCGATCACTTGCATTTGGAAGTCCGCGACGGAAACGACGCCATTAGACTATATACTAGGTTTGGTTTTTCTATCGTCGGTCGCCGGCGCAATTACTATAGTGGCGGCGACGGGAAGCAATTTGATGCACTGTCCCTTGCCAAGACAGGAGAGACGTCAGGCCTTGAGTGAGTCCTGACCTGTTCTGTCTTGTATTTGGCCCCGAATGGACATATCCCAATAGGTGGCCAGAAAAGGGGGTGGCCACCCGCTTCCCATCGAAAGATAAAAAAATGGACACTCAGGACAACTTCACCGAAACGCTTATCACGCTCACGGCGGACATCGTCTCCGCCCATGTCAGCAACAACAGCGTCGCCGTCAACGATCTGCCCGTGCTCATCACCAATGTTCACAGTGCGCTGACCGGCCTCGGCACGCCGACCGAAGAGCCGCAGGCGAAGCCGGAACCGGCGGTTTCGATCCGCTCGTCGATCAAGCCCGACTATATCGTCTGCCTCGAGGACGGTAAGAAGCTGAAGATGCTCAAGCGGCATCTGATGACCCACTACAACATGACTCCGGACGAGTATCGGCAGAAGTGGGGCCTCAACGCCGATTACCCGATGGTCGCTCCGAATTACGCCGAGCAGCGCCGCACCCTGGCCAAGAAGATCGGCCTCGGCACCAAGCGCCGCCGCACCGGCCGCGCCGCGAAGTAAGACGACCGATGCTTTTCGGAGCGGGTGCCGCCGTCGAGCGGCGCCCGCTTCACCCGCCAAGTCCTCCGGGTGCGGCCCTTCCGCCCTGCGGCGCGTTGTTCTAAGGTCGCCTGATGTCCCGCAAGATCGATATCGAAGCCCTTTGCGCGGAGAAGGGCCTGCGCATCACCGAGCAGCGCCGGGTGATCGCCCAGGTCCTCGGCGAGAGCGAGGATCATCCCGACGTCGAGGCGCTCCACGCCCGCGCGTCGGCGGTCGATCCCGGAATCTCGATCGCCACCGTCTACCGCACCGTCCGCCTGTTCGAGGAAGCCGGAATCCTCGAGCGCCACGATTTCGGCGACGGCCGCGCCCGCTACGAGGCGGCGGCCGAGACCCATCACGACCATCTCATCGACGTCGAGACCGGCACAGTCATCGAGTTCGTCGACGACGAGCTGGAGGCGCTCCAGCGGCGCATCGCCGAGAAGCTCGGCTTCCGCCTCGTCGACCACCGCATGGAGCTGTACGGCGTCGCCCTGGGACGCAAGGGCTGAGCCGCGGCTCGGCATGATCGGCACCGTCCGCTTCTACGTCCGCTGCATCCTCATCCTGCTCGGCATCGTCGCGCTGGTGCCGCTTCATTATCTGTGGCGGCTGGTCCGCGCTCGCTCGCCCTGGCCGACCGCGTTCCTGTGGTGGGTCGGCCGAGTCGCCGGCCTCAAGGTCCGAACCGAGGGCCGGCCGCTGAAGCGCGACGTGCTGATCGTCGCCAACCACGCCTCGTGGCTCGATATCCTGCTGCTCGGCGGCACCGCCGGCGCCGCCTTCGTCGCCAAGGCGGAGCTTGCGGCCTCGCCTCTTGTGGGGTGGCTTGCCGGCCTCAACGAAACCCTATTCGTCGAGCGCAGCGACAGGCGCGGGGTCGGAATCCAGGCGGAAGCCCTGCGCGGCGGCCTTGCGACCGGCCGAGCCTTCGCCCTGTTCCCGGAAGGCACGACCGGCCCCGGCCGCCCGGTGCTGCCGTTCCGAGCCAGCCTGTTCTCTTCGCTATTCCCGGCGCTGCCGCGCGTGAAGGTGCAGCCGGTCGCGATCGACTTTGGCCCGCTCACCGGCGAGATCGCCTGGGGCGACGAGCATGGCGCGGTCAATGCGCGGAAGCTCCTCTCCCGGCCGGGCCGGATTCCGGTGACGATGACATTCCTCGAGCCGGTCGACCCGCACGAGGCCGGCCACCGGAAGCTTCTCTCCGAGCGGTCGCGCGCTGAGATCGTCGCGGCGCTCGACGCTTCCGAAGCCGCCCCCGCTCCCCTATATGGCGGCGAATGAGTTCCTCCGCCCCGCCTAAAACCTTTCACGTCAAGTCGTTCGGCTGCCAGATGAACGCCTATGACGGCGCGCGCATGAGCGAGCTGCTCGAGGCCGAAGGCCTGTCGGCGGCGGACAGCGCCGACGCCGACCTCGTCGTCCTCAACACCTGCCACATCCGCGAGAAGGCGGCGGAGAAGGTCTATTCCGACATCGGCCGACTGATCAAACGCGAGGACGGCTCGAAGCCGATGATCGCGGTCGCCGGGTGCGTCGCCCAGGCCGAGGGCGCCGAGATCGCGCGCCGGGCGCCGGCCGTCGGAGTCGTCGTCGGCCCGCAGGCCTATCACCGCCTCCCCGAGCTCGTCGCCAAGGCGGCGTCGGGCGCGACCGCGATCGACACCGACATGCCGGCCGAGCCCAAGTTCAAGGCGCTTCCCGGCCGCCGCCGCCAGGGCCCGACCGCCTTCCTCACCGTCCAGGAAGGCTGCGACAAATTCTGCACCTATTGCGTCGTCCCCTACACCCGCGGCGCCGAGGTCTCGCGCCCCTGGGCGCAGGTGATGGACGAGGCGCGCGCGCTCATCGAAATGGGCGCCAGGGAGATCACCCTTCTCGGCCAGAATGTGAACGCCTGGGTGGACGAGGGCCGCGGCCTTCACGACCTCATCGCCGCGATGGACAGGCTGCCGGGGCTCGAGCGAATCCGCTACACGACCAGCCACCCCAACGACATGTCCGAGGGCCTGATCCGCGCCCATGGCGAGGTGGCGAAGCTGATGCCCTTCCTTCACCTGCCGGTGCAGTCGGGCTCCGACCGAACCCTCAAGGCGATGAACCGCAGCCACGCCACGGATTCCTATCTGCGCGTGATCGAGCGAGTCCGCGCGGCTCGGCCGGACATCGCCCTCTCGGGCGATTTCATCGTCGGCTTCCCCGGCGAAACCGACGCGGATTTCGAGGCGACACTGCGCATCGTCGAGGCGACCCGCTACGCCCAGGCCTACAGCTTCAAATACAGCCCGCGCCCCGGCACTCCGGCCGCGACGATGGACGATCAGGTCCCGGCCGAGGTCGCCGACGAGCGGCTTCAGCGCCTCCAGGCCCTGATCAACGCCCAGCAGCTCGCCTTCAACCAGGCGACCGTCGGCCGCCGGACGAGCGTGCTGCTCGAGCGGCGCGGCAAGCATCCCGGGCAGCTCATCGGCAAATCGCCCTGGCTCCAGTCGATTCATCTGGAAACCGAAGCCGCTATCGGGGATTTGGTGGAGGTCGACATCCTCTCCGCCGGCCCGAACAGCCTGGGCGGCGCCGAGGCGGTGAAGCAGGCTGCGTGAAAAGGCCCGGAGAGCACCCCAACCGAATGGCACAACCGAAGAAGCCGGCCGTCCAGGCCGCAACGCCCCGTGCGCGCGTCGAGCTCGAGTTCGAGCAGCCGCATTTGCTCGGTCCCCTGTTCGGCGAGTTCGACCGCAACCTCGTCGCGATCGAGGATAGGCTCGGAGTCTATATCGCCGCGCGCGGCGCCAAGGTTCAGATTGAGGGCGATCCCGAGGCCGCGGCCCGCGCCCGCGAGGTGCTGGTCGGTCTCTACAACCGGCTCGATGAGGGCCAGGACATCGACCAGGGCATGGTCGAGGCGATCATCGCCATGTCCAACCAGCCGACGCTGGACGGGATCATCTCCGAAGAGGTCGCCCAGGCCCCCAAGGTGATGATCCGCACGCGCAAGAAGACCATCGTCCCGAGGTCCAAGACCCAGGCCGAATATATGGAGGCCCTGAACCGCGACGAGATGATCTTCGCGCTCGGCCCGGCCGGCACCGGCAAGACCTATGTCGCGGTCGCTCAGGCGGTTCAGCAGCTGATCGGCGGCTCGGTCGACCGCCTCATCCTGTCGCGTCCGGCGGTGGAAGCGGGCGAGCGGCTCGGCTTCCTGCCGGGCGACATGAAGGACAAGGTCGATCCCTATCTCCGGCCGCTCTACGACGCGCTCTACGACATGCTGCCGATGGAGCAGGTCGAGCGGCGCCTCGCCTCCGGCGAGATCGAGATCGCGCCGATCGCCTTCATGCGCGGCCGCACCCTGTCCGACGCCTTCATCATCCTCGACGAGGCGCAGAACACCACGCCGCAGCAGATGAAGATGTTCCTGACCCGCTTCGGCATGCGCAGCCGAATGGTGATCTGCGGCGATCCCCACCAGACCGATCTGCCGCCGGGCGTGAAGTCCGGTCTCAACGACGCCGTCGAGAAGCTTGAGGGCATCGGCAAGCTGTCGATGATCCGCTTCGGCGCCGGCGACGTCGTCCGCCACCCGCTCGTCGGCAAGATCGTCGAGGCCTACGAAGGCCCGGGGTCGTGACCGTGGGTAGCCCTGAAGGATCTCGCTCGTCCCGGGAAGTTCGGCGGCTGGCATGATCCTCGCCGAATCCGACGTGTCGGAGGACTGGGACAGTCGCACCGACTGGCCCGAACTCGCCAAGACCTGCGCCGCCGCGGCGTTCGCGGCGACTCCGTTCGCCCGGCTCGCCGATAGCTCGGCACCGGTCGAAATCTCCGTTCGATTCACCGGTGACGACGAGGTCCGCGCGCTCAACCGCGACTATCGCGGCAAGGACAATCCGACCAACGTCCTGTCCTTCCCGATGGCCGAGCCTGAACTTCTCGACTCCGTCGCCGAGGGCGACGAGATCGAAATCCTCTTGGGCGACCTCGCCCTCGCTCATGGCGTCTGCGCGCGCGAGGCGGAGGAGCGCGGCATTGCGGTCCGCACCCACGCCGCCCACCTGCTGGTCCACGGTACGCTTCATCTGCTAGGCTACGACCACGAAACCAGCGAGGCCGACGCCGAAGCCATGGAAGAACTGGAGCGCCGTGCCCTTGCGTCGCTCGGAATTGCCGATCCCTATCAACTGACAGAGGCCCATTCGTAACAAGATGCCGGAAGACGACGACGACATAAGTAGCACCGGCCGCGGTAACGGCCGCTCTTTCTGGGGCGGCCTGCGCGCGGCCCTGTTCGGCGAGGGGGAGGAAGCCACTCTCCGCGACCAGATCGAGGAAGCGATCGACGAATCGGAGAACGAATCTCCGAAGATTGGCGACCTCAGCCCGGTCGAGCGCCAGATGCTTCGCAACATGCTGCATTTCGGCGAGAAGACCGCCGGCGACGTCGCGGTGCCGCGCGGCGACATCATCGCGGTCGCCTGCACGATCAGCTTCGCCGAGCTCGTCGCCGCGATCGCCGATGCCGGCCACAGCCGGCTGCCGGTCTATCAAGGCAGCCTCGACCGCATCATCGGCATGATCCACGTCAAGGACGTGTTCGCCCGAATGGTCGCCGGCGAGACGCCGCCCGAGGACATCACCGACCTCGTCCGCGAGCCGCTCTACGTCCCCGAATCGATGGGCATGCCCGACCTGCTCGCGCAGATGCGCGCGAGCCGGACCCACCTCGCCATCGTCGTCGACGAGTTCGGCGGAACCGAGGGCGTCATCACCATCGAGGACGTCGTCGAGGAGATCGTCGGCGAGATCGAGGACGAGCATGACGAGGCGCCGGAAGGCACCCTTGTCCAGGTCGACGACGGCGTGTGGGACGCCGACGCCCGCGCCGAGCTCGACGACGTCGCCGAGGCGATCGACCCGCGCCTCGCCGAGGTCGAGGAGGATGTCGACACATTGGGCGGCCTCGCCTTCGTCCTCGCCGGGCATGTGCCCCAGCAGGGCGAGATGCTGGAACATCCGAGCGGCTGGCGGCTGGAAGTGACCGAGTCCGACCCGCGCCGAGTCACCCGCCTGCGCCTCCACCCGCCGACTTCGGTGGAGATGGGCGAGTAATTCTGCCGAGTCAGAGGGGGAGAGAGTGACTTACGAGACGATCCGCGTTGAACTGAGCCCCGCCAATGTCGGCGTGATCACACTGAACCGGCCGGACACGCTCAACGCGCTCACCTCCCAGATGCTCGACGAGCTTCGCGACGCTGTCGGGCGGCTGCCCGGCGACGGCGCCCGCGCGCTCTTGCTCACCGGCGAGGGCCGCGGCTTTTCGAGCGGCGCCGATCTGACCGGCGGCGGCGCGGGCATTCCGGACGATCTCGGGCTCGCCCTCGAAGAGC
Organism: Sphingosinicella sp. YJ22; assembly: GCF_011320075.1. Classification (GTDB taxonomy): domain Bacteria; phylum Pseudomonadota; class Alphaproteobacteria; order Sphingomonadales; family Sphingomonadaceae; genus Allosphingosinicella. The sequence goes on along the minus strand of NZ_JAANPA010000009.1, from coordinate 70,478 downwards.
ATTTCAACCCGCTGATCGAGGCGCTGATCGGCGCCCCGGTTCCCGTGGTCGCGGCGGTCAACGGCCCCGCGGCGGGCGCCGGCTGCAGCCTCGCGCTCACCGCCGACATCGTCATCGCCGCGCGCTCGGCCTATTTCCTCCAGGCCTTCGTCAATATCGGGCTGGTCCCGGACGCCGGCGCGACCTGGCTTCTGCCGCGCCTCGCCGGCCGCGCCCGGGCGCTGGAGATGATGATGCTCGGCGAGCGGATCGGCGCCGACAAGGCCGCCGAATGGGGCTTGATAGCCCGAGTGGTCGACGACCAGTTCCTATCCGAGGAAGCGATGGTGATCGCCGCCAATTTGGCGCGTGGCCCGACAAAGGCGCTCGGCCTGATCCGCGGCCTCGCCCGCGATGCCGAGCAATTGTCGCTAACCGACGCCTTGTCAGCAGAGCGGGTGGCCCAGCGCGACGCTGGCAGCACCGAGGATTTCAGGTCAGCCGTGGTCGCCTTCCTTCAGAAGCGCCAGCCGACCTTCGAGGGCCGCTAACCGAAGCGGCGCATCGGCTGAGCGTCGGCCTCGGCGAACAGATAGGCCTCGGCCGACGGAATATCGGTGAAGATCTTCGCGTCGCGGGCGATCAGGGTCCGCTCCAGCTGCATCGCCGCCAAATTTCGGTCGACCACGAAGGCGAGCTTGCGCGAGCGATATTCGGGCGCGGTCAGCATCGCCTGGAAGGCGCGCACCGTGTCCTGCGACTGCACCTTCATCCCGCGCAGGTCATTGAGGGTCATGTGCGCGTTCGGCGCCAAGCCGAGCGCGGCATGCGCCTTCTTGCGCGCCTCAACGAAGGCGGCGACGTCCTCGGCCTCGTAGAAGCCGGACATGGTGATGCGCACCAGACCGCAGGCGCGGTCGATCTCGAAGTGGAATTTCTCGCTCATTCCATCCGCTTAGCTTTCGTGCCCTACCAAAATCCTAAATCGGCTACCGTGTCGGACGCGGTCCGCCGCTTGACCTTTTTCACCCGGCGGTCTTTCACCTCGCGCCATGGCGACCACGATCGAAGAACTTGAGAAGCGGCGCGAAGCCGCGCGGCTCGGCGGCGGACAGGCGCGGGTCGACGCGCAGCACAAGAAGGGCCGGCTCACCGCGCGCGAGCGCCTGACCGTGCTGCTCGATCAGGATTCGTTCGAAGAATATGACATGTATGTCGAGCATAACTGCGTCGACTTCGGCATGGAGACCCAGAAGGTCCCCGGCGACGGAGTAGTCACCGGCTCCGGCACGATCAACGGCCGCCTCGTCTACGTCTTTGCCCAGGACTTCACCGTGTTCGGCGGCTCCCTGTCCGAACGCCACGCCCAGAAGATCTGCAAGATCATGGACATGGCGATAAAGGCCGGGGCGCCGGTCATCGGCCTCAACGATTCCGGCGGCGCCCGAATCCAGGAAGGCGTCGCCTCCCTCGCCGGCTATGCCGAGGTGTTCCAGCGCAACGTCCTCGCCTCGGGAGTCGTCCCGCAGATCAGCGTCATCATGGGCCCCTGCGCCGGCGGCGCGGTCTATTCGCCGGCGATGACCGACTTCATCTTCATGGTGAAGGATTCGTCCTACATGTTCGTCACCGGCCCAGACGTGGTGAAGACGGTGACCAACGAGGTCGTGACCCAGGAGGAATTGGGCGGCGCCGTCACCCACACCACCAAGTCGGGCGTGGCCGACGTCGCGTTCGAGAACGACGTCGACGCTCTGCTCGCGGTGCGCGATTTCTTCGACTTCCTGCCGCTTTCCAACCGCCACGACCTGCCCGAGCGGCCGTGCCACGACCCATGGGACCGGATCGACGAGAGCCTCGACACGCTGATCCCCGACAGCGCGTCCAAGCCTTATGACATGCACGAGCTCATCCGGAAGGTCGTCGACGAGGGCGACTTCTTCGAGGTGCAGCCGGCCCACGCCGCCAACATCATCACCGGCTTCGGCCGGATCGACGGCCGCACCGTCGGCATCGTCGCCAACCAGCCGATGGTCCTCGCCGGCGTGCTCGACATCAACTCGTCGAAGAAGGCCGCGCGCTTCGTCCGCTTCTGCGACGCCTTCGAGATCCCGATCGTCACCTTCGTCGACGTGCCCGGCTTCCTCCCCGGCACCGCGCAGGAGCATAACGGGATCATCAAGCACGGCGCCAAATTGCTGTTCGCCTATGCCGAGGCGACCGTCCCCAAGATCACCGTCATCACCCGCAAGGCCTATGGCGGCGCCTACGACGTCATGAGTTCCAAGCACCTTCGCGGCGACCTCAACTATGCCTGGCCGACCGCCGAGATCGCGGTGATGGGCGCCAAGGGCGCCGTGGAAATCATCTTCCGCAAGGACATCGGCGACCCCGAGAAGATCGCCGCCCGCACCGCGGAATATGAAGAGCGCTTCGCCAACCCCTTCGTGGCGGCGAGCAAGGGCTTCATCGACGAGGTGATCTACCCGCATTCCACGCGCAAGCGCATCGCGCTCGGCCTGCGCAAGCTGCGCAACAAGCAGCTCGAGAATCCGTGGAAGAAGCATGACAATATTCCCCTCTAAAGGGATTTTGATCGCATTCTTGCTGCTAGGAGGCTGCGGTCAATCCGATCATGATCGGATGATGGACTTAGCGAACACAACGGTCGAGCAAATGGAAGAGCAGGAGCGTCAGATCGAGGCCGACGCGCTACTCAACGCTCAATCGCTTATATCGGACGACCTACCGGCCCGGCCCGAATTAAATGGCTTTGGCAGTACGGCGCCCAGCACCCTACCCTTCAGCAACTTAATGGAATCTTCGCGTGACCAGCGCGTTCGCGAACTCGAGGCAAAAGTGCGTGATATAGAAAGCCGCGAGCGAATTAGAGAGGCTTTCGATCAGTGAAACTCCGCCGTGCACAGTGGCCGCACTGAAGAACTGATCGTCGGCCTGCTGTGCCTGGTCGTGATCCTGCCGTGGATCGCGTGGACGGTGCGGCGCGGGCTCGCGAGCGGGCGGATGCCGATCGGGCGCGGCAAGGTCGAAAGGGACGAACGGCCCGGCGCGTTTCGGGTGCTGCTCGGCCTCTACATTCTCGCCGCGGCGATGATCGCCTTCGCCGGGCTCGACCTGCTGCTCCAAATCTGGCGCTGACGCTTCCTTCGTCATGCCGGGCTTGATCCGGCATCCACCTTCCTGTTCTACGCCGCCGCAGAAGAAGATGGACCCCGGATAAGGTCCGGGGTGACGAAAGGAGCAACATGAAGCTCGGCCGATTGAACCATGTCGGGGTTGCGACCCCGTCGATCGAGGACTCGATCGCGATGTACCGCGACGTGATGGGCGCGGAGGTGATCCGCGCACCGTTCGACCTGCCCGCGCAGGGCGTCCGGGTGTGCTTCGTCGACACGCCGAACAGCCAGATCGAGCTGATCGAGCCGCTTGGGCCGGACTCGCCGATCGTGAAATTCCTCGAGAAGAACCCGCTCGGGGGGCAGCACCACGTCTGCTACGAGGTACCCGACATCCAGGCGGCGAAGGCCTGGTTAGAGGGCAAGGGCGCCAAGGTGCTCGGCGAGCCGCGCATCGGCGCCCACGGCACGCCCATCTTCTTCGTCCACCCCAAGGACATGGGCGGCGTGCTGACCGAGATCATGGAGAGCCCCAAAGAGGCGCATTGATCGGGCGGCACCGCCCCGCCCTGAGCTTGTCGAAGGGCTGCCTTTCTGTTTGAGGGAAAAGGCAAGACGGGGCTTCGACAAGCTCAGCCCGAACGGATTTCCTATGACCGACAAACCGACCACCGAAAACTGGACTGCCGCCGCTTCGAAAGAGGTGAAGGGCAAGGACCTCACCTGGCACACCGCCGAGGGCATCCCGGTGAAGGCGCTCTACACCGCCGCCGACGCCGAGGGCCTCGACCCCGGCCTTCCCGGCTTCGCGCCGTTCACCCGCGGGCCGTACGCCAGCATGTATACCGGCCGGCCGTGGACGATCCGGCAATATGCCGGCTTTTCGACCGCCGAGGATTCCAACGCCTTCTACCGCCGCAACCTCGCCGCGGGGCAGAAGGGCCTCAGCGTCGCCTTCGACCTCGCCACCCACCGCGGCTATGACAGCGACCATCCCCGGGTCGTCGGCGACGTCGGCAAGGCGGGAGTCGCGATCGACTGCCTCGAGGACATGCAGATCCTGTTCGACGGCATCCCGCTCGGCGAGATGAGCGTCAGCATGACCATGAACGGCGCGGTCCTTCCGGTCATGGCCTTCTACATCGTCGCCGCCGAGGAGCAGGGAGTCTCCCAGGACAAGCTCGCCGGCACGATCCAGAACGACATCCTCAAGGAGTTCGCGGTCCGCAACACCTACATCTATCCGCCCGAGCCATCGATGCGGATCGTCGCGGACATCATCGCCTACACCTCGGCCCACATGCCGAAGTTCAACTCGATCTCGATCAGCGGCTACCACATGCAGGAAGCCGGGGCGACGGCGGTCCAGGAGCTCGCCTTCACCCTCGCCGACGGCATGGACTATGTCCGCGCCGCCATGTCGAAGGGCCTCGACATCGACGCCTTCGCGCCGCGGCTCAGCTTCTTCTTCGGCATCGGCATGAACTTCTTCATGGAGATCGCCAAGCTGCGCGCCGCGCGTCTCCTGTGGCACCGGATCATGGACGGCTTCGGCGCCAAGTCGGCCAAGTCGAAGATGCTCCGCACCCATTGCCAGACCAGCGGAGTCAGCCTCACCGAGCAGGACCCGTACAACAACGTCGTCCGAACCACGATCGAGGCGATGGCCGCGGTGCTCGGCGGCACCCAGTCCTTGCACACCAACAGCCTCGACGAGGCGGTCGCGCTGCCGACCGACTTCTCCGCCCGCATCGCCCGCAACACGCAGCTGGTGATCGCCGAGGAGACCGGGATCACCAACGTCGTCGATCCGCTGGGCGGCTCTTATTATATCGAGCGCCTCACCCAGGATCTGGCGGATGCCGCCTGGGCGCTGATCGAGGAGGTCGAGGGGCTCGGCGGAATGACCAATGCGGTCGCCGAGGGCATGCCCAAGCGCCGCATCGAGGAAGCCTCGGCCGAGCGCGCCGCCAAGGTCGACCGCGGCGAGACCGTGATCGTCGGGGTCAACCGCTACCGGCTCAAGGACGAGCCGCCGATGGACATCCTCGAGATCGACAACGCCAAGGTCCGCGCCGGCCAGATCGCCCGGCTCGAGAAGACCCGCGCCAACCGCGACTCCGCGCGCGCCCAGGCGGCGCTCGACGCGCTCCGCGACGGCGCCCGCGGCGACGCCAATCTCCTTGCCCTCGCTGTCGAGGCCGCCCGCGCGCGCTGCACGTTGGGCGAGATCAGCCAGGCGCTGGAGGACGCGTTCGGCCGCTACGGCACCACCCCGACCCCGGTTCGCGGAATCTATGGCGGCGCCTATGGAAGCGACCCCGCCTGGGGCCGCGCCCAGGACGGCGTCGGTGTGGTCGAGCGCCGTCTTGGCCGCAAGCCGCGGATGCTCGTCGCCAAGATGGGCCAGGACGGCCACGACCGCGGCGCCAACCTCGTCGCCTCGGCCTTCGCCGACCTCGGCTTCGAAATCGTCTCCGGCCCGCTCTTCCAGACGCCCGAGGAAAGCGCCCGCGACGCGATCGCCAAGGACGTCGACGTCGTCGGCGCCTCGAGCCTCGCCGCGGGCCACAAGACCTTGGTCCCCGAGCTGATCGACCATCTGAAGGCGCTCGGCCGCCCCGACATCAAGGTCGTGGTCGGCGGCGTCATCCCCGCCCAGGACTACGACATGCTCCGCGAGGCCGGGGTGCAGGCGATCTTCGGCCCCGGCACCAACCTGGTCGAAGCGGCCGGCGAAGTGCTCAGGCTCCTCGGTCACAACATGCCGCCGCTTGAGGAAGCCGCGGAATGAAGGTGTGGCGAGGATCCTTCGAGCTCTCGCAGGAGCGCTTGCGCTTCGTGGGGATTGCAGGAGTCACGGCTGTCATCGTGAGCCTGATACCGGGCCAAACGGACAGCCCAGTTCGCCAAGGTATCGGCGCTCTCGGCCTTCCAAGGATATTCGGCATTGAAGACCCACTGCTGCTAGCGGGGGTTCAACTGCTCATGCTCTGGGCCGTGCTGACCATCGTCTCGATGGTATGGGTCAGATTCAAGATCAGGAGAGAAAATCGAAAGGGACATGCGTGGTGACTCGGTACCGTACGGACTGGACCCGCGCCGAAATCGCCGAGTTGTTCGACCTCCCCCTGCTCGACCTGCTCTACCAGGCGCAGACCATCCACCGCGCTTACCATCCGGCGAACCAGGTCCAGCTCTCCACGCTGCTCAGCATCAAGACTGGCGGCTGCCCGGAGGATTGCGGCTATTGCTCGCAGTCGGCGCATCACAGCACGGGCCTCAAGGCCGACAAGCTGATGGACACCGACGCCGTCCTCGCCGCCGCGGGCGAGGCCAAGGCAAGCGGCTCGGGCCGCTTCTGCATGGGCGCGGCGTGGCGCAATCCCAAGGACCGCGACATGGACTCGCTGTGCGAGATGGTCGCCGGCGTGAAGGCGATGGGGCTGGAAACCTGCATGACCCTGGGCATGCTGACCCAGCACCAGGCCGACCGCCTCGCCGCCGCGGGCCTCGATTATTACAACCACAATATCGACACCTCGCCCGAGCATTACGGCGCGATCATCACCACCCGCACCTTCCAGGACCGGCTCGACACGCTGGAGGCGGTGCGATCGAGCGGGATGAGCGTGTGCTGCGGCGGGATCGTCGGCATGGGTGAGAGCCACGAGGACCGCGTCGGATTCATCCACGCGCTGGCGACCCTTCCCGAGCATCCCGGAAGCGTTCCGATCAACGCTCTGGTGCCCGTCCGCGGGACCCCGCTCGGCGACATGCTGGCCGACACGCCGCTCGCGAAGATCGACGAGATCGAGTTCGTCCGCACCGTCGCGGTCGCGCGCATCACCATGCCGCGCTCGATGGTCCGCCTCTCCGCCGGCCGCGAGAGCATGAGCGAGAGCACCCAGGCTTTGTGCTTCATGGCCGGCGCCAACAGCATCTTCACCGGCGACAGGCTTCTGACGACCGGCAATGCCGGCGCCACGGCGGACGCCGCGTTGTTCGCCAAGCTTGGACTGCAGGCAATGGACACCCCGCCCGAACGTCACCCCGGACTTGATCCGGGGTCCACCTGCTTTACGGAAGCGGTTCAAGAAAAGGCGGATGCCGGATCAAGTCCGGCATGACGAAGGAGGGGTGATGCTGATCTTCGCAATGGCCGCCGTCCTGCTCGGCGCCCAAGACCCCGACTGCCGCGATCCGCAATATCAGGCCGAGATGAACCGCTGCGCCTATCTCGACTTCGAGGCCGCCGACCGCGAATTGAACCAGCTGTGGCCGCAGATGATCGCCGCCGCCCGCCGCGCCGACGCAGAGATCAACCGCGAGTTCGACGAGGCGCCGACCAGCGAGCAGGCCCTTCGCAACGCCCAGCGCGCCTGGATCACCTTCCGCGACGAGCATTGCACCTATGAGGGACACGAGGCCCGCGGCGGGAGCATGGAGACGATGCTCTACGAAGGCTGCCGCGCCGTCGTCACCCGCCAGCGCATCGAGCAATTGCGTGGCCTGTTGGAAGTTCGTTGATGTCCAAGATTGGCGTCGTTCTTGGCTTAATCGCGCTGACAGGTGGCGGTGGTCAGGCCGCGGATCGCTTCGCCATCCAGTGCACAGGTGACGCTCGCTTCACCGACACCTTCCCTAATGGCCCTACCGTCCGCAATTACGATCTGCCTCGCCAGGTCTTCGTTTTCGACGAAACCGCCGAGCGCGTTCAGAGGGTGTTGGAACCGCGGCAGGAATTCGAGGAAGTTTGTGCCGTAGACGGCTATCTCACGAGCGTGGACTTCTCCGCCGGCTTGATCCAGGTCCGAGCTGACAACTCCCGCTATGGCTACCTGTGCGAATTCAAGGTGAATCGTGCCGATGGCACTGCACAATTTTTCACCCACCGCGATCTCCCGCACGGAAATTACAGCGAGATCGAATGGCGGATGACCTGCTCACCCACCGAGATTCCAGTTTTCGACAGCAGTAGAAATCGGTTCTGATGTTCAAGAAGATCCTCATCGCCAATCGGGGCGAGATTGCCTGCCGGGTCATCCGCACCGCGCGGAAGATGGGCATCAAGACGGTGGCGGTCTATTCCGATGCCGACGCCCGGGCGCCGCATGTGCGCATGGCCGACGAGAGCGTTCGGCTTGGCCCGCCGCCGGCGAGCGAGAGCTACCTCAATCCCGAGCTGATCATCACCGCCTGCAAGGAGACCGGCGCCGAGGCGGTTCACCCCGGCTACGGCTTCCTGTCCGAGCGCGAGAGCTTTGCGCGGGCCCTCGCCGACGCGGGCATCGCCTTCATCGGCCCGCCGCCCAACGCGATCGCGGCGATGGGCGACAAGATCGAGTCCAAGAAGCTCGCCAAGGAAGCGGGGGTCAACGTCGTCCCCGGCTATCTCGGCGATATCGTCGACACCGAGGAGGCAGTCCGCATCGCGGGCGAGATCGGCTATCCTGTGATGATGAAGGCCTCCGCGGGCGGCGGCGGCAAGGGCATGCGCCTCGCCTGGTCCGAGCAGGACGTGCGCGAAGGCTTCGAGGCGACCAAGCGCGAAGGCCTCGCCAGCTTCGGCGACGACCGCGTCTTCATCGAGAAGTTCATCGAGAGCCCGCGCCATATCGAGATCCAGGTGCTCGGCGACCAGCACGGCAACATCGTCTATCTGGGCGAGCGCGAATGCTCGGTGCAGCGCCGCCACCAGAAGGTGGTCGAGGAAGCGCCCTCCCCCTTCGTCACGCCGGAGATGAGGAAGGCGATGGGCGAGCAGGCCGTCGCCCTCGCCCGCGCCGTCGGCTATTATAGCGCGGGCACGGTCGAGCTGATCGTCTCGGGCGCCGACACGTCGGGCAAGAGCTTTTACTTCCTCGAGATGAACACCAGGCTGCAGGTCGAGCATCCGGTGACCGAAGAGGTGACCGGGCTCGACCTTGTCGAGCAGATGATCCGCGTCGCCGCCGGCGAGAAGCTGGCCTTCACCCAGGACGACGTGAAGCTGAACGGCTGGTCGATCGAGAACCGCGTTTACGCCGAGGACCCCTATCGCGGCTTCCTCCCCTCGACCGGCCGCCTCGTTCGCTACCGCCCCTCCGCCGAGAGGCGCGAGGAGGACAGCGTCGTCCGGGTCGACGACGGCGTGTTCGAGGGCGGCGAGGTCAGCATGTTCTACGACCCGATGATCGCCAAGCTGATCACCTGGGCGCCGACCCGCGACGAGGCGATCGCCGCCCAGGTCGAGGCCTTGGACGAGTTCATCGTCGACGGCATCGGCCACAACATCGATTTCCTGTCCGCGCTGATGCAGCATCCGCGCTTCCAGCAGGGCCGCCTCACCACCGGCTTCATCGCCGAGGAATATCCCGAAGGCTTCGAGGGCGCTCCGGCGAGCGACGAGCTGGTCGCCGACCTCGCCATCATCGCCGCGGTCGCCGGCCACGTCACCGACGGCCGCGCCTGCGCGGTCAGCGACCAGCTGAACGGCCCGGTTCCCGCCCCCGACCTGCGCGTCGTCCGAATCGCCGGCGCCGAGCACCATGTCGTGATCGAAGAGGTCGAGCACGGCATCCTCGCCCGCCTCGACGGCGGCGATCCCATCGAGGTGATCGGCCGCTGGCAGCCCGGCCAGATCCGCTTCCGCGGCACCGTCGACGGCCGCCGCCGCATCGTCCAGATCGGCCGTTCGGGCCGCGACTGGCGGCTCACCGCCCGCGGCGCCAGCCACAAGGTCCAGGTCTATCCCGCCCATGTCGCCGAATTGACGCGGCACATGATCGAGAAGATCCCGCCGGACCTGTCGAAGTTCCTGATCGCGCCGATGCCCGGCCTGCTCACCGCCCTCAACGTCAAGGAGGGCGACAAGGTCGAGGCCGGCCAGCCGCTCGCGGTGGTCGAGGCGATGAAGATGGAGAATATCCTCCGCGCCCAGAAGCCGGGAACGGTGAGCAAGGTCGCCGCCCAGCCGGGCGACAGCCTCGCCGTCGACGCGGTCATCCTCGAGTTCGAGTGAGCTTTCGCGGCAACGAAACCGCATTGTTTCTTGGCCGCCGGAACCGGCTCCCGCTTTTTTCTTTCTGCTCGAACGGCTTCCATTAAAAGGCAGCTGGATCCCCGCTTTCGCGAGGATGACCATGACAAGAAGGGGGCTTCCATGATCCGCGCCTTCTGCTTCGGCCTCGCCGCCGCATCCGCTCTCGCCGCGTCACCCGCGCTCGCCCAGGACGACGAGGAGCCGCCGCGGATCCTCAGCATCGGCGGCGGCGGCCAGCTCCTTCCCAAATATCCCGGCGCGGACGATTACGGGCTCGGCCCGCTGGTCACCGGCTTCGTCCGTCGCGAAGGCGCGCCGATCCCGTTCCGCACGCCCGACGACGGCTTCGGCATCGGCCTGCTGGGCCGCGACAGCGTCGTCGACTTCGGGCCTCTGCTCCAGTTCCAAAGCGAGCGCGACGAGGACGATGTCGGCGCGGCGGTCGGCGACGTCGACTTCACCGTCGAGGCCGGAGCCTTCGTCAATATCAACATCAGCCCCGCTTTCCGAATCCGCCTCGAAGGCCAGAAGGGCCTCGGCGGCCATGACGGGCTGGTCGGCACGGTCGCGGCGGACTTCGCCCTGCGCGGCGGCAACGACACCTTGTTCACCATCGGCCCGCGCCTGCGCCTCAACGACGACGATTATGCGCAGGCCTATTTCGGAGTGACCCCCGCCGTCGCCGCGGCGACGGGCCTCCCGGTCTACGACCCCGACGGCGGCATCCGCGCGGTCGGCGCCGTCGCCGGGATCACCCACCAGCTCAGCCGAAGCTTCGGCATCTACGGCTATGCCGGTTACGACCGCTTGGTCGGCGACGCGGCCGACTCGCCGATCGTCCGCAATTTCGGATCGCGCGACCAATTCTCCGCCGGCGTCGCCTTGTTCGTCAGCTTCAGCATCGGCAATCCGTTCTGAGCTGGATTGCTTCGTCGCTCCGCTTCTCGCAATGACTGCGGGATGATGACGATCCTGCGCCCCCTTGCGATGGCGGTCGCACTGCTCTTCCCAGCAGTCGCCCAAGCACAGCTCACCGACCCCGACCAGCGGGTGGTCGCCGCCGTCGAGCGCGGCACCGACCGCCACATCGCGCTGCTCGAGCGGATGGTGAACCAGAACAGCGGCACCCTGAACCTGGCCGGCGTCCGCGCCGTCGCCGACATGCTGCGCCCCGAGTTCGAGGCGCTCGGCATGGAGGTGCGCTGGGTCGACATGGCAGAGACCGGCCGCGCCGGGCACCTGATCGCCACCCACCGCAACCTCACGCGCGGCGCGAGCAAGCATGTCCTGATGATCGGCCATCTCGACACGGTGTTCGAGCCGTCGAGCCCGTTCCAGCGCTTCGAGCGGCAGGGCGACCGCGCCACCGGCCCCGGAATCGGCGACGACAAGGGCGGCATCGCGGTCATCGTCGCGGCGCTGAGGGCGCTTCACGCCACCGGCGAGCTGCGCCGGATGCACGTGACCGTCGTCCTCACCGGCGACGAGGAGCGGCCCGGAGCGCCGCTGGCCACGGCGCGCCGCGACCTCATCGCCGCCGGCCGCGAGGCCGATTATGCCCTGGAGTTCGAGAATCTCGCGCGCGACGACGGCCGCGATTTCGGCACCGTCGCTCGGCGCAGCTCGTCGACCTGGTCGCTCACCGTGCGCGGCCGCACGGGCCATTCCAGCGGCATCTTCGGCGAAGGCCTCGGCTATGGCGCGATCTACGAGCTCGCGCGCATCCTCGACGCCTTCCGCCGGGAGCTGCCTGAGCCCAACCTCACCTTCAATGTCGGCCTCGCCGCCGGCGGCACGCCCGCGACGATCGACGGCAGCCTCGAGCGGGTGCAGGCGTCGGGTAAGACCAACATCATCCCGGAGATGGCGATCGCCCGCGGCGACCTGCGCTCGCTCACCCCCGACCAGGACGCGCGCATCCGCACGGCCATGCAGGCGATTGTCGCGCAGCACCTGCCGGGCACCTCGGCCGAGCTCGCCTTCGCCGCGGGCGGCTACCCGCCGATGCCGCCGACCGAAGGCAACCGCCGGCTGCTGTCCCGCCTCAACGAGGTCAACCGCCTGCTCGGTTACCCCGAGATGCCGGAATTTGACCCGGGCCGCCGCGGCGCCGCCGACAGCGCCTTTGTCGCCGCCGACGTCGACACGCTCGCTGGCCTCGGCATGGCCGGCGGCGGCGCCCATGCCGAAGGCGAATGGGTCGACCTCACCAGCCTCCCCCGCCAGGCGATCCGCACCGCGCTGCTGATGATGAGGCTGTCGCGCCGGTAAGACCCTCTCCCCTTCAGGGGAGAGGACGGCTCACGAAGTGAGCCAGGAGCGGGGGCTGCGCGGGGGTGTCGGACTCCCCCCTCTCCCTCCGCCGCTCCGCGGCGCCCCCCTCTCGCTCAAGGGGAGAGGGGTCAAAGTCTCCGCGCCGTCACCAGGTAATTGAGGCTCATGTCGTGGCCGAGATGGAGGCCACGGAGCGGGTCCCAGGCGAGGCCGCACGTGTCGGTGACCTCGAGCCCCGCCTCCGCCAGCGCCGCGGTCAGCTCGTCCGGGGTGAGGAACCGGTCCCAGTCGTGCGTGCCCTTGGGGATCCGCCCGAGCGCCTCGGCGGCGCCGACCAGCAGCAGGCGCGACATGGTGGTTCGGTTGGGAGTCGACATCACCAGCAGCCCGTCCGGCGCAAGTGCCCTGGCGAGCCCGGCGAGGAAGGCCGGAACGTCGGCGACATGCTCGACGACCTCCATCGAGGTGATCAGCGCGTAAGGGCCGTCGAGCCCCTCGACCCCGCCGACGCGATAGTCGATCTCCAGTCCCTGCCCCTGCGCATGGGTGCGCGCGGCGGCGATATTCTCCTCGGCCGCGTCGACCGCGGTGACCTGGCCGCCGAGCCGGGCGAGCGGTTCCGCCAGCAGGCCCGCGCCGCAGCCGACGTCGGCGACTCGCCGCCCGTCGAGCGGCCGCCGGTCATGCTCGTCGGTGCCGAAATGATGGTCGATCTGCTCGCGAAGATATTTGAGCCGCACCGGGTTCAATTTGTGAAGCATCGCCGACGAGCCCTTCGGGTCCCACCAGTCGGCGGCCAATTTGCCGAAATGCTCGGCCTCCCTCGGATCGATCGTCGAGGCGGGCGGTTCGCTTGCTTGTGCCATGCGCCGCTCCTACCAGCCGGCGGCGCTCCGGTTCCACGCTTTTTCCGCGAAGGAAGCCATGGACCATTTCAACCTGAGGCACGGTATCGCCCATTGCGAGGACGTGCCGCTGCCCGCGATCGCCGACGCGGTCGGAACGCCCGTCTATGTCTATTCGACCGCGACCCTTCGCCGCCACGCCGCGGTGATGCACCAGGCGCTGGCCGCGCTCGACGAGCCGATCGTCGCATATGCGGTGAAGGCCAATCCCAATGCGGCGGTGCTGGCGACGCTGGCGCGGGAAGGCCTCGGCGCCGATGTCGTGTCGGGCGGCGAATATAGCCGCGCCCGCTTCGCGGGCATGGACCCGGACAGGATCGTCTTCTCCGGCGTCGGCAAGACCGCGGACGAGATGGCGCTCGCGCTGACCGGCGGCCTGTTCCAGTTCAACATCGAGAGCGTCGCCGAGGCCGAGACTCTGTCGCGCGTCGCCGCGTCGCTAGGGATCGAGGCGCCGGCGGGCTTCCGCATCAATCCCGACGTCGAGGCCGGCACCCACGCCAAGATCACCACCGGCGCCGCCGACAACAAGTTCGGAGTCGCCCTCGCCGACGCGCTCGACGCCTATGCCCATGCCAGCCGCCTTCCCGGCCTTCGGCTGCAGGGCGTCGCCGTCCATATCGGCAGTCAGCTGACCAGCCTTGCGCCGCTCGAAAGCGCCTTCACCAAGATCGGCGAGCTGATCCGCGACCTTCGCGCCGCCGGCTGCGACATCAGGGTGGCCGACCTCGGCGGCGGCCTCGGCGTGCCCTACGATCCGGGACTGCCACCGCCGCCCAGCCCCTATGACTATGGCGAGATGGTCGCGCGCGTGACCCGCGACTGGGACGCGAGCCTCGTCTTCGAGCCCGGCCGACTGATCACAGGCAATGCGGGCATCCTTCTGACCCGCGTGATCCGCGTGAAGCCCGGCGCAAGTCACCCCTTCGTCATCGTCGACGCGGCGATGAACGACCTCATGCGCCCCGCTTTGTACGATGCCTGGCACGCGATCGAGGCCGTCGAGCCGAACGGCCGCCGCTTCACCGCCAACGTCGTCGGCCCTGTGTGCGAAACCGGCGACACCTTCGCGACCGCCCGCAACATGGACGAGGTCGGCGAGGATGACCTCATCCTGTTCCGAACCGCGGGCGCCTACGCCGCCGCCATGTCGAGCACCTACAACAGCCGCCCGCTCACTCCCGAAGTCCTCGTCGACGGCGACCGCTGGGCCGTGGTCCGCGAACGCCTCCCGCTCGAGGCTTTGATCCAGCGGGACAGCGTTCCCGACTGGCTGCGTTGACCGCGCGCGCGCCGCTCCCTATCGCCGCCGCGCATATGGCCCGCATCGTGATGAAATTCGGCGGAACGTCCATGGCGGGCATCGAGCGCATCCGCCATGTCTCGTCGCTCGTGAAGCGCGAGGCCGAGCGCGGCAACCAGGTCGCCGTGGTCGTCTCGGCCATGGCCGGCGAGACCGACCGGCTCGTCCATCTCTGCCGCGAGGCTGCCTCGCTCTACGACCCGCGCGAATATGACGTGGTCGTCGCGTCGGGGGAGCAGGTCACCAGCGGCCTTCTCGCCATCACCCTCCAGGGCATGGGGCTCAACGCCCGCTCCTATATGGGCTGGCAGCTGCCCATTCTCGCCTCGGGCCACGCCGCCGCCCTGATCGAAGGCATCGACGTCGACGTGCTGGAGCGCGTGTTCGACGGCGGCGGCATCGCCGTCATCCCGGGCTTCCAGGGAGTCACCGCCGAGGGCGAGCTGGCGACGCTCGGGCGCGGCGGATCGGACACGTCGGCGGTGGCGCTCGCGGCGGCGATGAAGGCCGACCGCTGCGACATCTATACCGACGTCGACGGAGTCTACACGACCGACCCGCGCATCGTGCCCAAGGCGCGCAAGCTCGACCTCGTCACCTATGAGGAGATGCTTGAGCTGGCCTCGGTCGGCGCCAAGGTGCTTCAGACCCGCTCGGTCGGCCTCGCCATGCGCTACGGAATGCCGCTCCAGGTCCTGTCCTCGTTCGAGGACCGGCCGGGAACCTTGATCGTGGGCGACGACGCCCTTGAGGACAGCCCCATGGAAAGAAACGTCATCACCGGCATCGCCCATGACAAGAACGAGGCGATGGTCACACTGACCGGGCTGGCGGATTCGCCGGGCACCGTGGCGGGAATCTTCGCGCCGCTCGCCGCCGCCAACATCAATGTCGACATGATCGTGCAGAGCGTTCCGCGCCGCGGTGAGAAGAGCGTTCTCACCTTCACGGTGCCGCGCGCCTCGCTCGCCCACACCACCGCCGAGCTCGAGAAGGTTCAGGCCGAGGTCGGCTTCGACGAGATCGTCACCAACACCGAGGTGGTCAAGGTAAGCGCGGTCGGAGTCGGCATGCGCTCCAACGCGGGCATCGCCGCGCAGATGTTCCAGACGCTCGCCGACCGCGGGATCAACATCCTCGCCATCACCACGTCGGAGATCAAAGTCTCGGTGCTGATCCCCGAGGAATATACCGAGCTCGCCGTGCGCGTGCTCCACACCGCCTACGGGCTCGACTCAGAGGATTCCGAATGAACTTCACGCCGGACAGCATCGGCCACGACCGGCTGAAGCGCCAGATGCAGCGCGGCGCCGACTTCCTTGGCTGCGAGGTCGCGATCCTAGGCGGCGCGATGAGCTGGATCTCCGAGCGCAACCTCGTCTCCGCTTTGTCCAATGCCGGCGCGTTCGGAGTCATCGCCTGCGGCGCGATGACTCCCGAGCTTCTCGACACCGAGATCGCCGAGACCAAGGCGCGCACGTCGAAGCCGTTCGGCGTCAACCTCATCACCATGCACCCGCAGCTCAATGAGCTGATCGAGGTCTGCGCCAAGCATGAGGTCGGCCATGTCGTCCTCGCCGGCGGCCTTCCGCCGCCCGGCGCGATCGAGCGGATCAAGGGCAGCGGCGCCAAGCTGATCTGCTTCGCCCCGGCGCTGAGCCTCGCCAAGAAGCTGATCCGCTCCAGAGTCGACGCCCTGGTCATTGAGGGCATGGAGGCGGGCGGCCATATCGGGCCGGTCTCGACCTCGGTACTCGCCCAGGAGATATTGCCGCCGCTGTCGGCCGAGGTGCCGATCTTCGTCGCCGGCGGCATCGGCCATGGCGGGCTCTTGGCGGGCTTCCTCGAGATGGGCGCGGCCGGCTGCCAACTCGGCACCCGCTTCGTGTGCAGCCACGAATGCATCGCCCACCCGAACTTCAAGAAGGCGTTCATCCGCGCCTCCGCCCGCGACGCGATCACCAGCGTGCAGATCGACCCGCGCCTCCCGGTCATCCCCGTCCGCGCACTCAAGAATCGCGAGATGGAGAGCTTCGCCGCCAAGCAGCGCGAGGTCGCCCAATTGCTCGACGAGGAGAAGGTCGAGATGGCCGAGGCCCAGCTCCAGATCGAGCATTACTGGGCCGGCGCGCTTCGCCGAGCGGTGATCGACGGCGACGTCGAGACCGGCTCGGTGATGGCCGGCCAGTCGGTCGGAATGGTCAAGTCCGAGCAGAGCATCCCCGAGATCCTGAAGCAGCTCGTCGACGAAGCCGCCCACGCCCTCGAGCGCCGTTCGGGCTGAAATATCCTCCCCGGCCGGAGCCGGGGAGGAAAGTCACTTAGTGATTGCCGTACACCCGGCCCGACTGGGCGAGGCGCTGGCGGGCGGTGTTGCCGGGCGTCGCGACATGGGTCGCCGGGTCATATTCCCGGCCGACCGCGGGGCTGCCCTGCTCCACCCAGATCTGCACCAAAGTGTGGCTGTAGCCCTGCGGGATGTAGCGGATGTAGTAACCGTCCGGGTGGAGGCTCCAGCGCCCCGACGGCACGCCCTGGCTGCCCGCGCCCATCGGCGCCATTCCGGCGAGCACCGCGACCCGCTCCATGTCAGCGAAGCTCGCCCCCGGCGTGGTCAGCATCTGCCTCAATTGCGCCTCGGCCTGGGCGATGGCGCGCAGCGGCGCCGGCACGCCGCCGATCGCGCGCTCGAGCAGCGGGCCGGTCAGAACGTCAAGCGCGCTCCGGTTGAGGCTGACGAGCTGGCGCGGAGTCAGCAGCCGCGCCGCGACCGCCTTGTGCTCGGCCGACAGGTCCTCGAACTTGGCGCGGGCAAGGATCGCCCAGATCAAGGTCTGGATGCTGCGCTGCTCGATCTCCGGGTGGTTCACCGAGCCGCGCAGGATCGTCATGATCGCATCCTCGGCCGGGCCCTTGACCGGCGCGTAGAGATAGCCGTCGCCGCCGCCCGGCCCATGCGTTCCGGCGTGGAGGCAGTAGCTCTGCGTGTGCATCTCGTAATAGCCGGGCTGCAGAACGAAGCCGCCATTGGGCGTGCGCTGAAGCTCCATCAGCGGGCGGACCCGCTCGCGCGGCGTGAAATTGTCGAGCTCGGGCTGGCCCCAGCGCGCGTCGGCGATGCTGGTGGTGACCGGCGCGTTGCCGCCGAGCGGGTTGCGGATGCCGATGCGGTTGGCCAGCCCCCCAAGGCCGCCCAGCTGCGCCTCGGCGGGCGCGTGGCCGAACAGGAGCGCCGCCGCCAGGGCGACGCTGAACAGGATTCTCATCTTCTGGTTCTTTCACTCGTGAGGAAACAAGCGGCCGGACCCCCTGCCGCAATGTCCGGCTAGCCGAGCGATTTGGACTGGCAGCCATCCCACGACGAAAACGCCATTTCGTTCGACCGGCGGACCGCTTCTGTCGCGCCTGCACTCAGTAAATCCGCGGTGGCCGCTGTCTTGTTCATCGCAGGGCAAGGCAGCTTCGTCCCGCCGCTCTTCACCTTTGCACGGCGTTATTGCATGGTGCTTCGATGGACATTGCGCTCTCGGCGACGCCGGACTTCTCCCCCGATCGCGACTGCCCCAAGGTGCTGCGCCAGCAACTGGCTCCGCCGGCGCCGGTCGAAACCGCGTCCGGGGCGGCGCTGCCGCTGCCGAGCGCCACCAACCAGGCCCGCTGGCCGGAGGCGATCGCTCTGACCGTGTCGCTGTGGCTGTTCGTGCTGCTGCTGTTCCTTCCGATCATCATCGCGCGCTACGAGGGCGCCAACTGGACCAGCGTCGCGCTCGACTGCTCGACCGTGCCGGTGTCGATCATGCTCGCTTTGTCGATGTTCGCGGTGTTCCGCCGAACCGTCGACCAGCCGCTGCGCCAGCGCGTGATCGTGATGGTGGTGACGGTGATCGTCACCGCGACGATCAACACCGCCTTCGACCTCACCTTCCAGACCATGATCGCGAGCCGCCTCGACCACCTGTTCGCGCAGCTGCCGTCGGACATGGCCCGCGCCTATCCGTCGCTTCTCAACTATATCCTCGTGTTCGGCGTGAACATGGCGCTGTTCCAGGTCGGCTTCGCCCGCCGCGCGGCCTTGAAGCAGGAACTGGCGCTCAGCCAGGCGCTGGCCAACGCCCAGCACGCCCAGCTCGCGGCGCTGCGCTACCAGCTGAACCCGCACTTCCTGTTCAATGCGCTGAACTCGATCTCCGCCCTGATCGTCACCCAGCGCAACGAGGATGCCGAGCGCATGACCGACAAATTGTCGAGCTTCCTCAGGTCCTCGCTCAACGCCGATCCCGGCGAGCTCATCCCGCTCGAGGAGGAGCTCGCGCTGACCGAGGAATATCTCGACATCGAGAGCGTCCGCTTCGGCGAGCGACTCGACGTCGAGGTCGATTGCAGCCCCGCCGCCTGCGAGGCGCTGATCCCGAGCTTCCTGGTCCAGCCGCTCGTCGAGAATGCGATCAAGCACGGCGTCGCCCGCACCCGCGGCCCGACCAAGATCACCATCACCGGCGACGTCGAGGATTGCGACCTCAAGATCACCGTCGCCAATTGCGTTTCGGCGGAACAGACCGGACCGGCCCACGCCTCCAGCGGCGTCGGCCTGATCAACGTCCGCCAGCGCCTCGCGGCCGTCTACGGCAGGGCGGGCAGGCTCGAGGCGGGCGCGAAGGACGACCGTTACGAGGCGACCATCACCCTTCCGGTCTGCCGCAACCCACAAGAGGCTTGACGCCCGGGCGGTTTGCTCGCCACTCACATCCATTGGGGAAGTGGGAGAGTGGCCGCATGCGCGTGTTGCTGGTCGATGACGAGTCTCTGGCGATCGATCGCCTGAAGACCTTCTTCGCCGACATCGAGGGAGTCGAGCTGGTCGGCCAGGCCGGCGACGGCGACGAGGCGCTGGAGAAGATCCAGCAGCTCACGCCCGATCTCGTCATCCTCGACGTGCAGATGCCGGGCAAGAACGGCCTTCGCGCCGCCGCCGACATCGACATCGAGCCTCGGCCCGAGATCGTCTTCGTCACCGCCCACGAACATTATGCGCCCGACGCGTTCGACGTCGACGCCGCCGACTATCTGCTGAAGCCGGTCCGCTTCGACCGCCTGCGCCAGGCCGTCGACCGCGCCCGCCGGCGCAGGGCGCTGCGCGCCGCCGAGACCCGTGCCGGCCAGCTCGAGGAGGAAGTCGCGGCGCTGAAGTCCGGCGCCGCGCCGCGCGCCCATGACGATGACGGCTTCTGGGTGCCCGAGCGCCACGGCCAGCGCCGCGTGCCGATCGATACGATCGACTGGATCGAGGCGGCGCGCGACTATGTGCTGCTCCACACCAGCATGCGCAGCCACCTGCTGCGCATCACCATGGCCGCGCTCGAGGAGCGGCTCGCCCATTCGCCGCTGCTTCGGGTCCACCGCTCCGCGTTCGTTCGGCCGGACAAGGTGACGGAAGTGAAGCGGTCGGGGCGCTCCTTGTGCCTGGTGCTCCAGGGCGGCGCCGAGGTGCAGGTCGGGCCGAGCTACGTGTCGGCGGTCAAGGGCGCGCTCAACTTCGACTAGAGCGGCCGCGGGCAGCAGCGCCGCTGCCGCTCGCCTGGCCCGCGATTATCTATGCTCCGCTCAGACCAGCGGAACGGTAGTGGCGGCCGACAGCAGCATCGTGCTGAGGAACAATGCAGCGGCAAAGGTCGACCAGGTCCGGAAGGATTCCGCAGACATTTCGCCTCTCCTCGTGGCAGCGACGGCGCGCCACGGCGCCGCCGATCCCCTGCTAGGACGGGCGGGCGGGAGAGGCAGGGCCGATGCGACGACGGCGCGCGCGGGATCGACGTGCGGGACCGCGCGTCGACAAAGAAGGAAGCCGCGCCGACGAATGCGGCGCGCGGAGGGTCAGTCGCCCTCGAGCGGCTGGACCGGCGGATCGCCCGCCGGCGGGCCGCTCGGGTCGTTCAGCAGGCGCGCGATATGCGCCAGCAATTCGCGCTCGATGAACGGTTTGCCGAGCGTCGGCACGTCCTCGTAGTCCGGATGGACCACCTGGCTTTCATGATAGCCGGTGAGGAACAGGAACGGCACGCCGCGGTCCTTGAGGACGGCCGCGACCGGCCACACCAGCCGGCCCTCGACATTGAGGTCCAGCACCGCGGCGTGGATTTCCTCGTTGCCGGCCGTGCTCAGCGCGGTTTCCATCTGGTCGACCGGGCCGACCACTTCCCAGCCGCGCGACTGGACCGCCGTCTCGATCGAATGGGCGGTCAGGATCTCGTCATCCACGATCAGGATGCGAGGCGTCACATGTTCCGGACCAGGCTCCAAGGATGTCTCCGAATGCCGATACCCGCAGAAGACGAACGGACCGGAACTTCGATCCGCCCGACCGGGGTCGGCGGCAGGATAGCGGAGCCGCCCTCGCCGGCCAAGCGTCGCGACCCTGCTCCACGTTAAGCACCGCGGATAGCCGCGCGATCCGGGCGACAGTTGGAAGCTGGCGCGGCATCTGTTAGCCGGACTTATGCCCGAGGCCTCAATCGCTTCCGCCCGCGAGATTTTGACGGGCCTTCACGAGGTGATGGCCTCGCGCATCGGACCGCAAGCAAAGCTCAACAAGGTCGTGAAGATCGTCGCCGAGGCGATGGTGAGCGAGGTCTGCTCGATCTATCTGCTGCGCGACGGGGTGCTCGAGCTCTACGCCACGGTCGGGCTCAACCAGAGCGCGGTCCACGTCACCAAGCTGGCCAATGGCGAGGGCCTGGTCGGCACCATCGCCAAGAATGTCGAGGTGCTCAATCTCGCCGAGGCGGCGAGCCATCCCGAATTCGCCTATCGTCCCGAAACCGGCGAGGAGACCTTCCACAGCTTCGCCGGCGTCCCGATCATCCGCCAGGAGCGCGCCGTCGGAGTCCTCGCCGTCCAGCATGCCGAGCCGCGCGCCTATGACGATCTCGAGATCGAGGCGCTGCAGACCGTCGCGATGGTACTGTCGGAGTTGATCGCCAATGCCGGCCTGATCGACCGCCGCGCCAAGGCCGGCGAAGCCGACCGCGAGGCGGGCATGGCGCGCATCAAGGGACTGAAGCTCGTCGTCGGCATGGCCCGCGGCACCGCCGTTTATCACCAGCCCCGAATCCTCATCGAGCACACCGTCGCCGAGGATATCGAAGCCGAGCGCCACCGCGTCTACTCCGCCTTCCGCAAGATGCGCGAGCAGATCGACACGATGACCACCCAGGCCGAATTCGGCACGGCCGGCGAGCATTACGAGGTCCTCGAGACCTACAAGATGTTCGCTTATGACGAGGGCTGGTCGCGCCGCATCAACGAGTCGATCGACCAGGGACTGACCGCCGAGGCGGCGATCGAGCGGGTTCGCCAGCGCATGAAGCGGCGCATGGCCGAGATCGACGATCCGCTGCTCGCCGAGCGAATGCACGACCTCGACGACCTGTCGAACCGGCTGCTGCGCATCGTGTCCGGCCAGCTTGGCACGGCGGCGCAGGCCGGCCTGCCGCACGACGCCATCCTCATCGCGCGCAATCTCGGCCCGGCCGAGCTGCTCGAATATGACCGGCGCAAGTTGAAGGGCGTGATCCTCCAGGAAGGGTCGCTCACCGCCCATGTCATCATCGTCGCGCGGGCGATGGGCGTGCCGGTGATCGGCCGCGTCGCCGACGCCCGCCAGGCGATCTCCGAAGGCGACACCGTGCTCATCGACGGCGACGAGGCGGTCGCGTTCGTGCGCCCGACGCCGGCGATCGAGGAGGCGTTCAACGCCAAGCTGGAGGCGGGCCAGAAGCGCCGCGCCGCCTTCGCCGCTTTGCGCGACGTGCCGCCGGTGACCAGCGACGGCACGCGCATCACCGTGATGGTCAATGCCGGCCTGCGCGACGACGCCGCCGCCCTGGGCGCGGTCGGCGCCGACGGCATCGGCCTGTTCCGCACCGAGTTCCAGTTCCTCGTATCGGCGACCTTGCCGCGCCGCGAGAGCCAGCAGCGCCTCTACCGCTCGGTGCTCGACGCCGCCGACGGAAAGCCGGTCGTGTTCCGAACCGTCGATGTCGGCGGCGACAAGCAGCTCCCCTATCTCCACGGGCTCGAGGAAGGCGAGGAGAACCCGGCGCTCGGCTGGCGCGCGCTTCGCCTCGCGCTCGACCGCTCGACCTTGATGCGCGCCCAGTCGCGCGCCTTGCTCGAGGCCGCTGCGGGCCGCGAGCTGCACGTCATGTTCCCGATGATCTCGGAGCCCTGGGAGTTCGACGAGGCCAAGCGCCTGGTCGAGGAGCAGCGCGCCTGGCTCGCCGCGCGCGGCAAGAAGCTGCCGACCGCGATCCGCTACGGCGCGATGATGGAGGTTCCGGCGCTCGCCGAGGCGCTCGACATCCTCCTGCCCAAGATCGATTTCCTGTCGATCGGAACCAACGATCTCACCCAGTTCCTGTTCGCTGCCGACCGCTCCAATCCCAAGCTCGCCGAGCGCTACGACTGGCTCAGCCCGGCGATCCTTCGCTTCCTCAGGCGCATCGTTCGCGCCTGCGACGAGGCCGAGGTCGCCGTCGGCGTGTGCGGCGAGATGGGCGGGCGCACCCTCGAATGCATGGCGCTGATCGGCATCGGCCTTCGCCGCTTTTCGATCACTCCTGTCGCGGTCGGCCCGATCAAGGCGATGATCCGCTCGCTGAACCTCGCCGCCGCCACCGAGTTGATGGAGCGGATGCTGGAGCGGCCGCCCGACAATATGCGCGCCACGCTGGCCGAATGGGCGGCGAAACAGAATGTCTCGTTGAGTTGATCAAGTCCGGCGCGCTGCTATGACGGCCAGACCGCGACACGACAAAATATAGGTGAGGAGCCGGGTGCCGGATGGCCGAAGCGGAATTTGAACAGGAAGAGGGCGGCAACAGCGTCGGCCAGCGGCTGCGCGAGGCGCGCGAGGCGCGCGGCCTGAGCCTTGAGGAAGTCGCCGCCCAGACGCGCATTCCGATACGCCATCTGCGCAGCATCGAGGACGGCAAGTATGAGGAATTGCCGGCGCTGACCTACACGGTCGGGTTCGGCCGCAATTACGCCAATGCGGTTGGACTCGACGGCGCCGAGATCGGCCGCGAGCTGCGCGACCAGTTGGGCGGCGCCCAGCGCGGCTCGACCATCTCGACCGAATATTATGCGCCGCCCGATCCCGCCCGCGTCCCGTCGCGCCCGCTCGCCTGGATCGCCGGCCTGCTCGCCTTGGTGCTGATCGCCGGCTATCTGATCTGGCGCTCGCAGCTCGGCAGCGAGGAGGAGGCGCAGCCCGCCCCCGTCGAGCAGCAGCCCGTCCAGCAGCAGCAGGCCCAGCCCGCCGCCCAGCCGCAGCCCCAGGCCGCGGCCGGCCAGCCGGTCACCCTGACCGCGACCGGCCAGGTCTGGCTGCGAGTCTACGAGGCCGGCGGAGCGACCATCGTCGAGCGCACGCTGCAGGCCGGCGAGACCTACCAGGTTCCCGCCACCGCGACCCGCCCGATGCTTCGCGTCGGCGCGCCCGAGGCGCTAAGAGTCACGGTCGGCCAGACCGCGATCCCGCAGCTCGGGCCGTCGGGCCAGCCGGTCGGCGACGTCAGCCTCCGTTCGGAGGATCTGGCCGCTCGTGCGCAGGGCCAGGCGCAGCCGGCGCCGTCGCGGCCCTAGAGCGATTGCGAGGCAGGTGGTATCACCTGCCGGCCCGGCAATCGCGACCGACCTCCCCCGCAAAAGTGCGGGCTTCCGCCTCCGCGCCGGCCATGCTTAAGGCTGGCGACAGGCTTTAACCTTCAATAACATGGCCGCGAGGCGGATCGTCAGCGGGGACGGGGTGAATGCGTAAGATTTTGATTGCCATGCTGCTGCTCGGCGCGGCCACGCCGGCACTGGCGCAGCCGACTGTCGAGCGGCGGGTCGACCGCCTCGAGCAGGAAATGCGCGCGATTCAGCGCCGGGTCTTCCCCGGCGGCGCCGGCGCCACCGTCGACCCGGAGCTTCGCCCGGCGACTCCGACCCGGCCGACCGTCGACACCGGCGACGCCCTCTCGACCCTCAACGCGCGAGTCGACGCGATCGAGGCGCAGCTCGCCCGCATCACCGGCCAGGCCGAGGAAAACGGCTACCGCATGCGCCAGCTCGAGGAGCAGCTCAACCAGCTGCGCACCGACACCCAGACCCGCCTCGGCCGAATCGAGCAGACCTCGGCGCCCGCCCCCGAGCCGACCACGACTCCAGCGACCACGATGCCGACCATGGAGCCGATCGTCGAGCGTCCCTCGACCCCGGCGACTCAGCCGGCCACCGCGACCGACCCGGCCGAGGCCGCCTACAATGCCGGCTTCCGCCTGTGGGAGGCGCGCAATTACGCGCAGGCGCAGACCGCCCTCACCGCGGTCGCCGAGCGCTATCCGCGCAGCCGCTGGGCGAGCTGGGCGCGCAACCTCGCCGGCCGCGCCTATCTCGACGACGGCAAGCCGGCGACCGCGGCGCGAGTCTTCCTCGGCAATTATCAGGACGACCCGCGCGGCGAGCGCGCCGCCGACAGCTTGTTCTTCCTCGGCGAGGCGCTGGTCCGCCTCGACCGGCGCAGCGAGGCGTGCCCGGTCTATGACGAGCTCGAGCAGAATTATCCGAACATGCGCGATTTCCTGCGCACCCGCCTGCCCGCGGCGCGCCGCGCGGCGCGCTGCAGCTGACCCCAGGGGCAGGGCCGGGCGATGGCGCCTGATCCTGCCCTCGTCGCAAGGTTCAAGGTCGACCTCCAGGGGCTGACGCAAGGGCGGCCGGAAAAGCTCGGGGTCGCCGTCTCCGGCGGCCCGGACAGCCTCGCTCTGCTCCTCCTCGCCGCCGCGGCCTATCCCGGCGCCGTTGTCGCCGCGACGGTGGATCACGGCCTGCGCGAGGAAAGCGCGGGAGAAGCGCGCTTCGTCGCCCGCATCTGCGACGATCTCGGCGTTCCCCACGCCGTCCTCGCCCCGGGCTGGTCGGAGGCGCCCGCGAGCAACGTCCCGGCCCTCGCTCGCCGAGCGCGCTACGAAGCGCTGAGGGCCTGGTCGGGCCGCGCCGGCTGCGAATGGATTGCGACCGCCCACCATGTCGACGACCAGGCCGAGACCTTGCTGATGCGCCTCGCGCGCGGCTCGGGCGTCGCCGGCCTCGCAGGAGTGCGAGCGGTCAACGCCTGGCCCGCCACGAAGTCCGACGTCGTCGTCCGGCCGCTTCTCGGCTGGAGGAAGGCCGAGCTGGTCGCGATCGTCGAGGCTGCGGGCCTGCAGGCCGTCGTCGACCCGACCAACGACGACGACCGCCTCGACCGCACCCATGCCCGCCGGCTCCTCGACTCGGCGCCCTGGCTGAACCCTGTCCGCATCGCTGCATCGGCGACGAACCTGCTCGACGCGGAGGAGGCCCTTGCCTGGACGACCGAGCGCGTCGTGGAGGCGAGGCTTCGGCGCGCCGAGGACCAGGCCTGCGTCACCATCGATGCGCGCGACCTCCCGCGTGAGCTCCAGCGCCGCCTGCTGCGTTGCGCGCTCGCCAATTTCACCGATGAGACCGCGGTCCCCGGTCCCAAGCTCATGACCCTGCTCGATACGTTGCTCGACGGCCGCCCCGCCACCCTTGCCGGAGTCAAGGCCGAGCCCGGCGACACCTGGCGCCTCACCCTCGCCCCGCCGCGCCGCACCTGAGCGGTTGTCGCCGCGCCGCCCCGTCATGCTAAGGGCCACGCATGCACGTCACCCTCCTCACCCCGGACTCGAGCTACAACCAGTTCCGCGATGTGTGGGAGGCGCGCATCGCGATGTACGCGCAATTGCTCGCGCCGCACGGCATCACGCTCGAGCCGGTCGCGTGGCCCAATGCGCGGCCCGTCCGCCCGGCCTGGGCGCAGCTCGCCTGGGGCTATCACCTCCAGCCGGCGCGCTGGGAAACCCTGCTCGCCGCCTGGCCCGATGACGTGCCGCTGCTCAACGCACCGGGCCTGCTGCGCTGGAACAGCGACAAGCGCTATCTCGACGATCTCCAGGCCGCCGGCGTCCCGGTCGTTCCGACCCGCTTCGTCGGCCTCGCCAACGACGCCGAGCTCGCCGCCGCCCGCGCCGCCTTCGGCGCCGACGAGCTGGTGGTGAAGCCGCGGATCTCGGCCTCGGCCTCCTACACCAGCCGGGTCGGCCCGGCCGATCCCGCCCCGAACCTCGCCGACGCGATGATCCAGCCGTTCATGCCGGCGGTGCTGGACCAGGGCGAGCTGTCGATCTTCTTCTTCGCCGGCGCCCCGGCCCATGCCGTGCGCAAGGTCGCCGCCCCCGGCGATTTCCGCGTCCAGCGCGAATATGGCGGCGCCTTCACCCTGGTCGAGCCGAGCGACGAGGAGATGCAGCTCGCCCGCGCCGCCATCGCCGCGTCGCCCGAGCCGCCCTTCTACGCCCGGGTCGACATGGTCCCCGATTCCGACGGCCGCCCCCGCGTGATGGAATTGGAGCTGATCGAGCCCGACCTCTATCTCGACCTCGCGCCCGACCGCGGCGCCGGCTTCGCCGCCCTGCTCGCCGAGCGGCTTCGGCAGGGATGACCGATTAGCGGATCAACGCAGCAGAAAAATGCGGGATCGCTCCCGCGGCGGCGTCTCTCCGGCACAGGCCAGGGAGGCGAGGTCGTGGAAGGTCGGCTGGTATTCGGAATGGTGGGCGTGGCGGTGGCGACCCTCGCTTTGCTCATCGCCCAGGTCCTCTAGCGCGGCGCGGCCGGATCGGCACCGCGGCGGCTTGTGCTCGGCCGCTTTCGCCCGCTACGCTCCGCGCGCTGGTTGGGGGTGAAGCGGAATGGCGAAGGAACATCATCACGAGTCGACATCGGTGGGCATCGGCTGCCTGCTGCTCGTGCCCGGCTTCTTCGTCGGCCTCGACGCTCTCACCGACATGACCGCCGCGGCGCCGCAGAGCTGGCGCCTGTTCGCCGAGATCCTCGGCTGGCTCGCCCTCTACGTCTATGCCGCCCGCACCCTTGGCATCTACCTCCTCCGCGGCGTCCGCCGAAGGCGCAACGACCAGATCGTCATCGGAATCGCCATCGCCGCCGCGATGACTCTTCTGCCGGTGGTCATCATGGCCCCGTGGCTGCCGCCCGTGCTGCGCATGGGGATCGGGATCATCCTCCAGCTGATCGGGGTCACCGTGCTCGTCGGCTTCGTCGTCGCGGGCGTCATGTACTTGAGGACCGCGATCGACCCGAAGCGCGACCGCCGCCGGCTCCGCCGCCGCCTCGAGAAGCTCGGCATTCTCAAGCACCGCTCGCGCCGGCACCACTGAGCGGTCGCGAGGCAGGTCACCGGCCGGCCCGGCAACCGCGACCGACAGGAAACCCGCGGAGCCGTCTCACCGGCCCGCGCGGGCGATCACCTCGACGTCCAGCGCGTCGAGCGCCGGGACGAGGTCGGCCAGCGCACACAGGTCGGCGACCGGACAGTTCGGATCCAGCTTCGCGGCGGCGCGGTCGTAGACGGCGACACAGTCGTCATTGGTGATCCTCGACGCATAGATGATGCCGTCGAGCGACGACTCGCGATACAGCCTCGCGCTGAAGCTGCGGCCCGGACGTTGCGACTTTCCGCGCACCACGTCGGTGGAGACGCCCAGCCGGTTGGTGCCGGAACCACGAAGATCGAGCAGTCGGAGCTTCGTGGTGCACACGAGGCTCGCGATCGCCCGCTGGTCGAGTTCCTCCTCCATCAGCTGGCGTTTCCTTCGCCGTTCGAATCGGTCGCGAACAATCGTCTCGGCGATCGCAGTCGCGAGGTCGCGCGCGGCATAGAGGAGCTTGAAGCTGTCGTCGGGGCTCGCGAAGCGCGTCTTGCCATCGCCCATGCCGGTCGGGGTTGCGCGGTAATCGTCCCAGATGATGCGCAGATAGCCGGTGGCGTCGAACGGAAGCGTCAGCGCGGAGAGCGTGTCCGCGTTGAGCTTCATTGGCCGTCGAACGCCTCCCGCGCCGCTTCGACGACCTCGTCGGCCCGGTCCTCCCTGAGGAGGTCGATCGGCGGGCGGTCGGCGAGATTTGGGTTTGGCGTGACCAGCCAAAGCCAGGCGACCCGCGGCGACCGCGCGATCGCCAGGATCGGGCCGATGCCCTTCAGCGGCCGGCCATCGATGAACTGCGCCGTCGGAAACACATGGTTGCGCGTGCCGCGAAGGAGTCCGACAACCTCGCCCCTGCGCTGCCATTCATGGAGCGTCGAACGCTGGATGCCCAAGTCGCGCTGAAGCTGCGTCGAGCCGGCAACCTCTCCGGCCCACTCCTCGATGGGCAGGGTTACGGCGCGGGCGGCAAGGCGCTTGCGGCCTTCCGCCCGAGCTATGAGCGGGCCGAAGCCGGTCCCGCTTCCCACCGTCGCGGACTTCGCCTCTCCCAGCAGGCGGGCCAGGTCATGGACAAAGTCGGCGCTGTCCCGCTGGCTCGCCAGATGTCGGCGCTCGGAAACCGGAAGCTCGACGAGGGCGGAGGTCACGAGGCCGACGATCCGGGCAAGCTCGCCGGCGACGAGACCCAATTCCCCCGCATAGCGGGCGACGATCCCCTCGACATCCTTCGCGACCTTCCTCGCGATCGGGCGCTCGAGCTCGGTGGCGGACATCGTGACTCCTATTG
This sequence comes from Sphingosinicella sp. YJ22, assembly GCF_011320075.1. GTDB lineage: Bacteria > Pseudomonadota > Alphaproteobacteria > Sphingomonadales > Sphingomonadaceae > Allosphingosinicella. The sequence goes on along the minus strand of NZ_JAANPA010000009.1, from coordinate 41,237 downwards.
CGTCGGGTGGATATAGGTCATCCTGCTCTATTTGTCCAGTATGTACACTTTGTCCGAATTGTTCGCCTACTCGCCCGTAAGCCCCCATTCACTTCGCGCGGCTACATTGCGCCGGCCCGCCGAATGCCTATCTTGAGCGCGCACCCCCAACAGGGACGACCGATGAGCGACGACAACAACAAGGATCCGCAGGGCTCCGCCAATCCGTGGATGAAGAGCCTGCTGATCTGGGCCGGCATCCTCCTGGGGCTGGTCCTGTTCGTGCAGATGATCGACGGCGGCCGCGGCGCCGCGCGCGACTCGATGACCTATTCCGAATTCCTCAACAAGATCGAGGACGGCTCGGTGAAGAGCGTCATCATCGGCAAGGATTCGATCCGCGGCCGGCTCGGCGACGACCAGCAGTTCGCGACCAACTCGACGCTCGGCGCCGACCCGGAACTGGTCAAGCGGCTTCGCGACAACAACGTCACCTTCGCGATGGAAGCGGAGGCGCAGACCAGCATCTGGATGCTTCTGCTCTACCAATCGCTGCCCTTCCTTCTGATCCTCGGCGTCGCCTTCTTCGTGATGCGCCAGATGCAGAAGAATGCCGGCTCGGGCGCGATGGGCTTCGGCCGGTCCAAGGCCAAATTGCTCACCGAGAAGCATGGCAAGGTCACCTTCGACGACGTCGCCGGGATCGACGAGGCGCGCGAGGAATTGCAGGAGATCGTCGAGTTCTTGAAGGACCCGACCAAGTTCGCCCGCCTCGGCGGCAAGATCCCCAAGGGCGCCCTGCTCGTCGGCTCGCCCGGCACCGGCAAGACGCTTCTCGCCCGCGCCATCGCGGGTGAGGCCAACGTGCCCTTCTTCACCATCTCGGGCTCCGACTTCGTCGAGATGTTCGTCGGCGTCGGCGCGAGCCGCGTGCGCGACATGTTCGAGCAGGCGAAGAAGAACGCGCCGTGCATCGTCTTCATCGACGAGATCGACGCGGTCGGCCGCCATCGCGGCGCCGGCCTCGGCAACGGCAATGACGAGCGCGAGCAGACCCTCAACCAGCTGCTCGTCGAGATGGACGGCTTCGAGGCGAACGAAGGCATCATCATCATCGCCGCGACCAACCGTCCCGACGTTCTCGATCCGGCGCTCCTCCGCCCGGGCCGCTTCGACCGCCAGGTCGTGGTGCCGCGCCCGGACATCGAGGGCCGCGAGAAGATTTTGGCGGTTCACATGAAGAAGGTGCCGCTCGCCCCCGACGTCGATTCGCGCACCATCGCCCGCGGGACCCCCGGCTTCTCCGGCGCCGACCTCGCCAACCTGGTCAACGAGGCCGCCCTCCTCGCCGCGCGCAAGGGCAAGCGCCTCGTCGCGATGAAGGAGTTCGAGGAAGCCAAAGACAAAGTCATGATGGGCGCCGAACGCAAGTCCATGGTCATGACCGACGAGGAGAAGAAGGCGACCGCCTATCATGAGGCCGGCCACGCCCTCGTCTCGCTCCACGTCGACGGCTGCGACCCGCTCCACAAGGTCACGATCATACCGCGCGGCCGTGCGCTGGGCGTGACCTGGAACCTGCCGGAACGCGACCGCTACTCGATGAGCATGAAGCAGATGAAGGCGCGCCTCGCGCTCTGCTTCGGCGGCCGCATCGCCGAGCAGCTCATCTATGGCGAGGACAGCCTCAACACCGGCGCGTCCAACGACATCCAGCAGGCCACCGACATGGCCCAGGCGATGGTCATGGAATATGGCATGAGCGAGAAGCTCGGCTGGCTGCGCTATCGCGCCAACCAGGAAGAGGTGTTCCTTGGCCACAGCGTCGCGCGTAGCCAGAGCGTCTCGGAAGAGACGTCGCGCCTGATCGATCAGGAGGTTCGCCGCCTCGTTGAGGAAGGCGAGGCCGAGGCCCGCCGGGTGCTCACCGAGAATCTCGACGAGCTTCACCGCCTTGCCGGCGCCTTGCTCGAGTTCGAGACCCTGACCGGCGAGGAGTCGAAGCGCGCGATCAGGGGCGAGGATATCGGCCGCGAGGACCCGCTGTCCAAGCCGCCGCTGATCCCCGCCTCGGGCGCGTCGATCCCGAGCACCCGCCGCCCCCGCGGCGGCGGCGGCGGCGGGATCGGCGACCCGGCACCGCAGGGCGCCTGAACCGACCGGCCTTTGAACGAACCAGCGGCGGGCCTTCGGGTCCGCCGCTTTTCGTTTGCGGTCTTTCAAAATGGCGCCCGGCCTGCCACGCCTGCGGCATGCGCTTTTGGTCGCCCGGAGCCCCGGCTTGATCCTCACCGGCCTTCTCGGCGGCTCGTTCAATCCTGCCCATCGCGGCCACCGCCACATCAGCCTCGCGGCGATCGATGCGCTCGGGCTCGACGACATGTGGTGGCTGGTGTCGCCCGGCAATCCGCTGAAGCCCCGCGAAGGCATGGCGCCGCTGCCGGCCCGCTTCGCCTCGGCGGTGCGCGCCGCCGAGGGCACCGCGATCAAGGTCACCGCGATCGAGCAGGAGCTCGGCACGCGCTACACGCTCGAGACATTGCACGCGCTCATCGACCGCTTCCCGGACCGCCAGTTCCTGTGGCTGATGGGTGCGGACAATTTGTCACAGTTCCACCTCTGGAAGCAGTGGCAGGACATTGCGCAAACGGTGCCGATTGCCGTTGCCGGCCGCCCCGGTTATGATGGCGAGGCCCATCAGGCACCTGCCATGGGCTGGCTGCGGCGCTTCGTCCTATCCGCGGACCAGGTTCGGAACCGGACGATGGGGAGTTTGCCGGCGCTCGTGCTGCTTCAATTGCCGCCCGACCCGACGTCAGCCACCGCCATCCGCGCAGCCCGTCCCGATTGGCACGAATCCGACGACTATTCGTTCAACCCGAAGAGCTTGCGTGACCAGGTCACGCAGCGGCTCGTGACATAAGGAGGCCGTTTGCCCGTACCCGCTCCCGCTTCCACGGAAGCCCACGCCCAGGCCGAGGCGCTTCACAACCTCGTCCTCCGTTCCCTCGATGACGATCAGGCGGTCGAGGTGGTGTCGATCCCGCTTTCCGGGAAATCCAACATCGCCGACTATATGGTCGTGGCCAGCGGCCGCTCGAGCCGCCAGGTCTCGTCCATGGCTCAGAAGCTGTCCGAGCGGATCAAGCAGGAGCTCGGCCGCAACGTGCGAGTCGAGGGTCTGCCGGTCGCCGACTGGGTGCTGATCGACGCCGACGACGTCATCGTGCACCTGTTCCGGCCCGAGGTTCGCAGCTTCTACAATCTGGAACGCATGTGGGCTTTCGAGGAAGGCGCCCGCCCCGCCGCGGCGGGGGCGTGATCGGTTCCTCCCCGGCTTGCGCCGGGGACGGATAAGCGATGCTCCTCCACATCGTGGCCCGCGGCAAGATCGGGCGCTCGCCGGAGGCGGAGCTGGTCGAACGCTATCTCGGCCGCCTCTCCTGGGCGACCAAAGTCACTGAATTGCCCGAGAGCGGCGGCAAGGTGCCGCCGCGTCCCGCGTCAGGCGCGCTGATCCTGCTCGACGAGAAAGGCGACAATCTCTCCTCGATGGAGCTCGCCGGACGCCTCGAGCGATGGCGCGACGGCGGCGCGCGCGAGGCGCAGTTCCGGATCGGCGGCGCCGACGGCTTCGGCGACGCCGAGCGCGCCGAGGCCGACCTCATCATCTCCTTCGGCCGCGCGACCTGGCCGCACCTCATGGCCCGCGCCATGCTTGCCGAACAGCTCTGGCGCGCGGCCAGCATCCTTGCGAACCACCCCTATCATCGGGAAGGATGAGGCGGTGCGTGCCGGAATCGCGATCCTGGCCCTGAGCCTCACCGGCGGCAGCCTCGCCGTCGCCGCGCCGCGCGTCGACCCGGCGAGCTTCCGCGCCGCCATCAACGAGGCCCGCGAGGCGCAGCAGCGCGCCGACCAGCTGGAGCGCCAGGCGGCCGAGGCCACCGACGACGCCGCGCGCGCCCGTGCGGAGGCCGAGAGCCTCGTCGCCCGAATCGAGGCGGCCGAGGCCGAGATCACCGCCGCCGAGGGACGAAGCGCCTTCATCGCCGCGCAGCTGAGGATTCAGCGCGCCCGCCTCGCCGAACGCCAGGGTCCGCTCATCCGCCTCACCGCCGCGCTCCAGAATCTTTCGCGACGGCCGCCCGCGCTCGCGCTCGTCCAGCCCGGCAGCCTCGATGACGCGATGCGCGTGCGCGCCGTCCTCGCCGCGGCCTTGCCGCAGATCCGCGCCCGCACCGCCGGCCTGCGCGCCGAGATCGACCGCGCCAACGCCCTGCTCGCCCAGGAGGAGATGGCGCGCCAAGCGCTGGTCGCCAGCCGCAGCGAGCTCGGCGCCCGCCGCACCGCGCTGGCCGAACTGGAGGCCCGCCAGCGTGCCCGCTCCGAAGGCCTCGCCGACCTCGCGCTGCGCGAATCCGACCGCGCGCTTGCGCTCGGCGAGGAAGCCCGGGGCCTCGAGGAGGTGGTCCGCGACCGCGCTTTCCAGCGCCGGCTGGCGACTCGCCTGGCCGAGCTCGACGGCCCGGCGCCGCGTCCCGGCGGCAACGCGGCGGCGGCGGCGCGCGGCAATTTCCTGCTTCCGGTGCGGGGGCGAGTGCTCACCGGCACTGGCGAATTGTCGGAAGCCGGAGTTCATGCCCGCGGCCTCACCCTCGAGGTCGAGCCCCAGGCGGTGGTGCGCGCGCCGTCGAACGGCCGAGTCGCTTTCTCGGGGCCGTTCCGTTCCTACGGGTCGGTCGTCATCCTCGACCATGGCGGCGGCTGGACGTCTCTCGTCACCAACCTCGCGGGCATCGGCGTGTCGCCCGGCCAGCGCGTCCAGCGCGGCGCCGTCGTTGGCCGCGCCCGCGGCGGCGGCGAGCCGGTGACGATCGAGCTTCGCCACAACGGCCGCCCGGTTCCGGTCACCGCCGCCCTGGCCGGGTGATCCGTTCATCCAGCGTTGCTTTCTTAAGGCCTAGAAAGCCTGTAAAGGCCTCAGTCGACCCTCCATATGGGACTCATATGAACAGCAATCTCTTCCGCTCGCTGGCCTTGGTCGGAGCTGTCGCCCTCGTCCCCGCCACCACTGCCGCGCTCGCCCAGGTCGAGGTCGACACCTATCAGAATCTCGACGAGTTCGTCAGCGTTCTCAACCGTGTACGCTCCGAATATGTCGACCAGGTCGACGACGAGCGGCTGATCCGCGGCGCCATCGACGGCATGCTCGCCAGCCTCGACCCGCACTCCTCCTATCTCGACGCGAGTGACTTCGAGAATCTGATGAGCACCACCGACGGCAATTATGGTGGTCTCGGCCTCACCGTCACGATGGAGGACGGAGCCGTGAAGGTGATCGCGGCGACGCGCGGCACCCCGGCCGATCGCGCCGGCATCAAGGCGGGCGACTTCATCACCCATATCGACGGCCAGCTGTTCTTCGGCGGCACGCTGGACGAGGCGGTCGAGCGGATGCGCGGCGACCCCGGCACGTCGGTGCGCCTGCGGGTCGTCCGCGCCGGCCGCGATCAGCCGCTCGAGCTCACCGTCACCCGCGCGATCATCGACATCCCGGCAGTGCGCTCGGAAGTGCGCGACCGCGTCGGGATCATCACCGTCACCACCTTCAACCGCAACACCACCGACATGGCGCGCCGCGCCATCGCCGAGATGGAGCGCAACCCGAACACCGCGCCGCTCGGCTATGTGCTCGACCTGCGCTCCAACCCCGGCGGCCTGCTCGACCAGGCGATCGGCCTGTCCGACCTGTTCCTCGAGCGCGGCGAGGTGGTGTCGCAGCGCGGCCGCCGCCGCACCGACATCGAGCGTTTCTATGCCGAGCCCGGCGACGTCACCAACGGCAAGCCGATCGTGGTTCTGGTCGATGCCGGCAGCGCCTCGGCCGCCGAGATCGTCGCCGCCGCCCTGCAGGACCATCGCCGCGGCCTCGTGATGGGCGAGCGCACCTTCGGCAAGGGCTCGGTCCAGACCCTCGTCCCGCTCGGCAACAGCAATACCGCGCTCAGGCTCACCACCGCCCGCTACTACACGCCGTCGGGCCGTTCGGTGCAGGAAGGCGGCGTCAATCCGGACATCGCCGTGCCGCAACTGAGCGATCCCGATTACCGCTCGCGCAGCCGAATCCGCGAATCCGACCTTCGCCGTCATCTCATCAACGAGACCGCGGTTCAGGAGGACGTGATCCAGGACGACGGCCGGCCGGATCCGCGCTTCGCCGCCACGCCGGCGCAGCTCGAGCAGCGCGGGATCGAGGACTACCAGCTCCATTATGCGCTTCAGACGATCTCGCGGCTCGGCCGCGTCCAGCAGGCGGGAACCGGCGGTGACGCCCGGCCGACGTCCCGTCGCTGATCGGACCGGTTGACCATGACTGAAGTGAAAAGCGCCGGCTTCGACGCGCTGAGCGCCACCAAGGCGATCGCCTTCGGCGTGCCCGCGGCCCTGCTCGCCGGCGCCTATGGCTCGCAATATCTCGGCGGCCTCGCGCCGTGCGAGATGTGCTACTGGCAGCGTTACGCGCATTGGGCCGGCCTCGCCTTCGCGATCGGCGCCTATCTGCTCGCGCGCATGCCGGACCGCGGCCGCTCCTTCGTGTGGCTGGCGGCGTTCGCCATCCTCACCAGCGGCGCCATCGGCGGCTACCATGCCGGGGTCGAGGCGGGCCTGTTCGAAGGCGCGACCCAATGCACGTCGATGGTCACCGGCGCCTCGACCGAGGACCTGCTGCGTTCGGTGATGAACGCGCCGATGGTCCGCTGCGACGAGATTCAGTTCGAGTTCCTCGGCATCTCGATGGCCGGGTGGAACGCGATCCTTTCGATCGCTGCCGCGTTGGTGATTCTATGGCTGAGCTTCAAACGGCCCAAGGACCTGGCGCTGGCATGACCGCCGCGGCGCGCCCGACCTGGCGTCCCGGGGACCAGCGCCCCGACACCGACTCCATGCTGCGCGTCGACCAGGCCGGCGAATATGGCGCGACCCGGATCTATGCCGGCCAGCTTGCAGTGTTTGGCACCCGCCATCCCACGGCGCGGATCGTCGCCCACATGGCCAACCAGGAAGAGCGCCACCTCTCCCATTTCGACCGGATGATGGTCGAGCGCGGTGTTCGGCCGACCGTCCTCCAGCCCTTCTGGCACGCCGCCGGTCATGCGCTCGGCGCTGCCACCGCGTTGATGAGCCCGAGCGCGGCGATGGCCTGCACCGCCGCGGTCGAGGACGAGATCGACGCCCATTATGGCGAGCAGCTGCGCGCGCTCGGCGACGGCGATCCCGCCTTGTCGTCCGCCATCGAGGAATTCCAGGCCGAGGAGGTCGAGCACCGCGACACCGCCCTCGCCCACGGCGCCGAGAGCGCCTTCGCCTATCCCCTGCTCTATTCCGCCATCCGCGCCGGCTGCCGCGCAGCCATATTCCTGTCCAAGAGGATTTGACTCATGCGTGCCCTGCTCTTCCTTCTCGCCGCCTGCTCAGCCACCGCCGCCGCGGCGCAGAGCGGGCAGCCCGGCGTTCCCAACCCGGAGGCGGCGCGCGCGCTCGGCACCACGCCGGTGCCGGCCGAGCCGACCGTCGAGGACGTCGCCAACATGCAGGTCAACCAGATCTACATCTTCGGTGACGACGCCTGCCCGCCGAGCACCGATCCCGACACGATCAACGTCTGCGCGCGCCTGCCCAACAGCGACCGCTTCCGGATCCCGGAGAATCTGCGGGGCAACCCCGACGCGCCCGAGAACCAGGCCTGGACCAACCGCGCGATCGAGCTTTCCTATGTCGGCCGCGGCGGCATCGGCAGCTGCACCCCGGTCGGCCCGGGCGGCTGGACCGGCTGCAACCAGCAGCTGATCAACCAGGCGGTGGCCGAGCGCCGCGGCCGGCCCGAGGTCAATTGGGCGCGCCTGATCGAGGAAGCGCGCCAGCAGCGCCTCGCCGGAATCAACCAGGCGTCGTCCGAGGCCGAGCTCAGCGCCGGCGGCAACCGCCGAGTCCAGGCCCTTCAGATCGAGCCGGGCCAGCTGTGCCCGCCGAGCACCGAGATGGTGATCATCACCTGCACCTATCCGGACGGCACGCCCGCGCCGACCCAGCCGGCCGGCGAGCCGGTCATCCCGATCGGCGGCCGGGTCGTGCCCGCCAATTCGCCCCAGGCCCAGCAGCAGCAGCAGCAGCCGGACGAATAAATCCTCTTGGCGGGGATCAACAGCGGCGCGGCGGAAGGCGCGGCGGAGGCCGGGGACGGCCTGCGCCGCGACATCGGCTTCACCGGCTCCGCCTTTCTGTCGTTCAACGGGGTGATCGGGGCGAGCATCTTCGCTCTGCCGGCCAGTCTTTATGCGGATTTCGGCGCGTTCAGCCCCTGGCTGTTTCCGCTGTTCGGCCTGCTCGTGCTGGTGGTGGCCATCCCGTTCGCCAAGGTCGCCGGCCACTTTTCCGAGTCCGGCGGGCCGGTCGCCTATGGCGCGGTGTTCGGCCCGCTCGCCTCCTTCCAGCTCGGCTGGATCTACTATGTCGCGCGCACCACCGCGCTCGCCGCCAACGCCAACGTCTTCGTCACCTATGTCGCCGCCTTCGCGCCGTGGCTGAAGGACGGGCTTCCGCGGGCGCTCGCGATCGTGGCGCTGGTCGCGCTGCTCACTTTCGCCAACATCGTCGGGGTGAAGCGCGCCATCCGGCTGCTCGACGCCCTCACCATCCTCAAGGCCACTCCGCTGCTGCTGATGGCCCTGTGGGGACTGACCACGGCGGGGGCGTTCGAAATGCCCACCGCGCTGCCGGCGCTCGGCGAGGTCGAGGTCGCGGCGCTTCTCGTCCTCTATGCCTTCGTCGGGTTCGAGAACAGCGTCGTCCCCGCCGGCGAGACCGCCGACCCGAAGCGCACCATTCCCCGCGCCCTGCTCGCAACCATCGTCGCGACCGCGGGCCTCTATTTCATCGTCCAGCTGGCCTACGTGTCGGTGATGGCGCCGGGCGAAGGCGGCGACGCGCCGCTGGTCGAATTCGGTCGCACTGTCGCGGGGCCGCTAGGCGCCGCGATCCTGACCGCCGCAGCCCTCTTCTCGCTCGGCGGCAACCTCAGCGGCAACATGACGGCCACGCCGCGCGCGACCTATGCGCTCGCCCGCGACGGCCTCCTGCCCGGCTGGTTCGGCCGGATCAGCCCGCGCTTCAGCACGCCGGCGAACTCGATCCTGTTCCTTGGTGTGCTGGCGGCAGTGCTTGCGATCAGCTCCAGCTTCGTCTGGTTGGCGGTGGCGAGCACGCTTGCCCGCCTCGTCGTCTATTCGTCGAGCATCGCCGCCCTCCCGCGCCTGCGCCGCCGCGCCGGCGAGCCGATGCGGGCTGGCGTCTGGGCGCTGGTGGCTGCCGCTATCGCGGTCTGCCTATGGGCGGCGCTCCAGTCGCAATGGGCGTCCTGGCTGACCCTGCTCGCCCTTGTCGCGGGCGGGTCAGTCCTGTTCGCGCTGGCCCGCCGTCAAGCGGCCTCGAGCTCCGCGGCCACGGTTTCCTCGATCCAGCCGCCGCCGAGCAAGCGGTCGCCGTCATAGATCACCGCCGCCTGGCCGGGCGCCACTCCATATTCGGGCGTTTCGAACGTCACCGTCGCGCCTGACTCGGCCACTTCGATCCGCGCTGGAGCGGGCCGCGCCAGCGACCGCACCTTGGCGGTGAGACCGTGGCTCTGGTCCTCGCCGAGCCAGTTGAGGCCGCTGAGCTGTGCAGCCCTCACCGCCAGCGCGCGCTTCGGCCCGGCGACGACGCGCTGGGTCTCCGGCTCGAGGCGAACGACGTAGAGCGGCTCGGGCTGGCCGCCGATCTCGAGACCGCGGCGCTGGCCGACGGTGAAATGGATGAGACCGCCATGGCGGCCGAGCACGCGCCCTTGGAGGTCGACGATCTCGCCCGGCACCGCCGCCTCCGGCCGCACCTTCTTCACCACCGAGGCATAGTCGCCATTGGGGACGAAGCAGATGTCCTGGCTGTCGGGCTTGTCGGCGACCAGCAGGTCCAGCTCGCGCGCCAGCTCGCGCACCGCCGGCTTGGGCAAGCCGCCCAACGGGAACCTGAGGTCGGCGAGCTGGTCGCGGGTCGTCGCGAACAGGAAATAGCTCTGGTCGCGCGCCGGATCTGCGGCGCGGTGGAGCTGCGGCCCGTCCGGAGTCTCCACGCGGCGCACATAATGGCCGGTGGCGAGGCAGTCGGCGCCGAGGTCGCGGGCGATTCCAAGCAGGTCGCGGAACTTCACACCCTGGTTGCACTGGACGCAAGGGATCGGCGTGCGCCCGCGGGCATAGTCGTCGGCGAACTTCTCGATCACGCCCTCGCGGAACTGCGAGGCGAAATCGAACACATAATGGGCGATGCCGAGCTTATCGGCGACCGTGCGCGCGTCATAGATGTCGCGCCCGGCGCAGCAGCTCTTGGCGCGGCCGACCGCCTCGCCATGGTCGTAGAGCTGCAGGGTCACGCCGATCACCTCGGCGCCGCTCTTGGCGGCGAGCGCGGCCACGACCGAGCTGTCGACGCCGCCCGACATGGCGACGACGATTCGCGAGTCCGCGAGCGGCTTGGCGAGCTGGAAGTCGGCGATCATCGCCGCCCACATAGGGTGGCGGGCGCGATCCGCCCACCCTTCGGCGCTCTTTACCTCACCTTCAAGACTCGCCGGCTATGTGGCGGGCCATGGACCAGGCCTTTCTCCTGCGCGCCCAGCGCCTGCTCGAACAAGGTCCGTCCGCTCATCCTCATTATGCGGAATTCGCGGCGCTCGCCGTCGCCCGGCAGGATTCGACCCCGACGGCGCGGGCGCATGGCCGCTGCACGTCCGGTCTGAAAAGCCAGTCGAGTTCCGGAACGCTGGCCGCCCTGCTCCTCGGCGAGGAGGGCTGGAACGAGGCCGCGGCGGGACAGTCCTGTTTCAGCCGTGCCATGGCGATACGCCGGATAAACCCCGGCTAAACCGCCATGACCGGTATTTTTACCACCCGGCTTTAGCCTTCCTTCAACCACCTCTGATTACATCGGCTGCGGGGGACGAGACGTAAGATCGATGCGTATCGCTGTTTTGAGGTAGTAATGATCGAAAACCAAAAATTCCGTCCCGCGCAGGTGATCGGTCCTCTCGGGGAGCCGCTCACCATCGAAAGCCTGCCGCCGCCGGGCACGACTCGTTGGGTCGTGCGCCGCAAGGCGGAGGTTGTCGCCGCGGTGAATGGCGGGCTCCTCACGGTGGACGAAGCGTGCGATCGCTACGGTCTCAGCCTCGAGGAATTCGCGAGCTGGCAGCGCGCGGTGGACCGGTCGGGCATGCCCGGCCTGCGCGTCACCCGCATCCAGCATTACAAGTCGCTGTACGAGCGCCAGCAGCGCTACTGACGGCACCAACACCGAAAAGTCGCGGCGGCCGCCCTCCCCGGGCGCGCCGCCGCGATTCGTTTGCGTTAACCACTTCTCACCCCGCCCGACAGGAACAACCGTCGCCCTAGAGCGTCTTTGGATCGGACCGCGTTCGAAACCAAATTCAACGCACCGGTTTCAAGGAGGCAAGGCTCATGATCGGTATCATCGTCTGGCTTATCGTTGGCGGCGTCGTGGGCTGGCTCGCCAGCATCGTGATGCGCACCAACGCGCAGCAGGGCATTCTTCTCAACATCGTCGTCGGCATCGTCGGCGCCTTCCTCGCCGGCCTGGTGGTTGGCGGCGGCAGCATCAATCAGGGCATCACCCTGACCTCGTTCCTGGTGTCGCTGGTCGGCGCGATCGTGCTGCTCGCGATCGTCAACCTGTTCCGCCGCGGCGCGGTGCGCTAAGCACCCAGCCCGAACGGACAATGAAAATGCCGCGCCGGGACCTCCCCGGCGCGGCATTTCTTTTGCCTCGCGAAGACGCGGTCAGCGGCTCGGCGGCGGATCGAGCTCGAAGGTGACGTTGACCGTGGTGCCGACCACCTGCTCGCCGGGAACGATCTGGGTCGACGCGTCGCCTGCCTGGGCCGCCATCCTCGCTTCGCCCATGATGACCCCCGGCTGGCCCGTCTCGCTGATCGCGATGATCCGGCGCACCCGCGTCCCGAGCGTGCGGGCGTAGAGGTCGGCGCGGGCGCGCGCCACGGCGATCGCCCGAGTGCGCGCCTCGTCGACCGCGCTGTCGCGATTTGCGAGGCCGAACATCGGCCCCTGCACGTTGTTGACGCCTTCGGCGACGAGCGCGTCGATGATTCGGCCGGCATTGGCGACGTCGCGGAAGCGGATGTTGAGCTGATTGCTCGCGACATAGCCGCTCGGTCGGCCGCCCTCCGGCGTCCGCTCGTAATCCTGGTGCAGCGAGATGGTGCCGGTCTGGATGTCGCGGTCGGCGATGCCCAGCCTGCGCAGGGCGGCGCGAACCCGCTCCATCTGCGTGGCATTGTCGCGGAGCGCGGCCTGGGCCTGCGGCGCGCGGCTGGTGACCCCGGCGCTGATGGTGACCTGGTCGGGCACCCGCGTGACCTCGCCGGTGACGACGACGTCGAGGCGGACGCCGCTGATCGGCGTGGTGAGCGGCGGCGGCACCGTCGGCTGCGCCAGGGCGGGCGTGGCGGCGCAGGCCGCCAGCGATGCGAGGATGAGACGCTTCATACCGTTACTCCCTTACTGTCCGTGCCAATCGGATAGCGCGGAGCCACCGGCTCGAAGATGAACGAGCCGGTACCGTAACGGGTGGAACGGGGTTCGGTTCAAAGACGCGGGCGGCGCACCCCCATGATCATGCGATAGACCACGAGAATGATGAGGGCGCCGACGATGGCGGCGATGAACCCGGCCCCGGCGTCGTCCGCGTCGTACCAGCCGAGCTGCCGGCCGAGGAAGCCCGCGAGCAGGGCGCCGGCGACTCCGAGCAGGATGGTGACGACGCACCCGCCCGGGTCCTTGCCCGGCATGATCAGCTTGGCGATCGCGCCTGCCAGGCCGCCGATGATGATCCATCCGACGATGCCATAGTCGGCCATCAACTGTTCCATATCTGCTCTCCTCCCGCCGATATTTGCGCCTCTACTGGCGCGCGCCGCCATATTCATGCGTGGCCAAGCTGTAACAAGACTAGTAAAAAGCGGTTCCGGCCACCAGTTAATCAACGAATGGCGTCAGGTGGTGAATCACCTTGCCGGGGGTGATCTAGTCAGCTAATACAGCAATGGGACGTCGGGCTAGGGCCCGGGCGGGCACGTGTGGGCAGGGGACAATGAAGGTTATGAACGTCGAGACGACCAGCTGGCGCCGCGATGGCATCGAGGAATCTCCGGTCGACGAGACCGTCGTCGTCGTGAGGCGGCGCCGGCGGCGCAACATCATCATCGCCGTCGTGGCGGTGGTCGTGCTTCTGCTCGCGGCCATGTTCATGTTCGGCGGCTCGGCCGAGGAGCCCGCCAAGGCCCCGCCCAAGGGCGCGCAGGGCGGCCAGGCGCCGGTGGTCAGCGTGATCGTCCCCGGCCGCCAGCAGGTCGGCCGCACCATCACCGCGACCGGCTCGCTCGCCGCGATCCGCGACCTTCCGGTCGGGGTCCCCGGCGAAGGCGGCCAGGTCGCGCGCGTGCTGGTCGATGCCGGCCAGTGGGTCCGCGCCGGCCAGGTGCTCGCCGTCATCGACCGCTCGGTCCAGGCCCAGGAAGCCGCCCAGCTCTCCGCCCAGGTCGGGGTCGCCCAGGCGGACCTGCGCCTCGCCCAGTCCAATCTCGACCGCGCCCAGCGGCTGCTGCCGCGCGGCTTCGTGTCGCGCGCCGACATCGATCGCCTGACCGCGACCCGCGACGCCGCCGCCGCGCGGGTCCGAGTCGCCCAGGCGCAGGTCGCCGGCACCCGCGCACGAATCCAGCGGCTCGACGTCCGCGCTCCGGCGGCGGGCCTCGTGCTCGACCGCAATGTCGAGGCCGGCCAGGTGGTCGGCGGCGGCTCCGGCGCTCTGTTCCGGATCGCGCAGGGCGGCCAGATGGAGCTCGTCGCCCGGCTTCCGCAGGACGAGCTCGCGCGGCTCCAGGTCGGCATGCCGGCGGTCGTCACCCCGGTCGGCTCCGAGCAGACCTATCAGGGCCAGATCCGCCTGGTATCGCCGATCGTCGATCCGCAGACCCGTCAGGGCGAGGCGCGCATCGCCGTCCCCTATAACCGCGAGCTGCGCCCGGGTGGCTTCGCCCAGGCGACGCTCGACACTGGCAGCGTCACCGCGCCGCTGCTCCCCGAATCCGCCGTTCAGAGCGATGCCCAAGGCAGCTTCGTTCTGATCGTCGGCAACGACAACAAGGTCGTTCGCCGCAACGTGCGGATCGGCGAGGTGAGCGACCGCGGCATGTCGATCGTCGAGGGCCTCAACGGCAACGAGCGTATCGTGCTTTCCGCCGGCGCCTTCCTCACCCCGGGCCAGACGGTCCGGCCCGAGCGGGCGCGCAACTAACCAAGTCTGGATCGGACTCGCCATGGGCCTTCGCAACATCTCCGCCTGGTCGATCCGGAACCCGGTTCCGTCGATCGTCCTGTTCGTCGCCTTGACGGTTGCCGGCATCGTCAGCTTCATGACGATGCAGGTCCAGAACGAGCCCGACATCGACTTCCCCATCGTGATCGTCTCGATCTCGCAGCCGGGTGCCGCTCCGGCCGAGCTCGAGAACCAGATCACCACCCGCGTCGAGGCGGCGGTCCGCTCGATCACCGGCATCGAGGAGATCACCTCGACGGTCAGCGAGGGCAATTCGCAGACGGTCGTCCAGCTCGCCATCGGCACCCAGGTCGATCGTGCGCTCGATGACGTCCGCAACGCGATCCAGCAGATCCGCAGCGATCTGCCCGATGGCATCATCGAGCCCCAGGTCTTCCGGGTCGACACCAGCGATCAGGGACTGGCGAGCTTCACCGCGCTTACCACCAACATGTCGCTCGAGCGGCTGAGCTGGTATGTCGACAACACGGTCAGCCAGGAGCTTTTGTCGGTTCCCGGCCTTGCCGGAGTCGAGCGCACCGGCGGAGTCAACCGCGAGATCCGGGTCATGCTCGATCCCGCGCGGATGCAGGCCTACGGGATCACTGCCAGCCAGGTGAACGCACAGCTTCGCCAGACCAACATGAACGCGGCCGGCGGGCGTGCCGAGATCGCCGGCTCCGAGCAGTCGCTGCGGGTCCTCGGCAACGCCACCGACGCCTACCGCCTCGGCCAGACCCAGATCGCGATCGGCGGCGGCCGCACGGTCAAGCTCGCCGACATCGCCACCGTACGCGACCTCTATGCCGAGCAGCGCGCCTTCGCGACTCGCGACGGCCAGCAGGTCCTGTCGTTCGAGATCAAGCGCGCCCGCGGCGAATCCGACCTCAGCGTCTATGACGGCGCCGTCGCCAAGCTGCGCGAGCTCGAGCAGCGCAATCCCGAGGTCCGCTTCGTCGAGCTGACCAGCGACATCGAATATACCCGCGCGCAATATCACTCCGCGATGGAATCGCTGATCGAGGGCGCCGCGCTGGCGGTGCTCGTCGTGTTCCTGTTCCTTCGCGACTGGCGCGCGACGGCGATCTCTGCCGTCGCCATCCCGCTCTCGGCGATCCCGACCTTCTGGTTCATCTCGTTGATGGGCTTCTCGCTCAACACGATGACTCTGATGGCGCTCGGCCTGGTCGCCGGCGTGCTGGTCGACGACGCGATCGTGGAGATCGAGAACATCGTCCGCCATATGCGCATGGGCAAGAGCGCCTATCAGGCATCGATCGAGGCCGCCGACGAGATCGGCCTCGCCGTCGTCGCGACCACTTTCTCGATCGTCGCGGTGTTCATGCCCGTGGGCTTCATGCCCGGCGTCGCCGGCCAGTATTTCAAGAATTTCGGCTTCACCGTGGTCGTGGCGGTGCTGATCAGCCTCGCTGTGGCACGACTCATAACGCCCATGATGGCCGCCTATCTGCTCAAGCCTCACGGCAAGCAGTCGCACGGCGAAGGCTGGCTGATGGACCGCTACATGGGCCTCCTGCGCTGGACTCTGAAGCACCGCTGGACGACCGTCGTCGGCGGCGTCCTCTCGCTCGCCGCGACCGTGGCCGGCTTCATGATGATCCCGCAGACCTTCCAGCCGACGGTCAACCTCGACCGCAGCGCCGCCTCGATCGAGATGGCTCCGGGCAGCACGCTCGAGCAGACCGCCGCCGTCGTCCGCCGCACCGAGGAGATCCTCAAGGCGCGGCCCGAGGTCGAGGCCGTCTTCTCCCGCACCCGCGTCGGCAGCGGATCGGTGGTCGCCCAGCTCCGCGAGGAGCGCGAGATGACCAGCACCGAGTTCGAGCGTTCGGTCGCTCCGCAGCTCGCGGCGATCCCCGACGCCCGCGTCTCGTTCCGCTCGCAATTCGGCGGCATGCGCGATCTCACCATCACGCTCGGATCGAGCGATCCGGTGCTTCTGAACCGGATTTCGAACCAGCTGGTCCAGGAAATGGCGACGATCCCCGAGCTGGTCGCTCCGCGAGTCGCCGGCGACCTTCAGCGCCCGGAAATCACCATCCGTCCGCGCGCCGACCTCGCTGCCGAGCTCGGCGTGACCACCGCCGCGCTCAGCAACGCGATCCGGATCGCGACCCTCGGCGACATCGACCAGAACAGCGCCCGCTTCTCGCTGTCCGACCGCCAAATCCCGATCCGGGTGGCGTTCGAGGAAGATGCCCGCGCCAAGCTGGCGAACATCCAGAACCTGCCGGTCCAGACCTCCAATGGCGGCTCGGTGCCGCTTCGTCTGGTCGCCGACATCGGCTTCGGCGCCGGCCCGACGCGCATCGACCGGATCAACCAGATCCGCCGAGTGAACATCGGCGCCGACCTCGCCCCCGGCCAGGTCAGCGGCCCGGTCTATGAGAAGATCCGCGCCCTGCCGGTGATGCAGAACCTGCCGATCGGCGTCCGCGAGGTCGTGACGGGCATGAACCGCTGGCAGGCGGAGATGATCTCGAACTTCTTCCTTGCGGTGATCGCGGGCATATTCCTCGTGCTGGCGGTGCTGGTGCTGCTCTACAAGCGCGTGCTGCCGCCGCTGGTGAACCTGGGCTCGCTGTTCCTCGCGCCGCTCGGCGGTCTCATCGCGCTGATCATCACCGGCCACGCCATCTCGCTGCCGGTCTATATCGGCCTGCTGATGCTGCTCGGCATCGTCGCGAAGAACTCGATTCTTCTGATCGACTTCGCGCTCGAGGAGATGGACAAGGGCGTCGACAAGTTCACCGCGATCATGGACGCCGGCCACAAGCGCGCCCAGCCGATCGTGATGACCACCGTCGCGATGTCGGCCGGCATGCTGCCGACCGCGCTGGCGCTCAGCGGCGACGCCGCCTGGCGCGCGCCGATGGGCATCGTCGTGATGGGCGGCCTCATCCTGTCGACGGTGCTGACCCTGGTGCTGGTGCCCGGCACGTTCAGCCTGGCGCTCGGCATCGAGGAGCGGCTCGGGCCGAAGCTCAAGCGCTGGCTCACCAATGGCGGCAAGGATGCGCCGGCCCCGGAGCGCGAGCACGGTCAGCAGCCCGCCGAATGAGGGTCCGGCCGGGGCGCCCGATCTGCGCCCCGGTTGAACCCAAATCGCCGCCGTCTATTGATGGGCCATGATCCCGCTGCCCGTCCGCTACCCTCCGCCTGACAGCGGCCGCCGAATGCGGGTCGTCGCGACGGCGATGCTGGCGGCGATGGCGGCCGTGTTCATCGCCGTTTCGGGCCTCGAGCGCGCGCATCCCGCCTGGGGCTTCGTCAAGGCGTTCGCGGAAGCGGCGATGGTCGGCGGAATCGCCGACTGGTTCGCGGTGACCGCCCTGTTCCGCCACCCGCTCGGCCTGCCGATCCCGCACACCGCGATCATCCCGCGCAACAAGGACCGCATCGGCGACACGCTCGCCTTGTTCCTGCGCGACAATTTCCTCACGCCGTCGGTCGTCGCCCGCCGAATGCAACGGGTCGACGTCGCCGGCGCCGCGGGCCGCTTCCTCGCCGAGCCGCCGCAGCAGGGCCGGCTGTGGCGTGGCGCCGCTCGAATGCTCGAGAATATGCTGGAAGCGCTCGATCCCGAACGCTTCGGCACCATGGTGAAGGGAGTCCTCGCCGACCGGCTGCGCAGCTTCGACGCCGCGCCGCTGATCGGCGAGGCGCTCGACGCCGCGATCGCCGAGGACCGCCACGTCCCCCTGCTCGACGAGCTGGTCATCGCCATCGCGCGCCTCGTCAACAACAACGAGGACCTGATCCGCCAGATGGTCCACGACCGCTCCGGCTCGATCCTGCGCTGGACCGGTCTCGACTCCACCGTCGCCGACAAGATCATCGACGGCATCGACCGGCTGCTGACCGAGCTCGCCGCCGATCCCGCCCATCCGCTGCGCAAGAAGATCGAGGAGCAACTGCGCGATCTCGCCGAGAAGCTGCGCAGCGATCCGGAAATGCGCCAGCGCGTCATGGACCTCAAGTCGGGCCTGCTCGACAATCCCGCGGTCGAGCAATGGTGGCTGGGCGTGTGGGAGCGGATGCGCACCGGCCTCATCCGTCGGGTCCGCGATCCCGAAGGCGCGCTCGCCGGCGAGGTCGGAACCATGCTGCGCGAGCTCGGCGAGGCGCTGGAGCATAACAACCGCTTCCGCCAGGGCATCAACCGCTTCGCCCGGCGGGCGATCGTCGGAGTCGCCGCCGATTATGGCGACGGCATCGTCCGGCTCGTCTCCGACACGGTCAAGCGCTGGGACGCCGGCACGATCACCGCCCGCCTCGAATCCGCGGTCGGCAAGGACCTCCAATATATCCGGATCAACGGCACCGTCGTCGGAGGCCTGGTGGGCCTCCTCATCCACACGATCGAGGTCGCCTTTTGACCGGGCCGAGCATCCGCGAGGCGGAGACGCGCGACATTCCGACCCTGGTGACCCTGATCCGCGCCCTCGGCTACGAGGTCGACGAGGACGGGCTCGGCGCACGGCTCCACGATCTTACCGAGCAGGGCCGCCCGACCCTGATCGCCGAGACCGACCGGATCGTCGGCTGCATCACCCTGGGTATAACGCCCGTGCTTCACCGTCCGCGCCCGGTCGGCCGGATCACGATGCTGGTCGTCGCGGAGGAGGCGCGCGGCCAAGGGTTGGGACGGCTGCTCGTGGAGGCCGCGGAGCGCCACCTGCGCGCGGCGGGCTGCGGCCTGATCGAGGTCACCAGCAACCTTCGCCGAGCCGACGCCCACGCCTTCTACGAGCGCCTCGGCTACGAACGAAGCAGCTACCGCTTCTACCGAGCGCTGACCGGCTGAAATGGTCAATCATCGTTCGGGCCGGCGTCGACCGCCGGCAAAGCTCGCTCCATAGCGGACGAGAACCGGTCCGTTTCGGATCGGACCCTCATTTCCTCAATGAATAGGCGGTTCTAGCCTTCCTTGCCGAATCGTTAAGGCCAAGGGGAAAGGCCATGGGGGGCTCCAAAGCCGAGCAGGTCAATCGATACCGGTCGATGCAGGTCCTGCTGTTCGTCTTCTCGCTGATCTTCTTCGCGATCATCGCCTACGGATACTTCAATCTGTTCCTGCGCTCCAGGATTTTCCTGGCGATGGTGGGGGCCGCGGTGGTCGCGATCTTCGCTTGGTATCTCGCCCAAGTCGTCGGTAACAATGGCGGGATTAGGAAGCACCCGGTCCTGTTCTCCGCCCTCCTCGTGGTCAGCGCCGCCGGCGTCTACAACAGCCTGATGCTCTATCTGGAGGGCGGTCGTATCCTGACTGACGCCGCCGGCGAGGCGCAGGGGCGGTTCGCGCGATTGAGGGGCGTCGCCGAACAGGAACTGGAGAGCAGCGGCGCCACTGAGCGCGGCAACCAGGTCCGGACGGCCAGCGAGGCCTTTTTCAGCGAGATCCGCAACCCGCTCAACTGCGGCCAGGGCCAGGAAGCGCGCCGCCGAATCGCCGAGCTGCAGCGCCTCCTCCCCGGCTTCACTCCGCTCAGCAACACCGGACGGAATTGCGAACGCAACGAGGAGGTCATCGCCGACTACCGGGAGCGCATCGACACGCTGCTCAGCCGGGCCGCCTGGAACAATCCGGATCTTGGGAACGCCATTGCGGAGGCCAATGGCGCGGAGGAGACGCTCGGCAATCTGCGGTCCGAGTTGTCGGCCGGGTACAGCCCGCTCATGCTGCCGCGGGTGCTCCCGCAATTCGAAGCGCAGGATTCGCGCTATCGCGCCCTTCGCCAGCGTCTGTCGCGCCACGCGGAGGTGCGGGATGTGCCCGACGGGTTGCACATCTCCGAGGTGCAGAGTCTCGGCAACGCCTTCAAATTGCCCGCGCTCTTCCTCGAGCGGATCGATCAACCGGTGACCTGGGTCTACCTGCTGATCGCCTTTAGCTTCGACTATTTCATGGTCCACTGCTTCATGCTGGTCGCCGCGCATGGCGGCCGCCGTAGGGCGACCGAGAGCAAGCTGGCGGGAGCGTGGTGATGGCGGACGAAGCGCCGAAACCCTATGACGCCGAAGCGCAACCCGCGCTCGTCCCGCCTCCACTGTCCTCCAGGGCGAGGCGTCGGATGAGCGCGGCGAACGAAGAGGAGGCCGAGGCACCGCCGCGATTTCCTTCCTATAGCGGCGCGGAGGAAGCGGGCGCCTCCTCTCTCGTCCCTTCTAGCCCATCCGCTCCTCCGGATGACGCTCGTGACGGAGGGCGGCGCCTCGGTCTTCAGCTTGCCCGCGCCCTCGAGAGCGGCGGCTATCATCCGGTGGTGCTGTTCGGCACGGCCTTCAGCGGCAAGACGTCGCTACTTCTGTCGCTCTTCGCCACTCTGGTGTCGGAGCCGCGGCTCGAAACCGGCATCCTGTTGTGCGACCCGATCCTCGGTTCCGTCGACGGGGTCGGCCGCAAGCTGCACGAAGATGCGCGGCGGCTGTTCGACGTCGGCACGCAGGCGTTCATTGCCGGTGAGCCGACACCCAAGACCAATGTCAGCTTGCCTTTCTTCATTCCGGTCGAGGTGCGCCCGACGGGTCGTCCGCCGCAGCGTTTCGCGTTTCTGGAGAGCAATGGCGAATGGTACCGCCCGCTCAAGAAGCGGGATCAGCGCTATTCCGATCTGGAGCGCACCGCCCCCGAGCTCCAAGCCGCTGTCGAAAGCTTCATCGCCAGCTACCAAGGCGGGATCAGCTTCCTCTACCTCACGCCTTACACCCAGCGCTTCGTCTATGGGAACGAGGACGCGAACGAGGACAGCCACGAGATCGAAGGCGCCTCGCTGGCGATCTCGAACGTGCTGGACGCCTATGATCGCAGCCGCGCCACCCACCGCATGAGCGACCGGCACCTGATGTTGGTCACCAAGTGGGACGCTCACTCGGCGCGCGAGAGCGATCGCGCCGAAAGCGTCGAGGAGGACCGGCCCGCTTTGCTCGACTTCTGCTACGGCAATTACGCGCAGGCACTGGCCGCCTTCCAGAGACTCGACGTCGATCCTGACCAACGGCAGTTGAACGCCTATGTCTCGGGCATCATCAACAAGGATGGGCGGTTACAGCTGAAAAACGACTCTGATCTTCAGGGAGTCGTGAAGAGCTATCCGCCGCGCCTGTGGACCTACCTCTATCGCAACGCCTTGCAGGCCGCAGGCGAGGTGCCGCTGTCACTCTTTCCCGAACCGCCCCGGAAGCCCGCGCTGGTCCGGGCCTTCCACAAGCTCCTCGACTTCGTCTCCGGGCGATGACTCGGCTGAAGGAGGCCGACAAGCCCGCGGCAGAGCAACGCGCGCAGGACGACTTCGTCCTGGAGAGTCACTCTTATTCTGGCGGGCTCCGGGTGCAGGTACTCGGCGGGACCGCCGCCCGGCCCGACTGGGTGCCCCCGAGCGATTATGTCGGGTTCCGCAACGAGCTGAGCCTTCTGCCCGGCGATTATGTCGTGGAATTCGCGCGGTTCAACTATCGTTCGCGCAGTGTCACCTGGATCGCGGTCTTCGGACATGCGGTCGACGAAGTTTACGGGGACCGGCAAAACCATGCGGGGGTCGGCGTGTGGTTGCTGAACCATGACCTTCTCTATGCCGAGCCGCTGCTGAAATCCCTACGCACGTTCGCCGATGTCGCCCGTAAAGGCGATGACCTCGACCCGCGCGCCGACGAATTTAGGGCGCGCTTTCTTCCCGGCTTCCTGCAGCCGTCGCCGAACCTTCCTTCCGTGCTGGGCGGGTGGACTTTCGTGGCGACACCGGCCGCGGACACGGCGATTTTCCTGGCGACGAGCAAGGACGAGACTGACGGTTGGAAGCTGGCGGCGGACCAGCTCCTGCGTGCTACGCTGCTTCCCCCGCCGACGCCCAACCATGCACGAATCCTCGTTCTTGTGCCTCATGCCGGTCAGGCCGACGGCGTGCCTGAAGCCGCAAGTCCCATTGTCCCGCTTTCCGCACCCGAGATCGTCAAGGTCCTGCCGCGGGCCTTCGCAGCGACGATCGATGAGAACCGCTCGACTAAAACCCAGACAGTCGAGCTGTCGGAACGCTGCCGCGCGCTAGAGGGCGAGCTCGCCTCCGAGCGTAGCCGGACCGCAGAATGGGCCGATCAGGCTGCCGGCCTGCGGGCGAAAGTCGAGGAGCAGCAGGCCGAGTTGGACGGAAGCGACCAGTACCGCCAGTGGGCCGCGATCAAAGGGCAGATGCGCGACGTCGCCGACCAAGTCACCCGCAACGGCAAACTCATCGAGCTGGCGCATCGTGAGATTCTGCAGCGCGTCTCGGCGCTTCCCACGGCTGCGGCAAACATCCATGTTGACCATTCCGGACAGAAGCCGGTGGCGCAGAAGGACCAGCCGGTCACCACCGATGCCGACGAATCCTGGAGCCTTGGCGAGCGCATCCTTTTTGGGATCCTCATCGCTTTGGCCACTGCGCTGTTCCTTACGATGGGTTACGTTCTCTATTCGCAGGCCAGCGGTCCGGCGGTGTAGGATGAGCCTGGGCCGCGTTCGAGGTGGCACTTCCTCCCTGACCGGACCGCTTGCGAAATAGGATTTCGCCTGATCTAGTAGCCCGCGATCATGCCGCCCGACGCGTTCGGCGCGGCATGGCTCGACGTCCATGGGCATTGCGAACATTCGGGAACATTCGCCGGGCCTCAACAGGGGATTGAGATGAGAATCGCGCTATTTCTGGCCGCTGCGGCGGCGCCGATGGCCGTTGCCGCCGGCCTTGCATCCCCCGCTTTCGCCCAACCGGCGCAGGCGCCGGCGCCGCAAAGCGAGCCGGTCACCGCGATCCATGCCGGCACGCTGCTCGCAGTCCCCGGCCAGGCGCCGCGCCGCAACGTCACCATCGTCACCCGCGGCCGTCGCATCGCCGAGATCCGCGACGGCTTCGTCGAGGTCCCCGGCGCCCGCGTCGTGAACCTGCGCGACCACTATGTCCTGCCCGGCCTCATGGACATGCACGTCCACATGCGCGGCCTCGACGACCGCTTCCAGGCGCGGCTCCAGGAGGCGACCCGCGACTATGAGGACGAGGCCTATACCGCCGCCGTCCACGCCCGCAGCACCCTCCAGGCCGGCTTCACCACGGTGCGCGACCTTGGCAACGATCCGCACCTCATCTTCTCGCTCCGCGACGCCATCAACGCCGGCGATTTCGAGGGGCCGACCATCGTCGCGGCGGGCCGCGGGATTTCGGTGTCGGGCGGCCATGGCGACGTCAACGGCCTCAACCGCGACCTCACCCGCATCCGCGAGGCCGACGCGATCAATACCTGCAACGGCGCCGACGACTGCCGCCGCGCGGTACGCGAGCAGATCTCGCGCGGTGCCGAGGTGATCAAATTCTCCGCGACCGGAGGCGTGCTCAGCAACGTCGCCGGCGGCCTCAACCAGCAGATGATGCCCGACGAGATGCGCTCGATCGTCGAGACGGCGCGCATGTTCGGTCGCCGCGTCGCCGCCCACGCCCACGGCGTCGACGGAGTCAACGCGGCGCTCGAGGCCGGAGTCAATTCGATCGAGCACGGCACCTTCACCAACGACCGCACTTTCCAGCTCTACCGCCAGACCGGGGCCTATTACGTCCCCACCCTTCTCGCACCCGCCGCGGCGCTCGCCGACGGCCAGCGCGGGGCGCTCACCGCGGCGCAATATCAAAAGGCGCAGGAGGCCGCCGGCAACGCCGAGCGAAGCTTCGCCCGGGCGCTTCGCGAAGGCGTCAACATCGCCTTCGGCACCGACAGCGGAGTCAGCCCGCACGGCCGCAACGCCGAGGAGTTCGCTTTGATGGTTCGCGCCGGCATGTCGCCGATGGACGCGATCCGCTCGGCGACGGTCAGCGCCGCGACCCTGCTCGGCCGCCAGGACACAGTCGGCACGATCGAGCCCGGCAAGGACGCCGACATCATCGCGGTCGCCGGCGACCCGACCCAGAACGTCCGCCTGCTCGAGAATGTCCAGTTCGTGATGCGCCACGGCCGGGTCCACCGGATGGGCGGCCAGCGCGTTCTGCCCGATGCGGATTGAACCGCACGGCGTTAGCCGTATTGCGGCCTTGCTTGAGCCGGGGCGGCCACCACGACCCCTTTGAGGCCGGGGAAGACCGGGCCTCTCCGCCAACGAGTGAATTTGGCCGCTATTCTTCTGAAGTAGCCAGGAGTGCCGTTTGAACCATCATCGCCCGGCCAAAGCGCCCCCCGGTTCGCGTCAATCAGGCCCCACAGTTCCTGATCCTTTTCATTTCTGAATGCGACGGCACCGGCTGCCACGAGCAGTTTTCGTAGTTCGTTATCCTCGAAGCCAGGCAGGTGGTGCTGAATCGCGCTGAAGGTTCTCATTCGCCAGCGCGTCTGCCTCAGAATCTTATGGATCGTGCGATGGGCAGCTATTTCTAGGCGTCGTTCCGCAATTAGCCTCTCACGAGCGGTGACGAAGCTTACAATTGCGCTGACGATCACGCCGCCCAACGCGATTAATGCAGCTACTGCTTGTGGCGACAGCATGGAGCTTCTCCCTCCGTCTGGAGGAGAGAATAATACCACTGGTCGGGACCACGACCTATTCGTAGCCAGCGATTAGCCGTCGCCGACTCGCTCGATGTCGGCGCCGATGCCCTGGAGCTTCTCCTCGAGCCGCTCATAGCCGCGGTCGAGATGGTAGATCCGGCTGACCTGGGTCTCGCCCTCGGCGGCGAGGCCGGCGATGATCAGGCTCATCGAGGCCCTGAGATCGGTCGCCATCACCGGCGCGCCGACCAGCTTGTCGACTCCGCGCACCACCGCCGAGCGGCCGCGAACCTCGATGTCCGCGCCCATGCGGTTCAATTCCGGAACGTGCATGTAGCGGTTCTCGAAGATCGTCTCGGTCAAGAGGCTGGTGCCCCTGGCCATGGTCAGCATGGCCATGAACTGCGCCTGCATGTCGGTGGCGAAGGCCGGGAACGGCGCGGTCGACAGCGACAGCGGCTTGATCTCCTCATTGGTGAAGACGCGCAGGCCGTCGGCGGTGTCCTCGACATGGATCCCGGCGTCGTGAAGCGCGGCGAGGGTCGCCGCCATGCTGTCCCGCCGCGCGCCGACGAGTTCGATGTCGCCGCCGGTGATCGCCGCCGCGCAGGCATAGCTGCCCGCCTCGATCCGGTCCGCCATGACCGAGTAGCGGGCGCCGTGAAGCCGTTCGACGCCCTCGATGGTGAGCGTGTCGCTGCGGATTCCGTCGATCTTCGCGCCCATCGCAACCAGGCATTCGGCGAGATCGGTGATCTCGGGCTCGCGCGCCGCATTCTCGATCACCGTCGTGCCCTTAGCGAGCACCGCGGCCATCAGCGCATTCTCGGTGGCGCCGACCGACACCACCGGGAAGCTGATCGTTCCGCCGGTGAGGCCGCCCTTGGGCGCCACCGCCTTCACATAGCCGGCGGCGAGCTCGATCTCGGCGCCGAGCGCCTGAAGCGCCTTGAGGTGAAGGTCGATCGGCCGCGTGCCGATCGAGCAGCCGCCCGGCAGCGACACCGTCGCCTCGCCGGTGCGCGCGAGCAGCGGGCCGAGCACCAGGATCGACGCGCGCATCTTGCGGACGATGTCGTAGGGCGCGACGGTCGAGGTGATCTTCGACGCCTTGAAGGTCATCGATCGGCCGAACTCGGCGGGGCTCGTCCCCTTCACCATCGTCGACACGCCGAGCTGGTTCAGAAGGTGCATGAAGCTGTCGACGTCGGCGAGCCGCGGCAGGTTGCGGAGCTCGAGGATCTCGTCGGTGAGCAGAGCGCACGGCATCAGCGTCAAAGCCGCGTTCTTCGCGCCGGAGATGGCAATTCGGCCGTTGAGGCGGCGGCCGCCGCGGATGAGGATTCTGTCCATTTGGCGCTGGGCTATGAAAGCTTTGCTCCCCCCATGCAAGCGGCCCGACGGCGAGCGAAAATCCGCCGCAACCGACGAAACCCTTGATTTCGTTTAAGGGCAGGCGCCTAATCTGGGTCTAGACCGGTGTCTTAGTTCGCAGCGTATGAGTACCGGGGGATCAGGGTCGTTGGGGGGTAGCTGTCTAGCTGAGCGTCTCAGCCATTATATTGCGTTGACCAAGGCCGAGCAGGACATGCTGGACCGGCTCGAGGCCCAGCAGCGTCACTGCCGCCGCGACGCCGTGGTGATCAGCGAGGGCGAACCCGCGCGCGAGCTCTACATCGTCCAGAAGGGCTGGCTGCAGAGCAGCGTGCTGCTCGGCAATGGCGGCCGCCAGATCATGCGCATCAACCTGCCGGGCGACATCGTCGGTCTGTCCGCGCTCGCCTTCGACGATTCTCCGGAGACGGTGACGACGCTGACCGACGCGACGATCTGTCCGTTCGACCGGGAGCGGCTGGCGCTCCTGTTCAGCGAGCATCCCCGGCTGATGGCCCTGGTCTTCGCATTGAACGTCGCCGAGCGCTCGCAGCTCGCCGACCGCCTCGCCTCGATCGGCCGAACCTCGGCGCGGGCGCGGGTCGCGTCCCTGATGTGCGAGATCTTCTCGCGGCTTCGGCTGGTCAACGGCCCGACGTCGGACGTCGCCCATATCCCGCTCACCCAGGAAGAGATCGGCGACGCCACCGGGCTCACCGCGGTCCACGTCAACCGCATGATCCGCAACCTGGTCGAGGACGGCATCATCGACCGCAGCGGCAACAGCTTCCGACTGCTCGACCGAAAGCGGCTCGAGGGCGAGGCGAACTTCACCGACCGCTCGAAGATCGGCACGAGCTGGCTGCCGCCCGCGAGGAATTAGGCGCGCGGGTTTCCGCCGCGCGCGGTCAGCGGGCCTACGCTTTTTCCAGCGTGCACTGGAGCGGGTGCTGGTTCTCGCGGGCGAAGTCGATGACCTGAGCGACCTTGGTCTCGGCCACCTCGTAGGTGAAGATGCCGCACACGCCGACGCCGCGCTGGTGGACGTGGAGCATCACCCGGGTGGCATCGTCGACACCCATCTTGAAGAAGCGCTGCAGGACGTGGACGACGAACTCCATCGGCGTGTAGTCGTCGTTGAGCATCAGCACCTTGTAGGGCGCCGGAGTCTTGGAGCGGGTGCGCGTCCGAGTCGCGACCCCGAGGCCGGTGCCGCCTTCGTCGTCGCCGCCGGTCTGGTCGGACATCGCTTTGATCACAGAGTCGTCGGTACGCATGGTTTGACCAATAATATGCGATTGGTCGGGAAACGGGCAAGGCCCGGACATGGTTTCCGACGTCCGAACCGCCCCAAAAAGGAGAAGGGCGGCCACTCCGTATGCCGGAGGACCGCCCTTCGAACTCGCCTGGCGCCGACTGGGCGCCAGGCATTGTCCGGCGCCAGTTAGGCGGCGAGCGTCTTGATGCGCTCGGCCGCGACCGAATAGCGGCTGGTGATCGGCTCGACGACGTCGCCGGTCATCTTCACGACCGTCTCCGACACGCGGGCGCTCTCGGCGACCAGCTGGTCGAACGCGCTGCGGGCGAACTCGCTCTGCAGGCGGAACAGGTCGGTCGGCGACTTCACCTCGGCGAAGCTCTTCAGGGCGGCCGAAGCGTCCTCGAAGCTGCGGCGGCCGAAGTCGGCGGCGCCCTGGCTCAGCGTCTCGGCATATTTGGCGGCGGTCTTCTGCGAAGCGACCAGCGCCTCGATGTTGCCGCGGGTGAGGTCGGCGAGCTCTTCCGCGACGCGGGCGCTCTTCTCCATGGCGGCCTTCGACTGCTCGTTGGCGCTGCCGATGGCGGTGCGGATCTGCTCGGCGGCCTGTTCGGCGGCTTCGCGGGTCTTGTTGATGGTCTCGGTCATGCTCTTGGCTCCTGTCTCGATCTTCTTGGTCGCGGCCGGAGCGGGC
This sequence comes from Sphingosinicella sp. YJ22, assembly GCF_011320075.1. Classification (GTDB taxonomy): domain Bacteria; phylum Pseudomonadota; class Alphaproteobacteria; order Sphingomonadales; family Sphingomonadaceae; genus Allosphingosinicella. The sequence continues at coordinate 12,960 of NZ_JAANPA010000009.1, read as the reverse complement.
ATGGCGGGCTTCGCCTTGGGCTGCTCGGCCTTCTTCTCGGTCTTCGGTACTTCGATCTTCGGCTCTTCCACCTTGGCGGCCGGCTGGACCGGCTGGGCCTTGGCCACCGGAGCCGCCTTCGGCTCCGGCTTCACGACGTCGGCCGGCTTGGCGTCCGGCTTCTGGTTCACGATCGCCGGCTCGACCGGCGCGGCGGTTGCGGCCGCCTTCACGGGAGCCGCCGCAGCGGCGGCAGACTTCGCGCTCGTCTTCGCGGCGGTGCGCTTGGCGGGCGTGGCTTTCTGATCAGCCATGATGCACGACTCCCTTTGTTGCAGTGCAGCATTTAGGGAAGCCGACAGGGGGTTTCAAGGATTATTTTGTGCGGTGCAACATGAAGGCTAACGTGCCCTGACGTAGCTCCCCGGCGCGTCCTCGATCGCCTTGAGCTTCCCCTTACCGGGGACCCGGGCGCCCTTGGCCGCCACCTCGGTGTCGGAGAGACCGCGAATCCACTGGACCCAGTCGGGCCACCAGCTGCCCTTCACTTCCTTCGCACCTGCGATGAAGTCGTCGAGGGCGTCGACCTTATCCTCGTTGATCCAATACTGATATTTCTGGGCCTCGGGCGGGTTCACGACACCGGCGATATGGCCGGAGCCCGCGAGGACGAAGCGCAGCGGTCCCTTGAAGTGGTGGGTGATCTTCCACACGCTCCTGGGCGGCGCGATATGGTCCTCGCGCCCGGCCTGGACATAGGTCGGCACCGTCACCTTGGTGAGGTTGATCGGCACCCCGTCGACCTCGATCCCGCCGGGCTGGACCAGCCTGTTCTCGCGGTAGAGCTGCTGGAGATAGGCGACGTGCCACTTGGCCGGCAGGTTGGTCGTGTCCGAATTCCAGTGGAGCAGGTCGAACGGCGTATAGTCCTGGCCGAGCAGGTAATTGTTGACCACGTAGCTCCAGATGAGGTCGCGGCCGCGCAGCAGGTTGAAGGTCGCCGCCATGTAGCGGCCGTCGAGATAGCCCTTCTCCGCCGAGATCTGGCGGATCATCTCCATCTGCTCGTCGTCGATGAACACCTGGAGGTCGCCGGCCTCGGAGAAGTCGACCTGGGCGGTGAAGAAGGTCGCGCTGGCGACCTTGTCCTGCTCGCCGCGTGCCGCCAGCAGGGCCAGAGTCGCGGCGAGATAGGTGCCGGCGACGCAATAGCCGATGAGGTGCGCGCTCTCGACCCCGAGCAGGTCGCGCACCGCGTCGAGCGCCTCGACCTGCGCCTTGACGTAATCGTCGAGCCCGACCTCGGCGAGGCTCTCGTCGGCCGATTTCCACGACACGACGAACACGGTCAGGCCCTGCTCGACCGCCCAGCGGATGAAGCTCTTCTTCGGATTGAGATCGAGGATGTAGTAGCGGTTGATCCAGGGCGGGAAGATCAGCAGCGGGACTTTGAGCACCTTCTCGGTCGTCGGCTCATATTGGATGAGCTGGTAGAGCGGCGTCTGCTTGACCACCTTGCCGGGCGTCATCGCGATGTTGCGGCCGACCTCGAACGCCTCGGGGTCGGTCTGGGTGAGCTGCCCGTGGCGCATGTCGCGAAGCATGTGCTCGAGGCCCTTGAGCAGATTTTCGCCCTTGGTCTCCAGCGTCTTCTGGATGACCAGCGGATTGGTCGCCGCGAAATTGGACGGCGCCATCGCATCGACGAACTGCCGGGTCTGGAATTTGAGCTTGGCCTTTTGCTTGTCGTCGATCCCCTGAAGCGCGTCGACCGAGCCGAGCAGCCGTTCCGACACCAGCAGGTAGGACTGGCGGATCATGTCGAACATCGGGTGCTCCGCCCATTCGGGCGCGGCGAACCGCTTGTCCTTCTCGGCCTGCTCCTGGAGCTCAGTCTTCCCGCCCGCGCCCTGGCCGAGCACGCGCTGCCAGATGCCCAGCCCCTCGGTCCACAATTGGGTCTGCATCTGCGCCAGCTGCGCGGGGTCCGGGAACATCTCCATGCCCGGCCAGCGCAGTGCCGCCTTGGACGGATCGAACGCCGCCGCGGCGCCTTCCTTCATCTGCTCGGCGACATGCTCCAGCATGAGCTGCTGCGCGCGGCCCATGACGAAGGTCCAGTGCTGCATCTCTTCCAGGCTCGGCAGCGGCGGCATGCCGGGCATGTCGGCCTTGGACTCGGCTTGCTTGCTGTCCTGATCGGCCATGGCGCGCGCCTCCTCTCCCTCGCCTTGCGCTTAGCCAACGCCGCACGCGCGGGGAAGTGTCGCGCGATTCCCTGCTGCGCCGCAGCACAGGCGGCGCTACAGCGACGTCATGACGTCAGATTTCTACCGCATCCGCCGCCTGCCGCCCTATGTCTTCGCGGAGGTCAACGCGATGAAGGCGGCGGCGCGGGCGCGGGGCGAGGACATCATCGATCTCGGCATGGGCAATCCCGACGGCGCGCCGCCGGCCCACGTCATCGAGAAGCTGGCCGAGGTCGCGCGCAATCCCCGCGCCCACCGTTACTCCGCGTCCAAGGGAATCGCCGGCCTGCGCAAGGCCCAGGCCGGCTATTACCAGCGCCGCTTCGGGGTCGAGCTCGATCCGGACAGCGAGGTGATCGTCACGCTCGGGTCGAAGGAAGGCCTCGCCAACCTCGCCCAGGCGATCACCGCGCCCGGCGACGTGGTGCTGGCGCCCAACCCGTCCTACCCGATCCACCAGTTCGGCTTCATCATCGCCGGCGCATCGATCCGCTCGATCCCGGCCGCGCCCGGCCCGGACTTCTTCGACATGCTCGAGCGGGCGGTGCGCTACACCGTGCCGACGCCGAAGGTGCTGGTCATCGGCTATCCGTCCAACCCGACCGCCTATGTCGCCGACCTCCCCTTCTACGAGCAGGTCGTAGCCTTCGCCCGCGAGCACGGCCTGTGGGTGATCAGCGACCTCGCCTACGCCGAAATCTATTTCGGCGATGAGCCGACGCCGTCGATCCTGCAGGTGCCCGGCGCCAGGGGCGTCGCGGTCGAGTTCACGTCGATGTCCAAGACCTATTCGATGGCCGGCTGGCGGATGGGCTTCGCGGTCGGCAACCGCGAGCTGATCGGCGCTCTCACGCGGGTGAAATCCTATCTCGATTACGGCGCCTTCACGCCGATCCAGGCGGCTGCGGTCGCGGCGCTCAACGGGCCGCAGGACATCGTCGAGCACAACCGCAGGCTCTACAAGGCGCGCCGCGACGTGCTCGTCGACTGTTTCGGCCGCGCCGGCTGGGAGATCACGCCGCCCCAGGCGAGCATGTTCGCCTGGACCCCGATCCCCGAGCCGTTCCGCGCAGCCGGATCGATGCACTTCGCCAAGCGCCTCCTCACGGAAGCGGGGGTCGCCGTCGCCCCGGGCGTCGGCTTCGGCGAGGAAGGCGAGGGCTATGTCCGAATTGCGCTCGTCGAGAACGAGCAGCGCCTGCGCCAGGCCGCGCGCGGCGTGAAGAAGTTCCTCAGCAACGCCTAGTTGCAGCGCGGCCGGTCGGGGCGGGACAGTTGCGACGATCGAGGTGATTGAAGGGAGCGCTCCCCGTCGCCACCGGCGACGGGGAGGAATGACTCACTCGGCGACGGCGACGTCGACCTTCTCGACCCAGTCGGGGACGAACATCGGCTCGCGGCTCGACCAGCCCGGCGCGGTCGCCGCGGCTTCGCTGATCGACTGGAGCAAGGTGCGGCGGCGGGTCGGGTGAAGATGCGGGAGCGCCGCCGCGGAGCAGAAGGCGGCCGGCAGCCACGGGCGCACCGACGCGCCGATCAGCCGCTCGTAGAGAAAGCGATAGGAAGCGAAGCAGCTCAGCCGGTCCTGGCCGAGGTCGAACGCGGTCATCGTGACCAGCGGCGCCATCATCGGCTCCATCGTGTCGAGGCCGCAATCGTCCGGGACGTAGGAGCGGATATGCTCGAGGCGCTGATAGACGCGCTCCTGGGCACGGATGCTGGCAGCTTCCGCGATGTCGCGCGACCAGCGCTTGACCGCGTCGCGGCGGCCGAGGCCGACGTCGAGCGAGCGGCGGATGTAGCGCTGCGTGCCCTTCGGGAAGGTTGCAAATTCACGCATCTCCGACAGGGCCAAGGCCCCGTTGGGCTGACGCGGCTGACGCGTATTCGTACTCATGATCCCGCTCCTTATCCCCGCGGAGCATCATGCAACATCTAGGCTTTCCAGCCCGTTAACCCTGGCACCCCGCGTGCCCCGAGGGAGAGAGAATCACGCAATGGAGTCGGCGGCAATGCGAAATCCGCGCCGCCGCCACGGGCCTGTGGAACTGTCACCGGCCTGCAACATATGAGAGCGGGCGCCGGCCGCGGTCGCTCTAGCATCGTTACGCCGCCGGCCGCTTTTACCCCCGCTGACCCGGCGCTCGTGCGATGCTAGCAGGAGGCGGGGGTGGGATGAGCGAATCGGGCGGAGAATCGGCGCGGCGGGGCCGCACATTGGCGAGCGAGGCGGACTCGTCGGGCTATCGGCGGCCGATTCCCGACCGCAGTTCGCCCGCATTTTCGACCAACGCCAGCCCCGCTTCTGCGAACGCCGGGCCGGTGGGCGGCGCTGGCAATCCGCTTCAGTTAGACGGAGGCATGGACCGCGCCCTACCGCGATCGCATGGGCGCTGGCTGCCGGACTGGCCGCTCGCGCTCAAGACGATCCTTGCTTTCTGGCTCTTCTACCTCGTGCAGGCGACTCTGCGCGGGGCGATCGTCGCTTATGAGGGCCAGCTCGAGATGCTCGAGCGGCGCACCTTCGTCATCGTCGCGGGAATGCTGCTCACCGGCATCATGTACGTTCTGCTGCGCCCGTTCAGCGCCGCCGGCATCCGCACCAAGATCATCGCCGCGGCGATCCTCTGCCTTCCCGCCGCCGCCGCCTTCTCGGCGTTCAACCATTATATGTTTTACGTCTACTCGCCGATGGACGCGGTGTGGATCGTCCGCGACAACGCGATGCTGACCGACCGCGAGAAGAGCACGGTCGCGATGCTCGCCGACGGCGCCTTCTCCTGGTACTTCTTCTTCGCCGCCTGGTCGGCGATCTACGTGGCGCTGAGCTACGCCCGCCAGCTTCGCGCCGCCGACCAGCGCGCGGCGGTGCTCGCCCGCGAGGCGCAGGACGCCCAGCTCCGCGCGCTGCGCTATCAGATCAATCCGCACTTCCTGTTCAACACGCTCAATTCGCTGAGCTCGCTCGTCCTCGCCGAGCGCACCGAGACCGCCGAGAAGATGCTGATGAACCTGTCGGCCTTCTTCCGCGCCACCCTCGCCGCCGATCCCGCCGCCGACGTCTCGCTGGCGGAGGAGATCGACCTCCAGAAGCTCTATCTCGAGATCGAGCAGATCCGTTTCCCCGACCGCTTGAAGGTCGAGATCGACGTGCCCGGCCATCTGCTCGACCGCCGCGTGCCGGTGCTGATCCTCCAGCCAGTGGTCGAGAATGCGGTGAAATATGGCGTCGCCCGCTCCCGCCATCCGGTCACCATCAACGTCTCGGCCTATGAGGAAGCCGGGCGGCTTCACATCAAGGTCAAGGACGATGGCGGCGACGCGGCCGAGATCGCGCCGGGCGGCGGCACCGGAGTCGGCCTCGCCAATGTCTGCGACCGTCTGACCGCCCGCTTCGGCGCCGGCGCCGGCTGCCTTCACGGTCCCGATCCGGGCGGCGGCTACACCGTCCACATCTTCATGCCGGTGGTGACCGATGACTGACCTGAAAGTCCTGGCCGTCGACGACGAACCGCTCGCTGTCGAGCGGCTTCAGATCCTGCTGTCGAAGCAGCCGGACGTGGCGCTCGCGGGCACCGCCAATGACGGCGAATCCGCGCTTCAGATGGTCGACGAATTGAAGCCCGATCTCGTCCTGCTCGACATCGCCATGCCCGGCATGGACGGCATCGACGTCGCGCGCGCGCTGAGCGGGCGGCCGCACGTCCCGCTCGTCATCTTCGTCACCGCCTTCGACAATTTCGCGGTCGCGGCGTTCGACGTCGAGGCGGTCGACTATCTGATGAAGCCGGTCCTTCCGGACCGTCTCGCCCGTGCCCTCGAACGCGCCCGCGAGCATCCCCGCCGCGCCCCCGGCCCCGCCGCGCCGGCGCCCCGCTATGTCGAGGAATTCTGGGTGCCGGAGCTTCACGGCCTCGTCCGAATCGGCGCCGACCAGATCGAGCGAATCACCGCCGAGCGCGATTACATGCGCCTCCATGTCGGCAACCGCAGCTGGCTGATCCACCGCACCATTGCCAAGCTCGAGGAGGAGCTGGACCCTGCCCTGTTCGTCCGGGTCCACCGCTCGGTGATCCTTCGCCGCGACACCATCGTCGGCCTCCACCGCGACGAAGCCGGCCACTGGAACGCCCGCCTCCCCGACGGCGCCGAGCAGCGCATTGGCCGGAGCTATGCCGACAATGTCAGGAAGATGACCGGGCGCGGCTAGTCCAGGTCGATCGTCACCGTTCCGCGATCGGTCTCGATGTCCACCTCGCTGACCTCGTCGCAGTAGAAGAAAGTCTTCGTGTAGGTCCGGCCGGGCCCGAGCTGGGCGTTAGGCGTGTCGACGCACTCCGAGCGGCCGGGGCGGTCGTTGGCGACGATCTTGTGGATGGTGAGCGGCTCGTCCTCGGCATTGGTGAGCATCACCACGCGGTTGGCGATGGTCTCGGCCTCGATGTTCGGGCCGCAGGCCGCGCCGGCGGCGCAGCAGGGCAGAATGAGCAAGACCCGCCTGGACATGGCTCCCGTATCGGAGGCCGTGTCAGGCGGGTCTAGGAAAAAATGGCCGGGAAAAAAATGGGAGGCGGCGGGCGTGTCGCCGCCTCCCTGGCCGCCGGAGCGGGAGCTGCGAGGGTGGGCAGACCGTGGCAGCTGGCCGGCGGGCGTCTTGTTATCGGCGGGTGATCGTCTCCCTGACGACCGGCTGGCGCGCGTCGAGCGCGGCGAAATCCAGGTCGCTGTAGGACGGCGCAACCGCCACTTGCCGAGCATCGCTCGAAAGATCCGGACCCGCGGCCGCACTCATCATCGTGCCGGCGGCGGCGACGGCGAGGATCATGGCACCAAGGCGCATATCGTCTCTCCTTCATCACTGCGGCCGGGGAAGTCGGCCTGGTTGACGGGTTGCGGGCCGGGAAGGTGACAGGGGCGTGCTGGCTTCCCGAACCCGCATCGACCTTCTGGCCCAAGCCGCCGCGGGACGCCTCTCCGCTTCGACCGCGGGGGCAGAAGCTTCGGCGAAGCTGCATCGGTACGACGAAAGCGACGGAAGCGACGACCGGCGCACAATTGCGGGCGAGTAACCGGCTCCTGCCAGCCTGTTCCCCGATGGGACGGAGCGGAATCAGCGCGGGCGGACAGGGCCGGCCTGTCGTAGATCACAAGGCGAGCGGACGCGGAGCGACGGCGCGATCATGATTCCAGCGAGGCGCAGGAGTAGGAGGCGGAGACTGCCCGTGCCTCGGCGCGGCCTCGCCGTGACGCTCGCCGTAGCCGCGCTGACCGGCTCCTGCGCGCCGATGGCGATGGACAGCGCCGGGCTCGCCCGGCCGGGCACCCTCATCCCGGTCACCGACACGGCAGCGCTCGATCCGTCGCTGCCACCGATGCTGACCGGCCCGCAAGCGATCGACGCCAACGCCGCCCTGCCCTTCGCAGGCGCCTTCAATCCCGCCGCGGCGTCGCTCGCGTTCAGCAACATGGACGCGCTCGCCGGCATGCGTGCGCTCGATTGCCTCGCCCAGGCCGTCTATTACGAGGCGCGCTCGGAGCCCGAGGACGGCCAGCGCGCGGTCGCCCAGGTGGTGCTCAACCGGGTCCGCCATCCGGCCTGGCCGAACAGCGTGTGCGGAGTCGTCTACCAGGGGCCGGCACGGGCCGGGGGCGGCTGCCAGTTCACCTTCACCTGCGATGGATCGCTGCGCTTTGGCGCCTATGGAGAAGACTGGGGCCGCGCCCGCCGCCTCGCCGCCGAGGCGCTCGCCGGCCGGGTCCATGCGCCGGTCGGGCTGTCGACCTTCTACCATGCCAATTATGTCCTTCCGGCCTGGGCGCCGCGGCTGCTCAAGACCGCGGTGATCGGCAACCACCTCTTCTACCGGCTGCCCGGCGCCGCCGGCACGCCCGCCGCCTTCACCGCCGCTTATGCCGGCGCCGAGCCGATCGCCCGCCCCAACCCCATCACCGTGCGTTACGCGCGGCGCGGCGCGACGGGCGACCTTCCCGCCTGGCTGGCCTCGGCCACGACTCGCGCGCAGACGCCATCTCCCGCTCCGGCCCGCTACGCGACCCAGCCCGCCGAGGACCTGCATGTGCGCCCCGAATTTCGCCAGTCCGGCCAGTGGCGCGACGACGCGCCGGGAGCGTTGACCGGCCGCTAGGCGATCCGGGTCAGCCGCGCCGCGAGCCCGGCCAGCCCCGGCGCAACGCCCATCGCGCCCATGGCCAGGCGCCGCGGCAGCCGAGTCTCCGCCGCCCAGCGTAGCCCCTCCGCCACCCTCAGAGGCCGCGCCGCCCGCGCCGACCAGCCGCGCTGGAAGCGGTCGCCCGTTTCCCCGCGCCGATAGGCGTCGGCCGCCGCCATGCCGCTGGTCAGCGCCATCGCGATGCCGTCACCGGCGAGCGACGCGATCACTGCCGCCTGGTCGCCCACCCGATACAGCTTCGGCACGCATCCCGATGCGCGCCAGCCATAGGGCACGTTGCCGACGCTGATCCACGCCGCGTCGTAAGCCGCCTCAAGCCGTTCGGCGAGAAGCGCGGTCTCCCGCGCCAGGGCCTCCAGCAACTCGCGGACTCCCCCGCTCCGCCGGAGCTTCTCGCTCGACACCGACATGCACAGATTGGCCTGCCCATCCTCCTGCAGCAGCAGGCCGGCATAGCCCCCATCGAACGGATGCAGCTCGATGACCCCGTCGAGCGCGGCGGCGACCTTCGGACCCGGCGCAAAGGCGGCCCTCAGGCCCACGGCGCCCCGCCGCCGCTGGTCGAGCGGCCGCGCCAGGCCGCGCAGCTCATGCTTGCCGGTGGCGAGGAACAGCGCGCCGGCCTGAATCTCGCTGCCATCCTCCATGCGCACGATGAGGCTGGCCGGGTCGCCCCCGCGCGCCGCCAGGCCCCGTCGCACCACCGCGCCGGACTCCTCGGCCGCGTTACGCAGCGCCTCGTCGAGGCGACGACGCGACAACCCAGCCGCCGGCTTCGGCAACCGCGTTTCGACCAGGCGCCGCGCGCTCGCCAGCCGCAGCCGGGCGATCGGCCGCGCGCCCAGGCCGTCGGCGTCCACTCCCAGCCGCCGCAACGCGGCCAGCGCATCCCAGCCGAGGAAGCCGCCGCACACCACGTCATGCGGCCCCGCCTGGCGCTCGATCAGCTCGACCTGGGCCCCGCCGCGCGCCAATGTCATCGCGGTCGCCGAGCCCGCCGGTCCGCCGCCGACCACGAGCGCCTCGACGATCCGGCGCCCGTCGCTCAACTCGCCCGCTCGAAGCGGAACCCTTCCGCCGCCAACCCCGGCCCGAAGGCGATCGCCACGCCGCGCTTCTTTTCCGGGCGGCCGAGCAGGTCGGCGAGCACGAACATCAGGGTCGACGACGACATGTTGCCGAAATCGGCGAGGATTCGCCGCGAGCTGTCGAGCGCGTCCGGCGCGAGCTCCAGCCCGCGCTCGACCGCGTCGAGGATCGAGCGGCCGCCGGCATGGACCGCCCAGGCGTCGACGTCAGACGGCGCCCAGCCGTCGAGCAGCCGCTCACGCACGCGCGGCTCGGTCAGCGCGGCGCCGATCCGTCCCGGCACTTCGCCGGACAAAGTCATCTCGAACCCGGTATCGCCGATCGTCCAGCGGATGAGCGCGTCCGACTCAGGAAGGGTCGCGTTGAACTGCGCGGTCATCTCGAAGCCCTTGGGCTCGGCGGTCACCAGCGCCGCCGCGGCGCCGTCGCCGAACTGCAGGCCGGCGAGAAGCGGCTCCGGCTCGGTCATAAGCCGCAAATGAAGCGAGGACAGCTCGACCGTCACCACCAGCACCCGCGCCGCGGGCTCGGAACGCACGATATGGAAGGCGGTCCGCAGCGCCGCGACCGCGGCGTAGCAGCCCATGAAGCCGACCAGGGTCCGCTCGACGTCGCCGAGCCCGAGCTGCGCCGCGATGACCTGGTCGACGCCGGGTGCGACGAAGCCGGTGCAGCTCGCCACCACGAGATGCGTAATTCCGTCCAGTGCGACCTGCTCACGCAGGCGCCCGATCGCCGCCAGCGCCAGCTCCGGCGCGGCATCGGCATAGAGCTGCATCCGCTCCGCCGTTCCCGGCATTCGGTCGGCGTAGAAGCCGCCGGGATCGACCGGCGATCCGCCGCCCGGCGCCTGCGGCAGGATCGACCAGCGATGCGCGATACCCGACCGTTCCGCCATCCGCTCGAACAGCAGTCTCAGGCGCCGGTCGCCGATCTGCGCCCGTCCCCAATCGATATAGGCCTGGTGGATGTCGTGATCGGGGACCGCTCCGGCGACGGCATTAAGGTACGCGCCTCTACTGCTCATCCGTCATCCTCGGCCGGCACGTTGCCCCGTCATGCGATTGCCGTTTTAACGTCCCAGCCACGGTTTCGGGCGCGCCACGGGGATCGCGCGCCCTTCATGGCATGTCGGCGTTCTGGCGCCCTGCGAAATGGGTGAAGGCGAGCACCGTGATGCCGATGATCAGCGGCACGATCGCCGCGCGAAGCATCTCGCGGCGGTCGGACGCATCGCTGTCGGTGATCGCCAGCAGGGCGATGCCGATCGTGAAGGCGATGAAGATCCAGCCGAGCATCGCGTCGGCCCAGGGCTGGCGCGCCTCCAGCCTCTGGACGAGCATCGGCACGCTGGTCGGATCGCTGCGCATCGCCTCGCGGATCGTGCGGTGGTGCATCGACGTCGCGATCAGCCGGGTGATGAAGCTGATGATGACGGCGAAGGTGATGATGGCCGCGATCGGAATGAAGATCTCAAGCGTGCCCATGGCTTGCCCTCCCTGTCCTCGCGGCTCTGGTGGCCGCGCCCGGAGCATGCGCTTTAAGCGGAAGCGCGTCCAGACCGGGGCCGGAAGCCGGTCGATCCGCCCTTTACGGACGCCCCCCGGCAAGGGCACAGCGCCAGCGATCATGAGCAGAAACTGCCGCAAAGCCGCGCCGCCATGCCAGTCGACGGAGATGCCGTGATGGAGCCGCTCGCCGCATTCCGCGCCTATTTCGCCCAATGCCCGCTGGTCGCGATCATCCGCGGCGTGACTCCGGACGAGGTCGAGGAGATCGGCGAGGCGCTCTACCAGGCGGGCATCCGCATCATCGAGGTTCCGCTGAACTCGCCGGATCCGCTCGCCAGCATCGCCCGCCTGGCGCGCCGGCTCGGCGACCGGGCGCTGATCGGCGCCGGCACCGTGCTCGGCGTCGATCAGGTCGCCGCGGTGAATCAGGCGGGCGGGCGGCTCGTCGTCTCGCCTTGCGCCGACCCGGCGGTCATCGCGGCGACGGCGGCGGCGGGAATGGTGTCCTGCCCGGGCTATTTCACGCCGACCGAGGCGTTCGCGGCGCTCGGCGCCGGCGCCCATGCGCTCAAGCTGTTCCCAGCCGAGGCGGCCTCGCCCGCCATGGTCAAGTCGCAGCGCGCGGTGATCCCGCGCTCGGCCCCGCTGCTCGTCGTCGGCAGCGTCACGCCCGACAAGATGGCGGCCTATCTGGCGGCGGGCGCCGACGGCTTCGGGCTGGGCGGCGCGCTCTACCGGCCGGGGCAGACCGGCGCTCAGGTCGTCGAGCAGGGCCGCGCCTTCATCGACGCGCTGCGCGCGCCAGGCGGCCAGGGCATCGGCTCGTGATGAGGGGGAAAGGGGTCGGAGCGCACGCGCCCCGACCCCTTGGGAAAACCGCCGGCCGCCGTCGGCAGGTGGGAGTGTGCCGTCTTGGGGGAGAGGGAGGCTGGCGGCTTTCCGTTGCCGTTCAACTGCATCATCCCCATGTCCGACGGCGTAGCGCGAAGCATGGAAAAAACGTGGAAAGCGCCCGACGGCCCTGCTAGGCAGCCGCCCACAGGGGCTTGTAACTGACAGAAATTGAATGAACCCCTGGAAATTGAAGCTTCTCGGCGACTGCCTGTTGTCGTCGCCGTCCGGACACCCGACTCGCCTCTCGACCCGCAAGTCTCTCGCGCTGATGGCCTATCTGGCCGTGCAGCCGGACCGGCGTGCGCGCCGCCAGCGCCTCTCCGATCTGCTGTGGGAGGATGCCGACGCCGACCAGGGCCGCCTCCACGTGCGCAAGGCCCTGTGGCTGCTCCGTTCGGAAAGCGCCAAGGCTGACTCCGACGCGCCGGCGCCGGTCGCCGGCGACGGCGAGTGGCTCGCGATTCCCGATGGACTGGTCGCCACCGACGTGGACGACTTCCTCCTCGCGGCCGACGCCGCCGGTGACGATCCGGAGCGGCTCGAAGCCGCCGCGGCCCTTTATGCCGGCGATTTCCTCGGCGGCTTCGCCATCCGCAACGCGCCCGCGTTCGAGGATTGGGTGGAGGTCGAGCGCCAGCGCCTGCGCGAAGCCGCGCTGTCGGTGTTGCGACGCCTGCTCGCCGCTTATGGCGAGCGTCCCGATGCGAGCGAGCCGGCGATGCGCGCGGCGCTGCGCCTGCTCATTCTCGACCCGCTCGAGGAACATGCCCATCGCACGGTGATGCGCGCGCACGCCCGCCAGGGTCGCGCCGCCGCCGCCCTCACCCATTATCACGGCTTGCGCGAGACGCTGACGCGCGAGCTCGGCGTCGACCCCGAGCCGCAGACCCAGGCGCTGTTCCGCGAGATCAGCGCCGGCCGCTGAGGAAGATGCCCCCGCCTGTGCCGGTGAGGCCGGCGAGCAGGCCGAGCGCCGCCCCCGCCGGGAGGGTGACCGCGAGCGACGGCCGCCTGGTCGCGCGCGCTGCGAGCCGCTCCGGTTGCCAG
>NZ_JAANPA010000082.1 GCF_011320075.1 Sphingosinicella sp. YJ22 | reverse complement strand
CGTCGGCGGCCTCGCGCGCCGACTGGACGGCGGCGAGGGCGGTGTCGATCCGCGCCTGGGCGGCGGCGACGGTGTCGCGCGCGGCGGGGAGCGCGGCTTCGATCTCGTCGAGCCGGTTGACCCGGATCAGGCGCTCGGCGGCGGCGGCGCCGAGGCCGGTGGCGACGTAGCCGTCCCAGCGGCGCAGGCGGCCGTCCCTCGTGACGAGACGCTGCCCGACCGCCAGTTCGAGGCTGCCGTCGTCGCTGTCCACGACGCCGATCTGGGCGAGGCGGCGGGCGAGGGCGGCGGGCGCTTTCACATGATCGGCCAGCGGCGCGACGCCGCTCGGCAGGGCGGGATCGCCCGCCTGCGGCGAAGCGCCAGTCCAGCCGCGCGGGCCGTCGCCGCCGATCGCGGCGTCGAGGTCCTCGCCGAGCGCTGCGGCGAGCGCTCGCTCATAGCCCTTGGCGGCGCGGACCTGGTTGATGGCGCGGTCGCCGGCGCTGCCCTCGACCGCCTTGCGCAACGCTCCGGATTCGGACTCCAGAGCGGCAAGCGCGGCGCGGGCGGCGGCGGCGTCGGCCTGGGCGGAGTCGCGCTCGGCGGCGGCGGCTTCGCGCTGGCTTTCGGCGGCGGCGATCGCTTCGCCGGCCTGCACCAGACGGACCTCTGCGGCTTCGCGAGCCTCGCGCGCCGAGCGGCGGCGTGAGACGAGGTCCTGGCCGTCGTCGAGCCCCGCGAGCTGGTCGGCGATGCGCTGGGCCTCGGCTTCGGCGCGGGCGAGGCGCTGGGCGGCGCCGTCGAGCTGGGCGCGGGCGAGGCGGTGTTCGGCCTGCT
>NZ_JAANPA010000081.1 GCF_011320075.1 Sphingosinicella sp. YJ22 | reverse complement strand
ACCCGCGCCGGCTCGGCCAGGTGCGGGTGGTGCGCGGCGGCGGCAGCGGCGCGGCCGGCCCCGGCGCGCTGGCCGGAACCATCGAGCTGGACAGCGCCGGGCCCGGCGACCTTCGCGGTCTCGGCGCCACGCTCGCCGCCGGCAGCCGCGCCAGCATCGACGGTTTCGCCGCCGCCGGTCTCGATCTCGGCCGCGGCTTCCTCACCGCCAGCGCCTCCTATGCGCGCGGCGACGGCTTCATCCCGATCGTCGCGGAGCAGCGCGGCCCGGTCGACCGGCCGGCGCCCTACGAGCAAGCAAGCTTCGCATTGCGCGCGGTCGCGCCGCTCGCTCCGGCCATCGAGCTTCAGGCGAGCGGCGTCGCCTTTCACGACACGCGCGAGCGCGGCACCGCGTTCAGCGACATAAGCACGGACGGCCTCGACGCCTCCCTCCGCCTCGTCGGCTCGGGCGCGCTGCCCTGGTCGGCGCTCGCCTATGTCCAGAGCCGCAGCTTCTACAACAGCTTCGCCGCGGTCACCGCCGGCCGGGCGGCGGCCAACCGCACCGCCGAGCAATATGAGGTTCCGTCGACCGGCCTCGGCGCGCGAGTCGAGTTGCGCCCGCGCCTCGGCCCGGCCGAGCTGCGCATCGGCGGCGACTGGCGCGAGACGGCGGGCGTCACCCGCGAGCGCTTCAACTTCCAGAACGGAATCGGCACGCGCGGCCGCGCGGCGGGCGGGCGCACCCGAACCGTCGGCGCGTTCGGCGAGGCGAGCCTGGAGGCCGGGCCGTTGGTGCTCAGCGGCGGCGCCCGAATCGACCGCTGGTGGATCGAGGACGGGCGCCTCGAGGAGCGCATCTTCGCCACCTCCGAGCTGATCACCGACACCCGGTTCGCCGACCGCAGTGGCTGGCAGCCGACCGCGCGCGGCGGCATCGCCTGGCGCGCGACGCCCGATTTCACCGTGCGCGCGGCCGCCTATCTCGGCTGGCGCCTGCCGACCTTGAACGAGCTTTACCGGCCATTCCGCGTCGGCCCCGACGCGACCGCCGCCAATGCCGAGCTTCGGCCCGAACGGCTGCGCGGCGCCGAGGCCGGAGTCGAGTGGCGGCCGCTGCCCGAGGCGCGGATCGGAGCCACCCTGTTCGCCAACCGGCTCGAAGACCCGATCGCCAATGTCACCCTGGCGCAGGGGCCAGGCCTGTTCCCCGGGGTCGGCTTCGTCTCGGCCGCCGGCGAATTTCGCCAGCGCCGCAACCTGGACGCGATCGACAGCCGCGGAGTCGAGATCGACGGCAGCATCGCGCTCGGCCGCTTCACATTGAGCGCCGGCTACAGTTTCGCCGATGCGGAAGTGGTGGCGAGCGGCCCCGCCGCGCCGCTCGACGGCCTGAGGCCCGCCCAGACCCCGCGCCACAGCGCCGCCGCCACCGTCGCCTGGACGCCGCGCGACGGCGCCCGCGCCTC
>NZ_JAANPA010000080.1 GCF_011320075.1 Sphingosinicella sp. YJ22 | reverse complement strand
AGGAGTCCAGACGTCAGCTCTTCCGATCTGGTCACCCGGCGGCCCGCCTGCGGGTCCTGGCCGGTCGCGCGCAGCCCGCTCGCCAGCCGCTCGAGCCGGCCCGCCAGGGCCGCGTCCCTGCTGCCCGCCGCCAGCCGGTTCGCGGCCTGGTCGAGCGTGCGCGTGAGATCGGCAACGGTGCCGGCGGCGAGCGAGCGGCTGCGCTGGAGCTGGTCGACATAGGCCTTGGCGATCACCGGATCGGCCGGCCAGCTGACCGGGAATTGCTGCTGCGGGTTGAACCTTTCGCCCTGGTCGGCGAGCGCCGCGGCGGCGATCTCGTTGGCGGTGAGGTGCGCGCTCGGCTGGAGCGCCAGCACGTCGAGGCCGCGGACGATCTCGGTGCCGTAGATCTGCCCCTTGTACCAGTAAGCCGACCAATAGCCGCCGAGCACGAGATGATCGGCGCTGATCGGGCCGCGGTCGAAATAGGCGATCTCGACCGGGTTGGCGGAGTCGGTGAAATCGATCACCGAGATGCCGCCCTGGTACCAGGCCTGCACGAAGATATCGCGGCCCGGCACCGGCACGATCGAGCCATTATGGGCGACGCAATTCTCCTCCTCGGTCTGCGCCGCCGGCAGCTTGTAGTGGCTTCGGAAGCGCAGCCGCCCGTCGACGATGTCGTAGATCGCGTTGGCGCCCCAGGTGCGCTGGTCCTGGACCCGGCAGCGCGGCCGCGAGCCGCCGCCCCATTCGTCGGTGAACAGCACCTTGGTGCCGTCATTGTTGAACGTCGCCGAGTGCCAATAAGCGAAATTGGGATCGACGACCGCGTCGAGGCGGCGCGGGCGGCGCGGATCGGAGATGTCGAAGATGATGCCGTTGCCCGAGCAGGCGCCGGCGGCGAGGTTGCGGCTCGGGAACACGGTGATGTCGTGGCACTGGTCGGTGCGGCTCGTGTCCTGGGTCCCCTCGCCATGGCTGCCGCCCCGCCACAGGCCGGCGAGGTTGCCGGTCGCGGCGTCGGCGAACACCGCCGGGCTGTCGATGATCCGCGCGCGCGACGGGTCGGCCACGGGGATTTCGATCACGTCGATCCGGAACAGCGACGTGCGGCTGTCGCCCGGCACCTCGCCGACGCAGCCCTCGAGTTCCTCGCTGCGCCGCACTGACGAGGTGCCCGACGCATAGACAATGATCGCGCCGCCCTCCGGGCCCGAGACGACCGAATGGGTGTGCGAGCCGCGGCAGGTCTGCACCTGGCCGACCTGGGTCGGGCGCGCGGGATCACTGATGTCGAAAATGCGCAGGCCGCGGAACCGCTCCGCGCTGACGTCGTCAGTCACGCCCTGGCGGCCGCAGTCGGTGCGGCCGCGCCGCTCCTCGACCGACATGATGAGGAGGTCGCCGACGATCGACATGTCGCCCTGCCCGCCCGGGCAGATCACCGAGCTGACCAGCTGCGGCGCGGCGCCATCGACGAGGCGGTAGAGGTTGAAGCCGTGATAATTGCCGGCGGCGAGCAGGTCCCCGGAAAAGGCCATGTCGGTGTTGGCGAAGCTCAGCATCGGCGAGCGGTCGCCGACGCGGGGCGCGGGCGGCGTCGCCGCGGCGCCTGCGGCAGGCGCGGGCGCCGGGGTCGCGCCTG
>NZ_JAANPA010000008.1 GCF_011320075.1 Sphingosinicella sp. YJ22 | reverse complement strand
AGCGCGCGGCGCGGCGGCCCGCGCCGAAGCCCGACCGGGCGGCCGAGCGGCGCGCCCGATTCGAGGCCGCGCCGGCCCTCGCCGTCGTCGACGGGGTCGATTCCGGCGGGGCCGAGGCGGGCGAGATCGTCCTCCTCGTCGCCCGCCGCGAGAGCGACGGCCGACTTGCGGTGATCGCGCCCGCGCTGCGCGACGCCAAGCTGATCGACAACGCCATCGCCCGCGCCTCCGACTGATCTCACTTGGCGCAAGCCAGCCTTGAAGCGCCCGCGCGGGCAGGTCTATAGCCGCCCGCGAACGGAGAGACGCCCTCTCGGCGTCCCCAGCGAGTTTCGGGAGCGGCGCATATGAACGCGGACAGCATGGGAGCGGACCTCACCGCTCGCCAGCGTCTTATTACTTCCCTCAGCCATGCCTTGTGCGACGGCGCCCTGCCCGGAGAGGTCGAGGGGTTCGATCAGGCTGATTGTCTCGAGACCGCGAAGTTCGTGGCCGAGTGCGCCTGGCGCCGCCAGAAAGGCGTGCCCCTGGTCCGCGTCGAATCGTCGGGCGGCGCGATCGGCCATCGCCGCATGCGCATCTCCATCGTCAACGACGACATGCCCTTCCTGGTCGATTCGACCTCCGCGGCGGTCACGGCGCGCGGCTTGCTGATCCACCGCCTGCTCCATCCCGTGCTCGACGTGGCGCGCAATGACGACGGCGAACTCATTGCGATCGGAGATCCCTCGGCCGGTAAGACGATCCGTGAATCGATCATCTACATGGAGGTCGACCGCGCCGACGCGCGGATCCGCCGCGAGCTCACCTTTGAGCTTCACAAGGTTCTCGCCGACGTCCGCTCCGCGGTCGCCGACTGGCGCGCGATGCAGCAGCAGATGCGCGGCGATGCGGCGCTCGCCAAGGACCCCGAAGGGCGCGAGCTGCTCGAATGGTTCGCCGGCGGCGCCATGACCCTGCTCGGCTATCAGGTCGAGCGCCCCGGCCAGCCCTCGTCGGGCGGCCTCGGCATCTTCCGCACGCCGACCCCGCCCGACGAGGAGGGCGGCTGCGAGAGCGCCATCGCCTATTTCAAGAAGGGCGGCCAGGTGCCGCTGGTCGCCAAGGCCGAGCGCAAGTCGACCGTTCACCGTCATGTGCCGCTCGACCTCATCGCGGTGCCGATCGTCGAGGACGGCGAGATCGCCGCGCTCGGAGTCCATGCCGGCCTGTGGACCAGCAAGGCATTGAAGGCGCCGGTCGAGACCGTGCCGGTGCTGCGCCGGCGGCTCAAGGAGCTCGAGGAGTCGTTCGGCTTCGATCCCAGGGGCCATAGCGGCAAGGCCGTCCGCCACGCGATCAGCTCGCTTCCGCACGACCTGCTGGTCAATCTGGACAGCGATTCGGTGAAGGCGCTGGTGTCGACCGCGATGTCGCTTGCCGACCGGCCGCGGCCGACTCTCCTGCTCGTCCGCTCAAAGCTCAAGGGCCATCTGTTCGCCTTCGTGTGGCTGCCGCGCGACGAACTGACTACGCGCCGCCGAGTCCAGATCGGCGAGATGATCGAGCAGGCGGCCAAGGGCACGATGACCAGCTGGTCGGTCGACCTCGGCGACGGCGACCTGGCGTCGGTCCGTTACACTTTGGTCGTCGATCCCAAGCGCCCGACGCCGGATTCGGCCAAGCTCGACCAGAAGCTCGACGAGATGGTGCGCGGCTGGGAGCCGAGCCTTGAGGAAGCGCTCGGCGACATCGTCGGGCCGCGCCGGGCGGCGACCCTGACCATCAGCCGGGCGCATTTCTTCCCGCCGGCCTATCGCTCGCGCTACCCGATCGACGATGTCGCGCAGGACGTCGTGCGCCTGGAGGCGCTCGCCGACACTCACGATCGCTCGGTCCGCCTCTATCGGCTGCCGATCGATCCCGAGAACCAGCTCCGCCTCAAGATCTACCGCTCGGGCGGCCTCGTCGCGCTGTCCGACGTCGTGCCGGTGCTTGAGAATTTCGGCTTCCACGTCCTCAAGGAGACCCCGACCCGGCTCGAGGACGAGGGCAGCAGCCACATCCACGAATTCGCGGTCGTCACCGCCGACGGCGCGTCGGCGACGCCGGTATTCGAGCGTGCAGACGTCATCGAGGAGGTCGTTGCATCGGTCCTCGAAGGCGCGTCGGAGAATGACGTCTTCAACCAGCTGATCGTCGCCGCGGGACTGGATCCGCGCGCGGTCGTGTTGCTGCGCGCCTGGTTCCGCTACCTGCGCCAGACCGGCCTGTCCTATTCGATGATCACCGTCGTCGAGGCGCTGCGCCGCGCGCCCGCGGTCACCCACGGCCTGATCGGCCTGTTCGAGGCGATGCACGACCCGGCGGTCGGCGAGGAGCGCGGCAAGGCGGTGGCCGCCGCCAACCGGACGATCGACAACGGCCTCGCCGAGGTCGCCGCGATCGACGAGGACCGCATCCTGCGCCTCATCCGCGGAGTCGTCGCCGCGACGCTGCGCACCAACGCCTTCTCGCCGGCGGCCGAGGAAGCGCTCGCTTTCAAGCTCGATTCCTCGCAGGTCCCGGGCCTTCCCGCGCCGGTGCCGTGGCGCGAGATCTGGGTCTATTCGCCGCGCGTCGAGGGCATCCACCTGCGCGGCGGCCCGGTCGCCCGCGGCGGCCTTCGCTGGTCCGACCGGCGCGACGACTTCCGCACCGAGATCCTCGGCCTGATGAAGGCGCAGCTCGTGAAGAACGCCGTCATCGTGCCGACCGGCGCCAAGGGCGGCTTCTATCCCAAGCAGCTGCCGCCGGCGTCGAACCGCGACGCGTGGATCGCCGAGGGCACCGAGAGCTACCGGATCTTCATCCGCTCCTTGCTGTCGGTCACCGACAACATCGTCGAGGACAAGGTGGTTCATCCCGAGCAGGTGGTCATCCGCGACGGCGAGGACCCCTATTTCGTCGTCGCCGCCGACAAGGGCACGGCGACCTTCTCGGACGTCGCCAACGCCATTTCCGCCGAGCGCGGCTTCTGGCTGGGCGACGCCTTCGCCAGCGGCGGCAGCAACGGCTACGACCACAAGGCGATGGGCATCACCGCCCGCGGCGCCTGGGTCTCGGTCCAGCGCCACTTCCGCGAGATCGGCGTCGACGTTCAGAAGGACCCGATCCGCGTCGCCGGCGTCGGCGACATGTCGGGCGACGTGTTCGGCAACGGCATGCTGTTGTCGAAGGCCATCAAGCTGGTGGCCGCCTTCGATCACCGCCACATCTTCCTCGATCCCGATCCGGACCCGGCGAAGACCTGGACGGAGCGCGACCGGCTGTTCCACCTGCCGCGCTCCAGCTGGGCCGATTATGATGAGACGCTGATCTCCAAGGGCGGCGGCATCTTCCCGCGCAGCCAGAAGTCGATCCCGCTGTCGCGCGAGGTCCGCGCGATGCTCGGCCTGGAGGTCGAGGAGATCGAGCCGACCGCGCTCATCCAGGCGATTCTTCGCTCGAGCGTCGACCTGCTCTGGTTCGGCGGCATCGGCACCTACATCAAGGCCTCGACGCAGAGCCATGGCGAGGCCGGCGATCCCGGCAACGACCCGGTCCGGGTCAATGCCGACGAGGTCCGCGCCAAGGCGATCGGCGAAGGCGCCAACCTGGGCGTCACCCAGGCCGCGCGGATCGAGTTCAGCGCGCATGGCGGCCGAATCAACACCGACTTCATCGACAATTCGGCCGGCGTCGACTGCTCGGACAACGAGGTCAACATCAAGATCCCGCTCAACCGCGAGATGCAGGAGGGGCGGCTGAGCCTCGAGGATCGCAACGCCGTCCTCGTCGGGATGACCGAGGAGGTCGCCCAGATCGTTCTGGAGGACAACCGCCTCCAGACTCTGGCGCTGTCGATCGCCGAGCAGGGCGGCGCCGAGGCGCTGCCGTCGCTGGTCCGAGCGATCGAGCTGCTCGAGGAAGCCGGCCGGCTCAACCGCGTGGTCGAGGGCCTGGAAGGCAATGAGGAGCTGCTCCGCCGCGCCCAGGAAGGCCGCGGCCTAACCCGGCCCGAGCTGGCGGTGCTGCTGTCGAGCTCGAAGATGGCGCTGCAGGAAGCGGTCGAGCAGACCAACATCGCGCAGGACCCGACCATGGCGGCGGAGCTTTCCGGCGCCTTCCCGGAGGAGATGCGCGAGCGCTTCGCCGATGCGATCGAGCATCATCGCCTGCGCTGCGAGATCATCGCCACCAAGGTCGCCAACCGCTTCGTCAACCGGCTCGGAATCACCGCGTCGTTCGCGCTGACCGAAGAGGAAGGCGCGTCCTTCGGCCAGGCCGCCGCGGCCTTCATCGCCGCCGAACGGCTGTTCGGCATGGACTCGCTGTGGGCCGCCCTCGACTCAGCGGACATTCCCGAGCAGGTCCGCCTGCAGCTGTTCGCGGAAGCGTCGCGCGGCCTCCAGATGCAGATCGCCGACATCCTCCGCTGCACCTCGCCGAGCCTGATGCCGGGAGACATCGTCGAGCAGCTGCGGCCGGGGCTCAGCAAGCTCGACGCGGCGCTCCAGGACCTGCTGCGGCCGGAGCCGCGCGCCGACGCGGCGGGCGCTCGCTCGCGCCTGCTCGCCCTCGGCGGCCCGGCGGAGCTGGTCGACCGCATCGTGCGGCTGCAGGAGCTCAACGGTGCCATCGGCCTCGCCAATCTCGGCCAGCGCATCGGCGTCGACGAGATCGCCATCACCAAGGCCTATACCCAGCTCGGGGAAGCGCTCGGCCTCGACTGGGCGCAGAACGCGGCCAATCACTTTCGCGGCGGCGACCAGTGGGAGCGGCTGCTCACCGCCGGCCTCGCCCGCGACTTCGAGGAGCTTCGCCTCGGCTTCCTGGAACGCCGGTCCAAGGCGGGCAAGGACCCGCGCACCGAGGTCGAGAAGTGGGTCGTCGATCAGGGCGCTCGGATCGACCAGTTCCGCCGCACCGTCGAGCGCGCCCGCACGGCGCCGGTCACCACCGCCCCGATGCTCGCCCAGATCGCCACCCAGGCACGGGTCCTGCTGGCGCGGTAGCCCCCAAGTTACGCGCTCTGGATGTAGTTGAGCATCTGGGCCGCCTCCTGCTCGATCTTGTCGAGGCGGTATTTGACGAGGTCGCCGATCGACACGATGCCGATCAGCTTCTTGCCCTCGACCACCGGCAGGTGGCGGATCCGCCGGCTGGTCATCAGCGACAGCGCCGACAGCGCCGTGGTGTCGGGCTCGACCGTGATCGCGGGCGCGGTCATGATCTTCTTGACCGGCCAGTCGAGGATCGACGCGCCGTCGCGGGCCAGGCAGTAGATGACGTCGCGTTCCGACATAACGCCGGCCACACGGTCGTGGTCCATGACCGGAACCGCGCCGATCTTGCGCTGCGCCAGCAGGCTCACCGCCTCGCGGACCAGCATGTCGGGGGCGCCGGTGATGATGTCCCCGGTGCGGGTGGCGAGGATCGCGGCGACCGTCATGGCCTTCTCCCGTGCGTTGCGTGCCATTCGACTCGCGCTTGATCCTTCCACGGCCAGCGCCCAATTGAAAGCCATGCCAATTCACGATCCCGTTCACCGGCGGCGGCGCCACGACGAGGATGCCACTCCCGGAGACTGGAAATGACCACCGAACTGACCGCTGAAGCCCGCGCTTCGAAGGCGGGCGAGGAGCCTTATCGCGAGCCGATCCTGCGGGTCGCGCCGCGCCCCGGCGACATCAACGCCAACGGCCATATCTTCGGCGGCTGGGTCTTGTCGCAGATGGACATCGCCGCCGGCATCATCGCCTCGCGCGAGGCGGACGGCCCGGTCGCGACCGTCGCCATCCAGGCGATGGAGTTCATCGCCCCGGTCCTGCTCCACGACGTGGTGTCGGTCTATGCCTGGGTCGAGCGGATCGGCCGCACCTCGATCGCGATCCGGATCGAGGTCATCGCCATGCGCGACCGCGGCCGCCAGGCGGTCAAGGTCACCGAGGGCCTGTTCACCTTCGTCGCGCTCGACGACGAGCATCGCCCGCGCCCGGTCAAGCGGGGCTAGTCCTCCGGCTCGATCTCGAGAAGGCGATAGCGGTAGATCGCGGTGCCGTTGGCCGGCACCGTGGTCGTCCACAGCGGGCGGCCGTCGCGGCGCTGGCGCGGCGCGCTTCGCCGGTCGAAGCGCTCGTCGTCGTCGAGAGAGAATTCCACTTCGAACCGTACCGGCCGCGTCTGGTCGTTGGTGACGGTGAGCGTGTAGTCGGTCCAGTCGTCGCCAAAGTCGCCTTCGCTGACCGTAGTCCTGACACCGCTCGATTCACCGAGCTGAATCTCGACGTCGTCTCCGATCGCCCGGTCGGCGACGCTGCCCTGCCCGATCAGCAGCCGCCGGCCGCCGGCTCGGGTGAACAGCGATATGCCGCCGGCGGGAAGCGTGATGCCGAGCCCTTCCGCGGTGCGGTTGCGGGTGACCAGGTAGCGCATGGTGGCCTGGGATTCTTCGGTGGACGACGGGTCGAGCCGCGAGCGGAACACGGTCTCAACCGCCACCCGCGGCTGGACCAGCAGCGCCACCTGCTTCTGGCTGTTGGCCGCGACGGTGACCGGCTCGGGCAAACGGAACAGCTTGAGATCGCCGAGTTCCTCGGGACGGGCGATCCGCGAGCCGGTCACGACGATGCTCATTTCTTCTTCGGAAACCGACGTCACGGCCGTCGGTGACATCATCGCGGGGGGCGGAGGGGGACCCCTGCCATTGGCCCGGGGGTCATCCAGCATTCCCACGTCGCTGGTTCTCGCGGAGGGCCAGCATCGCAGGCTCAGCGGGCTTGCCTCGGCCTCCTGGACCTCGACCCGCTCGCGGTTGAGGCGGCCGGCGACGGCCTGGACGTCGGCGTCGCGGAAGCTGGTCTCGTCGCTGCTCGCCAGAGTCAGCCAGGCGAAGAGCTGCACCGTCCGGCCGTCGGGCGACAGGTCCGCGATGTAATTGGCCTGCCAGTCGAAGCCTTGAGCGAGATAGGAGAGCGTGACAGTCGCGGTCACCGGCTGCGCGCTGCGCGCCCGAACCGACAGGGTCGGCCGCGACGACAGGCCCGGCGGCACCTCCGGATAGACGATCGTCTCGTTGAGGCCGGTACAACGCAACGCCTCGAAGCCGGCGGCGGTCTGAAGCACGACCGCGCCCTCGGCGCCGCTGCGGATCACCGCCTCCTCCTCGCGCACCTCGCCGGTCCGGCGCGAGGTCCGGCGCACCGTCACCCGCCGCCCCAGCGATCGCTCGAGCAGGGTCCCGGGCGAGAGCAGATAGGCGTCGCGGTTGCGCTCGACGATGCCTTCGGGGAAGCCGGTGACGATTGCGCTTTGCGGCACGATTCCGCCCGCCACGCCTTCGAAGCGGATCTCGCTCTCGCCCGCCGGAAGCGTGATCGTGCGAGTCTCGCTGACCAGGGCGAAGCCCCCGAGCCAGTCCAGGTCCAGCTCCTGCGCGGCACTGCGACTGGGGTTGCGATACACCGTGACGTCGACCGAAGCCGGCGCCGGCGATGTCACCACGCCTTGCGCCTGCGCCACTCCCGCGCCCAGCGCGAGCGAAGCGAGGAGGCCGGCCGGAAGGCGCCAGCGGCGCATCGGCTCAGTAACGCGTCTGGTAGGTGACGTTGAGGTTGACGGTGCCGTTCGCCGGGACCGGCACGCGCCACACCACCTGGTCGTCCGACACCCGTTCGTGCGGGAGCGACTCCTGGACGATCCGTGAGTCCGCCCACCAGCGGCCAAGGCCCGATTGATAGACGCTCACCGTCACCGGCTCCGGCCGCGCGTTGGTGACCGTGTAGCGCATCTGCGTCTGCCAATGGTCGGTGCGCCGGAGCGTCTCGCGCTCACCGGTCGTGCGCGTGCCGTCGGGGTGGGTGATGCGGAAGCGGTCGGTCAGCCGCCACTGCTCCTCGCTGATCTGCTGGCGGTTCTCGACCACCGGCTGGACCTTCACGTCGAAGGCCTGGCCCGTGACGAGGCCGAGTTCGGAGCCCATCGGCGTATGGCCGATCCGGCTCTCCCCGACGAATTGCGGGTTGCCGCGCGCGTCGCGCTGGTAGACCCGGACGGTGCCGGCCGGAAGCGCGTCGCCGAGCCCTTGGTCGCGCGAGCTGGAGAAGCGAAGCACGGTGTTGACGTTCTGCGGCTCGTCGAAGGTCGCGAGCCAGCCGTTGCGATATTCATAGGCGCGCTGCGCCTGGGCGCCGGACACGTCTAGGAAGCTGACCTGCTTGGTCTGGCGGTTGGCGATCGTCGTCCGCTCCGGCAGCGGATAGAGATAGTAATCACCGATCCGCTCGCGATCGGCGCTTTCGGTGCCGGCCTGGCGCATGCCGGGCTGGGGCGGCGTCGGGCGGCTGTAGCGATACTGATCGGAATTGGCCTCGACGTTGCCGGCGACCAGCAGGGTGTTGGCGTTGCGATATTCGGTGCCGCTGTTGTTGGTCAGGGTGATCCAGCCCTGGACGTCCATCCGGCCGGCGGCCTGATCGAACAGGGCGACATAATCGGCCTGCCAGGCGAGGCCGTTGGTCAGATAGGTGAGGTTGACCGGGCGGGGGCCGCCGCGGCGGCTGTCGAAGGTCACCGACAGGGTCGGTCGGGCGCGCAGATTCTCCGGCACCCGGTCGAAGATCACCCGAACCGGCATGCCGTCGTCGCGCAGCACCTCGATGCGGTTGCCGATCTGAAGGACGACGCCGCCGTTCACGGCCAGCACCCGCGCCTGCTCCCGCGTCTCGGCGCCGGTGGTCGGGATCGTCCGCACCAGGGTGATCGTCTCACCGACCGCCTTCTGCATCAGCGCCTGGGGCGACAGCAGGTCGAAATCGAAATTCTGCTCGACGATCTCCAGGCCGTCACCGGTCATCGTCACCGTCTGCGGCTGGATTCGGGCGGACACGTCCGGGAACTCCTGGCGCACGCGGCCTGAGGCGATGTTCAGCTGGCGCACGTCCTGCACCAGCGCGAGGTCGTTGTTGTAGATGGTGACCGAGACGTCGCCCTGGGCCGACACGCCCGGCGGCGGGATCGCATTGTCCTGCGCCAAAGCAGGCGCGGCGATGAAGGCGCAGATCGGCAGCAGGCGACGCATGGACAATCCTCCCCGGCTCGTCACCCGAACCTGTGCGAGGCCGTCCGGAAAAGCAATCGGTGAAGAGGGTTAGCCCAGATACGAGAAACCCGGCCGAGCGATGCGTCGCCCGACCGGGTTCCCGGTTTTCAAAAGCGGCGCTGGCTAGGCGGCGGCCGGCGTGGTCTCGCCTTCCTCGCCGCGCGGGCGGCGGGTGCGGCGGCGCGGGCGCGGCGCCTCCTCGGCGTCGCCCTCGTCGTCCGAAGGGGCGGGGGAGATGGCCGGCGGCAGGCTGTCGAGCGCGATGCGGCTCTCGCCTTCGCCATCGGCCGACTGCTGCGGAGCCTCGTCGCCGTTGAAGTCGCGGCGGCCGCGGCGGCGGCGCTGGCCCTCGCCGAAGCGCTGGTCGCCATCGCGCCCACCGTCATCGCGGCCTCGGCGGCTGCGCGGCTGGTCGCCGTCGCCTTGCTGCTGCGGGGCCTCGTCGCCGTCGGACTCGGCCGCAGCCATTTCTTCCTCGCCCTCGTCCTCGTCGGAATAGTCGTCGTCGCGGGGACGGCGATGCTCCTCGAAGCGGGCGCGGTTCTCGTTGAGGACGCGGAAATAATGGTCCGCGAACTGTAGATAATATTCGGTCTGGACTCGGTCGCCCTGCATTTGCATGTCGCGCGCCAGCTGCTTGTACTTCTCGAGCAGCTGCGCCGCATTGCCGCGCTGGCGGTTGTCCTGGCGGTTGCCTGTGCTGGGGCCGCTGTTCGGCGCCCGGCCCCCGCCGCCGCGACCGCGCCTGCGGCCGCCCTGACGATTGTTGATCAAATTAAAATCCTAGCCAAAGGTGGTCTAATCTTTCCCTCACCGGCTGGCGGCACCCAGCCGCACACACGAGCTCAATCCACGATCCTGACGGCCCGGCGCTTAGGGAAGCACCCACAGGGGCCAGAAGCCCGCTTTGCGGCAGGCTCCCTCCTGTCGTAGCCGCGCGCGCCCGCCAAAGGCGCCGTTGCGACGAAGCAATCGGGGTTGAGCGACGGTCGGCTCCACAATACTCGAGCGTTGTGGCTGGCCCCGTCCCTGACCCCCTATCTAGTCATCACGCGCCGCAAATCCAAGAAAAAAAGCATAATCTCGGTTTAGCGGCGCAGAACCAGACAGCGGGTCACACCTCTAAGGTCGTTGCGTGACGATATGGTGAACGGCATGCCGGCGAACAATTCCCGCACCGCATCCTCCTGGCCCGCGCCGATCTCCAGGCAGGCGGCGCCGCCCGGTGCGACGAGCCGCTCGATCTGCGTCGCCAGCTGGCGATAGTCGTCCAATCCGTCCGGGCCAGCGAACAGCGCCTCGTGCGGCTCCCACTCGACCACGTCGGGATCGAGCGCCGCGTCCCGCTCGATATAGGGCGGGTTGCACAGGACGAGGTCGAACGCGCTCTCGATGCCGTCCGACCAGTCGCCCAGCCCCCATTCCGAGCGCTCGGCAATCCCGAGCCGATCGGCGTTGCGGCGGGCATAGTCCAGCGCTTCCTCGGATCGGTCGACGCCGAGGCCGCGCGCCGTCGGCCACTGGTCGAGCGCCGCCAGCAGCAAGGTGCCGGGGCCGGTGCCGAGGTCGAGCACGGTCACGGGCGAACGGCCGCGGAAATGGTCGACCGCCGCCTCGATCAGGGTCTCGCTGTCGGCGCGCGGGATGAGGACGCCCGGCCCGACCTCCAGCTCGATCGTCCAGAAGCCGGCATGGCCGACGATATAGGCGACCGGCTCGCGGGCCAGGCGTCGACGCAGAAGGTCCTCGAACGCCGTCGGCACCGGATCGTCGAGATGCCGAAGCTTCATCTCGCCGGGGCCCACCCCCAGCGCCGCCGCCATCAGCAGCTCGGCGTCCTGGCGCGGTTGGCCGGGGACGGCGGAGAGCCGCCGTTCGGCCTCAGCGAGGGCTTGGCGAACCTTCACGCATCGAGCGCCGCGAGCCGCTCGGCCTCGTCCTGGGCGACGAGCGCGGAGACGACCTCGTCGAGGCCCGGCCCCTCCAGAATCTCGGGCAGGCGGTGAAGCGTCAGGTTGATGCGGTGGTCGGTCACCCGTCCTTGCGGGAAATTGTAGGTGCGGATGCGCTCGGAGCGGTCGCCGGATCCGACCATCGACTTGCGCGCGCCGGCGCGCTCGCTCGCCAGCCGCTCGCGCTCGATCTCGTAGAGCCGGGTGCGCAGCACCTTCAGCGCCTTGGCCTTGTTCTTGTGCTGCGACTTCTCGTCCTGCTGGATGACGATGAGGCCGGTGGGCAGGTGGGTGATGCGCACCGCGCTGTCGGTGGTGTTGACCGACTGGCCGCCGGGGCCGGAGGCGCGGAACACGTCGATGCGCAAATCCTTGGCCTCGTCGATCTGGACGTCGACATCCTCGGCCTCGGGAAGCACCGCCACGGTGGCCGCCGAGGTGTGGATTCGCCCGCCGCTCTCGGTTGCCGGAACGCGCTGGACGCGGTGAACGCCGCTCTCGAACTTCAGCTTCGCGAACACGCCGGCGCCGGTGATCGACGCGATCACTTCCTTGTAGCCGCCCACCTCGGACGCGCTCGCCGATATGATCTCGACCCGCCAGCCCTGCGCCTCGGCATAGCGCTGGTACATGCGCAGCAGGTCGCCGGCGAACAAAGCAGCCTCGTCGCCGCCGGTGCCGGCGCGGATCTCCAGCATCGCGGCACGCTCGTCGGCGGCGTCGCGCGGCAGCAGCTTCAGCGCCAGGTCGCGCTCGGCCGCCTCCAGCTTGTGCTCGTTGTCGCGCAGCTCGTCGGCGGCCATCTGGCGAAGCTCGGGGTCGCCGTCATGGGTCATCGCCTCGAGCGCGATCGCCTCCGAGCGAAGCCGCCGCACCTCGCGCGCCGCCTCGGCGACCGGCTCGATCTCGGCATAGTCCTTGGACAGCTTGACGAAGGCCTGCGGCTCGAGGTCCCCCGAGGACATCGCCGCCTGCAATTCCTCGCGCCGCGCCTCGATCTGCGCGATCCGTTCGGCCGGGATCCGGGTCATCCGCCGCGGACCGCCTCGGCGAGCCGGTCGATGGCCACGCTGCGCTGCTCGCCTGTCTGGAGGTCCTTCACCGCCGCCTCGCCTCGGGCGAGCTCGTCGTCGCCGACGATGATCGCGTAGCGGGCGCCGCTCGCATTGGCCTTCTGCATGCGCCGTTTCATATTGCCGCGATAGGCCATCTCGCAGGCGATGCCGGCCCGGCGCAGATCGGCCGCGATGCGCACCGCGGCAGCCTCGGCCGCCTCGCCGAGCGGGACCAGGGCCGCGTCCATGCCGGTCGCTCCGGGCTGCTCGATCAGCATCGACAGCCGTTCGATGCCGGCCGCCCAGCCGACCGCCGGCGTGTGCGGACCGCCCATGCTCTCGATCAGGCCGTCATAGCGGCCGCCGGCGAGCACCGCGCTCTGCGCGCCGAGGTCCTCGGTGACGAACTCGAACGCGGTGTGGCGGTAATAATCGAGGCCGCGGACGAGGCGCGGGTCGCGCGTCCACTTGATCCCGGCGGCGTCGAGTCCGGCGGTGACTCGTCCAAAATAGTCGGCCGCGTCGGGAGTGAGAAAGTCGTCGACGACCGGCGAGCTGTCGACGATCGGCCAGTCCTGATGCTCCTTGCTGTCGAGGATCCGCAGCGGATTCTTCTCCAGCCGCGCGCGGCTTTCCTCGGACAGGTCCTTCTGGCGCGCGCGGAAATGCTCGACCAGGGCGTCGCGCCACGCATCGCGAGTCGCGGGATCGCCGAGCGTATTGAGCTTCAACTCGATCCGCTCGCCGATGCCGAGCTCGCCCAAGAGCTGAGCGCCCATCGCGATGATCTCGACGTCCGCCGCCGGCTCGCCCGCGCCGATGATCTCGGCGTCGAGCTGGTGGAACTGGCGGTAGCGCCCCTTCTGCGGCCGCTCGTAGCGGAAGGCGGGGCCGTGGGTGGCGATCTTGACCGCCGCATATTGCTGCCAGCCTTCGGACAGGTAGGCGCGGCAGATGCCGGCGGTGAATTCGGGGCGAAGCGTCAGGCTGTCGCCGCCGCGGTCCTCGAAGCTGTACATCTCCTTGGAGACGATGTCGGTGGTCTCGCCGATCGACCGGGCGAAGACTTGGGTCGCCTCGAACACCGGCATCTCGACTCGGCGGAAGCCGTACAGCCGGCGCACCCGCTCGAAGGCGGCGACGACCGTCTGGAATCGGTCGGCGTCCTCGCCGAAAATATCCTGCGTTCCGCGGATGCGCTGCGGGCTCTTGCTCATGGCGCTGGCCGTTAGCAGATTTGTCGTTTGGCGAAAGGCTGTTGCCGGTTCCATTCCGGCCAAGCTGCGCCTATGGGCCGCGCCATGCGCATAGATCTGGTTCCCGTGGGCGATAATCCGCCCGAAAGCGTCAACGTCGTCATCGAGGTTCCCCTCGGCGGCGAGCCCGTCAAATATGAGTTCGACAAGGCGTCCGGCGCCCTGTTCGTCGACCGAATCCTCCACACGCCGATGCGGTACCCCGCCAATTACGGCTTCATCCCGCACACGCTGGGTGACGATGGCGATCCGCTCGACTGCCTCGTCGTCGCTCGCTCGCCCTTCGTTCCCGGCTGCGTCGTCCGTGCCCGGCCGATCGCGGTGCTGATCCTCGAGGACGAGGCCGGCGGCGACGAGAAGATCCTCGCCGTGCCGGAGCACAGCACCTTTCCTTATTACGAGAAGGTCGAGGAAGCCGACGACCTGCCCGCGATTGTCCGCCAGCAGATCGAGCATTTCTTCACCCACTATAAGGACCTCGAGCCAGAGAAGTGGGTCCGCGTCGGTCACTGGGCCGGCAAGGATGAGGCTTGCCGCATCATCCTGGATGCGATTGAACGGGCCACGGCCGCCAAGGCCGAGCGGAAAGAGGTTCATACCATCTGATGTCGATGAGGGGGGTCGCGTTTCCGTTGCTCGCTCTGGCGCTTGCCGGCTGCGTGCAGAACCGGGAGGCGCCGCCCGCCCCCGCATCCGCAATCGTCCTCGACGCCGCGTCGGCGGAGTCGAGGACCCGCAGCGCGCTCGAGCGGATCGCGGAATTGAATCCGCGCCTCAATGCAGTGATCGCCGTCGATCCGACCGCGATCAGCCAGGCGCAGACGCTCGATCGTATCCGCCGCGCGCGCGGCCCGCTGTTCGGCACGCCGGTGCTGATCAAGGACAATATCGACACTCTGGGGCCGCTGCCGACCACGGCGGGAAGCCTCGCCCTCGCCAACAACGTCACCAATCGCGATTCTCCACTGGTCGCGCGCCTTCGCGCCGCCGGTGCGGTGATCGTCGGCAAGGCGAATTTGAGCGAATGGGCCAATATCCGCGACAATGACTCCATCTCGGGCTGGAGCGCGGTCGGCGGCCAGGTGCGCAACCCGCATGCGCTCAACCGCAACCCTTGCGGCTCCAGCTCGGGAAGCGCCGCCGCGGTCGCGTCCGGAATGGTCCCGATGGCGGTCGGCACGGAGACGGACGGGTCGATCGCCTGCCCGGCTGCGATCAACGGCATCGTCGGCTTCAAGCCAACCGTCGGCCTGATTCCGCGCACCCATATCGTGCCGATCAGCGCCAGCCAGGACACCGCCGGCCCGATGACGCTGACGGTCCGCGACGCCGCCCTGATGCTCGAGGCGATGGCCGGCAGCGACCCCGCCGATCCCGCCACCGCGGAAGCCGACCGCCGCCGCGAGCCTTATGCGGATCGGCTGTCCGCCGACTCGCTGCGCGGCCGCCGCATCGGCGTGATGCGCTTCGCCGAGGGCTTCGGCACGGACGAACGGTTCGAGGCGGCGCTCGCCGTGCTGCGCGCCCAGGGCGCCATCCTCGTCGACATCAATGAGGGGCCGAACCGCGGCGAGATCGGCCGCAACGAATTCACCGTCCTGCTCAACGAGTTCAAGGCCGGCCTCAACGACTATCTCGCCACCACCCCGGCGACGGTCTCGACTCGCACCCTCGCCGACGTCATCGCCTTCAACCGCGCCAACCCGCGCGAGCTCGCATTGTTCGGCCAGGACATTTTCGAGCAGGCCGAGGCCACGCCCGGGCTCGACAGCGACGCCTATCGCACCGCCCGCGCGACCAGCCTTCGCCTCGCCGGCCCGGAGGGCATCGACAAGCTGCTGCACGACCACAATGTCGTGGCTCTCGTCGGTCCAACCATGCCCGCCGCCTGGCCGATCGACTCAGTTCATGGCGACCAGATCAGCGGCGGCGGCGCCGGCGGGCTCGCCGCGGTCGCAGGCTACCCGCATCTCACCGTCCCGATGGGCTTGGTGCGCGGCCTGCCGGTGGGCCTGTCCTTCATCGGCCCCAAATGGTCCGACGCCCTGATCCTGTCCTTGGGCTACGCCTATGAGCAGGCAAGCCGCGCCCGAGTCGAGCCGCGCTTCCTCGATTCGATCGAGGAATCTCCGGAAGTGGCGCCGCTGCTGCGGCCTGAGCTTCGCGCAAACGCGATCCGTCTCGAAGTCACGCCTTCGCGCTAGTCGTCCGAAGGCCGGAAGCGTCGGCGCCGCTCCTCGATCTCGTAGCGGTAGCGCGGCTTGATCTGCTGGTTGACGAAGGCGCCGGCCGACGGGGCCGAGATCAGCGCGTCATAGATTCGTCGCGGGACCATGAAATAGCTGTAGCGGTCCCCGCCGCTGTACCAGAGGTCGAGCACGCAGGTCTGCGTGTCATATTCCGCACGGTCGAGCGCGCTTGAGTTGGTGAAGGCGTGGCGCAGGCTTGTCATCGCTCTGGACGTGGTCGCTGGCACGAGTAGGGAACCATCGCATGGTCGAAGTGATCCGCTCGCGCCTGCTCGACGGCGTCCCCCACGGCTTTCTCGGCCGGCGCGGCGGCGTGTCGGAAGGAATGTGCTGGGGCCTCAATGTCGGCCACGGCTCGGGCGACGATCCCGCATTGATCGCCGAGAACCGGAGGCGGGCGGTCGAGGCGGTGGCGCCGGGCGCCCGCCTCGCCACGGTCTATCAGGTCCACTCCTCGGATGCGGTCATCGTCGGCGAGCCGTGGGGTGACGACGAGCGGCCCAGGGCGGACGCGCTGGTCACCGACCGCCCGGGCGTGGCGCTCGGCATTCTCACCGCCGACTGCACCCCGGTGCTGCTCGCCGACCGCGAGGCGGGCGTCGTCGGCGCCGCCCATGCCGGCTGGAAGGGCGCCTTCGGCGGGGTGCTCGCCTCCACCGTCGAGGCGATGGAGACGCTGGGCGCGCAGCGTGGCCGAATCGTCGCCGCGGTGGGGCCGACCATCGGCCGCAAATCCTATGAGGTCGATGCCGACTTCTTCCAGCGCTTCCTCGCCGCGGACGACGACAACGACCTGTTCTTCACCGATGGCCGCGCCGGCCACTACCGGTTCGATCTCGAAGGCTATGTCCTCGCCCGCCTCGCCGCCGCGGGGGTAAAGCGCATCGAGGCGCTCGGCCTCGACACCTATTCGGACGAGGACCGCTTCTACAGCTACCGCCGCGCAACGCATCGCGGCGAATCCAATTACGGCCGCCAGATCTCGATCATCGCCGTTCCGGCCTGACCATATTCGTCACCCCGGACTTGATCCGGGCTCCACCTTCCTTTCTGTTGCCGCCCAACGAAAAGGCGGATGCCGGATCAAGTCCGGCATGACGGAGGGGGCAATCGTGGCGGCACGCGTTGGGCTGTGGGGCGGCCTGGTCATTTTTATCGTGATGCTCTTGCTGCCTGCGCCCGGCGGGATGCCGCCCGCGGCCTGGCGCACCACCGCCGTCGTC
Organism: Sphingosinicella sp. YJ22; assembly: GCF_011320075.1. GTDB lineage: Bacteria > Pseudomonadota > Alphaproteobacteria > Sphingomonadales > Sphingomonadaceae > Allosphingosinicella. Next base: position 66,594 of record NZ_JAANPA010000008.1, on the reverse strand, counting down.
GTGCTGATGGCGACCTGGTGGATGACCCAGGCGCTGCCGCTCACCGCGACCGCTTTGGTTCCGTTCCTCGCTTACCCTCTGCTCGGCATCATGGATGCGGGCGACACTGCCGCCTCCTATTGGTCGCCGATCCTGTTCCTGGTGCTGGGCGGCGCGATCATCGCGCTGGCGATCGAGCGCACCGGCCTCCACCGACGCCTGGCGCTGGCGATCGTCGCGCGGGGCGGAACCACGCCCGCGGCGATGCTGCTCGCCTTCATGGTCGCGACCGCGATCATCACCATGATCGTCTCCAACACCGCCACCACATTGATCATGATCCCGATCGCCGTCGCCGTGCTCCGCGCCGCCAGGGTCGAGCCCGGCGTCACCGACGGCTTTCCCGGCGCGCTCGCGATGGGCATCGCCTTCGCGGCGTCGATCGGCGGGCTCGGCACGCTGGTGGGGTCGCCGACCAACGCGATCGCGGTCGGGATCGTCCAGCGCCTCGCCGACGTTCAGATCACCTTCCTCACCTGGGCGATGTACGGCCTGCCGCTGGTGGCAGTGTCGATTCCGCTGTGCTGGCTGATCCTGCTGCGCGTTCAGCACGTCCATCGCAGCGACTTCGACGCCGCCGCGGCGAAAGAAGGGATCGGCGAGGTCGGCGCCTGGTCGGTGGCCGAGAAGAGGCTCGTGCCGCTGGTCGCGGCGGTGGTGGTCGCATGGGCCGTGATCCCGCTGATGGCGCCGATGCTCGACAATTTGCTCCCCGCCGGCTCGATCACCGACGGCAGCATCGCGATCCTCGGCGCCCTGCTCTTGTTCCTGATCCCCGACGGGACGGGCCGGCCGATCCTCGTCTGGGAGGAAGCGAACCGCGCCCCCTGGGACGTCATCATGATGTTCGGCGGCGGCCTCGCGCTGGCCGCTGGAATCGGCGAATCCGGTCTCGCGGAATGGCTGGGAATCGCGCTTCGGCCGCTTGGCGCCTTCCATCCCTTGCTGATCGCCGCGGCGGTGGTGGCGATCGTCATCCTGGTGACCGAGTTTGCCTCGAACGTGGCGACGGCGAGCGGCATCATGCCGGTGATCGGCGGCCTGATCGTCGCGACCGGCGCCGACCCGATGCTGCTGGCGATGCCGGCCGCCTTCGCGGCAAGCTGGGGCTTCATGCTCCCCTCCGGCACCGGCCCCAACGCCATCGCCTGGGCGACCGGCCACATCGCGCTGCCGCGCATGCTGAAGGCCGGCTTGCTCCTCGATCTCGCCGGCATCCCGCTCATGGTCGGCACGGTCTGGGTGATCGGCGCCCTCTGGCGCTAGACCTCAGCGTGGACAGCGACGATGGCCGGGGCAGGTGATGAATCGCGACCTTGGTCCGCGCCCTGCCGCGTCGGCATTGGCGCCGGCGTCGCTGTCGGTCGCCGGGCCGGTGGGTCTTCCGCGGCCGACCGGGTCGGTGGGATCGCTGTCGGTCAAACCCCTACGCCCGCGCGTGCGTCCGCGCCGTCCGTAATTGGCCGGATCCGGCGAGGAGCCACTGTCGCTGTCACTGAAGCCCGTGGGTCGGCGTTCGGGGCTGGCGGTCCCTGGCGCAGTGCTCGTTGATGGATTTGCGGGCGTGGACGCCGGCAAGGGCCGCGCCGGATCGCTGGGGTCCTGGTCGACTTCCATTTGCTGGGTCGGCGGTTGGGCCCGCGCCGCCGACAGCGGCACCAGAGCGAGCGAGCCCGCGCCGGCCACTTGGGACAGGAAGGACCGCCGCGAGACCGTTCGCCTCATTCCCCACCTCCGTGTCGCTTGCTTAGCAGAGGCTGGCCGCCAACACGAGCGGGTGGCGCGTCTGCGCGTCCCCATGATAACCACGTCGCCCGGGAGGGACGCGTGGGGCACGTCTTCATTTCCTACAAGCGCGAGGACCAGGCCCGCGTGGCGCCGTTGGTGGCGGCCCTGCGCGACGGCGGCATCGACATCTGGTGGGATCAGGACATCCCCGCTGGCGGCGCCTGGCGCGAGACTCTCGAACAGATGCTGGGGGCCAGCCAATTGTGTCTGGTCGTGTGGTCGCAGCGGTCGATCGGACCAGGCGGGCGCTTCGTGCGCGAGGAAGCCGAACGTTCGGCGCGGCGCGGCGCCTATCTCGGGGTGCTGATCGACGAGGTTCTGCCGCCGCTCGGCTTCGGCGAATGGCAGGCGCTCGATCTCATCGGCTGGAACGGGGACCCGTCCGACGGGAGGATTGCGGGGCTGGTCAAGGCGGTGCGCGACCGGCTCGCCGGCGAGTTGCCGCCGCGCTCGATCGACGTTCCGCCGCCGCCGCCTCGGCCCAGGGTGCGTCGCCGCCTTCCGGTCGCGGCCGCCTTGCTGGCGGGATTGATCCTTGTCGCAGCCGCCGGAGGCTGGTGGCTGTCCCGCCCGGCCGTGCCGACCCTCTCGCCAACCGATTTCGTCAATGCCGAGCTCGCGCGGATGGACTGCACCTGGGCCGAGATCAGCGGGGTGCCGCCGGGCGGCGAGGGCGTGCGCGTCAGCCTCGGCGGCCTCGCCTCGGGTCCGCCGCTGGTTCGCGAGCTTCTGATTCAGCGTGCACAGGATCAAGCCGTGCCGTTGTCAGACGTCGACATCAGCCGCGTCGCCGAGGTGCCTCAGGCGGTGTGCCCGCAGCTCAACCACCTTCGCCCGTTCCGGGAGAGCGGCAACGGCCGCTTCAACCTGGTGCCGGAGCGAGGCCCTCTCGCGCGTGACTCGGGCGAGCTGTTCGGGCTGGTCGAGGTGGAGGTCGACTATTCCGGCCTGCCGCCACAGGTCGCGCTGCTCGGCCTCGACGACCGCTGGGGGCTCGAGGTGCTGATTCCCAACCTTCGCGATCATCCGCCCGCCCGAACCGAGGGCGAGCGGAGGGTCTACAACATCCTGTTCACCGACGAAGGCGACAACGTGCGCAACGTCGCCCTCATCCTGGCATTGGCCGACCGGCCGCTGGCCCTGGACCCGGTCGTGCCTGAGGAGCGGCCCGATACGCCGGCCATGCTGGCGAGGCTCGCCGAGGCGGCGCGCGCGGGCGGCTGGCGGTTCGAGCTGGGAATGGTGCGCTGCGGCTTCGAAGGCGGCGTCGAACGGCGCTGCTGACCGACGCGGCCGGGGTACGGCACGCTCCTATTCGGCGATCCGGAAGACGATCTCCACCCGGCGGTTCAGGGGCTCGCGCACGCCGTCGGCGGTCGCCACCACCGGACGGGATTCGCCGTAGCCGACCGCGCGCATGGCCGACGCGGGCAGCCCGCCGGACAACAGATAGTCGCGGACCGCCTCGGCTCGGCGACTGGCCAACGCCATGTTCCGCGCAGCCGGACCGCTGCTGTCGCCATGCCCCTCTATGTCGATCGCAACCTGCGGCTGGCGGACCAGCACGGCGAGCATCTGGTCAAGTCGTCCCCGCGCGGCCGCATCGAGCGCGGCGCTGTTGGGCGCGAAATAGAGGGTGGGCGGTGTTGTCGCGCCGACGCCCGAAACGGCGCCGACTCGGGCGGGCGACGGTCGGCTGAGCGAAAATCCGCGCGTGGCGGAAACTCTCGGTTCGGCCTCCTCCTCGGCCGTCGCGGCGGTCTCGCCGGTCAGGGCTTCGATGAGGTCATCTACCTGCCTGGGGCAGCGCGGGTCGCCGGGGCAGGCCTTGAAGCGTTCTTGGGGGCCCTCCTGCGCCGCAAGCGGCACGGAGCAGGCCAGGATTGCGCCGAAGATGGTCAGCACCACGCGCATGCCGCCGAGCTTACCAGCGGCCCATGCTCGACGACAAGTGCAGTGCCGCTCCGGCCATTCTATTCGACATTGCGGCTAGCGGCGTGCCCGCCTGTTGGTCTAGGGAGCGCGCGGGCAAATGACCTCACCCCCCGGGGCCGCACGACCTGATGCGGCCGGTGAGCCTGACCTCCGGCAGGCTCGGTCTCCACGCAGCGAATGCGAGTGGCTGAATAGGAGGCAATTTACATGGAAGACGAATCCGAACTGACCGGCGCCACCCCGCGGCGGCGCCCCAAGCGCGACGTTCTCGAGATCAACGGCCGCCGGCTGAAGCCGTCGACCCTGATGATGGGCCACGGCTTCGACCCGGCCCTGTCCGAAGGCTCGCTGAAGCCGCCGATCTTCCTCACCTCGACCTTCGTGTTCGAGAATGCGGCGGCCGGCAAACGCCACTTCGAAGGCGTCACCGGCAAGCGCCCCGGTGGCGCCGAGGGCCTCGTCTATTCGCGCTTCAACGGCCCCAACCAGGAGATCCTCGAGGATCGCCTGAGCGTCTGGGAAGATGCCGAGGACGCGCTCACTTTCTCGAGCGGCATGTCGGCGATCGCCACGCTTCTGCTGGCCTTCGTCCAGCCCGGCGACGTCATCGTCCATTCGGGCCCGCTCTACGCCGCGACCGAGACTCTGATCGGCCGAATCCTCGGCCGCTTCGGAGTGACCTGGCTCGATTTCCCGGCCGGCGCGACCGGCGACGAGATCGCCGCGGTGATCGACCGCGCCAAGCAGCAGGGCCGCCTGTCGCTCATCTATCTCGAAAGCCCGGCCAACCCGACCAACGCCCTCGTCGATGTCGAGGCGGTGCGCGCCGCCCGCGACGCCGCGTTTGGCGAGGACGAGCGCCCGCCGATCGCGATCGACAACACCTTCCTCGGGCCTTTGTGGGCGCAGCCGCTGCGCCAGGGCGCCGATTTGTCGGTCTATTCGCTGACCAAATATGCCGGCGGCCACTCGGACCTCGTCGCGGGCGGGATCACCGGCTCGAAGGGGCTGATCAACCAGATCCGCATGCTCCGCAACACGATCGGCACGATCACCGACCCCAACACCGCCTGGATGCTGCTCCGCTCGCTGGAGACCCTTGAGCTGCGCATGACCCGCGCCGGCGAGAATGCCGCCAAGGTCTGCGCCTTCCTGCGCGACCACGCCAAGGTGGAGAGCGTCGGCTATCTGGGCTTCCTCGAGGATGGCGGCGACGCCCGCCAGGCCGACATCTACCGCCGCCACTGCACCGGCGCCGGCTCGACCTTCTCGCTTTACCTCAAGGGCGGCGAGCGCGAGTCCTTCGCCTTCCTCGACGCGCTCAAGATCGCCCATCTCGCGGTCAGCCTCGGCGGCACCGAGACTCTGGCGAGCGCACCCGCGGCGATGACCCACCTGTCGGTGCCCGACGAGCGCAAGCAGGCGCTCGGAATCACCGACAATCTCGTCCGTATCTCGATCGGCGTCGAGGACCCCGACGACCTCATCGCCGACTTCGACCAAGCGCTCGGGGCGGTCTGACTTCAATCCTCCCTGTCGCCGAGGGCGATGGGGAGGGGGACCGCTCGCGAAGCGAGTGGTGGAGGGGCAATCTCCGCGCCAGCCCCTCCACCGCCTTCGGCGGTCCCCCTCCCCATCCGCTGCGCGGACTGGGAGGATTCTTACTCCCGCCAGTCGAGCACTTCCCAGCCCTCGACCTTGGCGACGTCGATCAGGCGCTGGTGGGCGTTGGTCGCGAAGGCCTCGTCGGCCCAGTGATGGACGACAGCGTCCGAGACATGGTCGGAATAGAAGCGGATGTGCAGCGCGCCGCGCTCCAGCCCTTCGCGCTCCAGCCAGGCGAGGATCATGTCGTGCTTGGCCGCGCCGTAGCAATTGGCGCCGTCGATCCGCGCCAGCACCCGGCCTTTGCGGTCGAGCGCCTGTTCGGTGCCGATGACGTCGTCGAAGCCCAGGCGCTGCGCGATCGCCGCCGCGTAGAGCCGGTAGGAGGCGGTCGCCATCACCAGCCGCCGCCCCGCCGCCCTGTCCTCGGCGAGCCGCTCGCGCGCGCCCCGAAGGATGTTCGTCCGGACCTGCGCATCCGCAAAACTCTGGATCACCGGTTCCAGCCGTTCCGGTGAGACGTGCCCGATCAGCAGCCGGTAGTTGAGCTCCTTCAGGCGCGCCCGGTCGTAGAGCTTCAAGGCATAGCCGAGGCCGGTCACCGCCACCCCGGGAAGCAGCAGCAGCCGCCACGGCGCCAGCCGCCGCGCCGCATGGAGCAGGAATGGCGTGAAGGTCGCGCGCCGGGTCACCGTCTTGTCCATGTCGTAGATGGCGAGCGCGGCCTTGGTCATGGCCCGCCGCCAAGCATGACGCCCGCCCCCTGTCTAGCCGCTTGCCGCGAAACCCGAATTAACGCAGGGTCGCGCCCGAATGAGCGAACTCGCCGAACCAAGCCAAGTCGCCGCGGGCGAGCCCAGGGTCCTGAGCTTCTCCGGAAACATGACGCTCGCGCGCATCCGAAGCATCACCCGCGACGTCGACGTTCAGCCCGGCGAGCGCCTGATCGTCGACCTGTCCGAGGTCGACCGCATGGACACGGTCGGCGCCTGGTTCATCCATCGGCTGCGGCGCGACCATGAGGTCGAGCTGACCGGCGCGAGCCAGGAGCAGCTCGATCTGCTCGACACCGTCGCGGCGGCGGCCGACCGCCCGGCCAAGCTTCGCCCCGACGCGCCGCCGCCTTTCTCGCGCGTGATCGCGATGATCGGCGAGGCCGTCCTCCAGGCGGGCCGAACCCTGCTCGGCCTGCTCGGCTTCTTCGGCGCGCTTCTGATCACCACCGGCGAGATCATCATGCGGCCGCGCAAGCTGCGCTGGCACGCGGTTGTCCAGCGCCTGGAGATCGTCGGAGTCCACGCGCTCGGCATCATCGGCCTGATGAGCTTCCTCGTCGGCATCGTCATCGCCCAGCAGGGCGCGGTGCAGCTCCGCCAGTTCGGCGCCGAATTCTACACGATCAACCTGGTCAGCCGGATCAGCTTCCGCGAATTGGGCGTGCTGATGACCGCGATCATGGTTGCCGGCCGCTCGGGCAGCGCCTTCGCCGCCCAGCTGGGCTCGATGAAGCTCGCCGAGGAGGTCGATGCGATGCGCACGATCGGCGTGTCGCCGATGGAGGCCTTGGTCTTCCCGCGCGTGATGGCGACGGTTCTGGCGATGCCGCTGCTCGCCTTCTACGCCTCGATCATGGCGATCTTCGGGGGAATGATGCTCGCCTGGGCGCAGCTCGACATCACCCCGATCACCTTCATCCAGCGCGCGCGCGAGGCGACTCCGGTCAACGACCTCTTCATCTGCCTGATCAAGGCGCCGGTGTTCGGAATCATCATCGCCGTGTCCGGCTGCTTCCAGGGCATGCAGGTCAGGAACAACAATGAGGAAGTCGGCTTCCGGACCACCGCCGCGGTGGTCCAGGCGATCTTCCTGGTGATCGTTCTCGACGCCTTCTTCGCGGTCTTCTTCAGCTCGATCGGGTGGATCTGACGATGGCCGAAGCCGATCTCGCCAAGGCGGCCGATCCGGTCGGGGAGCCCGATGACGACATCGTCATCTGCGTGCGCGATCTCAAGAACTGCTTCGGCGAGCAGGTCGTTCACGAAGGCCTCGACCTCGACGTCCGCCGCGGCGAGATATTGGGCGTGGTCGGCGGCTCGGGCACCGGCAAGTCGGTGCTGATGCGCTCGATCATCGGCCTGCAAACTCCGGTCGAGGGCGAGATCAAGGTGTTCGGCACCTCGATGATCGGCAAGGACGAGACCGAGGCGCGCAACATCCGCCGCCGCTGGGGCGTGCTGTTCCAGGCCGCCGCCCTGTTCTCGACATTGACCGTAGCCGAGAATGTCCAGCTGCCGATCCGCGAATATTTCCCCGGCCTCGACCAGGATATGATGGACGAGATCGCGGCCTATAAGATCGCGATGTCGGGCCTCGCCGACGATGCCGGAGCCAAATATCCGGCGGAGCTGTCGGGCGGCATGAAGAAGCGCGCCGGAGTCTCCCGCGCCCTCGCGCTCGACCCCGACCTGCTGTTCCTCGACGAGCCCACCGCCGGCCTCGACCCGATCGGCGCGGCGGCGTTCGACGAGCTGATCCTCGACCTGCGCAACGCACTCCATCTTACCGTGTTTCTGATCACTCATGATCTCGACACTTTGTACGCGATCTGCGACCGAGTGGCGGTGCTCGCGGACAGGAAGGTGATCGCGGTGGGAACGATCGACGAGTTGCTCGCGCTGGACCATCCCTGGATCCAGGAATATTTCCGCGGTCCGCGCGGCCGGGCCGTGACCGAGCATTCGGGCGTCAGGAGACCGGGACAATGAAGCGAGGCAAGACCGGCTGATGGAAACCCGTTCCAACCAGATCCTGGTCGGCGCCGTCGTGCTCGGCCTCCTTCTCGCCGTCGTCGTGTTCATGATCTGGCTGAGCCAGCTCTCGGAAGGCGGCCGCAAGAGCTACGACGTCTTCTTCCAGCAGTCGGTCGAAGGCCTCAACAAGGGCAGCCGAGTCACCTATTCGGGCGTTCCGGTGGGCGAGGTCGACCTGATCGAGCTCGACCCGCGCAACCCCCAGTTCGTTCGGGTGCGTATCACGGTTAAGGACACCACGCCGGTCCTCGCGCCGACGCGGCTGCCCAACGGTGAGTCCGCCAATGACGGCACCACCGCGACCATTTCCGGAGTCGGCTTCACCGGCGTTTCCGAGATCCAGCTGACCCTGCCGGATTCGGCGCGCGCACCGGGCCAGCGCGCCCTGCTCACCTGTCCCAATGACGGTCCCAGCCCGGTCTGCCCCTATGGCGTGCCGGTGATCCCGCCGCGGCCGGGCGGATTCGCGGCGATCCTCAACAGCGCTCCGGAGCTGCTCGAGCGGGTGACCTCGCTGACCGAACGGCTGACCGCGGTCTTCTCCGACCGCAACCAGCAGTCGATCGCCCAGATCCTCGACAATGTCGAACAGCTGACCGGCTCGCTCGGCGAGCGCGGGCCGGAGATCGCCGCGACCCTGGCCGAAACCCGCAACACCTTGCGCCAGGCCGGAACTGCGGTCGAGCAGATGGGCCAGCTCGCCGCTTCGACCGACCGGCTGATCAACCAGGAAGGCCCGGCACTGACGGCGGACCTCAGGCAGTCGATCCAGTCCGCCTCGGCGTCCCTCCAGGCGCTTGAAGCGGCGGTCAACGACGCGCGGCCGGGCATCCAGACCTTCTCGACGCGGACGTTGCCGGAAGTGGGCGCGCTGATCCGCGACCTGCGCGCCACGTCGGAATCGCTACGCAACGTGTCGGAGCGGCTCGATCAGCGCGGCGTCGGCGGGATCCTGGGCGGCGAGCGGCTGCCCGATTACAATCCGGACTGAGGGTGACGAGCATGCGTGAACGGCTTTCTGCAAAAGCGGGCGTGATCGTCGCCCTGGCGCTGTCGCTTGCCGGCTGCCTCGGCGGCGGGAACGTGCCGAGCGAGCTGCTGACGCTGACTCCGAACGACCCGCCCGCGGCGGGCGCGGCCCGGTCCGGCGGCGTCGGCGACGGGCTTGCGGTGCTCACCCCGAGCGTGCCGCAGGCGCTCAGCACCACGCGAATCCCGGTCTACGTCAATCCGACCACGATCCAGTATCTCCAGAACGCGACCTGGGTGGCGCCGCCCAAGGATCTGTTCCGCCGCCTGCTCGCCGAGACGATCGCCGGCCGCACCGGCCGCCTCGTCCTCAACCCCGATCTCTACACCGAGGTGCAGGGCCCGACGCTGACCGGCCAGCTTATTCAGTTCGGCTACGACCCGGCCCAGGCGTCGGTGGTGGTCACTTTCGAGGCGGCGCTCGCCCGCGGTGCCCAGTCGGTGCAGACCCAGCGCTTCGAATCGCGCGTGCCGGTGGCTCAGCCGGTGACCGCGGCCGTCGCTCCGGCGCTCAACCAGGCCGCCAACGACGTCGCCGAGCAGGTTGCCGACTGGATCGGCCGCTAGCGCCCTTGCAACCCGCGCTCTCCCGCGCGCATTGTCGCCTTGGGCATTGACGGAGACCTGCATGCGCGCGCGGACGATCATTCTCGGCTCCTTGCTGGCGCTTGCCGCCTGCGCCGACGGCCGCGACGCGGAGCTGCCCACCGAAGAGGCGAATGCGCAGAACGAGCAGCGCATCACCATGCTCAACGAATATCACGAGCAGCTTCTGCAGCTGCCGCCCGATGCGCAGCGGCTGGCGATGATGCGGGCGGTCCGCCGCACCGGCAATCGCTGCCAGCGCGTCGACAATGCCGGCTATCAGCAGGAACATCTCAACATGCGCATGTGGGTCGCGCAGTGCGGCGTCGAGGAGAAAATGTTCGCCGTCTACATCGCGCCCAATGGCGACGTTCAGGTGCGCGACTGCGCCCAGGCCGGCCAGCTCTCGCTGCCGCGCTGCGAGGGGCTGCCGCCGGCGACCCCGACCGAGAACATGTTCCAGGAAGGCGCGTCGGATAAGGCCTACCGCAACGGGATGTGACGCCCATGCGGCTGACCGACCTCGAAACGCCGGCGCTGCTGCTCGATCGCACCCAGCTCGACCGCAACATCGCGCGCATGCGGACTCAGCTCGATGGCCTCCGCGTCGGCCAGCGACCTCATCTCAAGACCGCCAAGAGCATCGAGGTCGCACGGCGCGTGGTCGGTCGGGACGGTGGCCCGATCACCGTATCGACCCTGCTCGAAGCCGAGCGATTTGGCGAAGCCGGCTTTACCGACATCCTCTACGCGGTCGGCATAGCGCCCAATAAGCTCGACCGGGTGATCGCGCTTCGGCGGCGCGGGATCGACCTCGCCATCGTCACCGACAATGTCGAAGCGGCCGGGGCCGTCGCGGCGGCGGCGCGCGACGCGCGCGAGCGAATCCCGGTGCTGATCGAGATCGACAGCGACGGCCACCGGGCTGGCGTCCGGCCCGACCAGCCCGACCTCCTCGTCGCCATCGCCCGCGCCTTGTCCGACGGCGCCGAGCTGCGCGGAATCATGACCCATGCCGGCGGTTCCTATGAGGCCCGCACGCCGGCCGAGCTCGTCCGCGCCGCGGCGCAGGAACGGGACTCGGCGGTCGCCTGCGCGGCGATATTGCGCGGCGCGGGCTTCGCCGCGCCGGTGGTCAGCATAGGCTCGACGCCGACCGCGCTCAGCGCCACCGGGCTCGACGGCGTCACCGAGGTTCGCGCCGGCGTCTATCTGTTCTTCGATCTGGTCATGGCCGGCATCGGCGTGGCGTCGGTGGACGAGATCGCCCTGTCGGTGCTGACCACCGTCATCGGCCACCAGCGCGACAAGGGATGGATTTTGGTCGATGCCGGCTGGATGGCGATGTCGCGCGACCGCGGCACCGCGAGCCAAGCGGTCGACCAGGGCTACGGCCTGGTCTGCGACCTCGAAGGCAATCCGTTCGTCGATCTCGTCATGATCTCGGCCAACCAGGAGCATGGCATCCTCGCCATCCGCGACGGCTCGTCCGCGCGATTGCCGGACCTGCCCTTCGGCACGCGGCTGCGCATCCTTCCAAACCACGCCTGCGCGACCGCGGCGCAGTTCGGCGACTATCAGGTGGTCGAGGACGGCGCGGTCGTCGCCCGCTGGCCGCGCTTCAACGGCTGGTAGGGCTCAGCGCAGCTCGAACCGGGCGAGGACGAGGCTCGACGCATGCATGTCGCGGCCGCACTCGCGAGTTTTGATTCCGAGTGCACGGGCCCGCGCGCTCGCTGCCTCTGTGAGCAGAATCTGGCCCGGCTCGGCGACGTCCTCGCCGAGCTTCGACGCGAGGTTAAGCTCGTCCCCGAACATGTCCTTCTCGTCGATGTTGAGGATGTGGCCGTAGCCGATCCCGGTCGCGACGCTGATCGGCGGGCTGTCCGGATAGACGGGCGGCACCTGCTCGAGGCGCGCGTTGATCTCGCGCGCGGCGGCGACCGCCTGGGGGACGTCCTCGAACATGCAGTAGAGATTGTCGGCCTCCGCCTTGACGACCAGCCCGCCGGCCATCTCGACCGCCGGCTTGGCCACCGCGCGAAGCTGGTGAATCATCAGCAGGAAGCAGGCGATGCCGTGGCATTGGGTGGTGATCGAGAAGCCGCTCATGTCGAGCACCATCACCGCGCGCACCTCGCCGAAGTCGCGCTCGATCTGCGCGGCGATGCGCGAACGCTCGTCCGGGCGCGCGACCATGGCGTCCAACAATGCTTCGAAATGCTCCCTGCTGTTGTGCCGAATCGGCGGCGTGCCGCCCGCGCCGGCCGGCATGAGGCCCGAGGGTTCGTCAGCAGGATTCATATTTCCAGTGGCGCCGCTTGCCCTCGGCCATCCACTCGACGGCCTGGGCGACGCGCCTGGCCCGGGTCTCGGGCCGCTTCGATTCCACCACCCATTGCATATAGTCCCGCTGCGCGCTCGGCGGGAATCCGTCATAGGTCGCCCGCGCCGGCGGGTTGGCGGCGAGCGCCTGCGCCAGATCGTCGGGCATGGGGATCGGCTCCTTGACGGTCTTGTTGCGGACCGGTTTCACGCCCTCGTCGATCAGAGCCATCGCCTTGCGGGTCATGTCGATCAGCGCCGCCCGCTCGGGCAGATCCTCGACCCTGGTGAGCCGTCCGAACTCGCCCATCGCGCCGTTCTTCGCGTCGCCTTCGCGAAGCTGCTGGCCCTGCCAGAAGCCCATCACCGCATGCGCTTTGAACGCCGCCATGTTGGCGAGCGGCCGGCCCTTGTAGAGGAAGGCAGGCATGCTCCACTTGATCGATTCCTCGATCTCGCCGGCTTCGTGGAGCGTGTCGCGAATATGAGCGAGGATCGGCCGGGCGAACTCCGCCTGCCTCCCGATATATTCGTCGATTCGAGGATCCCGGCTCATCGGGCGGAGAGGATGCCCCCGCCCAACGCCTCAGGCAAGCGATTCGACCGGCACCCGCCGCGAGCGCACCGCCCGCCGCCAACCGTCGAATGTAACGATCGCAAGCGCCGTCCAGATCGCGCCGAAGCAGACGAGGTGGGCGGTGGTCAGCGCTTCGCCGAACAACAGCACCGCGAACAGGAACTGCAGCGACGGCGCGATATATTGGAGGAAGCCTATGGTCGACAAAGGCAGTCGCCGCGCCGCCGCGGTGAACAGGAGCAGCGGGATCGCGGTGATCGCGCCGCCCGCCACCAGCAGGACGATCGTCCCCCAGCTCCAGCTGTCGAAGCCGCCCTGGCCGGTCGAGTCGATGAACAGAATCCAGCCGAGCGCGATCGGCGCGAGCATCGCGGTTTCGATCGACAGCCCCTCGAGCGCGTCGACCGCGACGATCTTGCGGAGATAGCCGTAGAGCGCGAAGCTCGCCGCCAGCGTCAGGCTGATCCACAGGCCCGACGCCGCGCCCACGGCGAGCACCGCGACTCCCGCCGCGGCGAGTCCGGTGGCGAAGATCTGCGCCTTGCTCAGCCGTTCGCCGAGCAGCGCCACGCCGAGCAGGATGTTGACCAGCGGATTGAGATAATAGCCGAGGCTGCCCTCGAGCACATGCCCGCTCACCACCGCCATGATGTACACGAGCCAGTTCACCGCGATCAGCACCGCGCTCGCCACCAGCGTGAGGAACACGCGCCGGCTGGCGAGGGCCGCCTTCACCGAGGTCCAGCGCCGCCACAGGGCGACGAGCACCGCGAGGAAGATCAGCGACCAGATGATCCGGTGCGCGAGGATCTCGCCCGGCGAGACATGCGCCAGCGCCTTGAAATAGAGCGGCAGTACGCCCCACAGCAGATAGGCGGAGAGGCCGTAGATTAGGCCGGCCCTGCGCTCCTGCGCGGCATCTGCGGTCGGAGTGGTGCTCATGAGGCGGCGAGCGAGTAGAGCAGGGGCCGGGGAGTCACAACCCCGTTTTACGTTGCAACTTGATAAGCTGGATTTATGCGAAGCTTCGGCCTGATCTCAGCTCTTCTGGCTCTCGTCGCCGTTGCCAGCTGCGGTGCGCCCCCGCCGCGCAATGAGCAGCAGCCTTCGACCGAGGCGTCACCCTCGGCGAACGGCTTGCCCCCGCTGGAGGAGTCGGCGCGCAGCGCCGAGCGCGCCGACCTGCTCCCGCCCGACGCCGTGATCGGCGGCGACTCGCAGACGGAAGACGCCGAGACGATCGCTTTCGACAGCCGCAATCCGCCGTCGCGGCTGCTCGCCTGGTACCGCGCCGAGGAGCGGGACTTTCGTCTCGGCAGCGAGCTTCAGGAAGGCGCCGAATATGTGCTGAGCGGCTCGACCGACGCGCCCGACCGCGACTTCACGATCCGGCTCGCGCCCGGCCGGAACGGCGGCACCAGCGGCATGCTGCTGTTCACGGACCGCTAGAATGGCTGCGCTCGCAGATGCGGAAGAAGTGCGCGCTCACCTGATCGGCGCCGCGGCCGCCAGCACGCCGCTCACTTATTCGGAGCTGCTCGAACGGCTCGGCTATCCCTTCTCGCGTCCGCGCATGCGGCAGCTCTGCGTGCTTCTCGGCGAGGTCGATTCGATCGGCGAAGCGAAGGGCGAGCCAGAGCTCGCGGTGCTGGTGGTCCGCCAGTCGGACGGGCTGCCGGGCCAGGGCTGGTGGATCGGCTTGAGCGAGCGCTACGGCTACAAGGGCCCTTGGGAGGGGCCCGAAGCGAGCCGCTTCATCGCCGGTCTTCAGGCGCAATGCTTCGCTTTCTGGACGTCCCGCGCCGGGACGGTCCCGCCAAGAGACGGCGGTTAACCACAAGCGCTCACCCATTGGCGCGTCGCATGAGGCATAAGCCTGATCCTGATGCGCGACCGTAAAGGCCATATGATGCTGTTCTGCGCCGCTTCCGCCGGCCTCCTCCTGCTCGCCGGGTGCGGCGGGTCGACCGAGGCCAATAATCTGGCCCAACTCGACAACGTGATCGCGGCGGCCGACGCCGATCCGGCGCTGACCAGCGCTCTGCAGGACGACATCCTCGTCGACCCCGCCTTGGTCCAGCAGTCGAACGCCAACGCTGTGCGCCAGCCCGAACGGCCGCTGACCGCGCAATATCCGCCGAGCCGCGTCGGCGCCTCCGGGCAGGGCGGCTCCGCAGCCAATCCCGAGGCACCGATCGCGGGGGCCTGCGGCGTTCCGATCCAGTATGGCCCCGAATGGGCCGAGCGACTGCCGCCCGAATTCCCCGCTTATCCGGGCGGACGCGTGACCGAGGCGGCGGGCGTCAATCACGGCAATTGCCGGATGCGCGTGGTCACCTTCACCACCGGGCACAATTGGCAGCAGGTGGTCGGCTGGTATCGCGAGGTCGCGGTCCGCGCCGGCTTCGACGCCGAGCAGCAGTCGCGCGGCGGCGACCAGATCCTGGCCGGCGTCAATCCGCGTACCGACGGCGCCTATTACCTGATCGTGACGCCCGCACAGGGCGGCTCGGAAGTGGCGTTGATCGTCAACAACGGCCGTTAACAGCCGCTACCAGACCATCCCGCGCTCGGTCGCGCCGGAGGCGGCGGACAGCTGTTCGATCGCGTCGTCCGGCCCGCGCGTCACGAGCAGCTGGGCGCGCCGGGCCGGCGAAATGAAGCCGGCCTCGACCGCGGTGTCGAGGAACGCGAGCATCGAATCCCAGAAGCCATCCTCGGCAAGCACCGCGAACGGCTTGGCGTGGTAGCCGAGCGCGTTCCAGCTCCACGCTTCGAACAGCTCGTCGAGCGTTCCGATGCCGCCGGGAATCGCCACGAAGGCGTCGGTCAGCTCGGTCATCAGCGCCTTTCGCTGGTGCATCGTGGTGACGACGTGGAGCTCGGTGAGGCTGGTATGGGCAACCTCGAGATCGACCAGCGCCTGCGGGATCACTCCGAACGCCTCGCCGCCGGCCGCCAGCACCGAATCGGCGATTACGCCCATCAGGCCGCGATGGCCGCCGCCATAGACGAGGCCGATGCCGCGCTCGGCCATGCGCGTGCCGAGCCGGCGCGCGAGGTCTTCATGGGCCGGGTCGGTGCCCATCGATGAGCCGCAATAGACCGCCAGTCGCTTCACTTGTCTCTCACCCTTCGAAATGCGGCGGACGCATGGGCCCGGCGCGGGCCCAAGTAAAGCGTCAGCGCGCGATCAGAGCCTTGAGGTCCGACTGCGGCCGGGCACCGAAATGGGAGATCACCTCGGCCGCCGCGATCGCGCCGAGACGCAGGCACTCGGCGAGCGGTTCGCCGCGGGCGTGGCCGAACAGGCAGCCGGCGGCGAACAGGTCGCCGGCGCCGGTCGTGTCGACGACGCGCTCGATCGGCTGCGCGGGGGCGGAGACGCGCTCGCCGCGGTGGACGGCGGTGGCCCCCGACGCGCCATGGGTGACGACGAGCAGATCGACCTGCGCCGCCAGCTTTTCGGTGGCCGCTTCGACGTCGTCGATGTCGGCGAGCGCGGCAAGCTCGATCTCGTTGAGGAACAGCATGTCGATCTTGCCGTCGGCGAGGAGCCGGACGAAGCGGTCATGCTCGCGGCGGATGCAGGCGATGTCGGACGGGGTCAGCGCGACCTTGCGCCCCGCCTCATGGGCGATTGCGATCGCATGTTCCATCGCCGCGCGGGCGATCGGCGAATCCCACAAATAGCCTTCGAGATAGAGGATGGCGGAGTCGCGGACCTGTTGCTCGTCGATCATCTCCGGCGAGAGAAGGTGAGCGGCGCCTCCGAAGGTGCACATCGATCGCTGGGCGTCGTCGGTGACCAGGATCAGGCAGCGGGCGGTGGCGGCTCCGTCCGCGTCGGGCGGCGTCGCATATTCGATGCCGGCATCGTGAAGCTCGCGGGTGAACAGGGCACCGAGCCGGTCATTGCCGACCTGGCCGACGAAGCCGACCTTGCCGCCGAGCGCAGCGAGGCCGACGGCGGTGTTGGCGGCCGAGCCGCCGCTGATCTCGCGCGCGCCGGTCATCCGGGCGTGGAGGTCGAGCGCCTCGGCCTCACAGAGAAGGCGCATCGAGCCTTTGACGAGGCCGGCGCCCTCGACCAGCGCCTCGTCGGCGGGGGCGATCACGTCGACGATGGCGTTGCCGATCGCGAGGACGTCGAGCCGGGCGGCGGCCACGGCGCTACCGATCCTTGAGGTAGTAGCGCTCCAGCGCGTTCAGATCGTCGTCCAGTTCGTAGACGATCGGCTGGCCGGTCGGAATCTCGAGGCCGGTGATCTCGTCGTCCGGGATGTTGGAGAGGTGCTTCACGAGGGCGCGAAGCGAATTGCCGTGCGCCGAGATCAGCACCCGCTGGCCATCGCGCAAAGCCGGCGCGATGCGCTCCTCCCAATAGGGAAGGACTCGGGCGATCGTGTCCTTGAGGCTCTCGGTCTGCGGGATCGGAACGCCCTTGTAGCGCACGTCCTTGGCGAGGTCCCAGGGATTGCCCTCTTCCGGCAGCGGCGGCGGGATGTCGAAGCTTCGGCGCCAGATATGGACCTGCTCCTCGCCATGCCGGGCGCGCATCTCGTTCTTATCGAGACCGGTGAGGCCGCCATAATGGCGCTCGTTGAGCCGCCAGTCCTTCTCTTCCGGAAGCCACAGCCGGCCCATCGCCTCAAGCGCCAGATGCAGGGTCTTGATCGCCCGGGTCTGGAAGCTGGTGAAGCACTGGTCGAAGTCGAGCCCGCGGTCGCGCATCAGCTCGCCCGCGGCCCAGGCCTCGCGCTCGCCCTGCTCGGTGAGGTCGACGTCCCACCAACCGGTGAAGCGGTTCTCGAGATTCCACGCCGACTGGCCGTGGCGGATCAGGACGAGCTTCGGCATCAGGCGCGATAGTCCGCGAGCTCGTCGAGCATGCCATGGAGCGAGTCGAGGCAGGCGCGCGCCAGCAGTCGGCAGCGGTCGGGCGACCAGCCATATTCCGGATCGGGCAGGTCGGCATTGTCCTTGAACGGCATTTCCAGGGTCATCGACACCGCGCCGAACCGCTCGGCGAGCTGCGCGGTCGACATCGACATGTTTGCCTGGCCCGGCTTGGCGACCTCATAGCCATGCTTCTTCTGGAAGTCGGGCGAACGGGCGACGAGCTCGTTACCGAAGCGGTGGAACAGCTCGAGCTGCTCCTCCTTGATGCTCGGAATGCCCTCGAACCCGGCGAGGAAGTTGTGCGGGATCGCCTCGTCGCCATGGACGTCCATGGCGAAATCGACGCCGGTCGCGTCCATCGCCTTGAGGATGTGGACGACCTCGGGGCTCTTCTCGAGGCTCGGTGCGTGCCATTCGCGGTTGAGGTTGACGCCCGCCGCGTTAGTACGAAGGTGTCCGCGCCGCGAACCATCCGGGTTCAGGTTCGGGACGATGTGAAGCGTCGTGCGCTGGCGAAGCTGGCGGGCGACCGGGTCGGCCGGATCGAGCAGCTTCTCGAGCGCGCCTTCCATCCACCACTCGGCCATGGTCTCGCCGGGATGCTGGCGTCCGTAGATCCACACCTGCAGAGGCCCATCGCCCATGCGCAGATAGTCGATCTCCTGACCGTCGAGGGTCTGGCCGAGCGAGCGGTAGGCGACTCCGGGATGCTCGATCACCGAGGCGATGAGGTCGTGGTGGCGCTCCATCGTGTAGGGCGCGAAATAGGCGATCCAGACGCTGTCGGCGGCCGGGCTCACCCGGATGGTGAGGATTCCGTCGTCATAGGACGTGTCGGTGCGCTCCCATTCGTCGCGGTCGTAGGACACGCAGGCGCGGTAGCCCTCCCAGCCGTTCGGATAGGCCGAGCCGGCGGCGTTGAGAATCCGAAGCTCGAGGTCGCGGCCCGCCGCGCCGGTCACGCGGAAGTAGAACCACTGGTAGAAATCCGACTGGTGATCCTTGACGATCTCGAGGTCGATTCGGTCACCTTCGACGGTGACCAGCTTGATGTTGCCGCCGTCGAAGGGGCTGCTGATGGAAAGACTCATGGCACGCGGATAGTGCGCCCGGATTCTCCTGGGAAGCCTTGAAAGAGCGCCGGCGCGAGTCGGTCGACCGCATTCGCGGCATTGGCCAGCGGCGAGTTGCCGAGCGCTTCCATCTGCGCCCGGCCTTCCCAGATCGCACTGCCGTCGGAGCGGCGCTGCAGCCTTACCGCCAGCTCGGTGTCCACGACCATGTTGGGACGCGAGCCGCCGATCGGGACTTGCACGCCGCCGCCTGCTCCGAAGCCGCCGCCGAGATAGCCGCCGCCGAGGCCGATGCTGAGGCCGGAGCGGCGGGCCCCTTGGCGGGCGCCCTGGTTCACCCGCACGAGGGCAACCTGCTCCGAACGGACATTGCCGCGGGTGACCTGCCAGCCGAGCCGGGTGAGCTCGCGCTCGACGGCATTGGCGAAGCGGTTGAACTCGAAGCTGCCCGCCTGGGTCGCGTCGATTGGCTCGACCGAGATGGTGCCGCGCGCCGGCTCGTGGCCGAGATGGAAGCGGGTGACGTCGACGCCGGAGCTGACCATGCCGCCATTGGTGGCGCATCCGGCGATCAGGGCGGCCAGGCCGATCGCGGCGCCGCGCACGAGCATGAGTTTCATCTTACCCTCTCGTCGTCACGTGAACCCTATCGGTGGTGTAACGATCATCCCGGATTTTTGCTGCACGCGCGGCGCGCACGCCGGCGCGCGCCGCGGCCATGACGCGACAGGGCGAGTGGGCTGGGCGCCGGCCGGTAGCATAGAGCAAACCCAATCATTTTCGCGGCGAGCGAATAGACGCTCCCACGGAGCTGCCAAAAGAGGTAAGTAGAAGAAGCTCCAATTGTTCGACTCGACTTGGGAGGGTGTCATGGCGAACGGCGGACCTTTGTCCTGGATTCCGCGGCCGGTGCGGCCGGTTCTGATCAACATCGTCAACAATACGACGCCGATCCGCCGCTGGGTCAGCAAGAAGACCATCAACCGCTACGGCTATGCGGCGCCGCCGCGGCCGCGGCCGGTGTCGATGGCGGCCGACTATGTCACCTGGCGCGGGCTCACCGACCGCCGCTATTCGGGCCGGCACCTGCCGGTGCCCAAGGACGACGTCTCGCCGAAGAAGCCGGCGATGGAGGACGTGCTTGCGCTGTTCGCGCGCAAGGAATTTCGGCCGGCGAACGACACCAGCCTGCTGTTCCCCTTCTTCGCGCAATGGTTCGTCGACAGCTTCCTCAGGACCAAGTGGGAGGATCCGACCAAGGACCGCCATTTCCAGGAGAATGAGAGCAACCACGAGATCGACCTGTGCTCGATCTACGGGATGACCGAGGCGCAGACCCAGATCCTGCGCGAGAAGAGTGAAGACTCAGGCCGCCGCGGGCGCCTGCGCACCCAGGTCATCGGTGGCGAGGAATATCCGCCCGCTCTGTTCGAGAGGAAGGCGGACGGGACGGTCGGGCTGATCGACGCCTATGACACGCTCTACACGAGAGCCAATTTCGACCGGGTCTACAATCCCCCCGACCCGACCCGCGCGTGGAACGACGAACAGAAACTCCATGCCTTCGCGGTCGGGCTCGAGCATGGCAGCTCGACGCTCGGCAATTCGATCATGAACACCCTGTTCGTCCGCGAGCACAATCGCGTCGCGGGGATCATCGAGGCGGCGCATCCCGATTGGGACGACGAGCGCGTGTTCCAGACTGCGCGCAACGTCGTGATCGTCGAGCTGCTCAACGTCGTGATCAGCGACTATATCGTCCACATCGCGCCGATCGACATCAAGATCGAGGCGGTGCCGGGGATGGCCGAGCGCGAGCGCTGGTACCGGACCAACTGGATGGCCGTCGAATTCGCGCTTCTGTACCGCTGGCACGACCTCATCCCGGACCGATTCGGGGTGACCCGCGAGGACGGCACAATCGAGGAGCATCACGGCAGGGACCTGATGCGGGCCAACAAGCTGCTGGTCGAGGTCGGTCTCGACCGCCTGCTCGACGACGCCAGCCGCCAATATGCCGGCAAGATCGGCATCGGCAACACCGCCGATTTCCTGCTCGAGGTGAAGCGGCTCAGCATGGACATGGCGCGCGCCTGCCGGCTGCCGAGCTACAATGCCTATCGCAAATATTACGGCCTCAAGCCCAAGACCTCGTTCCAGGCACTGACCGGGGACAGCGCGCTCGCCGGCAAGCTCGAGGCGCTGTACGGCGACATCGACCGGCTCGAATGGTTCGTCGGCCTGTTCGCCGAAGGCTATGACGAGGATTCGATGATGGGCGAGCTGCTCGTCACGATGGTCGCCAACGACGCCTTCACCCAGGCGCTGACCAACCCGCTGCTCGCCAAGGCGGTCTATTGCGAGGACACCTTCTCCAAGGAAGGGCTGGAGATCATCCAGCAGAATCGCACCCTGGCCGACATCATCGTGTGCAACACCGGGATACAGAATCCGGCCAAGGTCGGCTTCCAGGTTCGCAAGCCGGTGATGCCCACGCCTGCGGGTTGACTACGGGCGCCCACTTGCCTAGGTGGGCGCCTCGCTTTTCCAGGCAACTCAATTCACTTCCGTTTAGGAATAGGTCAGGTCGTCGCGCCATGAAGATCCGCAACTCTCTGAAGTCGCTCAAGGAGCGCCACCGCGACAACCGCGTCATCCGCCGTCGGGGCCGCACCTACGTCATCAACAAGACGAACCGCCGCTTCAAGGCGCGCCAGGGCTAATAGCCCCGCGTCTGCTGCGACCGCGCACCCTGGCCTCGGGTTCAGGGTGGGTTTTCGTGTGCGCATCGCGCGGCGCTGAAGCAGGTTCGGCATGACGGATCGCGTCGCTCCTCCCACCGCCGTCATCTTCGACGTCGGCAACGTCCTCTACGGTTGGGACCCCGAAAGCTTCCTCGTCCGGCAGATTGCCGACGATTCGGAGCGTCTCCGCTTCATCGAGGACACCAACCTCTACGCCTGGCACGATACTCTGGACGGCGGACGGCCGTTCGACGAGGCCGCGGCCGAGCTCAGCGAGACGTTCCCAGCCTATGCCGAGATGATCTCCGCCTGGGGCAGCCGCTTCGGCGAGACG
Source organism: Sphingosinicella sp. YJ22 (assembly GCF_011320075.1). GTDB lineage: Bacteria > Pseudomonadota > Alphaproteobacteria > Sphingomonadales > Sphingomonadaceae > Allosphingosinicella. The sequence goes on along the minus strand of NZ_JAANPA010000008.1, from coordinate 44,848 downwards.
ATCACCGATCCGGTTCTCGGTGTGCATGAAATAGTCGCCGACCTGGATCAGATGGGCGTTCCGCTCTTCGCTATCACCAATTTCTCTGCCGACTTCTGGCCGCCCTTCGTCCAGCGTGAGCAGGCCTTCTTCAGCCGCTTCCGCGACATCGTCGTATCGGGCGTCGAGAAGATGATGAAGCCCGACCCGGCGATCTACTATCTCGCGCTCGACCGCTTCGGCGTCGCGGCGCGCGATGCCCTGTTCATCGACGACCGCCAGATTAACGTCGACGGCGCGCTCGCGGTGGGGATGCGCGCGCACCTCTTCACCGGCGCCGAGGACCTGCGCGCCCGGCTGGCCGCAGAGGGGCTGCTGTAGAGCTCCCTCTCCCCGCTGGGAGAGGGCTTTAAACCAAGCTCTTGCTCGCTTGCTCGAACACGTCCTTCGACGTGCCGGGCTGGTCGACGATACGCTGGAGCTCGGCGCGCATCAGGGCGGCTCGGGGCTCGCCGAAACGGCGCCAGCGGCCGAGCGGCGGCACCAGCTTCGCCGCGGTCTGCGGATTGAGCTTGTCGGCGGCCGCGATCATCTCGCCGAGGAAGCGGTAGCCGCGGCCCGATTCGTGGTGGAAGGCGCGCTGGTTGGCGGCGAACGCGCCGACCAGCGAGCGCAGCCGGTTGGGATTGGTCAGCGTGAAATCGGGATGCCGGGCAAGTTGCTCGACCGAGTCGACGGTGTCGTCGCGAGTCGCCAGCGCCTGGGCAGTGAACCATTTGTCGAGAACCAGCGCGTTGTCGCGATAACGCTCGTAGAAGGCGTCGAGCGCGGTTTCGCGCTCGGGCGCATGGCTGTTGACCAGGATGCCCAGCGCGCCCTGGCGGTCGGTCATGTTGTCGGCCTCGTCGAACTGCTGAAGCGCCATCCGCGGCGCATCGTCGGCGCTGGCGGCGGCGATGTAGCCGAGCGACACCGTACGCAGGCGGCGGCGGCCCTTGGCGGCGGGCGACAGCTCGTAGCGGTTCGCGGTCGACGACCCGTAGGCGGAGCGCCACAGATCCTCGAGCTGCTCACCCAGGGCGCGGCGCAGCGATTCGCGCGCGGCGTGGACGGCCTCGGGATCGACCACCGGGAGATTGTCGCCGATGAACGCCTCGCTTGGCAGAAGCACCGCCTCGCCGACGAAGGCCGGATCGAGCGCCGGGTCGCGAAGGGTCTGCTCGACCGCCTCGACGACGGCCAAGTGGTCGCCACCGCCGTTGATCGACGCGATCAGAGTGTCGAGCATCAGCTGCTGCATCGCCTCGTAGCGGGCGAAGGGGTCATCGTCGCGCGCCGACAGGAAAGCGAGGTCGGCGGCGCTACGGTTCGATTCGACGATGATCGGCGCGGAGAAGCCGCGATTGATCGATAGAATCGGCCGCTCGCCGAGTCCGTCGAACACCAGCTCGGTTCGGGCCTCCTCGAGCATGACCAGGCGGTCCTCATGCTTCTCGCCGCTGCGCTCGCCGAAGAGGGCAAGGCCGATTGGGATCGGCATGGGCTTCTTGGTCGGCTGGCCGGGGGTCGCCGGCACTTCCTGCTCGAGCACGAGATGGGCGCGGCCGTCGCCCGGCTCATGGGTGAGCTCGGCGCGGACCCTGGGCGTGCCGGCCTGGCCGTACCAGAGGCGGAAGCGCGACAGGTCGACTCCGCTCGCCTCCTCCATCGCCCGGACGAAATCCTCGCAGGTCACCGCCTCGCCGTCGTGGCGATCGAAATAGAGATCGCTGCCGGCGCGGAACTGCTCGGGGCCGAGGATGGTGCGCATCATGCGGATCAGCTCGGCGCCCTTGTTGTAGACGGTCGCGGTGTAGAAGTTGCTGATCTCAATGTAGGAATCGGGGCGCACCGGGTGGGCGAGGGGGCCGCCATCCTCGGGAAACTGGGCGGCGCGAAGGGCGCGGACGTCCTCGATGCGCTTGACCGCGGCGCTGCCCATGTCGGCGGAGAATTGCTGGTCGCGGAAGACGGTGAAGCCTTCCTTCAGCGACAGCTGGAACCAGTCCCGGCAGGTGACCCGGTTGCCCGACCAATTGTGGAAATATTCGTGAGCGACGACTCCGGCGACCGCGTCATAATCGGCGTCGGTGGCGATGTCGGGATCGGCCAGCACGTAGCGCGAGTTGAAGATGTTGAGGCCCTTGTTCTCCATCGCGCCGAAATTGAAATCGGCGACCGCGACGATGTTGAACACGTCGAGGTCGTACTCGCGGCCGTAGGTGTCCTCGTCCCACTTCATCGACTGCTTCAATGCGTTCATGGCGTGCTCGGTGCGCGGCAGATCTTCCTCGCGCACCCAGATGCCGAGGTCGACGGCGCGGCCCGAGCGGGTGACGAACTGGTCCTTGCGCGCCTTGAGGTCGCCGGCCACGAGCGCGAACAGATAGCAGGGCTTGGGGAAGGGATCGTGCCACTCGGCCCAGTGGCGGCCGCCGTCCAGGTCGCCGCTGCCGACCGGATCGCCGTTGGAAAGGAGGATGGGGTAGGTCGCCTTGTCGGCGATCATCCTGACCCGGTAGCGGCTGAGCACGTCGGGGCGGTCGGGGAACGGCGTGATCCGCCGGAAGCCCTCGGCCTCGCACTGGGTGCAGAGCAGGCCGCCCGATGCGTAGAGGCCCATGAGCTGGGTGTTGGCGGCGGGCGAGATCTCAGTCTCGGTCTCGACGACATGGGCGGCGCCGGTGAGCGGGATGACGAGCTTGTCGTCGGCGGGCTGGGCGTCGACCGGCGCGCCGTCGACCTTGACGCTGAGAATCTTGCCCGCCTCGGTGTTGAGAGTCAGCGGCGCATCGCCGTTACGCTCGACGGTGAGTCGGCTGCGCACGATCGTGCGCTCGGCGCCGAGCTCGAATTCCAGCGCGATCTCGGGGACGGCCCAGGCCGGCGGGCGATAGTCTTCGCGGCGGGTCGCCGCGGGCGGAGCCGCAGGGGCGCTTCGGGCGTCGAGCATGGCCGGGATTTAGGCCGCCCGGCGGGGACTCGCAAATGGAGTCGTCGGCAAGAGCGCCCGCCCGGCCGTCCGGGCGGGCCGTCCTGTCTTAAAGCGCCGCCTTCAACTGATCGACCAGGTCGGTCTTTTCCCAGCTGAACAGGTCGCCTTCCGCCTTGCGGCCGAAATGGCCGTAGGCCGCGGTCGGCGAATAGATCGGCTTGTTGAGGCCGAGATGGGTACGGATGCCCTTCGGGGTCAGGCGCACCAGAGTCGGGAGCACCTGCTCGAGCTTCTCGGCGCTGACGCCGTTCTTCTCGGTGCCGTGGAGGTCGACATAGAGCGAGAGCGGCTCGGCGATGCCGATCGCGTAGGAGAGCTGGATGGTGCAGCGCTTGGCGAGGCCCGCCGCGACGACGTTCTTGGCGAGGTAGCGCGCCACGTAAGCGGCCGAGCGGTCGACCTTCGTCGGGTCCTTGCCCGAGAAGGCGCCGCCGCCGTGCGGGGCCGCGCCGCCATAGGTGTCGACGATGATCTTGCGGCCGGTGAGGCCGGCGTCGCCGTCCGGGCCGCCGATCTCGAAGCGGCCGGTCGGGTTGACGTAGATCTTGGTCTCGTCGGTGATGAAGCCCTTCGGAAGCACGTCGTTGAACACGCCGACGACATAGTCGCGAAGCTCGGCATACTTCTCGGGATTCGAGCCTTCGCGGCCGTCGTCGCAATAGCCCGGCGCGTGCTGGGTCGAGACGACCAGAGCTGTCGCGGCGACCGGCTCGCCATTCTCGTAGCGAAGCGTCACCTGGCTCTTGGCGTCCGGCTCGAGGAAGTCGACCTTGTTCGAATGGCGATCGGCCGCCATCCGCTCGAGGATGCGGTGCGAGTAATAGAGGGTGGCGGGGAGCAGGTCGGGGGTCTCGTCGGTGGCGTAGCCGAACATGATGCCCTGGTCGCCGGCGCCTTCGTCCTTGTTGCCGCTCTCGTCGACGCCCTGAGCGATGTGCGCGGACTGGCCGTGAAGATGGTTCTCGAAGCTGGCGGTCTGCCAGTGGAAGCCGTCCTGCTCGTAGCCGATCTTCTCGACGGTGTGGCGGACGACCTGCTCGATCTCGTCGCGCACTCCGGGGGCCCAGCCATGGGTGTCGGCGAATTCGGTCTCGTCATAGACGCCCTTGCAGCGGATCTCGCCGCCGACGACGATGCGCTGCGTGGTCACCAGCGTCTCGCAGGCGACTCGCGCCTCCGGGTCCTTGCCGATGAACAGGTCGACGATCGCGTCGGAAATCTGGTCGGCAACCTTGTCCGGATGGCCTTCCGACACCGATTCGGACGTGAAGATGTAGTTGCTGCGCATTGCGAGAACGGCCTTTTCGCTCTGAGATTGGTGGTTATGCGGATATAAGGATGTCTTTATGTGCGGCGCTCACTAGCCCGCTTTGGGCGCGACTGCAACGCCGCGAGCCCAGCCGCCGCGATGACCAGCAGCAGTGCGAAGACGAAGGGCATCCAGTTGCCGGCGCGGGCGAACAGGGTCGGCGGCGCGGGCGGCGGCAGGCGGGTGTCGATGACGCCAAGCTCCTGCCAGGGCAACGAGGCGAGGACTCGGCCGCGCGCATCGATCACGCCCGAGATCCCGGTCGGGGTCGAACGCAGCACCGGCAGGCCTTCCTCAAGGGCGCGAAGCCGCGCCTGGGCGAAATGCTGGGGCGGGCCCCAGCGGCCGAACCAGGCGTCGTTGGAGGGATTGAAGATGAAGTCGGGGCGGTTGGCGCGGTCGACCACTTGCCCTGAGAAAACGATCTCGTAGCAGATCTGCAGCCCGACCCGGCCGAACCGGGGCAGGTCGAGCGTGCGCGGGCCCGGCCCTTCCCAGGTGTCGAGCGTTCCCGGCACGAGGCGCGACAGGCCGATCGGCTCAAGCAGGGCGCGCATCGGCAGATATTCGCCATAGGGCACGAGATGCGCCTTGTCGTAGCGGCCAAGCAAGCGGCCCGCGGGATCGATCACCCAGGCGCTGTTGCGGGCGCCGGTCGCGCGGCCGGCGGAGTCGCGCTCGATCTTAAACCCGCCGGTGAGCAGCAGGTCGTCCTCGCCGAGCCAGCTGCCGATCATCCGCGCGTCGGACGGTCTCTCGTCGAGGAGGAACGGAACGCCATCCTCCGGCCACAGCAGGAGTCGCGGCTCGCCGGTCGTGTTCACCGCGGACTCGCGGAATCGGAGCAGCTGCGGGCCGTAGCCTTCTTCGTGCTTCTGGTCCTGGCTGACGTTCGGCTGAACGATGCGAACGGCGGGTCCGGGTTCACCGCTCGGCGCCGGCGTTGCAAGCCAGGCGATGCCGACCAGTGCCGCCACCGCAACAGCCAGTCCGCCGCCGTCCTTCCAGCCGCGCCGCGCGAGCAGATAGAGACCGCCGGCGATCAGCGCCGCGAGGCCGCTGAGGCCGTAGGTGCCGAACAGGGCTGCGAACAGGGAGGCCGGAGTGAGCAGCAGCGAGACGCCGAGCGGATTCCACGGGAAGCCGGTGAACATCACCGCGCGCAGATATTCCGTCACGATCCATGCCGCTGCGAAGATCAGAACCATCCGCAGCCGGTCCCCACCCGCCCAGCGCCACGCCAGGCCGGCGGCCGCCGCGGGATAGACCGCCAGATAGAGCGAGAGCAGGACCACCGCGATCCAGCCGAGCCAGGCCGGCATGTTCGACTGGTAGGTGAAGGCGGTCGCGATCCAGTTCAATCCGAGCACGAATTGGCCGAGCCCGAAGCCCCAGCCACGAAGCAGGGCGCTGCGCAGGCTCGGAGCGCTCTCGAGCGCCCACAAGAGGAACGCGACGCCGACCAAGGTCAGCGGCCACAGATTGAGGGGAGCGAAGCCGCAGGCGCTCGCCGCCCCCGCCGCGACGCAGGCCAGGAACCATTTCATCGCGCCGAGCTATGGGGGTGGCCAGGCAACCATGCAAGCCAGCCCCGTTCCCGAGAGTCGGCGAACGGTTGCCCCGCGCCCTAACCCCCGCTAGGCGCGGCGCTTTCCAGCAGGAGCCACAAGTCTTGACCGCAGCCAGCCTCGACGTCCTTGCGATCGGCAACGCCATCGTCGACGTCATCGCCGACACCGACGCCGCCTTCCTCGAGCGCGAGGGCCTGCCCGCCGGCTCGATGCGGCTGATCGACGCGACCCGTGCGGTCGAGCTCTACGAAAAGATGGGACCGGGCCGCGAGATCAGCGGCGGCGCCGCCGCCAACACCCTGGCCGGCCTCGCGACTCTGGGCGCGCGCACCGCGTTCGTCGGCCAGGTCGCCGACGACCAGCTCGGCGCCATCTATCGCCACGACCTCACCGCCGCCGGAGTCCAGTTCGACACGCCCGCGCGCGAAGGCGAGCCGACCGGCCGCTGCCTGATCCTCGTCTCGCCGGACGGCCAGCGCACCATGAACACCCTTCTCGGCGCGTCCCATTACCTGCCCGCCGACGCGATTGACGACGAACTGGTGGCCAGCGCCTCGATCCTCCTGCTCGAAGGCTATCTGTGGGATCCGCCCGAGCCGCGCGCCGCGATGCGCCGCGCGATCGACATCGCCCGCAAGGCCGGCCGCAAGGTCGCGCTGGCGACCTGCGCCGACTTCTGCGTGCACATGCACCGCGGCGACTTCCGCACCCTCATCAATGAGGGCCTGATCGACATGCTGTTCGCCAACGACGAAGAAGCCGCGATCTTGGAAGGGACCGACGCCGAGGCGGCCATCGAATCGCTCGCCCGCGACGTTCCCCTGGTCGTCGTCACCCGCGGCGAGAAGGGCGCCGTCGCCGTCCAAGGCGGCGAGCGGGTCGAGATCAAGCCCGAGCCGGTCGACCGGGTCGTCGACACGACCGGCGCCGGCGACCTGTTCGCCTCCGGCTTCCTCTACGGCCACGTCCAGGGCCGCGGCCTCGAAGAGTGCCTGCGCATCGGCGCCATCGCCGCGGCCGAGGTCATCTCCCACTACGGCGCCCGCCCCGAGGCGGACCTCAAGGCGCTGGTCAAGCAGAAGCTGGGGTAAACGCCAATTTCGCCAGAAGCTAAAGGCCTCCGCTCGGGTGAGCGGGGGCCTTTTTGTTGTCAGTCTATCGGCTGACCGGGCGCCGTCCCGGGCGTCTGTGCCGGCCCGGGATCGGGCTGGTCGATGTCGGGCGCCGGGGGGACGATCTCGGGCGGCGGCTGGGTCGGCTGACCCGGTTGAGCCGGTGCGGGCGTCTCGGGCGGCGGTTGAGTGGCCAATTCTTGTCTCCTCACCCGCTCTGAACGCCGCTTCACCTCTCCCAGTTGCGAAACGGGCGGCCCCACCTGGTGGGACCGCCCGCTTCTTCATTCAGCCTCAGCCGATCAGAGCGGCTGGTTGGCGTTGGGATCGTGCGCACGATCCTCGTCGACGCCCGGGATCGGCGGCTGGATGTCGTGGATCTCCGGCTCGTGCACCTCGACGAGGCCGCGGCCGAGATGGCTCTTGCGATAGGAGTAGGCGAAGTAGATCACCATTCCGATCGCCGTCCAGATCGGAAGCACCAGCATCGCTTCAACCGGCAGGTTGAAGAACAGGAACAGGCAACCGAGAACCGTCAACGGCGCCACCAGCCACAGCGCAGGCACCCGGAAGGATCGCGCCCGGCCCGGATCGCGCTTGCGCAGCATCCACACCGCAATCGCCACCATCAGGAAGGCGTAGAGCGTGCCCGCATTGGCAATGTCGGCGAGCTGCCCGACCGGGAAGAAGGCGGCAGCGGCGGCGACGATCACGCCGGTGATCAGAGTCACGACGTGCGGGGTCTTCCAGCGCGGATGCACCCGCGACAGCGCCTCCGGCAACAGGCCGTCGCGCGACATCACGAAGAAGATGCGGGTCTGGCCGAACAGCAGGATCAGGATGACCGACGGAAGCGCAATAAAGGCCGCATAGCCGATCAGGTTGCCGATCGTTCCGAATCCGATCGTGTGGAGCACGTGGGCGAGCGGCTCGCGGGAGCAGACCAGCGCCTCGGCATATTGCGGGGTCGCACACATCCGCGCCAGTTCGGGGGTGCCGGTGCCGAGAGGCGTGCCGTCGGGGCCCATGACCGGCTGGCCGCCCATCGCGCCGATCGCGCCGGCCGCGACCAGGATGTAGAAGATGGTGCAGATGGCCAGCGAGCCGATCAGGCCGATCGGCACGTTGCGCTGCGGGTTCTTGGTCTCCTCGGCGGCGGTCGACACCGCGTCGAAGCCGACATAGGCGAAGAACATCGTGGCGGCTGCGCCGACGATACCGACGCCCGAGCCGAACCCGCCGAACAGGCCGCCCGGAGCGAACGGGGTGAAATTCTCGCTCTCCATGACCGGCAGGGTCAGGATCACGAAGGCGGTGAGCGCGGTGACCTTGATCGCGACCAGCACCGCATTGAACTTGGCGCTCTCCGACGTTCCGACCACCAGCAACGACGTCATCAGAAGGGCGATGATCGCCGCCGGAAGATTGATGAAGCCCCCTGGCTGGCCGCCCAGGATCAGCGGCCCGGCCTTGAGGGCCGCGGGCAATTCTATTCCCCAACTTCGGGCCATGACCGTGTCGGTAAAGTAGTTGGACCAGCCGACCGAGACGGCGGACGCGCCCACCGCATATTCGAGCAGGAGGGCCCAGCCGACGGTCCAGGCGAGGAACTCGCCCTGGACCGCGTAACTATAGGTGTAGGCCGAGCCGGCGACGGGGACCATCGAGGCGATCTCGGCATAGCAGAGCGCCGCGACGACGCAGACCGCGCCGGCGACGATGAAGGCGATGGTGAGGCCAGGGCCGGCCTTCTGCGCGCCGACCGATGTCAGCACGAAGATTCCGGTGCCGATGATGCAGCCGACACCGAACAGTGTCAGCTGAATCGCACCCAGCGAGCGCTTCAGCGATTTCTTTTCCGCCGTCGCCAAGATGGCGTCGAGAGGCTTTACCCGCCCAAAAATCATCGTCGTCCCCTTAAGTCCGCGGCATTGCACGCCCGCCGCTTCGTGGGCGGGGAGCCTAGTGGCTTGTGACGGAGGCGCAATATGGAAAACGCGCTGTCCGCGGCGTCACCTGGACAGCATCGGGCCCAATGGGCCGCCCGCGAAGATGTGGACGTGGAGGTGCGCCACTTCCTGGCCGCTATGCTGGCCGACATTGGCAAGCAGGCGATAGCCGTCGGCGACCAGGCCCTTGTCGCGCGCCACCTTCGCGACCGCTCGGACGAAGCCGGCGATCTCTTCGGCGCTCGCCCGCTCCGAGAAGTCGTCCCACGATACGTAGCGCCCCTTGGGGATCACCAGGACATGGGTCGGCGCCTGCGGGAAGATGTCATTGAAGGCGAGCGCATGCTCGTCCTCATAGACTTTCGAGCAGGGCATCTCGCCGCGCAGGATGCGCGCGAAGATGTTGGTGTCGTCATAGGGCAGGGTCGGGTCGATCGGCATCGGTAGGCTCCACAACTGGCACCTTCATGCCAGCGAAGGTTGGCATCTGCCAGAGCCGGGGACGCGTAGACCCCAGCTTGCGCTTCGGTGACAACCTATCTCGATCCTAACCCTGATTGGCAAAATCTGCGGTTCCAACCGGGTTGACCCTCCCACCGGCGGCGCTACCGTCGGCGGCGATGACCGAAGAGACGCCCGACAGCCTGATTCCCTATGACGAGATCGTCCAGGAGGCACTGCGCGCCGTCGTCGGCCGAGTCCTCGGCGAGGTCGAGAAGAATGGCGGCCTGCCCGGCGGCCACCATTTCTACATCACGTTCAAGACCGGCGCGGCGGGCGTCGACATCCCCAAGCACCTGTCGGATCGCTTCCCGGACGAGATGACCATCGTCATCCAGAATCGCTTCTGGGACCTCAAGGTGCAGGAGGACCGCTTCGAGGTCGGCCTCAGCTTCAACCAGATGCCGGCCAAGCTCCACATCCCCTTCTCGGCGATCACCGTCTTCTTCGACCCCGAGGTCAAGTTCCAGCTCCAGTTCCAGGCGTCGGAAGACGACGAGGACGAGGAGGAGGCGCACGGCGCCGCGGAGAACGACCGGCCGGCCGCGGAGCCGGTCGAGGACGGCAGCAACGTCGTGTCGGTGGATTTCAGCCGAAAGAAATAGCTTCGTGGCGATCCCGGCAGCGTCGGGAATTCGTAACCCAGTCGCGTGCGCCCCGAGACCCTGACTTGCGCCGAGGCGACGCAATTTCATAGGGGGGAACCATGCAGATGAGCACCCAGACCCACACCCGCAGCGAAACCGATTCGATCGGCGCCATCGACGTCCCTGCCGACGCCTATTGGGGCGCGCAGACCCAGCGCTCGATCGAGAATTTCCCGTTCGGAGCGACCGAGCGGATGCCGATCGGAATCGTCCACGCCCAGGCGATCGTGAAGCAGGCTGCGGCGCGGGTGAACGGCAAGCACGGGCTCGACGGGAAGATCGTCGCCGCGATCGAGGATGCCGCGGAGGCGATCACCTCGGGCCAGCTCGACGACCAGTTCCCGCTCGTCATCTGGCAGACGGGCTCGGGCACCCAGACCAACATGAACGTCAACGAGGTGATCGCCGGCTACGCCAACGAGAGGCTCGCGGGCACGCGCGGCGGCAAGTCGCCGGTCCACCCCAACGACCATGTCAACATGAGCCAGTCGTCGAACGACAGCTTTCCGACCGCGCTCCACGTCGCGACGGTGCTCGCGACCGAGAGCGTGCTCCTGCCGGCGCTCGACAAGCTGACCAACGCCCTCGCCGAAAAGGCCAAGGCGTGGGATCACATCGTCAAGATCGGTCGCACCCATACCCAGGACGCGACCCCTCTGACACTCGGCCAGGAATTCTCCGGCTACGTCGCCCAGCTGGTCAGCTGCCGCGCCCGCATCCAGGTCGCGCTCGACGGCGACATCCGCAAGCTCGCCATCGGCGGCACCGCGGTCGGCACCGGGCTCAACGCGCCCAAGGGCTGGGCCGAGGACATGACCGCGGCGATCAGCGACATCGCCGGGACGAAGTTCGAGAACGCTCCGAACAAGTTCGAGCAGCTCGCCGCCAAGGACGGCCTCGTCTTCTTCTCCGGAGCGCTCAACACGCTCGCGGTGGCGCTCAACAAGATCGCCAACGACATCCGCTTCCTCGGCTCGGGCCCGCGCTCGGGCCTCGGCGAGCTGTCGCTGCCGGCGAACGAGCCGGGAAGCTCGATCATGCCGGGCAAGGTCAACCCGACCCAGGCCGAATCGCTGACGATGGTCGCGGCGCAGGTCATCGGCAATCACCAGGCGGTGACCGTCGGCGGCATGCAGGGCCATTTCGAGCTGAACGTGTTCATGCCGCTGATCGGCGCGAACGTGCTCCGCTCGATCCACCTGCTCGCGACCGGCATGATCAGCTTCGCCGAGCGCTGCGTCGAGGGGATGGAGGCCAATGAGCGCCAGATCGCCGAGCTGGTCGGCCGCTCGCTGATGCTGGTCACCGCTCTCGCGCCCGAGATCGGCTATGACAACGCCGCCAACATCGCCAAATACGCCCACAAGAAGGGGCTGACTCTGAAGGAGGCCGGCCTCGAGCTCGACCTCGTCGACGAGGCGACGTTCGACCGAGTGGTCAAGCCGGAGCTGATGATCGGCCGCTGAGTCAGGGAACCGCGTGGGGTCCCCCGCGCTTCTCCTGCGGGAAAGGCAGGAGGCCGAACATGACCAAGGACGAGATCGCTCCCGGAGACATGGCGCCTCCGGGCGCTCCGGGCACCGGCGAGAATGTCTGCCCCGACTGCAACGGCTCGGGCCAGGTCGACGGCGGCACCTGCCCGACCTGTCTCGGCACCGGCCGGCTGATCGAGGGAGTCGGCGGGGCCTAGGTCAGGCCTGCAGCATTTCCTGAAGCTTGAGCACGGTGCGCCAGTTGCGCTGGGTTACCGGCGAGCCCGCCGCCTTGTCGAACAGGGCGGGAGTCAGCTTCGAAGTGCCGGCCCCCGCCGGATAGTGGATCCACAAGGCGTCGCCCTCCAGTTTCACCCGCTCACCCGCAACCGCCTTCGCCTCAAGCAGCTTGGACGCGTCTGCCTTGGGCGGCGATTTGGACAAGCCAAGCATCAGCCGGTTGGGCTCGTCCCGCGCCGCCTCGGGAAAGGGCGAGCCCTTGGCATAGGCTGCCCACTGGTTGGCGCTGCGGATGATGACCGGCCGCTCGAAGCCGAATCGTTTCGCTACGGCTTTTTCGAGCGCCGCCTCCAGCGACGCCGGCTTGTCCGCCGCCTCGAACACCACGTTGCCGCTCTGGATGTAGGTCGCGACATTTTCCCATCCGAGCTCGGCGCAGACTTCGCGCAGCTCCGCCATCGGCAGCTTGCAGCCGCCAACGTTCACAGCACGCAACAAAGCGACGTATCGCATCGTCCCTCCTTGACCTCCGCCACGCGCTTCAGCCACTAGCCCTCATGGAAATCGCATCCGCCTTCCAGCGCCGCGGCCTGCTGTTCGTCCTGTCCAGCCCGAGCGGCGCGGGCAAGTCCACCATCGCCCGAATGATCCTCGAAGCCGACGACGGCATCGCCATGTCGGTGTCCGCGACGACTCGTCCCAAGCGGCCGGGCGAGGTCGAGGGCGTCGACTATCACTTCGTCACCGACGCGGAATTCGACCGGATGCGCGAGACCGGCGCCTTCCTCGAATGGGCGCATGTCTTCGGCTACCGCTACGGCACGCTCAGGAACGAGGTCATCAAGGCGATCGAGAACGGCCGCGACGTGCTGCTCGACATCGACTGGCAGGGCACCCAGCAGCTGAAGCAGGTCGACCCGGACATCGTCCGCGTGTTCATCCTGCCGCCGTCAATGACCGAGCTGGAGCGGCGGCTGAAGAGCCGCGGCACCGACAGCGAGGAGGTCATCGCCAACCGCATGTCGCGGGCGACGGCCGAGATCAGCCACTGGGCCGAGTACGATTACGTCCTCATCAACAACAACGCGGAAAAATGCCGCGAGCTCGTCCACAACATCCTCAAGGCCGAGCGGCTGAAGGCGACCCGCCGAGTCTTCCTCCACGACTTCGTCCGCGAGCTGATCGCCGGCCGCCCGGCCTAGTCTGTCGCAACGACATTTCGCCCCGTCGGTTGTTGCTCTAGGTTGATCCGAAACAACCGAGGGAGAGCGCCATGGTGCGGGTGATCATCGGTGCGGCGGTGGCCGCGATTGCGATGCTGATCGTCGGCTTCCTGTTGTTCGCGACGCCCCTCAACGGGCTCGGCACTGGCAATGTCGGCAATGCCGAGGCCGCCCAGCTGCAAAGCGCGCTGGCATTGAACCTGCCGCGCACCGGCACCTATGCGGTGCCTGATCCCAACACCGCCGAGCAGACCGTGATGTACGGCCAGGGCCCGGTCGCCACCGTGCATTACAATACCGGGGGCTATGCCGCGGGCGATCCGACGATGATCGTCTACGGCGTCGTGCTCAACTTCATCACCGCCCTGCTGATCGGCCTCGGCCTTCTCGGAATCGACCGCCGAGTGCCCGACTTCGCCTCGCGCGCGCGCCTGCTCGTTCCCCTCGCGATCGCCGCGGCGGCGTTCATTCACCTCGGCGAGCCGATCTATCTCCACCACGATTGGGGCAATGCGATCTACAGCCTGTTCGGCAATGCGCTGGCGCTGGTCGTCGGCGGGTTGATCGTCGCCTGGTTCGTCCCGCACCACCGCGCGGCCGCCCCCGCGGATGCGCCGACCGACGTCTAGCGAAGCAGGTCGAGGAAGCGGGCGCCCGCCGCGAAGTCCCGCTGACGCGCCGCCAGCGCCGCGCTCGCTTCGGAATCCTCGCCCCATTGTTCGAGCTGCCATTGCTCGTCGAGGCTCGCCGCGTCCCACGCCTGCTCCAGGTCGATCGCGCCTTCCGCCAGGGCCAGGGCGGTGACCAGCGAGCCGCTCACCGTGACGAGCGGCGACAGTCCGGCCAGCTCGAAGGAAGACCGGGCCGTCACGGCACGGGCCAGTTGTCGCACCGCCGACTCGCTCTGCGGCTGGTGCATGATCCCGCTGACCACGTGGAGTTCGATGTCGAAGCGCTGGCGCGCCCAGGCGAGAATCGGGTCCCAGCGCTCCGCCTGGCGCGCAACCAGCTTGTCGGGACTCTCGGCGCGGTAGCAGAGCAGGTCGCTCTCGGCATATTCGGCGAGCCGCGCGGCGAACGTCTGCGGATCCGGCGCGACTCGGTCGATCGCCGCATTGGCAAGGCCGGTGAGCGGCATCGAGCGGGGATCGATCTCGTCTCCCTGCGCCGCCCATTCCTCCGCCATCGCCTCGGCAAGGGCCTCGCCCGGCACGACCAGCCCGGCCCGCGCCGGAGTCTTCACCGCCCTGCCGTCGAGCAGCAGGGCGAAGCCGGGGTCTTGCGCGGCGACGCCCACATCCTTGTAGAAACGCTTCATGACCCGGGCGGCCGCTTCCACCTCCTGGCCAACATGCGCGGCGCGAGGAAGCTGGCCGCCAGGCCAACGAGCGCGATCGGGAAGCCGATCCAGTGGCCGCCGGCGACGAAGACGTTGGTCTGCCACAGGAGCAAGGCGAGCAGCACGACGACGGTGCCGCCGATCTGGGCCAGGTTGATGAGGATGAACCGGTTGCGCCAGGTGCGCTCGTCGACCTCGTTCATGCCGGCTTCCTCATCAGTTCGATAATCTCCCGCGGATGGGCCGCGACATGATGCGCGCCCGCGTCCCACAATTCCTCTTCCAAGTGATAGCCCCAGGCGACGCCGATAGCGGTAACGCCGGCGGCGCGCGCCATGGCGATGTCATAGCTGGTGTCGCCGATCATCCAGGTCGTCTCCGGCGCCGCGCCGGCGTCGGCCATCGCCTGCTCGATCATGCTCGGGTGCGGCTTGGACGGATGGCGGTCGGCCGTCTGAAGCGTGACGAAGCGGTGGGCAAGGCCGTGGCAGTCGAGGCACAGGTTGAGGCCGCGGTCCGACTTGCCGGTGGCGACCCCGAGCAGGAAGCCGTCTGCCTCCAGCGCCTCGAGCAGTTCGGCGACTCCGTCGAACAGGGGCTCGTCGACCGAGCCGGTCAGCCGCATGCGCTGGAACGCGGTCTTATATTCCTCGGCCATCTCGACGTGCATCGCCGACGCCGCATCGGGCGCCATCACCTGCATCGCCTCGATGAGACTGAGGCCGACGACCCGCCGGGTCTTTTCCTGAGGCGGGCGCGGCAGGCCGACCGCGTCGAAGCAGGCGTCCATTGCCGCGCAGATATTGTGCTGGCTGTCGACCAGGGTGCCGTCGCAGTCGAAGAGGGCGAGGCGGTTCACGGGCGCATCAGCCCCGCATGATCGTGGCGACCGAGAGCGGCGAGCGCTTCGGCGACGCGTTCGCGCTCCTCGGCTTTCTTGTTCTGGCCGAGCTTGCGGTTGCCGCGCAGCGCTTCGATGCTGAGCTCGAAGCCGACGATCGCCTTGAGCATCGCCTCGAAGCGGCCGGGCGTCATCTTGTCGCGGGTCCAGGGCTTCTTGGGCGCGAGCCGTTGTTCATGCTCTGCGCTCAAGCGGTCGAGCAGCGCCGCAAGCTCCGCTTCGTCGAGCCGGCGCAACGGGCCTTCCGCCTCGACCACGAGATAGTTCCAGGTCGGCACCCGGTCGGGCGTGCCGTACCAGTCCGGGCTCACATAGAAATCCGGGCCCATCACCGAAGCGATTGCCCGGGCGCCTTCCAGCTTCGCCGCCGCCGGGTTGCTCCGCGAGACATGGAACAGCAGCCGGTCCCGCCCCGCGACCACCACAGGCGCATGCACCACCGCCGGCCCGTCGACGCAGATCGTCGCGAACGACACCTGCCCGACCAAGGCGAGCATCTCCTGCTCGTCGGTCCAGTGAAAGACGCGGTTGGGGTGCATCAGCGCCGCCGGCTGGTAGCGCCACCGCCGCGGTTGCGGCGCTCGCCGCGGCGTTCCTTGCGGACCTGCTTTGCGTGCTGCTTGGCCCGCGCCTTCTGCTCCGTGCGGCTCGGCGGCGGCGCGTCCTCGATCTCGAGGTCCCCGGCGGCGGCATCGAAGCCGAGCGAAGCGAGGGTCGCGGCGAAATGCTCGGGCGGCTCAGCCGTCACGTCGATTCGTCCGCCGTCGGGATGATCGATGCGCAGCCGCCGCGCGTGGAGGTGCAGCTTGCGGCTGATCGAGCCGGTCAGATAGCTCTCCTGCCCGGCATATTTGCCGTCGCCGACAATCGGGTGCCCGATCGCCGCCATGTGCACGCGCAGCTGGTGGGTTCGGCCGGTGAACGGCTGGAGCTCGACGAAGGCGGCGCGGTTGCCGGCGCGCTCGATCACCCGGTAGCGGGTGCGTGCCACCTGGCCGTTCTCCTCATCGACATGCATCTTCTCGCCGCCGGTGCCAGGCTGCTTGGCGATCGGCAGCTCGATCATTCCGTCGTCGATCGACGGCACGCCCATCACCACCGCCCAGTAGATCTTGCGCGCCGTCCGTCCGGAGAAGGATTTGGACAAGAAGGCCGCTGCCCGCGGCGTGCGCGCCACCAGCAGAGCACCCGACGTGTCCTTGTCGAGCCGGTGGACGAGCTTGGGCCGAGCCGCATCCTCGTCGACCAGCCCGCCGAGCAGGCCGTCGACATGCTCGGTCGTCTTGGTCCCGCCCTGCGTGGCGAGGCCCGGCGGCTTGTTGAGCACGATCGCTGCCGGATCCTCGCTAATCACCATCGAGCGCGCAAAGGCGACTTCCTCGTCGGTCAGCTTGCGGACCTGCTTCCGCGGCGCCGGCGCATGCTCCTCGGGAGTGATCGGCGGGATTCGGATGACCTGGCCGGCCTCGATCCGGTCGCCGGGCGTGGCGCGCTTGCCGTCGACGCGCAGCTGGCCGGTCCGCGCCATTCGGGCGACGGCGGTGAAATTGGCTTCCGGGAGGTTGCGCTTGAACCAGCGGTCGAGGCGGATTCCGTCATCCTCCTCGCTCACCGTGAATTGACGGACATCGCTCATCGCCGCGCATGTAGCGACGCGGGGGCCGCCGCGCCACCCGCGCTACAGCTGCTTGCGCATGATGATGTCGAGGTCGGCATGGGTACCGACCATGAAGTCGTAGGTGCCGACCGCCTCGAAGCCGTAGCGGTCGTAGAAGCGGCGGGCGCGGTGGTTGTCGACAAAGACGGAGAGGTAGAGTTGCTCGGCGCCGCGCCTCTTCGCCTCGGCGATCACCCAGTCCATCAGCGCATGGGCGATGCCGACGCCGTGCCAGGGCTTGAGCACGTAGAGCTGGCGAAGCTCCGCAGTCGGCCCGGTCGGCTCGAACGGAAGCGACGGGGGACCGACCTTGGCGAAGCCCGCCGCCTCGCCCGCATCCTTGGCGATACGGATCGCGAAAGCCGGGTTCGACAGCTCTCCCCGCCAATTCTCCTCGCTATGATTGTCGAGGAACGCCGCCAGATTCTCGGGCGTGTAGAGATGGCCGAACGTCTCGACGAAAGTCTGCTTGCCGAGGCGCGACATCAACGCGGCGTCGCCGGGGGTTCCGTCCCTGTAAGCGATCACGTCTAAAATCCTTCCGGCTCGGGCCAGCGCGGCGCGACCAGCGCCATGACCTTGAACAGACGCCCCATCTGCTCGGGTGCGGCGAGCCGCTCGCGCGCCGCGACGATCTCCTCGGTCCGCTCCGGCGCGGCCTTGGCAAGCTGCGCCGCGCGCAGATCGATACCCATGGCGCGGAGGAACGCGCCTTGCCCGATCGCGCCATACACCCGCACGCCCTCCGCCCGTGCGGCGTCGTGAAGCGCCTCGAAGTCGACATGGGCGGTGAGGTCGCGGGTGCCCGGCGCTTCCCACGGGTCGGCATAGCCATGGTTCGACACGGCTTGCAGGGTGTCACCGATGCCGCGGCGCTCATGGCCGTAATCGATAAACAACGCAGCGCCGCCATGGGCTGCCAGCCGCCGCGCCAGCTTGGCCGCGATCCCGGCCGAGGCCGGCGAGCGCTCGACGATCGCGCCGGTCTCGGCGTGAGGAAGCGCCTCGGTTGCTGCTGGCCCGCTCTCGCGGCGGAAGCCTTCGCCCTCGGTGGCCACGACCAACTCGCGCCATCCGTCATCTTCGCGGACGAACTGGTGCACCGGCAGAGCATCGAAGAATTCGTTGGCGACGATCAGCAGCGGGCCCTGCGTCGGCAGCCCGTCGACATCGTCGTGCCAGCGCGCCGCGGCGATGCGGCTGAGTTGCTCGTCCCTCAGAGCGGGGCTGGTCTCGACCAGCTCGACCGGTGGCTGAAGTCCGATGCCGCGCATCGCGCGCAGCGCGTCGGCCGCGAGCGTTCCGCGGCCGGGGCCAAGCTCGGCATAATGGACTCCGCCGGGCTTGCCGGCGCGCAGCCACAGATCCGCCAGCCACAGTCCGATCAGCTCGCCGAACATCTGGCTGATCTCCGGCGCGGTGACGAAGTCGCCGGCCGCGCCGAGGGGGTCGCGGCTGGCATAATAAGCCGCGTTGGCCGCCCCCATATAATCAGCGACGCTGATCGGCCCCTCGGTCGCGATCCGCGCCCTCAGCGCGTCGGCGATCGACATGGCATCAGGCGGCTTCCCGCGCCTTGACCGCATCGGCAGGCGGTTCGCCGGAAGGGGTGTGGATCGGTTCGCGCGTACGCGCCGTGACGATCAGATAGAGGCCGATCAGGATCATCGGCACGGTCAGCCACTGGCCCATCGACAGCCCGGTCTGCTCGGCCAGCCACATCAGGTGCGCATCCGGCTCGCGGAAATATTCCACGACGAAGCGGCTGAGGCCGTAGCCGAGCGTGAACACGCCGGCGAGCAGGCCGGGCTTGTAGCGCGCGCGGGTCCACCAGAAGAGGACGAACAGGACGAGGAACAGGAGTATCCCCTCCAGGCCCGCCTCGTAGAGCTGGCTCGGATGGCGCGGCGGGCCGACCTCGACCCTGCCGGGGCCCACGAGCTCACGGAACTGCACGGCCCAGGCGACGTCGCTTGGCCGGCCCCACAATTCGCCGTTTACGAAATTGGCGAGGCGGCCGAAGAACAGGCCGAAGGGCACGCAGCAGGCGACATAATCGGACACGCGCAGGAAGGAGAGCCCGTTCTTGCGCGCAAGGTAGAGCATCGCGAGGATCGTGCCGAGGAGGCCGCCGTGGAAGGACATGCCGCCGTCCCACAGTTTCACGATCGCCAGCGGGTCGTTCAGATAATCCATCGGCTTGTAGAACAGGACGTAGCCGAGCCGTCCGCCGAGGATGATTCCCAGCGTCGCGTAGAAGACCATGTCGTCGGCATGGCGCCGCGCCATCGGCGATCCCGGCTGCTTCACCAGCCTGAGCAGGTACATGTAGCCGATGACGATCCCGGCCAGATAGGCGAGGCTGTACCAGCGCAGCTGGAAGAAGCCGAGATCGAGCGCCACCGGATCGAGATTGTGGACCCAGTGAGAGCCGGTGGCCGGCGCGGCCGGAAGAGTGGTCATGACAGTCATATCGCGAGGGCTTCCCCCTTGAGCCTGCCGCCCTCATAGAGGGAGCAAAGCAAAGCGAAAAGCCACGAGAGGAGCCGATCTCACGATGCCCACCGAGCTTGACCGCAAGATGGACCAGATGATCGCCGCCGTGACCGGCGAGGGTGGCCCTATCAAGCTTGGAACGGACGACCAGGGCCGTGTGATCGTCACCAACCTGCCGCCGACGCTGCCGATCTTCTTCGACGCCTTCTGCATGCTCAACCAGTCGTCGGAGGCGATCGTCGCCGACGGCGAGCGGCTGACCTTCGGCGATCTCCTCGCCTATGCAAACCGGCTGGCGCCGGTGCTCGCCGGCGGGTTCGGAATCAACAAGGGCGACCGAGTCGCCATCGCGATGCGCAACTGCCCAGCCTGGATCCTGACCTACATGGCGGTGGTCAAGGCGGGCGGAGTCGCCACGCTGATCAACGGCTGGTGGCAGCCGCACGAGCTCGAGCACGGGCTGAAGCTGACCGAGCCGAAGCTGGTCATCGCCGATGCCGCGCGGGCGGAGCGGGTCGCTGCGACGGGGCTCGGCATCGAAACCGTCACCCTGCCGGTCGACCGGCCCGCCGCCGAGGCTCTGGCGCCGCTGCTCGATCGCGGCGGCGACGCGGAGTTGCCCCAGATTGGCCCCGACGACGACGCCACGATCCTGTTCACCTCGGGCTCGACCGGCACCGCCAAGGGCGCGCTGTCGACCCACCGGGCGGTGACGACCGGGACCTACACCTACTCGGCCTCGCTCGCGGCGCTGAAGGCGATCCTCGAGAGCGAAGGCCGGCCGCCGGCCAACCCGCCGCGCACGCTGATCAACGTGCCGCTGTTCCACGTCACCGGCGAGGTGCCGGTGATGCTCAACTCCTTCGTCATCAACCGCTGCATGGTGCTGATGAAGAAGTGGGACGCGGGCGAGGCGCTGCGGCTGATCCAGGACGAGAAGATCACCTATTTCGTCGGCGTGCCGACGATGAGCCTCGAGCTCATGCAGCATCCCGACCGCGAGACATACGACCTGTCGACCCTGACCGACCTTGCCGCCGGCGGAGCACCGCGGCCGGCGGCGCACGTCGCCCGGCTTCGCGAGGCGTTCAAGACCGCCCAGCCGGCGCTCGGCTACGGGCTCACCGAGACCAATGCGGTCGGCTGCGGCAACGTCTGGTCCAATTATGCCGCCAAGCCCGATTCGACCGGCAGGCCGCAGCGGCCGCTGGTCGACCTCGTGATCCTCGGCCCGGATGACCGGCCGCTGCCGGCCGGCGAGCGCGGCGAGATCGCGATCCGCTCGGCGGCGAACTTCAAGGAATATTGGCGCGACGCGGCGGCGACGGCGGCGGCGTTCACCGCCGACGGCTATGTGCGCAGCGGAGACATCGGCTATCTCGACGAAGACGATTATCTGTTCATCGTCGACCGCAAGAAGGACATCATCATCCGCGGCGGCGAGAATATTGCCTGCCCGGAGGTCGAGGCGGCGCTCTACAGCCATGCCGGGGTGGACGAGGCGAGCGTGTTCGGAATTCCCGACGAGAGGCTGGGCGAGGTGCCGGTGGCCGTCGTCCATCTCGCCGACGGCCAGGCCGCGACCGAGGACGAGCTTCGCGACCATGTCGCCGGGCTGCTGGCGCCGTTCAAGGTGCCCGCGGCGATCGTGATCTCGGCCGAGCCTTTGCCCAAGCTCGGCACCGGCAAGTTCGACAAGGTCACCTTGCGCCAGCGCTACAAGGACCTCCACGGCGGCTGAGAATGGTGGGGCCGGCGCCTGGTCGCGCCACACGCCGACCCCTCCCTCGATACGCTACGCGAGGGAACAGTCGAACCCGCGGTGGGAAGACGGGCAAAGCACAAGCACGCCTGACGGGTCCGCTGCGGGCCTATTGGCCGACTCGCGTTGAGCGGCGTCTGAATGCCGGCGTAAGCGGCTGTTAATGCAGGACTACCGGGTTTTCCGCAGGGGCGCCCGGCGGGTTGAAGGCTCCGGGCGCAGGGAACCGCGCCCGGAGCGAAGCCGGCCTACCAGCGGCGGCCGCGGCGATCGTAGCGGTCGTAGCGGTCCCGGCGATCGTAACGATGGTAGCGGTCGTCGTAGCGGTTGTTGCGCTGGGCGCGGGCGATCTCGCGGCGGCACTCGCGAAGCTCGCGGCGATATTCGCGGCGGCTGTCGGCGCGGCGCAGCTCGCGGCGGCACTCGCGCATCTCGCGGGCGACGTCGCGGTCGTAATGGCCATAGGCATAAGGCGGCTGCGGATAATAACGGCCCTGCGCCGAGGCGGCGGTGGGCAGCATGACGGCGGCGAGGCCCGCCGCGGCAATGAGCAGAGTACGCATCACGATTTCTCCCAGGGAACGGGGCGTCCGCTGGCGGACTCACCCCGGCTAAACGGCCGGATGATGCGCCCCGTTGCATGAACCCCAAACTACCTCGCGTTCATCGGGGGTTTAGAGACCCGAGGGGGGTGCCGTCCGAGGGATCGGGAAGCGCGATCAATAGGTTAGGCGCCGAGGCTATTTTGCTGCAGTGCAGCAACGATCCCGCCGGCCCGGCGTTATGGTCCGTCTGCGCCTCGTTGCGGTGCTGCAAAAAAGGAAGCCCATGTCACTGTCCGACACCCTGTCCCGCCTGTCGCGGGGCCGCGGGGCTTTCGCTGCCGCATTTCCCGCCACCCGACATGAAGCGACGGACGACCGCCTGAGCGAGCTCGAAGCGAGGTTCGTCAATCCAGGCAATCTGCGCGCGCGCTGCTACCTGCCGGACCGGCTGGAGCGGCCGGCGGCGCTTCTGGTGGTGCTCCACGGCTGCACCCAGAATGCCGCAGGCTACGACCAGGGCGCCGGATGGTCGGCGCTCGCCGACCGCCACGGCTTCGCCCTGCTCTATCCGGAGCAGAAACGGGAGAACAACCCGAACCTGTGCTTCAACTGGTACCAGGCCGGCGACTCGCGTCGCGGCTCCGGCGAGGCGGCGTCGATCGCCGCAATGGTCGAGGCGATGCGGGCGTCGCACGGAATCGACCCGGACCGTATCTTCGTCACCGGGCTGTCGGCCGGCGGGGCGATGGCGGCGGTGATGCTGGCGACCTATCCGGAGCTGTTCGCCGGCGGAGCGATCATCGCCGGAATGCCCTATGGCTGCGCGTCGAACCTCGCCCAGGCGTTCGACCTGATGGCGGGGCGCGGGACCGCCGAGCCCGGAGCGCTGGCCGACAAGGTGCGCGCCGGCTCTCGCCACCGCGGCGCGTGGCCGCGGCTGTCGGTGTGGCACGGAAGCGCCGACCGGACCGTCGTCCCCGCCAACGCCGACGCGCTGGTCGCGCAATGGACGGGCCTTCACGGGCTCGGGCTGAAGCCGGACCGGACCGAAACGGTCGACGGCCATCGGCGCCGGGTGTGGCTCGGCCGCGAGGGGCAGGAGCTGATCGAGCATTACGACGTCGCCGGGATGGCGCACGGAACGCCGCTGATGCCGGGCACGGGCGAGGGCGAATCCGGCGAGGCGCAGGCGCACATGCTCGACGTCGGCCTGAGCTCGACCGACCGAATTGCCGCCTTCTTCGGGATCGGGCCGGAAGTGGCGGCTCGGAAGAGAAAGGCGGGGAAGGCGGGCCTCAAGGCGCCGGCCGGCGCGAAACTGAGCGGCGCGGCTGTGCGCCTGCGGGCGCCGAGGCCCAAGCGGCCGGCCCCGACGCCGAGCCCGGTCAGCGTCATCCAGAAGACGATCGAGGACGCGCTTCGCTCGGCCGGACTGATGAAGTGAGGCGGGCGGGATAGCTGCGGCTTTCGAAAGTCACGACTGGCACGAAAGTCACATGGAATCGCGGGGGTCGCCGTCCCGCTCGGCCCCGCGGCCGGGAGCCGATCCGACCGGGCCGTAGCCGGGCGGGATCCAGTGGCCCTCGTCGGTCATGGTCCAGCCCTCGGCGAGCTTCTTGCGGTCCTCCTCGCTGCCCAGCGCTTTGAGCTTCTTGTCGAGCAGGGCGATCGATTCCTCGAACGTCCACGGCTTCTGCTCGGCGGCGATCTCGGCCCTGATCTCGCGCTCCATCTGCTTGCGCTCGTGCTTGAGCAGGCGCTTGCGCTTGAAGCCGGGGCGGGGGCCGTATCTCTTCGGGTCGGCGCCCTGGAGGAGAAGGCGCAGAAGGCTGTCCGAATGGCGCACCCGGATGCGCACCTGGCCGCCGGCGACATAATGTTCCTCGACGCCCTCGACCGCGCGCTGCCAGGCGGCGAGCTCGATCGGCGTGGCGCTCATCCGAAGAGCGATGGCGCAATGGTCCGAGAAGAGGGCGTCGCTGTCCTGGTGGCGATAGACGGTGCGCACGGCGATTCCGGCCTTGCGCGCCGCGGCGGCGATGCAGCCCGTCTTGACCAAAGCGGTGAGGAACAGGCGCTTGCGAGCCTCGGTAAAGCCGTCGTGACGCTCGCGCGGGGCGTCGCCGGGTGCGGTGTCGGCCGCTCCGGCCGGCGGCGCCTCGTCCCACGGATAGCCGCCGGAGTTATCGGTCGCGGCCTGCGGGCCGACTTCACCGGCCGGGACTGCGCCAGCTCCCGGAGCGGGCAGGGCAAGGGGATCGGACATGCGAATTGCTCCTTTGGTTTAAAAGGAGCCGACTACTTATCCTATCTGGTACCCTGTAGGAAAATGGTTTCTTTTGACGGTCAGCTCGTGTGGCACGGGCGGCAGCAATGGTAGCAGCCGTTCGACTGGCTCCACGTCTTCCTGGCCTCGGCGACGGCGGGGGCGCAGCTGCCATACTCGCCGAGATAGGTGCGGTTCGAGGGGAAGTAGGCGCAGGCCGACACATGCACCTCATGGTCGCCGTTCGGCTGGGCGTTGTCGTTGACATAATAGGACGCCATGAGTCCCTCCCCGCGGAAAGGGGAAGCCTAGCCGACGGCGCGGGCGGGCGAGAGGCGAGTCGACTCCGCGGCGGCGCCGGATCGGACGGTTCGGAGCCCGACGGGCGCGGCGCGGGGCCGGAGCGGTCAGGGCTGCTTGTCGGGGCGCTCGATGCGATGGGGGCGGTGCGGCTTCCACACCACCTTGCGG
Source organism: Sphingosinicella sp. YJ22 (assembly GCF_011320075.1). Taxonomy (GTDB): domain Bacteria; phylum Pseudomonadota; class Alphaproteobacteria; order Sphingomonadales; family Sphingomonadaceae; genus Allosphingosinicella. The sequence goes on along the minus strand of NZ_JAANPA010000008.1, from coordinate 20,374 downwards.
CCCTTGGGGCGGTGCCACTTGCCCGACGGCGTGCGCACCAGATCGACTCCGCAGCCGCGGCACCGGCCGAAATACCAGCCCTTGTTCCAGACCTCGCCGGGCGCGGCGCGGTGCAATCCGAAGCGGCACAGGAGACTCATGGCCGACCCGATAGCACAGGCGCGCGGGCGCTGCGAAACATGAGCGGAAGGAGGGTCGCGCTGGCCACGGTGGAGGGCGACCGCGATCCATCTCACGAGCCCTGGACGAACTCTCCCCCGCTTTTCAGCCGGAGGCCAGGTGGGAGGGTTTAATGAGGTGTTGCGGTTGAGACGGTGCTTACAATGAGAAAAGATTCTTGCTCTTGGTGTCCGGTCAATCACTGCGCTTCACTCTGATCCGAGTACGACCGTTTCGGGCGGGTTCAACTGGACCTCGACCAAGTTCGTCTCACGATCGCAGCGGTGGCAGTGCGCGTAGTCGAACTCGGTGCGGAGCACCCATTGTTGATCTTCAACGCTCCACTCCGCCCAGGCGTCGCGGCTCACATCATTGCTGCCGCACGTGCTACAGACATAGGTGACGGGCATGCTCCACCTCCTTGCCGGACTGGATTGCCAGCGGCAGAGTGGATCTGAATCAAGTGCTTAGCAAGGGGGAGGCATGGCGCGGAGTTGGAGTGAGGCCGTCGAGGCGGCGGTGCGTCGCGTCGTCGGGCGGACAGGAAGCCTCGTCTTCACGCGCCAGGCACTGATCGATGCCGAGCTGGACGCAATCGTGGCCGATACCGGCTCCGCTGGTGCGACGCCGCATCAGACCCTCAGCCGCGAACTCCAGCAACTGCGCGACGTTGGGTTCATGGAGTTCATCGATGCCGGTACCTACCGCTGGCTGGGCGCCCCGTGGGAGTCGCTACAATCCGGCGCGAGCAAAGGTGTCTTCGTTATCGGCTCTCATTCAATTTACGAGGATGAGCCGGAGCGCTTCTATCGCTTCCCTTCCCGGTGGATGGCGAATGCATCCAAAGTGGTTGGCAACTGGATCATCTATCAGGAGCCTCGCCGCGCTGGCCAGCGCGGCTATTACGCCGTGGCGAAGGCGGAGCGGATCATTCCCGATCCGGCCGATGCCAGCATGTACTTGGCGTTGATCCAGCCGGGCAGTTACCTGGAGTTCGGACGGGACGTGCCCTTTCAGTTGGACGGTCAGGCTGTCGAGCGCGGGCTGCTCAATCCCGATGGTCGGTTGAACAACGGGCGGGCGATTCAATCCATCCGGCCGATCTCGAACGAGGATTTCAACCGCATCGTCGCCCTCGGCCTGGTCGAGGAGGACGAACTTCTCCCGCGGGTCGATGAGGACGAACCGGCATCGTCACTCCTCCTCGAGGAGCGGGTTCCATGGGAAGGGCCGGTCGATCGAGCGACGATGCTGGTCAACCGCACCGTTCGGAACCGGCAGTTCCGCAAGCGAGTCCTCGATGTTTACGACCGCCGGTGTGCGCTAACGGGCATGCAGCTGATCAACGGCGGTGGCAGGGCCGAAGCGCAGGCCGCGCACATCATGAGCGTGGAAGCCGGCGGTCCTGACGTGGTTACCAACGGCATCGCGCTTTCCGGTACCGTGCATTGGATGTTCGATCGCGGGCTGATCTCGCTCAGCGACGAGGGCGACATTCTGCTGTCGCGTAAGATCAACGATATCGATGGGGTCCAGAAGCTGATCTACGCCGACCGCAAGGCGCGGCTACCCCACTCAGCCGCGCACAGGCCGCAGACGCGCTATTTGGAATGGCATAGGACTGAGCGCTTCCACGCGTGATTGGCGCACTCTTACCTTAATCAAGCGGCCGTTATTCCAGCGGAAAACGACAGGCATCTCCTCCTCCAAGCCGTCACGGAAGTAAATTCCGTGACGTCGAACCTCGCTGACGCGAGGCCGGCCGGCATTCGGCTGGTCCTCACCTAAGCGCGCTTTGCTTCGCTCCAGCGCGCTTAGGCTCGGGCCTCATGCTTACTCCGCAGCCACCCCCGCCCGCGCGAACATGTCCTCGCCGCCGTCGCCTTCCGGCGTGTCGTTGGCGGCCTTGGCCTGCTTGCGGCGGTCGAAATTGTCCCAGACTTCGTTCCAGTTCCCCTTGGTCGCGGCCTTGCTGTACTCGGTCGCGCGGGTCTCGAAGAAGTTGGCGTGCTCGACTCCGTTGAGGAGCGGGGCGAGCCAGGGGAGCGGGTGCTCGTCGACCATGAACATCGGCCTGAGGCCGAGCTGGCCGAGGCGCCAGTCGGCGATGTAGCGGATGTACTTCTTGATCTCCTTCGGGGTCATGCCTGTGACCGGGCCTTCCTCGAACGCCAGGTCGATGAAAGCGTCCTCGAGGTCGACGGTGTGGTGGCAGACGTCGCGGATGTCCTTCTTGACCGCGGGGGTCAGGCAGTCGCGCTCCTTGACGAAGGCGTGGAACAGCTTGGTGATGCCCTCGCAATGGAGGCTCTCGTCGCGCACGCTCCACGAGATGATCTGGCCCATGCCCTTCATCTTGTTGAAGCGCGGGAAGTTCATCAGCATCGCGAACGAGGCGAACAGCTGAAGCCCCTCGGTGAAGCCGCCGAACATGGCGAGCGTCTTGGCGATGTCCTCGTCGGTGTCGACGCCGAACTGCTGAAGGTAGTCGTGCTTATCCTTCATCTCCTTGTACTGCATGAACATGCCGTACTCGCTCTCGGGCATGCCGATCGTGTCGAGGAGGTGGGAATAAGCCGCGATGTGCACCGTCTCCATGTTGGAGAAGGCGGTCAGCATCATCTTGATCTCGGTCGGCTTGAACACGCGGCCATATTTGTCGTGGTAGCAATCCTGCACCTCGACGTCGGCCTGGGTGAAGAAGCGGAAGATCTGGGTGAGCAGGTTGCGCTCGTGCGGGGTGAGCTTCTGGGCCCAGTCGCGGCAATCCTCGCCCAAGGGCACTTCCTCGGGCATCCAGTGGATCTGCTGCTGACGCTTCCAGAAGTCGAACGCCCAGGGGTACTCGAACGGCTTGTACTGCTTGGATGCTTCGAGAAGGGGCATGTTGTTCTCCTAGGCGGCCGGCTCAGTAGCCGTTCCCTTTTGCGGACAGGTAAGCGAAGACGGCGAGGATCCCGAAGAAGATCAGGAACAGGACGCCGAGGACCGTGACGATCTGGCGCTCGGACCTGCGCCAAGACGCGCGACCGGGCTCCAACGCCCCCTCGAGCGGTGGTAGGTACATGAGGGCCAGGACGACGACGGCGACGATCGCCAGGCCAAAGAAGCCCACCTTGTCCTGGACGAAGGCGAGCAGAGTCAGGACGGCGACTGCCGTGAGTGCGATCGGTCGAGCCAAGTTCGTCATCGTCCTCACTCCGACAGTAACTTGACGATCTGGATGGCGACGAGCGCGAGGCCGAAGAGGATCAGCAGGCGCGGATAGGTGCGGGTCAGCCAGCGGCCCTGCTCGGAGTCGAGCTCGACCGCCTGGGGGCGATATTCGGACGGGTCCTCGGGCCGGGTGAACAGGCGGCGCGGCGCGCTCCACATATAGGCGCCGACGCCGGCGAGGACGAGGCCGACGACGATCCAGAGGACGGGGGAGGCGGCCATCATGCCGCCCTCCTCAGGGGGAGGCGGTCAGCAGCGCGTAGGAGGTGGTGAAAGCGAACATGATCAGGCCGAACGCCATCAGCATCGTTCCGGCGATGATCATCGCATAGTGGGCTGGGTCCTCGGCCGGGACCGGCGCCGCGGGCGGCGGGCGGTTGGACAGGCGCGCCAGCCAGCGCCGCACCCAATTCTGGCGGAACGCGATGTGGAAGCCGGCGACCGCCGCGACGATCGCCAGCGCGTCGGTGATCAGGACGCCGCTCGACAGGCTCATGAGCGATGAGCGAACGGCGCGCGCCCCCGTTCCCTTGCGGGCCGGTGCAAAGAAGGGATGCGCGCATGTCCATCGCTCAACCGGCGTTCCAGGCGCTGAGCGCGCCGGCGACGAAGAAGGCGATGGCGGCGACCGTCATGAGGGCGCTGCTGAAGTGCGCCGAGCGCGCGGCCTGCGGCGTCGCGGCCTTCCGGGCGCGGCCGAACGACGCCATGGCCAAGGCCAGGAAGACCGCTCCGAGCGCGATGTAGAGCGCGTTCACGCCTCCGCCTCCGTTTCGCCGTGGCTCACTGGCAGGCCAGGCATTCGTCATAGTCGGTGGTCGCGGCGAGCTGGATTTCCTTGAGGTCGGGGGTGTTGTCCGCCTCGACCCCGCCGGCGAAGCCCGCGCGCTGAACCGACTTGGAGCGCAGATAGTACAGGCTCTTGATGCCGAGCTCCCAAGCGCGGAAGTGGAGCATCAGAAGGTCCCATTTGTCGACGTCGGCCGGGATGAACAGGTTCAGCGACTGGGCCTGGTCGATATAGGGCGTGCGGTCGGCGGCGAGCTCGATCAGCCAGCGCTGGTCGATCTCGAAGCTGGTCTTGTAGACCGCCTTCTCCTCGGGGGTGAGGAAGTCGAGATGCTGGACCGAGCCGCCCCGCTCTAGGATCGAGTTCCACACGGCGTCGGAGTTCTTGCTCTTCGAGATGAGCAGCTTCTCGAGATAGGGGTTCTTGATCGAGAAGCTCCCCGACAGGGTCTTGTGGGTGTAGATGTTGGCCGGGATCGGCTCGATGCAGGCGGAGGTGCCGCCGGCGATGATCGAGATGCTCGCGGTCGGGGCGATCGCCATCTTGCAGGAGAAGCGCTCCATCACGCCCTGGTCGGCGGCGTCCGGACAGGGGCCGCGCTCGTTGGCGAGCATCATCGAGGCTTCGTCGACTTGGGCGCGGATGTGCTTGAACATCCGAAGGTTCCACGACTTGGCCATGGCGCCCTCGAACGGGATCGAGCGGGCCTGGAGGAAGGAGTGGAAGCCCATCACGCCGAGGCCAACCGAACGCTCGCGCATCGCGCTATATTTGGCGCGGGCCATCTCGTCGGGCGCGCGGTCGATATAGTCGGTGAGGACGTTGTCGAGGAAGCGCATGATGTCCTCGATGAACATCTTGTCGCCGTTCCACTCGTCCCAGGTCTCGAGGTTGAGCGACGACAGGCAGCACACCGCGGTGCGATCGGCGCCCAAATGGTCCTTGCCGGTCGGAAGGGTGATCTCGGAGCACAGGTTCGAAGTGGAGACCTTGAGGCCGAGATCGCGGTGATGCTTCGGCATCGACCGGTTCACCTGGTCGATGAAGATGATGTAGGGCTCGCCGGTCGCGAGGCGGGTCTCGACCAGCTTCTGGAACAGGGCGCGGGCGTCGACCTTGCCGCGCTCCGACTGGTCCTTGGGCGAGCGGAGGGTGAACTCGGACCCCTCGCGCACCGCCTCCATGAACTCGTCGGTGACGAGAACGCCGTGGTGGAGGTTCAGCGCCTTGCGGTTGAAGTCGCCCGACGGCTTGCGGATCTCGAGGAACTCCTCGATCTCCGGGTGGGAGATGTCGAGATAGCAGGCGGCCGATCCGCGGCGCAGCGAGCCCTGCGAGATGGCGAGGGTCAGCGAGTCCATCACGCGGACGAAGGGGATGATTCCGCTGGTCTTGCCGTTGAGGCCGACCGGCTCGCCGATGCCGCGGACATTGCCCCAATAGGTGCCGATGCCGCCGCCGCGCGAGGCGAGCCAGACATTCTCGTTCCAGGTGTCGACGATCCCGCCGAGGCTGTCGTCGACGCTGTTGAGGTAGCAGCTGATCGGAAGGCCGCGGCCGGTGCCGCCGTTCGAGAGGACGGGCGTGGCCGGCATGAACCACAGCTTGGAGATATAGTCGTAGAGGCGCTGGGCGTGGGCGGCGTCGTCGGCATAGGCCGAGGCGACCCGCACGAAGAGGTCCTGGAAGGTCTCGCCGGGCAGCAGGTAGCGGTCGTTCAGCGTGTCCTTGCCGAACTCGGTGAGGAGCGAATCGCGGCTGTGGTCGACCTCGACCGGATAGACGACGGGCGCGACCGCCTTCGAATCGGTGTCGGCGGCCTTGGCGCCCTTCTTGCGAGCCTTGGCGGTCGCCTCGGTAGCCTCGATGGTTGCGTTCATGACGTCGGATACTCCCGACTCGCTGCTGCCTGACAGATCCATCACTCTACCCCTCGTTCTTCTTACGTTCCAGCGGCATCTACCGCCAGCTTAGCCGAATGGAAGGGGCAGCGGCGGACTTCCCTCGCTTCGCCCCCGATATCCACAGGGGACGAAAACGGTGGATCAAATCCTGTCCATCAACACCATGTATGGGGCCGCCCCAGCCATTCAACCGCATCATCTTGTGGCACAGGCGACTCGCCCGCAAGCCGTTAATGTTGTGGAAAGGACTCCGCCCGCCGCATTTCTGTGGATGGTGCGGAGCCGTTCCGGGGGGCTTCGGACAGTCTTGCTAATGCGAACTGTTCGCAATAATAACATGGCCTGGAGGTTCCCGATGTCCCTTGCCTGGCTCGCCCAGCCCGTTCCCCTCGCCAGCTTCGCGCCGGTGCAACAGCGGCTCGTCACCGGGCTTCGCCATTGGGCGGCGGCGCACCGATTCGGGCGCTGGCCGGTGGGCGCGCTCCAGGACCATCTGGGATGCGGCCGTGCCGCGGCGCATCTCCAATTGCTGATCGAGGAGATCGGCCTCGCCTGGCCAGAGGCGTTCCACCTCAGCCCGCTTTGCTGCCGGCGCACAAGCCATGACGAGGCGCTGATCGCGGCGATGGCTGGCGCCGCCGCGGCGGACGACCGGCCGGGCTTCGACCGGCTGACCGCCGAAATGCTGGGCGCCGACGCGCGCGAGCGGCTGTTCCTGTCGCTCGCCCTGCTCAGCGACGCGATTGCCGCCGCCCCGGCCGGGGCCGCTCAGGACCGCGACTGACCGGCGATCCTACATCCCGTTCATGGAGACCATGTTGGCGAGCCCTTGCGAGAGCATCGCCTCGACGCAGGCGGTCTGCACGACGTGGCCATAGATCCCGTCCGTCCCTGCGCGAATCAGCGGCCCGCCACCAGGCTGGACCGGACCGGTCGCATTACCCTCGCGGTCGTAATGGCGGGTGCGGGTGACCCGGTAGCGCATCTTGGCGCAGTCGAGCGCCAGCTCGCGCTCGGTGAAGCCGTAGCGGCTGCCTTCGATCGCCGAATCGTCCGAGCGCACGATGACCCGTGCCGGCCGCGCCTCGAAGTCGGACGCGCGCTGGTCGATATACCAGTTCACGCCAGACTCCTCGGTCCCGCCATAGAGCCAGTCGTCGCCCATTGCCCAGGCGGGAGGGAGCGGCCTTCCAGCGGTGGCGTCCATGTCCGCGGCATTCATGTCCATGACGGTGTCCACCGTCGTGGCGGTATTGTAATCGCCGCCCGGCGGCGCGCTCGACACCGCGGCGGCGGCGGTCGCGACGATCGGAAGCAGCAAGACGGCAGCGCGCATGGTGGTCCCCCTTCGCCGGGAGAATGATCCCATTCGCGGCCGGGTCAAGGCCGAGGCTCGGCGCAGCTTTCGCCCGGCGGCGGCGTTAGTCGCTCATGCCGTCGACGATCATCCGCGCGTTCGACTATCGCCCGGCCTCGCGCGAGCTCGATGTGCTGTTCACCACCGGTCGCCGCTACGTCTATCGCGACGTCCCTCCGCAAGCGGCCGAGGCCTTCCGCAGCGCCTTCGCCAAGGGCCGCTACTTCAACGCCAAAATCCGCGGCCGCTACCCCTATGAGGAGCGCGAGCCGGCGCCGGATTGATCGGCCTTCCCCGCGCCACGATCCCGTGGCATTAAGCTACGGGATCTTCGGGGGAGGGGAGAAGTCGTTCATGTCGCAGGAAAATGTCGCCACGGTGCGCCGCCTCTACGACGCCTTCGCCGCCGGCGACGTCGACACGATCATCACTCTGATGAGCCCCGACATCGAGTGGAGCGAGGCGGAGAATTTTCCTTACGCCGACAACAGCCCCTATCACGGTCCTGAGGCGGTGCTGACCGGGGTGTTCGGACGGCTCGGTACCGAGTGGCACGGCTTCGGAGCCCACCCCGAGGAGTTTATCGACGGCGGCGACACGATCGTCGTGCTCGGCCGCTACAGCGGCAGCTGCGTCGCCACCGGCAATGCGATGAACCCGCAAATGGCCCATGTCCTGCGGGTCACGGACGGGCGAATCACCAGCTTTCGGCAATATGTCGACACGCTCGCCGTCGCGCGGGCGACCGGCGCGGCCTGATCCGCACCGGCGCGGAACCCGGAGGCCCTTTCACGTTTTAGGGGCGCAACAATGCCCCTCGAACAGGTCCTCGTCCGCCTCGGCGTCGCCACCCTCGTCGGCCTTCTGCTCGGCCTCGACCGCGAGGTCCGCGGCTTCCCCGCAGGAATCCGCACCCATGCGCTCGTCGCATTGAGCTCCGCCGCGGTCATGGTCAGCGCCCTCAAGCTGACCGAGACATTCGGCGACGCCGACCCGCTGCGCGCCATCCAAGGCCTCGCCCAGGCGATCGGCTTCATCGCCGCCGGCCTCATCTTCGCCGCCCGCGACACCGTCCACAATACGACCACGGCCGCCAATATCTGGCTCGCCTCGGCGCTCGGAATCGCCGCCGGCGCCGCGCATTTCGACGTGGTGGTCGTCGCCACCGGCTTCGGGCTCGTCCTGCTGGTCGTGGTCGGGCTGATCGAGAAGCGGCTCGGCCTCGCTCAAAAGAATGCGAGCAAGAAGTCAGCCGATGCCGACTAGCACCACGGTTCGCGGCGGCCCGCCCAGGTCCGAGCGAGGCCTTCGGCGACCAGCATGTCGCCGATCGAGCGGCCGTCGCGCACCACGACCCTGAGCTTGCGGCCGTAGCGGTCCTCGTCGCGGCCGCTGCGCACCAGCTCGAACGGGCCGGCGGCGAGCAGCGTCCTCAGCCTTTGAGTCGCCCGCGCCGCCCGCGCCCGTTCCTCCGGGCAGCGGCCGCGCACTTCGGGCGTGTCGATGTCGGCGATGCGGATGCGATCGCCGGCATAGTCGAACGTGTCCCCGTCGATCACTCGGACGACGGCGGGCGTCGAGACCGACGACGCCGCGACCGGAGTGGCCAGCTGGGCACCCGCGAACTGGGTCAAGCCGAAGACGGACAGCCCGATAAGCAGCCCGGCCTCGACCATCAGCCGAGTTTCGCGCCAGCGTCCGCGTTTTGAGCGGCGGCGGAATGGTAGCAAGTCGCCCATGTCACCGGCGTAGCCGGCGATGGCTAACGATCGGCAAACAGGCTGATCCGCTTCGGCGCCGTTCTGGAGGCAGCGCCGCCGGCCTCAGTCGCCGTTGGTCTCGCGGTGGTAGCGCTCGAGCTCGTCGCCGACGAGGCGGACGATGTGAAGCACGTTGGTCGAGCCCGGCGTGCCGAACGGAACGCCGGCGGTGATGATGATGCGCTGGCCGCCCGAGACGAGTCCGTGGCGAAGCGCCATGCGCTTCGACTTGCCGACCATCTCCTCGAAATTGGCGACGTCGCGGGTGCGCACCGCATGCGCGCCCCACAGCAGGCCCATGCGCCGCGCGGTGCGCAGCGACGGGGTCAGCACCAGCAGCGGCACGGTCGGCCGCTCGCGCGCAACCCGGCGCGCGGTGCTGCCCGACGCGGTGAAGCAGACGATGCCGGCCGCGTTGACGACGTTGACCATCGCGCCCGCCGCCTCGGCGATGGCGTCGTTGGTGGTCGGGTCGGCCGGAGTCTCGGTGAAATGGACCCGGGCATGGTGGCTGGGGTCGGCTTCGACCTCGGTGCCGATTCGGTTCATGATCGTCACCGCCTCGATCGGCCAGTCGCCGCTCGCGCTTTCCGCCGACAGCATGATCGCGTCGGCGCCATCATAGACCGCGGTCGCGACGTCCGAGACCTCGGCGCGGGTCGGCGACGGCGAGGTGATCATCGATTCGAGCATCTGGGTGGCGACGACCACCGGCTTGCCCATCTGCCGCGCCGTCTCGACGATCTTCTTCTGGAAAGGCGGGACCTGCTCGGGGCGCATCTCGACGCCGAGGTCGCCGCGCGCGACCATGCAGGCGTCGGCGAGCTCGAGGATCTCGTTGAGGCGAGCGACCGCCTGCGGCTTCTCGATCTTGACGAGGAGCGCCGCCTTGCCGCCGATCAGCCGCCGCGCCTCGGCGACGTCCTCGGGCCGCTGTACGAAGGACAAAGCGATCCAGTCGACATTCTGGTCGAGTGCGAAGGAGAGGTCGCGGCGGTCCTTCTCGGTCAGCGCGGCGAGCGGCAGCACCACGTCGGGGACGTTGAGGCCCTTGTTGTTGGAGATGGTGCCGCCGACCTCGACATAGGCCTCGATCTTGTCCGGGGTGATCTCGGCGACCCGGAAGACGAGCTTGCCGTCGTCGACGAGAAGGCGGGTGCCCGGCTGGAGCGCCTCGAAGATCTCCTTGTGGGGAAGCTCGACCCGGGTGTCGTCGCCCGGCGCGGGATCGCGGTCGAACTGGAAGATCTGGCCCTTCCTGATCTCGGCCTTGCCGTTCTCGAAGCGGCCGACGCGCAGCTTCGGGCCCTGCAGGTCGACCAGGATCGTGGTCGGCCGGTCGAGCTCGCTCTCGAGCGCCCGGATCGCCTCGATTCGCCTCTTGTGCCCGTCATGGTCGCCATGGCTCATGTTGAGCCGGAAGGCATCGGCGCCCGCCTCGGCGAGCGCTCGGATCATCTCGGGGGTCTCGCTCGCCGGACCCAAAGTGGCCAGGATGCGGACCTTGCGGGTGCGCGGGACGAAACGGCTCGGCGTGGATTCTCGCGTCGGCATGGGTGCCGCGCATAACCGCTGTGGACAACAGTGCAAGGCGGGGTTGAGCCGGGCCGGTCGTTTGCCTAGACGCGCCGCTCACCTTTTTTGCGGGGATTAGAATCACATGGCGGAAGGATCGGTCGCGGCCGACGAATTGCGGCTCCTGATCGAACGGATCGAGCGGCTGGAAGAAGAGAAGAAGGGCATCGCCGACGATGTCCGCGACGTCTACGCCGAGGCGAAGGCGCGCGGCTACGATCCCAAGACGATGCGCACCATCGTGCGGCTTCGCAAGATGGAAAAGAACGCCCGCGACGAGGCCGAGGCTCTGCTCGAGACCTACAAGGCGGCGCTCGGACTGGGCTAGCAATCAGGCCGGGCGGCCGCGGCTCAGGCGCGGCCGCCCGCCTGCCTCACGATCATGTCGACCACGGCCGGGTGAAGCGGCCGCTCGAACGCGCAGCCGACGAAATGGCCGGCACTCCACGCGACGGTGGCATGGAGCGGCTCGAGGCCCGGCAGTCGAAGCCACACATCCACTCCATTGTTGAGCTCGAGATGAGTCGAGGCGCGGAAGCCCTCCGGCGACAGGTCGAGCACGCGCACCGACACGCCGGACGCGCCGCGCTGGCGCAGGCCGGCGCTGACCTCGACCGCGACTCGCTCGGACTTGCGCGCCTTGCGGTCCTGGTTGCCGGCGGGCCAGTGCGACAGCTCGGCCTCGAAGCCGTTGCCGTCGCTGCCGATGCACGATTGCCAGGGGGTGCCGATCGCGTCCACCGCGGGTCTCAGAAATCGCCGTCGGAAATGTTGATGCCGACCTGGACTCCCCAGGCGGCGGCGAGGGCGCGCTCCTTCTCGCTCGCGCTTTCCTTGATGCCGGGGCGGCGGAAGCGCTCGCGCGCCTGCAGGTTGGAGACTCGCTTGAGCTGCACCAGCATCTCGTTCTCGTCGATCCGATAGTGGAATTCGAGCCCGACGCGGCCTTCGCCGGACCAGGCGACGCGCGCCGGGACGGTGATCGGCCCGCGCGAGAACACGACCTCGCTGCCTTGCGGCGGAGTCGGCGAACATTCGACCAGCGCGCCCTTCTGCGACAGGTCGCGCAACCGCGCGTCGATCTCGCCATAGGGAGTCTGCAACTTGGCGGCGAGCAGCACCCGGGCACGCTTCGCCCTGCGGGTGCCTGCGCCCGGAGCCGCCGTGAAATTCTCTACGCCCATTCTTCAGCCTCGCATGCTCACGCCACCCTAGGTCGTTCGTCCCTAATGGAGAGTTAAATCGGGGTTCGCGAAAGGCGGGATTTCTGTGGGAAAATCGCGCGCGTTGACGCGCCCGTCGAACCCTCGCAAGGGAGCCGCCATGCGCTTCTTTTCCGACAATGCCGCCGCCGTCTGCCCCGAGGTGATGGCGGCGATCGCCGCGGCCAACCGGCTCGACACCGCCTATGACGGCGATGCGCTCAGCCAGAGCCTGTCCGCGGCCTTCTGCGCGCTGTTCGAGACGCAGGTCGCGGCGCTCTGGGTGGGCACGGGGACGGCGGCCAATTCGCTCGCGCTCGCCGAGCTGTGCCCGCCGCACGGCGCGGTGATCTGCCACAAGGACGCGCACATCAACAATGACGAGTGCGGCGCGCCAGAATTCTACACCCATGGCGCCAAGCTTCTGACGGTCGACGGGCCGGGGGCGAAGCTGACGCCGGCGACGCTGGCTGAGCGGCTCGACCTGGTGCCGGACGGCGTCCACTGGATGAAGGCGCACGCCGTGTCGATCACCAACGCGACCGAATATGGCCGGGTCTACACGCCGGACGAGACCGCGGCGATCGGCGCGCTGTGCCGCGAGCGCGGGCTCGGCCTCCATCTCGACGGCGCGCGCTTTGCCAATGCGGTGGCGCGATTGGGCTGCGCGCCCGCCGACCTGACCTGGCGCGCCGGGGTCGACATCCTCTCGTTCGGCTTCGTCAAGAATGGCGGCATGTCGGCCGAGGCCCTGGTCTTCTTCGATCCCGAGCGCGCCGCCGCGACCCATTATCGCCGCAAGCGCGCCGGCCACCTGCTGTCCAAGGGCCGCTATCTCGCCGCCCAGATCCACGCGATGCTCAAGGACGATTTGTGGCTGCGCAACGGCCGCCTCGCCAACGATGCCGCCGACAGGATAGCCGCGGCGGCCGGGACGGAGCGGCTGGTCGAGCCGGTCGAGGCCAACGAGCTGTTCCTCAAGGTGAACGCGGACGAAGCGGCGGCGCTGCGTGCGCAGGGATTCGACTTCTACGACTGGGCGCCGGGCGAGGTTCGACTGGTGACCAGCTGGGACAGCGATCCCGGCCATGTCGACGCGCTCGCCGCCGCGATCCGCGCGCTCTGAGGTAAGGGGTGGAGCAACGCGAGCCGGGCCTTTCGACCCCGTCGATCCTGATCCCGTTCATCCTGATCTCGCTGATCTGGAGCTCGACCTGGATCGTCATCAAGGACCAGCTGGGCGCCGGGGCGGACGCGGTGCCGCCGTCCTGGTCGGTCGCCTACCGCTTCGCCTTCGCGAGCCTCGCGATGTTCGCGATGGCGCGGATCAGCGGCGCGCCGCTCAGGCTCGGCCGCAAGGGGCATCTCCTCGCGCTCGCGATCGGGATCCCGCAATTCGTGCTCAACTTCAACTTCGTCTACGCGGCCGAGCAATATGTGACGTCCGGCATCGTCGCGGTGGTGTTCGCGCTTCTGGTCGTGCCCAATGCCGGCTTCGCCAAATTGTTTTTCGGCCATGAGCTGAGCCGGCGATTCCTCGTCGGCTCGGCGGTGGCGATGGTCGGCGTGGTCATGCTGTTCGTCGCCGAGCTGCGCGTGTCGGAGGCGCGGCCGGGACAGGTGATGCTCGGCATCGGCTTCACCCTGATCGCCATCCTGTCGGCGTCGGCGGGAAATTTGCTGCAGCTGGTCGACGAGGTGAAGAAGATGCCGGTGGCGAGCCTGCTCGCCTGGTCGATGCTCTACGGCACCATCACCAATGCGGGGATCGCGTTGGCCCTATATGGGCCCCCGGTGGTCGAGAGCCGGCCGGGCTATTGGCTCGGCCTGCTCTATCTCGGCCTCGTCGCCTCGGCGCTGGCCTTCTTCTTCTACTACCGCATCCTGCGCGCCATCGGCCCGGGCAAGGCGGCCTATTCGAGCGTGCTGGTGCCGATCGTGGCGATGCTGCTGTCGACGATCTTCGAGGATTATCGCTGGACCGTGCTCGCCGCGGCGGGCGGAATCCTCGCCATGGCCGGGCTCGTCGTCGCGCTCAGCGCGCGGCGGCCGACCCCCGTCATCATCGACTGAGCGGCCTAGCCCTCGACCCGGCAGCGGACCTGATATTGCCGGCCGCCATAGCGCAGGGTGCCGGCATATTGGCCGCGCTCGCTCGGGCGAGTCGTGCGCAGGCGCGCGATATATTGGCTGCCGTTGGCATCGACGATGTCGACGTGGAGCGCCTGCGCGTCGAGCCAGGACTGGGCGATCGTCGCGCCGCCGTCACCGGTGACGGTGCCGTCGCCGAACCGCGCCTGGGCGATCACCGGGCCGACCATGTGGCCGATGACGAGGTCAAGTGTGATCTCGGGGTTGATGGTGCCGCGACAGCTCGCGCTGCCGGTGGCGAGCGCCGGAGTGGCGCTGGTCATCAGGGCGGCGGTCACGAAGGCTGCTGCGGCTGATCTCATTCTTCTCTCTCCGGCTTGGCTCTTTGTCCTTGCGCGATTAACGCGCGCCACGTGAACGATCCCATTACCATCCGCCGCCTGTACGGCCGCCGCTCCGGGCACAAGCTTCGGGTCGGCCAGGCCGAGCTGGTCGAGAAATTGCTGCCGCAGATTTCGGTGCCGGAGGAGGGGCCGCTGTCGGCGCAGCTGCTGTTCGGCGACGACCGCCCGCTCCATTTCGAGATCGGCTTCGGCTCGGGCGAGCATCTCGGCTACCGCGCCGACATGCTGCCGGACCACGGCTTCATCGGCGCCGAGCCGTTCATCAACGGCGTGGTCGGGGGGCTCATCCAGGTCCGCGACAAACATTTGACGAACGTCCGCCTGCACATGGGCGACGCGCTCGACGTGCTCGAGCGGCTGCCCGACGCGAGCCTGCGATTCGTCTATCTGCTCCACCCCGATCCCTGGCCGAAGGCGCGTCACGCCAAAAGGCGGATGGTCAATCACGGCCCGCTCGACCTGATCGCCGCCAAGCTCCAGCCGGACGGCGAGTTCCGCCTCGGCACCGACGATCCCGTCTATTGCCGCTGGTCGATGATGATCATGCACCAGCGCGAGGACTTCCGCTGGATCGTCGAGAAGGCGTCGGACTTTCTCACTCGTCCCGGCGGCTGGCCGGAGACGCGCTACGAAGCCAAGGCCCGCCGCAAGGGCCACGAGGTCTGGTACTTCCGCTACCAGCGGGTGTGACTCGGCGTCGCTATTCGCGCTCGATGCCGTCGCCCTTGATCTCGAGCCAGCCGGGCTTGCGCTCCTCGAAGACCGAGACCCCCGGCGCTGGGAAGTCGACGTCGGCGAAGCCTCCCACGGGAATCGCGAGCGCGTCGGGGAAGCCCTCGTTGCGGTAGGCGATGGTGCCGCCGCACTGCGGACAGAAATAGAAGCGGGTCTTGTTGCCGGCGTCTGAGACGCGCTCCCATTCCATATGCTCGCCGCTGATCCTGACCTGCGCCTCGGGCCAGCGCGCCTGGTAGGCGAAGGCGCTGCCGCTGCGCTTCTTGCAGTCGAGGCAGTGGCAGACGGAGATGCGGAAGGGATCGCCGGTGCATTCCGCCTTGAGCTGGCCGCACAGGCAGGAGGCGGTGCGGGCCGTCATCGCGCCGGGGTCAGCCGGAGCAGCCGGCCCTGCGAATCGCGGCCGCCATCCTCGAGCAGGTAAAGGGAGCCATCCGGGCCCTGGTCGACCGCGCGGATTCGGGCGCCCATCGGATAGCGGGCGACCTCGCGAGCGTTGTTGCCGTCGATCGCGACGCGGATCAGCGCCTGGCCGGACAGGCCGCCGATCAGCGCGTTGCCGCGCCAGTCGGCGAACTGGTCGCCGGTGTAGAAGATCAGGCTGGAAGGCGAGATGACCGGGGTCCAGGTGATCTCCGGCGCGTTGAACTCGGGCCGAGTGTCGTGGTCCGGAATCGGCCGGCCGTCATAATGGTCGCCGTTCGACACGATCGGGTAGCCGTAGTTGGAGCCGCGCTCGATCAGGTTGAACTCGTCGCCGCCGGCCGGGCCCATCTCATTCTCCCACAGGCGCCCGTCCGGGGCGAAGGCGAGGCCGAGCGGGTTGCGGTGGCCCAGCGACCAGATCTGAGCGGTGACTCCGCCGCGGTCGGCGAAGGGATTGTCGGCCGGGACTGAGCCGTCGTCGCGCAAGCGCAGGATCTTGCCGGCGTTGGAGTTCATGTCCTGGGCGGGATCGAATTCCTGGCGCTCGCCGGAGCTGATGAACAGGTGGCCGTCGGGCGCGAAGGCGATGCGGTGGCCATAATGGCCGCGGCCGTCGAACTTCGGCACCTGGCGCCAGATCACCTGCCAGCCTTCGATGCGCGGCGTGCCGCCGTCGACGACGAGGCGGCCGCGGCCGACCGCGGCGCCGCGCGTGCCGCCCTCGCCGGCCTCGGCGAAGCTCAGATAGACAAGGCGGTTGCTGGCGAATTGCGGGTGGAGGACGACGTCGCCGAGGCCGCCCTGGCCGCCGGCGTCGACCTGCGGCACGCCGGCGACATCGACCGGCCGGTTCTGCCCGCCGGCGCGGCTCCAGTGGATGAGGCGTCCGCTCTTCTCGGTGATCAGCGCCGAGCCGTCGGGGAGGAAGGCCAGCGCCCAGGGCGACTCGAAATCGGCGATCGCCTCGACGGTGAACGGCTGGCCGGATGCCTGGATAGCGCCGCCGTCGGCGGTTGCGGTTCCGGCGGCGTCGCCATTGCCGGCGCAGCCGACCAAAGCGAGGAGGGGAAGGGCGGCGTGGACGATGCGGCGCATGGATCGAGCTCCCGGAATGTCTGGCGACCTCAATCGAGAGAGCGCGAGCCGAGGTCAAGCGGCCCGCCGCGAAAGCGGTTGCCGCGCCGGCTCCTCGCGCATATATGACGACTACCTCCTCGACATCGTCAGATGCCTGAGGCTGGTCCCGGGGTCGGGGCCGGCGCGGGAGGACTTGGTTTTTTCGCGTGGGAGCTTTCCTTGGCCGACCTTGCCGCATTGCAGCAGCTGATCGAGCCCGCCGTCGAGGCGGAGGGGCTCGCGCTGGTGCGCGTCAAGATGACCGGCGGCAAGTCGGACCCGACGCTGCAGGTCATGGCCGAGGACCCGGCGACCCGCCAGCTCACCCTCGACGATTGCGCGCGGCTGTCGCGGCGGCTGTCCGAGATGCTCGACGCGCTCGAGGCCGAGGGCAACGACCCGTTCGACCATGCCTACCGGCTCGAGGTCAGCTCGCCCGGAATCGACCGGCCGCTGACCCGGCTCCAGGATTTCGAGGACTGGAAGGGCCATGACGCCCGCGTCGCGCTCGAGGACCCGGTGGCGGAGCGCAAGCAGGTCGCCGGACCGCTGCTCGGGGTCGAGCGCGAGCTGGTCGGAATCGACGTTCCCGGCCATGGCGAGATGTGGGTGACGCTCGCCAACATCCGCAGCGCCAAGCTGGTCATGACCGACAAGCTCATCGAGGCGACCGCGCCGCTCTCCGCGGAAGGCGCCGATCGAATTCAAGTGGAAGGACAGGATAGCTAACATGGCGACCACCGCCCCCAACCCCGCCGCTCCGGGCGCCGTCTCCGCCAACAAGGCCGAGCTGATCGCGATCGCCGACGCCGTCGCGCGCGAGAAGCTGATCGACAAGGGCATCGTCATCGAGGCGATGGAGGACGCGATCCAGCGCGCCGCACGCGCCCGCTACGGCGCCGAGAACGACATCCGCGCCAAGCTCGACCCGGTCTCCGGCGACCTTCGCCTGTGGCGAGTCGTCGAGGTGGTCGAGGAGGTCGAGGACTATTTCAAGCAGGTCAGCCTGGACGACGCCCAGAAGCTCCAGAAGGGCGCGGTCGTCGGCGACTATATCGTCGACCCGCTGCCGCCGATCGAGTTCGGCCGGATCGCCGCCCAGGCCGCCAAGCAGGTCATCTTCCAGAAGGTCCGCGACGCCGAGCGCGAGCGCCAGCATGAGGAGTTCAAGGACCGCGTCGGCGAGATCATCACCGGAGTCGTCAAGCGCGTCGAGTTCGGCCATGTCGTCGTCGACCTCGGCCGCGCCGAGGGCGTCATCCGCCGCGACCAGCAGATCCCGCGCGAGGTGCTGCGCGTCGGCGACCGCACCCGCAGCCTGATCCTCAACGTCCGCCGCGAGACCCGCGGTCCGCAGATCTTCCTGTCGCGCGCCCACCCCGACTTCATGAAGAAGCTGTTCGCCCAGGAAGTGCCCGAGATTTACGACGGCATCATCGAGATCAAGGCCGCCGCCCGCGATCCGGGCAGCCGCGCCAAGATCGGCGTCATTTCGCATGACAGCTCGATCGATCCGGTCGGCGCCTGCGTCGGCATGAAGGGCAGCCGTGTGCAGGCCGTCGTGCAGGAAATGCAGGGCGAGAAGATCGACATCATCCCCTGGTCCGAGGACCTCGCGACGTTCGTCGTCAACGGCCTCCAGCCGGCGACCGTTAGCCGAGTGGTCATCGACGAGGAGGAAGGCCGGATCGAGGTGGTGGTGCCGGACGACCAGCTCAGCCTCGCCATCGGCCGCCGCGGCCAGAATGTGCGCCTGGCGTCGCAGCTGACCGGCTCGCAGATCGACATCATGACCGAGGCCGACGCGAGCGAAAAGCGCCAGCGCGAGTTCGTCGAGCGCTCGACCATGTTCCAGGAGGAGCTCGACGTCGACGAGACGCTCGCCCAGCTGCTCGTCGCCGAAGGCTTCGGCGCGCTGGAGGAAGTGGCCTATGTCGAGCCGGACGAGATCGCCTCGATCGAAGGCTTCGACGACGAGCTCGCCGCCGAGCTGCAGAGCCGCGCCGGCGAGGCGCTCGAGCGCCGCGAGGCCGCGTCCCGCGAGGAGCGGCGCGCGATGGGCGTCGACGACGCTCTGGCCGAGATGCCCTACCTCACCGAGGCGATGCTGGTGACGCTGGGCAAGGCGGGCATCAAGACGCTCGACGACCTCGCCGACCTCGCCACCGACGAGCTGGTCCAGAAGAAGCGGCCCGAGCAGCGCCGCCAGCGCGAGCGCGCCGAGCGGCCCGAGGACAAGGGCGGAATCCTCGCCGAATATGGCCTCAGCGACGAGCAGGGCAACGAGATCATCATGGCCGCCCGCGCCCATTGGTTCGAAGAGGAGGACGCGGTTGCGGAAACCTCCCAATGAGACGCTTGAGCTAAGCGACGACGGAAGCTCGGGGCACGTCCCCGAGCGCACCTGCATCCTGACCCGGGAAGCGGCGCCGCGGGCGTCGCTGATCCGGCTCGCGCTCGGGCCTGACGGCACCGTCGCGCCCGACGTGCGCGCCAAGGCGCCGGGGCGCGGCGCGTGGATCGGGGTAGATCGGGCGGCGCTCGAAGCAGCGCAGGCCAAGGGCAAATTGAAGGCCGCGCTGGCCCGAGCGTTCAAGACCGGCGCGGTCACCATTCCCGACGATCTCGGCGCGCGGATCGAGGCGGCGTTGCGCCAGGCGGTGCTCGACCGGCTCGGGCTCGAGGCGCGTGCCGGAAATCTGGTAACGGGCGGCGAGAAGATCGACGTGGCCTTGCGCCGCGGCGAGGTCCGCTTGCTCATCCACGCGTCGGATGCGGCGGCCGACGGACGCGGCAAGCGCGACCAGGCGCTGCGCGTCGGGACGGACGGGGAAGAGCGGCAAGGGCTGGTTTTTCCGGCCGACAGAACCATATTGTCGTTGGCCCTCGGCCGGCAGAATGTGGTACATGTCGCCATCCTGGACCCCGCGGCCGCCGCGCGGGTTCGCGACCTGCTGAGCAGGTGGGGCGCTTTTATCGGAAGAGATGCTGCGCTAGAGGCCGCTTCCGCGGCTTCCGGCGCTTCCGCCCATCACGGGGCGGCTGAACGACACGAAGGACAAGAATGAGCGATACGACCGACAAGCCGAAGCTGGGAGCGCGCGCACCGCTCGGCATCAAGCGCACCGTCGAGGCGGGCAAGGTGAAGCAGAGCTTCAGCCATGGCCGCTCGAACACGGTCGTGGTCGAGGTGAAGAAGCGCCGAGTGCTCGGCCGCCCGGGCGAGACCGTCGAAGCGCCGAAGCCCGAGGTCGTCGAGGCGGCGCCGGCCCCCGCGCCCGCGCCTGAGCCGGCCCCGCGCCCGGCCCCGCCGAAGCGCCCGGTCTCGAACGAGACTCCGCAGGAGCGCCAGGCGCGCCTGCTGCGCGAGGCCGAGGAGCAGCGCATGCAGGCGCTCGAGGAAGCGCGCCGCCGCGAGGATCGCGACGCCAAGGCCGCGACCGAGGACGAGAAGCGCCGCGCCGAAGAGAATCGCAAGGCCGAGGAGGCCGCCGCCGAGGCCGCGCGCCAGGCTGCCGAAGAAGCCCGCAAGGCCGCCGAGGCCGAAGCCGCCGCGCCCAAGCCCGCCGAGACTGCCGCGGCTCCGGCCGCGCGCGAGGACCGTCCCGTCCGCTTCACGCCGGTCGCGCGTCCCGCGCC
>NZ_JAANPA010000079.1 GCF_011320075.1 Sphingosinicella sp. YJ22 | reverse complement strand
GCCGCCCGCCGCACCCAGGCCAGCGCGCCGGGCTGCCGCGCCGCCAGCTTCGCCGGCGCCCCGGCCAGCGCCGCGTCCCAGGCCCGCGCGAACCATTCGTCGGCCCGCCGCAGATTGTACGGGATCATCCGCGCCACGCCGGCAGCCCGCGCCGCCTCGGTCACGTTCGCGGTTTCGCCGAGCACCCGAAGGAACCGCGCTCTCCGCGCCGGCGTGAGCGTGCTCCGCCGCGTCTCCTCCCGCTTCGCCGCCATGGCCCCATACGTACCTAATTAGCAACGCGAAGTCAACGTCAGATCGCCTATTTGGTTAGGTCGGTCGGCTTTGGTTGCAGCCGAAGAGCGCTTCCGGGGCACGCGGAGGGAACCACGGCCCGCGGCGCCGGTTCGACGCCAATGACCACGGAAGACGCCGCCATTCTTCATGCCGAGGTCGCCGCCTTGCAGGCGGTTCTGATCTCGCTCCTGCGCCGGGCGGCTTCCGAGCAGCCGGATCTCCTGCCGCTGCTGTGCACGGCGTTCGACGATGCCGAAACGGTGCTCACCGGGCTCGCCGTCCGGCTGGGCGGAGGCGCTTCGGGTCCGACCACGCTGAGTGCCCTGCGCGTGGTCGACGAGATCAGATCGGGGGTGCTGGTCCCCGACGCGGCCTGCTTCGGCTCGGGCGGCTAAGGCTTCAGGAAGCGGGCGGCGACGTCGCGGGCGAGGCGCGCCGGCTTCTTCGTGTCGGCGTCGAGGCAGCACCAGCTGCTCTTCACTTCCGCCAATATGTCCTCGCCGCGCTTGATCAGGGTGCTGAAGAAGGCGCGGGCGCCCTGCATTCCGTCGGCGACCACCTCGGCGATCACGGGGTCCTTGAGGAAGGCCGGCTTGCGGTAGGTGATCTCGTGCTTGAGCGCGACCCACAGGTGCGACGAGACCGCCTCGGCCGGCGCCGCCTTCTCCCAATAAGCCACCACCGATTCCTGCACCCACTTCAGGTACACGGCGTTGTTGACATGCCCCATATGGTCGATGTCGGCGCTGTCGATGGCGATCGGGTGGCGGAACATGCCACCAAGATCGTGAGCGCTTACACCAGTGTCAATAACTTGGGCGGACATGCGCGAGCAGCGCGTCGCGTTTGGCGATCAGCTCCGCGATATCCGCCTCCGGCTGAGCCGCGGACGGCACCGCCCGAGCCAGCCGCCCCGCGCTCTCCTCGCGCAACGGCGGAAGCGCTTCGGCGAGCCGCGCGCTTTCCGCGAAGTCGCCCGAGCAGCACAGAGCGAGGTCGCAGCCGGCGGCGAGAACCGCGGCGGCACGCTCCTCGACGCTGCCGGTCAGGGCGTGCATCGCGACATCGTCGCTGACCAGCAGCCCGGCGAAACCGATGCGGCCGCGGATGACCTGATCGACCACGACCGGCGACACGCTGGCGGCCCGTTCGGCGTCCCAGGCGGTGTAGAGGATATGCGCGGCCATGCCGATCCGCGCGCGTCCGGAGAGGCCCTGGAACGGCAGCAGGTCGGCGGCGAGCTCCTCCTCCGCAGCGTCCACGACCGGCAGCGCGACATGGCTGTCGCTGTCGGCGCGGCCGTGGCCGGGAAGGTGCTTGATCACGCCGGCGACCCCGCCTTCTCCGAGGCCGTCGAGCACCGTCCGGCCGAGCGCGGCGACGAGCAGCGGATCGGCGCCGAACGCGCGCTCGCCGATCACCGGATGCGCGCCGTCATGCCGAAGGTCGAGCAGCGGCAGGGTCGTCACATTGATTCCGGCCGCGCGCAGGACCAGCGCCATCGCCAGCGCGTTAACTCGGGCCGCCTCCATGCCGCTGATCGGGGCCGTCTCGTAAAGCGCGCCGATCCGCGCCCCGGCCGGAAATTCGGGCCAATGCGGCGGCCGCAGCCGCGCCACCGGGCCGCCCTCCTGGTCGACCATGATCAGCAGGTCGTCGCGCCCGGCCGCCGCGCGCAGCGCATCGGTCAGCGCGCGCAGCTGCTCCGGATCGGCGACATTGCGCCCGAACAGGATGAAGCCGGCCGGCTGCGCCGCGCGGAACAGCGCGCGTTCGTCGTCGGTGAGGGTGAGGCCTGACAGGCCGAGGATCGCGGGAAGCATGAACCCGCTCTAGCCTCGTGCCCTCTCCCCGTCATTCCCGCGAAAGCGGGAAACCAGCTTCCTGTTCAGCGCAAAAGAAGGAGCTGGATCCCCGCTTTCGCGGGGATGACATGGAGATCGCTAGTCGTTGACGTCCATGCAGGGCTGGCCGGCGGCGCGCAGTCGGCGGCAGACGGCGCTCGCGTCGGCGCCGGCGGCGCGCAGGCGATAGAATGTCTGGCCGCCGCGCTGGTGGACCATCACCTGATGCTGAAGCGCTCCGAGATAGGAGAAGCGCGCCGCGAGCCGGCGCCATTCGCCTTCCGCGGCCGCCTGGCTCGGGAACGCGCCGACCTGGATGGTCGGGCCGGACAGGCGCGGCTGCGGCCGCGGCGCTGGGGCCGAGGCGGCGGGAGCGGGCTGCTGCGCCTGCGGAGCGGGCTGG
>NZ_JAANPA010000078.1 GCF_011320075.1 Sphingosinicella sp. YJ22 | reverse complement strand
CCGGCGCCGGCTCGTCGGGGGCGGCGAGCTCCTCGGCCGGCGCGGCCTCCTCCGGCTCGATCGGCGGCGGCGGCGGGGGCGGCGGCGCGACATCGAAGGTCTGCAGGCTCTCGCTGACCCCGCGCACCATGTCCGCGCCGAGGCCGCTGATCAGCAGCCAGCCGAGCGCGACATGCATGGCGGCGACGCCCGCCATCGAGACGAGGCGGTCGCTCCGCCGATCCGCATAGAGTTCGAACATCGTACAGGGCCCGATAGCCAAAACGCTTCGCGCCAAATACGTTCGACGGACGTGTCCGGGTCCTGAACCAGGCGCAGGTCTGTCGGTTACCCCCAAGGGCAACAGCGGGATGAGCATCAATGGCGAGCGACGACGGCATCCTGATCGGCGGAAGCACGGCCGGCCCTGAGCGGCTTCGGCTCGACCGCGCCAACCGCCACGGCCTCGTCGCGGGCGCCACCGGCACCGGCAAGACGGTCACCCTGCAGACCATGGCCGAGGGCTTCTCGCGTGCCGGGGTCCCGGTCTTCGCCGCCGACATCAAGGGCGACCTCAGCGGCATGGCCATGCCCGGCAACGCCCAGCAGCGCGCGCACGAGGCGTTCACTGCCCGCGCCGCCGAGCTCGGCCTCGGCGACTGGTCCTATGCCGACAATCCGGTCGTGTTCTGGGATCTGTTCGGCGAGCAGGGCCATCCCATCCGCACCACGGTCTCCGAGATGGGCCCGCTCCTTCTGTCCCGCCTGCTCGGTCTCAACGAGACCCAGGAAGGCGTTCTCGCCATCGCCTTCCGCGCCGCCGACGACGAGGGCATGCTTCTGCTCAACCTCGACGACCTGCGCTCGATGCTGACCTGGGTCGGCGACAATGCGGCCGACCTCACCAGCCGCTACGGCAATGTCGCCAGGCAATCGGTGGGGACGATCCAGCGCCAGCTGCTCGCCTTCGAGGCGCAGGGCGCCGACCGATTCTTCGGTGAGCCGGCGCTGGAGATCGCGGATTTCCTCGGGGCCGACGATCAGGGCCGCGGCATCGGCAACATCCTTGCCGCCGACAAGCTGATGCAGAGCCCCAAGCTCTACGCGACCTTCCTGCTGTGGCTGCTGTCGGAGTTGTTCGAGGAGCTGCCCGAGGTCGGCGACCTCGACCGGCCGAGGCTCGTCTTCTTCTTCGACGAAGCGCATCTGCTGTTCGACGACGTCCCCGCCGCCTTGCTCGACAAGGTGGAGCAGGTCGTGCGGCTGATCCGCTCGAAGGGCGTCGGGGTCTATTTCGTCACCCAGAACCCGCTCGACATTCCCGAAGCGGTGGCGGCGCAGCTCGGCAACCGGGTCCAGCACGCGCTTCGCGCCTTCACGCCCAAGGACCAGCGCGCAGTCGCCGCGGCGGCTGAAACCTTCCGCACCAATCCCGACCTCGACGTCGCCAGCGCCATCACTGAACTGAGGACGGGCGAGGCTTTGGTCTCGGTGCTCGATTCGGACGGCGCGCCGACTCCCGTTCAGCGGACGCTGGTGGCTCCGCCGCGCTCGCGCGCGGGGCCGATCACGGAAACCGAACGGCAGGTGCTCCAGTCGACCTCTGACATCGGCGCCAAGTACCGGGACGCGGTGGACCGCGAGAGCGCTCATGAGATGCTTCAGGCCCGTACCGAGCAGGCCGCAGCCGCAGCGGCCGCGGAGAAGGCTCGGCGCGACGAGGAGAAGGCCGCCATCCAGCGCGACCGGACCGCGGCGCGCGAGGAGCGCGAGCAGCGCCGCAATCAAGGCATGGCCGGCGAACTGACGCGCCAGCTCGGCCGGTCGGTGCAGCGCCAGGTCGTGAACCGGGTCGCCGGTCAGATCGTCCGCGGCCTGCTCGGCGGGCTGTTCCGCGGCCGCTGATCAGGCCGAGGCGAGAGCTTAGAGCCGCTCCACCTTGCGTGCCGCCTCGTCGAGGATCTCGGCGATCTGGTGAAGCGTCTCCTCGTCCATGCCCTCGCGCTGGACTCGGTGCCACAGGGCCGAGAGCAGGTTGCCCACGGCCCGGCTGATCGGGGCCCCGCCGGCGCGGCGCTCGCGGTCGCCATGCTCGTTGAGCCGGGCGATCAGGGCGTCGACCTCCTCCTGCCGCTCCTCGAGATGGGCACGGCCCTCTTCGGTCGCGGCATAGGCCTTGCGGCTGCTGCCCTCGCTCGCCTGCTCGGCGATAAGCCCCATGTCCTCGAGCATCGTCAGCGTCGGATAGACCACTCCGGGGCTCGGCGCGTAGCTGCCGTGAGTCATCTCCTCGATCGACTGGATGAGGTCGTAGCCGTGGCGCGGCTGGTCGGCGATCAGCTTCAGGAGCACGAGCCTGAGCTCGCCCGGCTTGAACATGCCGCGCCGGCCGCGGCGTCCGCCGCCACCGCCCCACTGGCCCCATTCATTGCCCCAGCCGCTGCCGAACGACGCGCCGAAACCGCGCGACCCGCCCATCGCGAAGATCGCCTCGGGAATGTCCCACCGGCCCCTCGGGCCGCAGCCATAGATCTTGAAGCCCATCACCGACTCTCCTTCCGTGATGCCTCTAGATATATCTTTCTCGATCGCGTAACAAGATGCGCGCCTTTGGGGAGGGCGGCGCCCTCCCCTCGCTTTTTCTCAATCCAACGCGCGGCTCAGCGCAGGCGGCCGGCGATCCCTCGCAACGTCTCGCCCAGCGCGGTCACCCGGCGGCCCGCCTGCGGGTCCTGGCCGGTCGCGCGCAGCCCGCTCGCCAGCCGCTCGAGCCGGCCCGCCAGGGCCGCGTCCCTGCTGCCCGCCG
>NZ_JAANPA010000077.1 GCF_011320075.1 Sphingosinicella sp. YJ22 | reverse complement strand
CCCCCAGCGAGTGCAGCGTTGGGGTGAGGGGGTTCCGGTCTCGCAGTTATCCTCGGATACAGGACGCTCGCTGCGCTCGCTCCCCCTCACCCAACCCTCTCCCCGCCGGGGAGAGGGCTTTTCGCGGCTAAGCCTTCGCCCGCCGCTGCCGTTATCTCCCTCGGGGAGGAGCAGGCGGCCACATGTTTCACGGCATCAAGAGCGAAGCGCAGGCGCGTCGGGCGCTGGCGGAGATCGAGCGGCTGCTCAGCGATGCTGACGTCGCCGGGATCGCGCTCGACCCGTGGCTGCGCGAGCTCGCCGCCGAGCTGCGCGACTTCCTCCCCGAGATGGACTCGGCGGGCGCCGCCGTCATCGCCGAGCAGATTCTCGCCGACCCGCGCCTCTCCCTCGCCGCCCAGGCGCGCCTGCGGGCCGACACGGTGCGGGTGCTGAGGGGCTAGCCGACAAGAGGAATTGTCATTCCCGCGGAAGCAGGAATCCAGCTTTTTCTCTTGTCGATTCACCGCGCTGCCGGCGCCGTTCGGAAGGCAGCTGGATTGAGCTTCGCTCGTCTTCGGCTCCCGCTTTCGCGGGAATGACAGGTGGGATTTCCCCTAAAGAAACCACCGTCCGCGCCGTTCTTATCCCTGAGAGGGGACGCTCAATGGATTCGTCAATCGCTGCATCGCTCGGGATCGGCTCGGGGCTCGACATCAGGGCCCTGGTCAAGCAGCTGTCCGACGCGCAGCGCGCGCCCAAGGACGCGCAGATCGAGAAGCGCGAGACGCTCAACGCGGCGCGCATCTCGACCCTGGCCGAAGTCAGCGGCGCCATCGACAATTTCTCGACGGCCTTGTCCTCGCTGATCTCGGGCGGGACGCTGTTCACCCAGCCGACCGTGTCGGAGCCGACCCTGCTCAGCGCCAAGGCGGTCGCCGGCGCGCGCCTCGGCGGTCTTGCCGCCGAGCTCGAGGTGGTCCAGCTCGCCAAGGCGCAGACCCTGGAATCGACGACCTTCGCCGCGCGCACCGATCCGGTCGGGCAGGGGACGCTGACGCTGACCAGCTCCAACGGCAGCTTCGACATCGTCATCGACGCGGCCAATGACAGCCTCGAGGGGCTGACCAACGCGATCAACGCGGCCGGCGCGGGCGTCGCCGCCAGCATCGTCACCGACGCCAACGGTTCGCGCCTGATGCTGAAGGGCGCGACCGGCCAGGCCAATGCCTTCACCCTGTCGGTCCCGGGCGGCACCGTCAGCGGCCTCGAGCGCTTCGCCTTCGGTCCCTCCGTCACCGGCGGCCTGACCGAGGCCCAGGCGGCTCAGGACGCCATCGTCAAGCTCGACGGAGTCACCATCAACCGGTCGAGCAACAGCTTCTCCGACGTGGTCGAGGGCGTGCAGATCGACCTCAAGAAGGCCGAGCCGGGCACGATCATCTCGCTCGGCGCGGTCCGGCCCACGGCCGAGATCACCCAGGGCATGACCGATTTCGTCGCCGCCTATAACGAGCTGATGACGCTGATCTCGGAAGCCACCAAGGCCGGCGTCGGCGAGGACGGCGGACCGCTGCGCGGCGACGTCGGCGTCCGCCAGATGGTGCGCCAGCTCGGCCAGATGACCAGCATGGCGCTGACCTCGCAGGGCGACGGCCCGCACAGCCTCGCCGAGATCGGCGTTCGCACCAACCGCGACGGCACGCTCAGCCTCGACACGTTCCGGCTCCAGGAGCAGCTGGTCAACAATCCCGACGCGGTCGAGGCTTTGTTCAACCCGGCCCAGTGGGCAAGCAGCGGCGCGGTCACAATCCAGAGCGCGATGGGCCGGGTGAAGCCGGGTACCTACACGCTGACCGACCTCGTCCCGAAGAACGGCACGACGCCGGCGTCGGGCAATGTCGACGGCCTCGCCATGACCGGCGTCGACACCAACCTCGTGGCGCCGGCCGGTGCCGCGGCGCTCGGCCTGATCGTCACGGTCAATTCGGCCTCGCCGAGCGTCACGATCACCATCGAGGCCGGCCTCGGCGGCGCGCTCAAGATGATCCGCGACGCGCTTCGCGACCGCGAGGGGCCGTTCGCAGCGACCAACAAGCGGCTCAGCGACGAGCGTGACGACATCGCCGACCTGAAGGCGGTGCACGAGGAGCGCGCGGAGCGTTACTATAACCAGATGCTCGGCACCTTCACCGCCATGGAGCGGCAGGTGTCCTCCTTCAAGGCGACCCAGAGCTACCTGGACCAGCAGATCAAAATGTGGACCAACGACCGCGGCTGAGGCGTCGACGGCGTGAACTTTGTTCGGGAGTGAGTGGATGTACGCGATGCGTGGGCAGTTCGGGATGGCCAAGGCGCGCTACCAGCGCGTGGACGTCGCCAGCCGGGTCGAAGGTGCGAACCCGCACCAGCTGGTGACCATCCTCTATGACGAGCTGCTCAAGGCGCTCGATGCCATGTCGGCGGCAATGGCGCGGGCCGACTATGTCCAGCGCGGCGAGCGCCAGGCGCGCGCGCTTCGCCTGATCAGCGGGCTGGAGACCAGCCTCGACTTCGACCAGGGCGGCGACATCGCCCTCGGCCTCGCCAAGATCTACCGCGAGGCGCGCCGCCTCACCATCGCCGCCGGCCGCGAGAATGACGTGAAGCTGGTCGAGCGCGCCCGCGAGATGCTGGGCGAGGTCGCCCAGGCCTGGGAGCAGATCGGCAATCGGTGATTCAAGTTCCTCCCCATGAGCGGCGCTCATGGGGAGGGGGACCATCTGCGGAGCAGATGGTGGAGGGGTGAAATATCCTCGGTGAAGGGAATCAGAGGGTGACCCCTCCACCATGCTTCGCATGGTCTGCGTTCCTACCGCTTCACACCA
>NZ_JAANPA010000076.1 GCF_011320075.1 Sphingosinicella sp. YJ22 | reverse complement strand
TACGGCGTGTTCGAGAACGACCGCGACTATGACGTGCGCGCCCGGCTCGGTCTGCGCTGGCGGCTGTTCGGCGGCGTCGACCCGCGCGCCCGCCAGTTCGCCGCTCGCGCCCGCGGCGCCGAGGCGCGCGCCGACCGAGTCCGGGTGGAAGCGGAGCGCGACGCCGCCATCGCCTGGGCCGACGTCCAGGCGCTCGAGCAGCAGCTCGCCGCGCTCGAAGCCGCCTATCGCGCGAGTCGCCAGTCGCGCGACGTGATCGTGACCCGTTTCCGCGCCGCCCGCGGCACCCTGTTCGACGTGATCGCCGCCGAGGACGCCTATTTCGCCGCGGCGACCGCCTATATCCAGGGTCTTACCGAACTGGATGCCGCCCGCTACATCCTCCTCTCCCGGACCGGGCTCTTGCTGCAGCGGCTCGGCATCGATCCCGATCGCTTGGGGAGAACGGGTTGAGCGACACAGATCTGGTCGAGGCACCGAAGCCGCGCTTCGCGCCGTGGCTGCTCGAGCCGATGAAGCGCAACCGCCAGACCTATCTCAAGGTCTCGGTGGCGGCGGTGTTCATCAACATCTTTGGCCTGCTAACCGCCTTGTTCACGATGGTGGTCTATGACCGCGTCGTCCCCAACAACGCCTTCTCGTCGCTGTGGGCGCTGAGCATCGGCTTGGTCATCGTCATCGTCTTCGACTTCGTCCTCAAGCTGCTGCGCGCCTATTTCGTCGACTTCGCCGGCGCCCAGATCGACCGCGAGGTCGGCGAGGAAGTGTTCAATCGCCTGCTCGCGATGCGGCTGGAGCTCAAGAAGGGCTCGACCGGGGCCATCGCCGGAATCATGCGCGAGCTCGAGGCTCTGAGGGAATTCTTCGCGTCCGCCACGCTCACCGCCGTCGTCGACGTGCCGTTCATCCTGATCACCCTGCTCGCGGTATGGATCATCGGCGGCTGGGTGGTGGCGGTTCCGGCGCTGATGGTGCCGATCGTCATCCTGATCGGCTGGCTCACCCATCCCGCGCTCGAACGGCTGTCGGCCAAGTCGATGGGCGAGAGCCTGCTCAAGCAATCGGTGCTGGTCGAGACGGTCGGCGGCATCGAGACGGTCAAGGCGACCGGCGCCGGGCCCCTGCTCGCCGGGCGCTGGTTGCGCGCCGTCGAGCAGCAGTCGGACAGCGCGATGCGCCAGCGGCTGATCGGCGCGATCGGAACGACCTTCGCGGGCTCGGCCGGGACCATCTCCTATTCGGGCGTGGTCATCATCGGCGTGTTCCTGATCGCCGAGAACGCGCTCACCATGGGCGGCCTCATCGCTTGCTCGATCCTCGCCGGCCGAGCCATCGCGCCGCTCGCCCAGATTTCGCAATTGCTGTCGCGGCTCACCGCGACCCGAACCGCCTACCGCCAGGTCAAGGCGCTGATGGAGCAGCCGCTCGAAGGGCCCTCGGGCGAGCCGCTCAAGCCCGCCGTGATCAACGGAAAGATCGAGTTCAAGAGCGTCACCTTCCGCTACCCCGGCGCGACCGAGCCGGTGCTTCGCGAGGTCAGCTTCACGATCGAGCCCGGTGAGCGCGTCGCGCTGCTCGGCCGCGTCGGATCGGGCAAGTCGACCATCGCCCGCCTCGTGCTCGGCCTCTATCCGCCCGACGACGGCCTGGTGATGATCGACGGCACCGACATCCGCCAGCTCGATCCGGCCGCGCTGCGCGGCAAGATGGGCGCGGCGCTTCAGGAAAGCGTGCTGCTCACCGGCTCGGTGCGCGAGAATATCGAGCTCGGCCGCGCCGGCATCGACGACGAGGAGATGATCCGCGCCGCCACCATCTCCGGCACCCACCAGTTCATGGGCCAGATCGCCAACGGCTACGACCTCAGGCTCGCCGACCGCGGCGAGGGCCTGTCCGGAGGCCAGCGCCAGTCGATCGCCATCGCCCGCGCCATCGCCGGGCGCCCGTCCATCGTCGTCCTCGACGAGCCGTCGAGCGCGATGGACGCGCAGACCGAGACCGGCCTGATCCAGCGGCTCGGCGAGGAGCTGGCCGGCCGCACCGTCGTCATGATCACCCATCGCCCGCCGCTGCTCGCGCTGGCGACCCGGGTGATCGTCATCGAGGCCGGCAAGGTCGCCGCCGATGGCCCGCGCGACAAGATCCTCCAGCAGCTCACCCGCCCGAAGGCCGCTGCCTGATGCTGATGCGCAAGCTCGAGGACCTGCCCGACGTCATCAAGCCGCGCGCGACGTCGAACTGGCTGCTGTGGGCGGTCGTCAGCTTCGTGCTGCTGTTCTTCCTCTGGGCCGCGTTCGCCGAGATCGAGCGGACGGTGCGCGGCATGGGCCGGGTGATCCCGAGCTCGCAGCTCCAGGTCGTGTCCAACCAGGAAGGCGGCACCGTCGAGGACATCCTGGTGCGTGCCGGCGACGTCGTCCAGGCCGGCGCGCCGCTTCTCCGCCTCGATCCGACCGCGACCGGCGCCGAGTTCGGCAGCGGCGAGGCGTCTTACAACGCGCTTCTCGTCAAGATCGCGCGGCTGTCGGCTGAGGTGCAGGGACGCGAGCCCAGCTATCCGCGGACCAGCGATCCCACCGTCGCCGAGCAGATCCGCATCGAACAGGCGCTTCACGCCTCGCGCATGGCCGACCTCGCCAGCCTCAGCGGCGCCGCGAACGCCCGCCTGCAGCAGGCCGAACGCGCGGTGTCGGAGGCGCAATCCGCCTATCAGGCGCGGGTCACCGCCCGCGATGCGCGCGCCGCCGAGGTCCGCATCATCCGTCCCCTGGTCGAGCGCGGCATCGAGCCGCGCCTGTCGCTGGTCCAGGCCGAGAGCGCCGCCTCGGTCGCGGCGAGCGAGGCGGCGGGCGAGCTCGTAAAGCTCGTCGAGCATCTT
>NZ_JAANPA010000075.1 GCF_011320075.1 Sphingosinicella sp. YJ22 | reverse complement strand
TCCCTGGAAGCCTGGACGCTCGCTTGCGCTCGCTCCCCTCACCCAACCCTCTCCCCGCCGGGGAGAGGGCTTTACTGAGCTTCGTCGGGGTGGAGCGAGGTGCCGGCGCGGCCGCCGCGCAGGGCGGTGAACCAGCTTATCGGGTTCCACCAGTCGGAGCTGCCGTCGAGGCTGAAGGTGATGAACTCGGCGCGGCCGCCGATATTCTCCCATGGAACCGCGCCGCCGAGGCCGAGATTCTCGATCGAGGCGCGGCTGTCGGCGCTCTCGTCGCGATTGTCGCCCATCAGGAAGACATGGCCCTCCGGCACCACGACCGGGCCGAAATCGTCCGACTGCGGATAATAGCCGAGATCGACGGTGTCGTAGCTGCGGCCGTTGGGCAGCGTCTCTCGGACGATCGGCAGGCTGCACAGGGCCGAGCCGTCGGCGCGGGTGATGACGACTCCGGAGCATTGGATGTTGGCGTCCATCGGGATCATCATGTCGGGGCGGCGCTCCTGGCGCACCTCCTGGCCGTTGATGAAGAGCTGGCCGCGGATCAACTGGATGCCGTCGCCGGGAAGACCGATGACCCGCTTAATATAGTCGGTGCGCGCGCCCCGCGGAGTGACGATGACGACGTCGCCGCGCTCGGGCATCGCGCCGAACAGGCGGCCGGACATGCGCGGCATGATGTGGAAGCTCGGGCTGACCCAGGACCAGCCATAGGGATATTTGCTGACCACGAGCCGGTCGCCCTTCAAGAGGCCTGGCATCATCGATTCGGACGGGATGTAGAAAGGCTTGGCGACCAGGCTGTGGAACGCCAGCACGGCGAGGATCAGCCAGAAGATGGCGCGCAGCTCGGCCCACCAGTCGGTGCCCTTCTTCGGCTTGGCCAGGCTCGGCAAAGGCGTGGTGTCGCTCAAGCTCATTCAGTCCTCGGAACGGCGGTGATCAGGACGACGGCCATGGCGAAAGGATGGTCGTCGGTCATGGTGAGATGGATGTCCGCGGCGTGACCGTCCGGGGTCAAAGCGTCAAGCCTCTCCCTGGCGCCCCCGGTGAGCGCCAGAGTCGGTTCGCCCGACGCTTTATTCACGACGCCTATATCCTTCATGAACACGCCGCGCTTGAAGCCGGTGCCGACCGCCTTGGAGAAGGCCTCCTTGGCGGCGAAGCGCTTGGCGTAGGTGCCGGCGCGGGTGAAGGGGCGGCCTTCCGCCTTGGCGCGCTCGGTGTCGGTGAAGACCCGGGCGATGAAGCGATCGCCGAACCGGTCGAGCGAGTTCTGGATCCGCTCGATGTTGCACAGGTCTGAGCCGAGGCCGATGATGGTCACCCGCGCGCCTCGTCCATCAGCGCGCGCATGCGGGCGATCGAGTCGGCGAGGCCGGTGAAGATCGCTTCGCCGACCAGGAAATGGCCGATGTTGAGCTCGGCGATCTGCGGGATGGCGGCGATGGGGACGACATTGTCGTAGGTGAGGCCGTGGCCGGCATGGGGCTCGATGCCGTTCTTGGCGGCGAGCGCGGCGGCGTCGGCGATTCGGCTCAACTCCTCGGTCTGCGGCGCGCCTGAGCGGTGGGCATAGCGGCCGGTGTGGAACTCGACGACCGGGGCCTTGAGGCGCATTGCGGCTTCGAGCTGCTGGGCAGCGGGCTCGATGAATAGGCTGACGCGGATGCCGGCGTCGGTCAGGCGGGCGACCATCGGCGCGAGCATGTCGAAATGGCCGTGGGCGTCGAGGCCGCCCTCGGTGGTGCGCTCCTCGCGCTTCTCCGGCACGATGCAGGCGGCGTGCGGGCGGTGCTTGAGCGCGACTGCCAGCATCTCCTCGGTCGCCGCCATCTCGAGGTTGAGGGGAATTGCGAGCTCGGCCTTCAATCGGGCGATGTCGTCGTCGCGGATGTGGCGGCGGTCCTCGCGCAGATGCGCCGTGATGCCGTCGGCGCCAGCCTCAGCCGCGGCGACGGCGGCGCGGACCGGCTCGGGATGCTCGCCGCCGCGCGCGTTGCGGATGGTCGCGACGTGATCGATATTGACGCCGAGGCGGAGCGTCACGCGGCGAGGCCCCGGCTGCCGGGCTTGACTGCGGGGATGGCGGCGAGCTCTGACGGAAGCGAGTCCTCGGCATAGGCCGGGATGTCGAGGGTGCACAGGCTGATCAGCGGAAGGCCGAGATCGGCGGTGCCGCCTGAGCGGTCGATCAAGCAGCCCTCGCCGAGCAACGTGCCGGGATGCTTGCGCACCGCCGTGATGCATTCGCGCGACGACAGGCCGGTGGTGACGATGTCCTCGACGATGACGACGCGCTCGCCGGGCTTGATCTCGAAGCCGCGGCGAAGCTGGAACTCGCCGTCGACGCGCTCGACGAAGACCGCGCGGCAGCCGAGCGCGCGCGCGGTCTCGTAACCGGGGATGATCCCGCCCATCGCCGGCGACACGACGAGGTCGACCGCGCCGAAGCGCTCGCGGATCACGGCGGCGAGGGCCCGGCACAGCGTCTCGGTGCGCGCCGGATCCTCGAACACCCGCATCTTCTGGATGAAGAGGGGCGAGCGCAGGCCCGAGGACAGGATGAAATGTCCTTCCATCAGCGCACCGGCGGCCCGGAACTCGGCCAGCACCTCGTCGCTCGTCATAACCCGTATCTCCCCTCGCCCTCGGTCTTGGCGGCCGCGCTCGCCAGGCCGGCAGGCGTTCGCCTGCCTCGCAACCGCTACTAGCGTTGAAACTGCGGCCCCGATATGGCCGCGCGGCGCGCCGCATCAAGGCGGATGAAAGGCGGCTGAACATGCTTGAGACACGCAAAGTGCGTGCCTATAAGGCCGCGCGAATGCGCGACCCGGCGCAACCACACCTCCGTCCGTCCGGGCGGTCTCGAGGGGCTTAGATGAAGACCTGGCTTAAGTTTATTGCCGTCGCCGCCGCATTCGGCCTCGGCCCGGCGGCCCTGGCGCAGCAGGCGCCGGCGACGAGCGCGCCCGCGGCGGCGGCGCCCGGCACTCCCGATTCCGCGCAGGCGCCCGA
>NZ_JAANPA010000074.1 GCF_011320075.1 Sphingosinicella sp. YJ22 | reverse complement strand
CACCGGCTCGGGCACCGCGGTCACCATCTCCGGCACGACCATCGCAGCGGGCGGAGTCACGCTCGAAAGTGTCGCGTCGACCGGCGCGGTCAACGGCATCGTCCTCGCCAATACCGGCAGCGGCGCCCGGCACTCCCGATTCCGCGCAGGCGCCCGAGGGCGAGGCGACGCAGCCGCAGGCTGGCGCCAATCTCCAGGCGGCGGCGAGCCCGACTCCGGAGGCCGCGACTCCGGCCGGCCAGCCGGCTTATTCCGAGCACCTGGAACCGACCGCCGGGGTTGGTCAGCCGGACGGCCGCATGGGCATCCAGGACCAGGTCACGCCGATCGGCCGCGAAGCCGCCGGCTTCCACGACTATATCCTGATGCCGGCGATTACGATCATCACCCTGATCGTGCTCGCGCTGATGATCTACGTCATCCTGCGCTACCGCCGCGCCGCCAATCCGGTGCCGTCGCGCACGACCCACCACACGCTGGTCGAGGTGATCTGGACTCTGGTCCCGGTCCTCATCCTGATCGTCATCGCGGTGCCGTCGATCCGGCTGCTCGCGAACCAATATTCGCCGCCCAACGCCGACCTCACCGTCAAGGTGATCGGCAACCAATGGTACTGGACCTACGAATATCCCGACCATGGCATCGAGCTCACCTCGAACATGCTGCCCGAGCAGCGTGACGCTCAGGCCGGCGCCCGATTCCGCACCGCCGCTGACGGCCCCGAGCAGCTCGCCGTCGACGAGCGCATGGTGGTCCCGGTCGGCGCCACGGTGAAGCTCATCGTTACCTCGGCCGACGTGATCCACGCCTTCGGCGTCCCCGCCTTCTGGACGAAGATGGACGCGGTCCCCGGCCGTCTCAACGAGACCTGGTTCCGCGCCGAGCGCGAGGGCGTCTATTTCGGCATGTGCTACGAGCTGTGCGGCGCCCGCCACGGCTACATGCCGATCGCCGTCGAGGTGGTGAGCCCGGCCGCCTTCCAGCGCTGGGTCGCCTCGCGTGGCGGCACCATGCCGGGCAGCCAGCCCAACGCGAACCCGGACTCGACGCAGGCCAACACCCTGGGCAACGCCCTGGCCGCCGAACGGCCTGACGGCAGCGAGCCGGTCGAGCCCACCAATGAAATCCAAGCCACGACCAACCAGCCGACCGTCCGCGAGCGGTCGCCGGCGGGCATGTAAGGCAGCACAAAGACCATGACCGACACCACGGCCAACGCCGCTCACTTCGAGGCGGCCCACGACCATCACGACGCCCATGCCGACCACAAGCCGGGCTTCTTCGCCCGCTGGTTCATGTCGACGAACCACAAGGACATCGGCACGCTCTACCTGATCTTCGCGATCATCGCGGGCATCATCGGCGGCGGCATCTCCGGAATGATGCGCGTCGAGCTCGCCGAGCCGGGCATCCAGTATCTCGAGAGCTGGGCGAACTTCTTCGCCGGCCTCGCCGGGGCCGGTCCGCAGGACTTCAACAACGCCAACCACTTCTGGAACGTGCTGATCACCGCGCACGGCCTCATCATGGTGTTCTTCATGGTGATGCCGGCGATGATCGGCGGCTTCGGCAACTGGTTCGTGCCGATCATGATCGGGGCGCCGGACATGGCGTTCCCGCGCATGAACAATATCAGCTTCTGGCTGCTTCCGCCCGCCTTCATCCTGCTACTCGTGTCGGCGTTCATGCCGGGCGGCAACGGGCTGGGCGCCGGCACCGGCTGGACGGTCTACGCGCCGCTCTCGACGAGCGGCTCGGCCGGCCCGGCGGTCGACTTCGCGATCTTCTCGCTGCACGTCGCGGGCGCCTCGTCGATCCTCGGCGCGATCAACTTCATCACCACCATCTTCAACATGCGCGCGCCGGGCATGACCCTGCACAAAATGCCGCTGTTCGCCTGGTCGGTGCTGATCACCGCCTTCCTGCTGCTGCTGGCGCTGCCGGTGCTCGCCGGCGCGATCACCATGCTGCTCACCGACCGCAATTTCGGCACCGACTTCTTCAACGCGGAAGGCGGCGGCGACCCGATCCTGTACCAGCACCTGTTCTGGTTCTTCGGCCACCCCGAGGTGTACATCATGATCCTGCCGGGCTTCGGCATGATCAGCCACATCGTCGCGACGTTCAGCCGCAAGCCGGTGTTCGGCTATCTCGGCATGGCCTACGCCATGGTCGCGATCGGCGTGATCGGCTTCGTCGTGTGGGCGCACCACATGTTCACGGTCGGCATGGACGTGAACACCAAGATGTACTTCACCGCGGCGACGATGGTGATCGCGGTGCCGACCGGCATCAAGATCTTCAGCTGGATCGCCACCATGTGGGGCGGCTCGCTGACCTTCGAGACGCCGATGGTGTGGGCGCTCGGCTTCATCTTCATGTTCACCGTCGGCGGCGTGACCGGCGTCGTGCTCGCCAACGGCGGCGTCGACAACTACATGCACGACACCTACTACGTCGTCGCTCACTTCCACTACGTGCTGTCGCTGGGCGCCGTGTTCGCTCTGTTCGCGGGCTTCTACTACTGGTTCCCGAAGATGTCGGGCCGGATGTACAGCGAGATCCTCGGCCAGCTCCACTTCTGGATCTTCTTCATCGGCGTGAATATCCTGTTCTTCCCGATGCACTTCCTGGGGCTGGACGGCATGGCGCGCCGCTATCCGGACTACACCCCGGCGTTCCAGCCGTGGAACGAGCTGGCGACGACCGGCTACATGATCATGGCGGTCGGCATGGTCTTCTTCTTCCTCAACATCATCTACTCGTTCACGATGGGGAAGAAGGCGCCGGCCAATCCGTGGGGCGAGGGCGCAACGACGCTGGAATGGACCCTGTCCAGCCCGCCGCCCTACCACCAGTTCGAGACCCTGCCGGTGATCGACGACAAGGATCACCACTAAGGCCGGCCGCTCAGGCTGAAATCGCCAAGCGCCCCGGGGGAAACTCCGGGGCGCTTCTCGTTTGGGGTATGTACAGCGCACCCAGTTCCCGCTCGTCCTGAGCGAAGTCGAAGGGCGTCCGCGAGATGATCGTGCAACGGTTCCAGGCGCCTTGGCCGGAACTTGGTGCCGACG
>NZ_JAANPA010000073.1 GCF_011320075.1 Sphingosinicella sp. YJ22 | reverse complement strand
CTACCGCGGACGCCTGGGGGTGGGCATGGCCGGGGCATGACTGATGCTGGCAGCCCCACCCCCGACCCCTCCCGCAAGCGGGAGGGGAGAACCGAAATCACCCTGGTCGTCGCGCGCGCCGACAACGGCGTGATCGGCAGGGACGGCAAGCTGCCCTGGCACCTCCCGGCCGACCTCAGGCACTTCAAGGAAGTGACGATGGGCACGCCGATGATCATGGGCCGGCGCACCTTCGACAGCCTGCCCGGCCTCCTCCCCGCCCGCCGCCACATCGTCCTCACCCGCGACCGCGGCTGGTCGGCCGAGGGCGCGGTGGTCGTGCACGACGTCGAGGAAGCGATCGGCGCCGCCGGTGCGGAATTCGTCTCGGTGATCGGCGGCGCCGAGATCTTCGCTTTGTTCGAGCCCCTCGCCCACGCCGTCGAGCTGACCGAGATTCATGGCGACATCGAAGGCGACACGACCATGCCGCCCTTCGACCCCGCCGTCTGGCGCGAGGAATCCCGCGTCGATCACGAAGCCGAGGACGACCGCCCTGCCTACAGCTTCGTCCGCCTCGAACGACACTAAATCCTCCCCGCGATTTCGCGGGGAGGGGGACCATGCGCAGCATGGTGGAGGGGGTTCTGGGCACCGTGCGGAAGAACCCCTCCACCGCCTGCGGCGGTCCCCCTCCCCGGCAAATGCCGGGGAGGATTGTTGGCGCCGGCCCCCTTCCTTATAGCCCGCCTCCATGGAGCGCCTGGACGGGGGCTCGGCGGTCCCTGACGCGTATCGCAACGGCATCGTCGCGCTTGGCAATTTCGACGGCTTTCACCGCGGCCACCAGGCGGTGGTCGGCCGTGCCGTCGAGCGCGCCCGCGCCGAGGGCCGCCCGGCCCTGGTCGCGACCTTCGATCCCCATCCGGTCCGCTACTTCAAGCCCGACGCCCCGCCCTTCCGCCTGACAACCCTGGGCCAGCGCGAGCGGCTGTTCGCCGCGGCGGGCGCCGACGCCATGCTCGTGTTCCGCTTCGACCGCGACCTCGCCTCCGTCACCGCGGAGGATTTCGTCGCCGACTGGCTCGCCGGCCGAATCGGCGCGGCGGGCGTGGTCACCGGCGAGGACTTCACCTTCGGCCGCGGCCGCGGCGGCAATGTCGAGGTGCTTCGCGACCTTGCCGCCCGGCACGGCATGAGCATGGACGCGGTCGGCCCGGTCGAGGCCGACGGCGAGCCGGTCTCGTCGAGCCGAATCCGCGATGCCTTGCGCGACGGCGACCTCGCCACCGCCACCCGCCTGCTCACCCGCCCGTTCGCGATCGAGGGCATCGTCGAGCATGGCGACAAGCGCGGCCGCCAGCTCGGCTACCCGACCGCGAACATGAGCCTCGGCAAATATCTCCGCCCCCGCTTCGGCATCTATGCGGTGCGCGGCCGCCTGCCCGACGGCGAACTGGTCGACGGCGTCGCAAGCCTCGGAATCCGCCCGACCTTCGACCCGCCCAAGGAGCTGCTCGAGCCCCACTTCCTCGACTGGACCAGCGACCTCTACGGCCGCCGAATCGAGGTCGAGCTCCACGCCTATCTCCGCCCCGAGCTGAAGTTCGACGACCTCGACGCTCTCACCGCCCAGATGCGCGAGGACGAAGCACAGACGCGGGCCATCCTCGACCAATCCTCCCCGAGCTAGCCTCGGGGAGGTGGCAGGCCGAAGGCCTGACGGAGCGGGGGTCGCGAAGCGGCCGTGTTCCGCCGGCTTCGCCGCCGGCCCCTCCACCGGCTTCGCCGGTCCCCCTCCCCGAGCAATCTCGGGGAGGATCCAAGCGCGATCTTGCAAAATAGGATTTCATATGGTTCGCTGATTCACATGGCCGTGAACCATATACGCACGTTCGGTCGAGTCGGATGCAGGTCTGCCGGCTCCGCAAGCTCCTCCTCTTCACGCTCTCTGACGCGCGCCAGGAGCTTCGCCGCGGGGGCACCCCCCGCGATTCCATGTGACAGTCGTGACATTCGTGACATTCGTGACTTTCCGCCGTCGCTCGCCGCGGGTGTTTCCATCACCTGCCAACACCGCTAAGCGCGCGCTGATGTCCGACAAGAAAGACTGGCGGGACACCGTTTTCCTGCCGAAGACCGATTTCCCGATGAAGGCCGGCCTCGCACAGAAGGAGCCGGCGATTCTCGCGCGCTGGCGCGAGGAGGATCTGTACGGCCAGCTCCGCAAGGCCCGCGCCGGCCGCGAGCGCTTCATCCTCCACGACGGCCCGCCTTACGCCAATGGCGACATTCACATGGGCCATGCGATGAACAAGGTCCTCAAGGACATCGTCGTTCGCTCGCAGTCGCTGATGGGCAAGGACTCGCCCTACGTTCCCGGCTGGGACTGCCACGGCCTTCCGATCGAGTGGAAGGTCGAGGAAGCCTATCGCAAGCAGAAGCTCGACAAGGACCAGGTCCCCAAGGCGCAGTTCCGCGCCGAATGCCGCGCCTATGCGGCCAAGTGGGTCGCGGTTCAGCGCGAGCAGTTCGAGCGGCTCGGCGTGATGGGCGAGTGGGACGCTCCCTATCTCACCATGAACTTCGACGCCGAGGCCGCGATCGTCGGCGAGCTCCTGAAGTTCGCCATGACGGACCAGCTTTACCGCGGCGCCAAGCCGGTCATGTGGAGCCCGGTCGAGAAGACCGCCCTGGCCGACGCCGAGGTCGAATATGAGGACATCACGTCCACGCAGATCGACGTCGGCTTCGAGATCGTCGAGAGCCCGATTCCAGAGCTGGTCGGCGCCCATGCGGTGATCTGGACGACCACGCCCTGGACGATCCCGGTCAACCAGGCGATCGCCTATGGGCCTGATGTGGAATACGCGCTTTTTCACGTTCTCGTGAATGACGTGCCGTTGGATCAGGTCGGTTCAAATCT
This sequence comes from Sphingosinicella sp. YJ22, assembly GCF_011320075.1. GTDB lineage: Bacteria > Pseudomonadota > Alphaproteobacteria > Sphingomonadales > Sphingomonadaceae > Allosphingosinicella. Next base: position 592 of record NZ_JAANPA010000073.1, on the reverse strand, counting down.
AGGTGAAGGTGGCCGCTATCTCGTCGCGACTGACCTGCTTGATGACTTCGCCAAGAAGTTCATGCCGGCAGCTGGGGAGTATTTTCTGCCGCTCGCACCGGTAGCCCGCTTCAAAGGCTCCGACCTCGCCGGCACCGTCGCCCGCCACCCGATGCACCATCTCGGCGGCTTCTTCGCGCGTCCCCGCCCCTTCCTGCCCGGCGAGCATGTCACGACCGACGCCGGCACCGGCCTCGTCCACATGGCGCCCGACCATGGCGAGGAGGATTTCGAGGTCTGCAAGGCGGCCGGCATCGGCCCGGTCTTCGCGGTCGACGACGCCGGACGCTATCGCGCGGATTGGGAATGGCTCGGCGGCCAGGGCAGCGTCATCAACGCCAAGTTCAACGCCTCCGACGGCCCGATCTGCTCGGACCTTCGCGAGGCGGGCGCCCTGCTCGCCGCGTCCGACGACTTCAAGCACAGCTACCCGCACAGCTGGCGCTCCAAGGCCAAGGTCATCTACCGCTGCACCCCGCAATGGTTCATCCCGATGGATCGGCCGATCCCTCCCCTCTCCCCTTCAGGGGAGAGGGTGCCGCCGCAGGCGGCG
>NZ_JAANPA010000072.1 GCF_011320075.1 Sphingosinicella sp. YJ22 | reverse complement strand
CCGCGAAGGTCGCCGGGCCCGGCGCTGTCCAGCTCGATGGTTCCGGCCAGCGCGCCGGGGCCGGCCGCGCCGCTGCCGCCGCCGCGCACCACCCGCACCTGGCCGAGCCGGCGCGGGTGGTAGGCCGGCCAGCTGATCCAGCCGCCGAACGGGTCGGTCTGCGGCACTCCGTCGAGAATCAGGAGCGCGCGCGACGAGGCGTTGCCGCCGAGCGCACGCAGAGTCGCGCCCTGGCTGGTCGGATTGGCCGAGCGCGCGTCGGAACGGCGGAAGAGCTGGAAGCCCGGGACGTCGCGAAGCACGTCCTCGAGCCGGTTCGACGGCGAGGAAGCGAGCCGGTCGCGGCCGATGGCGACGATTCCGTACACCGCCTCGCCGGCCGCTTCGTCGAGGCCGCGGCCGGTGACGACGACCACATCCTCGCCCGCGGGCAGGCCCTGGGCGAAGGCGGGAGCCGGAACCGCGAGAAGCGAAAGCATGGCGAGACGACCGATCATCGCCCCGCCCTTACAATAAAAAGCGGCGCCGGCGAGGGCCGCCGGCGCCGCTTCATTTGCCGATCGGAGATTCGATCAGGAGCCGGCAGCGATCTGCGCGGCGGCTGCTTCGAACTGGGCGCGGGTGGCGCCGATCACCAGGCCCTGCTCGTCCTTGCGGAAATTGCTGACCTGCAGATAGAGCTTGGCGGAACCGGTGGTCACCGTGGCGCCCTCGGCGTCGGCGAATTCGATGGTGCCGACCGGATTGCCGTCGCTGCCGCGCACGGTGGCGCCCTCGGTGAGGTCGGCAATGGTGACCGGCGCCGGCGCCGCGGGCGCGGCTTCAGCCGGAGCCGCTTCGGTGGCCGGCTGCGCCGCGTCCTGGGCGGCGGCCGGGGTGGCAAGAACGGCGCCCGCAGCCGCCGCAGTCAGAATCTGAAAAACCTTCACGCACGTCTCCAATTTCTAGGGGCGCTCTTCCTCACAAGCAGGCGACGCGACTGCAACTTTTTCGCGAGATTATGCGGCGAGTCGAGCCTCGCCATCGATGAGGCGCCGGAACGAATCCTCAGAGGACGTATTTGCTGAGGTCGGTGTCGCGGGCGATCTCGGCAAGCTGCTGATCGACATAGGCCGCGTCGACCGTGACGGTCTCGCCATGGCGGTCCTCGGCGTCGAAGCTCACCGTCTCCAGCAATTTCTCCATCACCGTCTGGAGGCGGCGGGCGCCGATATTCTCGACCTGCCCGTTCACCTCCGCTGCAACGCGGGCGAGCGCCTTGATGCCCTCGTCGGTGAAGGCGATGTCGACGCCCTCGGTCTTGAGCAGCGCGCGATATTGCTCGGTCAGGCTTGCGCGGGTGTCGGAGAGGATTCGAACGAAATCCTCCTCGGTCAGCGCCTTCAGCTCGACGCGGATCGGCAGGCGGCCCTGGAGCTCGGGCAGCAGGTCCGACGGCTTGGCGATGTGGAAGGCGCCCGAAGCGATGAACAGGACATGGTCGGTCTTCATCGGCCCATATTTGGTGGCGACCGTGGTGCCCTCGATCAGCGGCAGCAGGTCGCGCTGCACGCCTTCGCGGCTGACCGAGCCGCCGCGCACGTCGCTGACCGCGATCTTGTCGATCTCGTCGAGGAAGACGATTCCATTCTCCTCGGCGTCCTTGAGGGCGACTCGGTTGACGTCGTCCATGTCGAGCCGCTTGTCGCTCTCCTCCTCGACCAGCTTGGCGAGGGCGTCGCGGACCTTCATCTTGCGGCGCTTCCTGGGCGGGCCGCCCATCGCCTTGCCGAGCATGTCGGACAGGTTGATCATGCCGACCTGGCCCGGCATTCCGGGGATCTCGAACGACTGGTTGGGGCTGTCGACCAGCTCGATCTCGACTTCCTTGTCGTCGAGATGGCCGTCCTGGCCCATCTTGCGGAAGCTCTCGCGGGTCGCCTGGCTCGCTTCCTTGCCGGTGAGAGCGTCGAGCAGGCGTTCGACTGCGGCGGCCTCAGCGGAGTCGCGCACCGCCTCGCGGCGGCGCTCGCGCTCCAGCCGCACCGCTTCCTCGACGAGGTCGCGGGCGATTTGCTCGACGTCGCGGCCGACATAGCCGACTTCGGTGAACTTGGTCGCCTCGACCTTCACGAACGGCGCGTCGGCGAGCTTCGCCAGGCGGCGGCTGATCTCGGTCTTGCCGCAGCCGGTCGGCCCGATCATCAGGATGTTCTTGGGCGTCACCTCCTCGCGCAGCCCCTCGGGGAGCTGCTGGCGGCGCCAGCGGTTGCGAAGCGCGACCGCGACGGCGCGCTTGGCCTCGTCCTGGCCGATGATGTGCGCGTCGAGGGCGGCGACGACCGCCTTGGGGGTGAGGCCCTTCTTCGCGCGAGCGGTTTCTTCAGGGGAGGGCTGCTGCCCTTCGGAGGTCCCGCGCTGGGCGGGGAAAGCGCTGACATTTTCCATCACGGGCTAGATGGATGCGCCGCGCGGGCGCTTCAAGCTCGCTATTCCGCGGCGAGCAGGCGCTCGGCGCCGCCGAGGTCGACGCTGACCAGGCGGCTGATGCCTTTTTCGACCATGGTGACTCCGAACAGGCGGTGCATTCGGCTCATCGTCACCGCATTGTGGGTGACGATCAGATAGCGGGTGTTCGTCTCCTGGGTCATGCGGTCGAGCAGGCTGCAGAAGCGCTCGATATTGGCGTCGTCGAGCGGCGCGTCGACCTCGTCGAGGACGCAGATCGGCGCTGGGTTGGTGAGGAACAGAGCGAAGATCAGGGCGACCGCGGTCAGCGCCTGCTCGCCGCCCGACAGCAGGGTGAGCGACTGGAGACGCTTGCCCGGCGGCTGCGCCATGATCTCGAGGCCGGCTTCCAAGGGATCGTCGCTCTCGACCAGCTCGAGATGGGCCTGGCCGCCCTCGAACAGGGTGGTGAACAGGCTCCGGAAATGGCGGTCGACCGCTTCGAAGGCGGTGAGCAGGCGGGCGCGGCCCTCGCGGTTGAGGCTGCCGATCGAGCCGCGCAGGCGGTGGATTGCGGTGCCCAGCTCCTCGCGCTCGGCGGCGCTGGTGGTGACCTCATCCTCGAGCTCGGCGAGCTCGCGCTCGGCGATCAAGTTGACCGGGCCGATCCGCTCGCGGTCCTGGGTCAGCTTCTCAAGGCGCGCCGATTCCTGGTGCGCCTCGCCAAGCTCGGTCTCGTCGAAGCCCAGGCGCTGGGGGAGCAATGGCGGCGGGCATTCGAACTTTTCGCCGGAGATCCGGCCCATCTCGATCCGACGATGGTCCTGGCTCTCGGCGCGGGCGAGGGCGCCGGCGCGCGCCTCGCGGGCGATGGCGAGCGCCTCGTTGGCATTGGCGAGGCGGCCGTCGGCTGCCTGAAGCGCGGTCTCGGCGGCGCGTTCCTGCTGGGCGGCCTCCGTCGCTGCGCGCGCCGCCTCGGCGGAGGCGGTCTCAGCCGCATCGGCCTGGGCTCCGAGCCGCTCGGGGGCGTCGGCGAGCGAGGCGGCTTCCTCGTCCGCTTCGTGGATTCGGCGGGCCAGTTCCTCGTCGCGCTCGGCGGCCTTGGACGAGCGCTGGCCCCAGGCCTCGATCTCCTGAGTGGCGGCGGCTCGGCGCTGCTGGTCGGCGGCGAGCGCGCGGGCGTGGGTGGCGAATTCGGCGCGCGCCTCGGCGACGGCGGTCTGCGCGATTTCGGCGGCCTCGCCGGCAGACTGGACGCGGCCGCGGGTGACGGCGGGATCGGGTAGGGCGTCGAGCGCGGCCTGCGCCTCGGTATGGCGGGCCTGGGCTTCGGCGAGGTCCCTGGCGGCCTGGTCGGCGCGCTCGTCGAGGCCGGAGCGGCGGATTTCGAGCCGCTCCAGCTCGGTGTTGACCTGGTCCTCCTCGCGCACCGCGTCGCGGATCGCTCCATTGGCCTCGGTCTCGGCGCGGCGGGCGGCGTCGGCGGCCTCGCGCGCCGACTGGACGGCGGCGAGGGCGGTGTCGATCCGCGCCTGGGCGGCGGCGACGGTGTCGC
>NZ_JAANPA010000071.1 GCF_011320075.1 Sphingosinicella sp. YJ22 | reverse complement strand
GCGACCCGCACGGCCCGCGCCGAAACGCCGGCGACGCAACCTTCGGCGACCGGCCGCAGGCCCGCGACCACGCGCAGCGCGGCGGCCGCCACCCGCAACACCGCGCGCGCCCAGACCCCGGCTCAACGTCACCCGGCGCGCATCTGGGTGCAGATCGCCACCGCCGCGCGAAGCGCGCTGCCCAGCGAATTTGCCCGCCTGCGGCGCAACGCTCCCGAGGTGCTGCGCGGCCGCAACGCCTTCACCGCGCCGTCGGGAAGCAGCGGCCGTCTGCTGGTCGGTCCATTCGCCAGTCGCACCGAAGCGCAGGCCTTCGTCAACCGTCTGAGCCGGGAGGATATCGACGCCTTCGCCTGGTCCAGCGATGCCGGGCAGGAAGTCGCGCAGGTCCCCGCCGGCCGATGAACCTCGCTCCCTACGGCTGCGACCCAGCGCGCAGCCGCGGCCGGCGTCACGAAGAGGATCCGAGGGCCCAGCGGGGGCCCCGCGACTCCTTCCAGCGCGACCGCGACCGGATCATTCATTCCGTCCCGTTCCGCCGCCTGCGCGGCAAGACCCAGGTGTTCGTCGCGCCCGACGGCGACCATTTCCGCGTCCGCCTCACCCACAGCATGGAGGTGGCGCAGATCGGCCGCGCGGTGGCCCGCGCGCTCGCGATCAACGAGGATTTGACCGAGGCCTTGTGCCTCGCCCACGATATCGGCCATCCGCCGTTTGGCCATGCCGGCGAGGATGCGATCGACGCGGCGATGGCGCCAGCGGGCGGCTTCGACCACAATGCCCACACCCTGCGCCTCCTGACCAAGCTGGAGACTCCGTACCCGACCTTCGACGGCTACAATCTGACCTGGGAGACGCTCGAGGGGCTGGCCAAGCATAACGGCCCGGTGGCGGAGCCGACTTGGGCGCTGGCGGAGGTCGATGCGGGCTTCGACCTGGCGCTCGCCTCGTGGCCGAGCCTGGAGGCGCAGGTCGCGGCGCTCGCCGACGACATCGCCTACGACAATCACGACATCGACGACGGCCTCCGCGCCGGCCTGTTCACGCTGGAAGAAGTGCTCGAGGTCCCGCTCGTCCGCCGCTGCTGGGACGAGGTGCGGGCGCGCTATCGGGACGTGCCGGTCGAGCGGCTGACCGGAGAGCTGGTGCGGCACCAGATCGGCGTGATGGTCAACAATCTCCTCGCCGAGACCCGGCGCCGGGTCGACGAGGTGCGGCCGCACAGCCCCGACGACGTCCGCGGCGCGGGGCAGGCGCTCGCCGCCTTCTCGGCCGAGATGGCCGCCGACGAACGCGTCCTGAAGCGCTTCCTCTATGCCCGCATGTACGACGCGGCGAAGGTCAAGGCGGTGCGGGAGCGGGCGCAGGCGGTGATCGCCGCCCTGTTCGCCGCTTATTGCGACGACCCCGCGCGCCTGCCCGAGCCGCGCCGCAGATCCTCGGACGATGCGACCGCGACCCTGCGCGCGATCGGCGACTATGTCGCCGGAATGACCGACCGCTTCGCGATCAAATGCTACGAAGGGCTGATCGGCCCCGCGGAGCTGCCCGAGGGGTTCTGACGCGTCCGCAGTGACGCCCTCTAACTGGTGACACGATCAGCGCAGATACTGGTCGGCGACCCATCCGGTTACGCCGGGCGTGTGGCCGAGGGTGCACGAGATATGCGCCCACATGCCGGGAGTGTCGTAGAGCAGGTCGACCATGTCGCCCGACTGGAGCTGGCCAAGGACTTCGAACTGCATGCCGGCGCCGCCTCTCACGTTCAGGCGCGAGGCCGTCACTCGGCGCCGGGTCGGCGGCGCGTCGTCGCGCCCGGTGACCAAGGAGGTGAAGCGGCTCATCGGAAAGGCGGGGCCGGGATCGCTCTTGCGGCCGGGCGCGATGTCGTCATGGCCGACGATTTCGGTGATCGAGGGATAAGCGGCGAGGATGGTCTTGGTAACCTCGGCCAACGCGTCGAGCTGCACCTCGTCGAAGATCTCCCAGTAGCGTAGCACGCCGTCATATTTGTGGCGGGCCTGGGTGACGCGAGCCGGCGCGACGACGGCGCCGGCATAGGAGCGGAACTTGCCGTCCTCGGTCTTGGTCAGCGCGCCCCAATTGTCGATCTCGATGCCGATCGAGAAATCGTTGCAATTGCGCACGCCGCGCCAGATCGACTTGCCCGCGTGCCAGCCCCGCACGTTGAACGCGACGACCTGCTCGACGACGCCATTGCGGCCGACGATGACGTGCGCTGCTGCCTTCGCGGCCGGGTTGAGGAAGTAGTTGCGGACACCTTGCGGCCCCGCCCCGCCGCTGGCGGTGAAATGCATCACCAGGATCGACGGATTGTTCAGCGCCCCGCCTGAATTCGGCGAGGGCCCGTGCCAGCACCCGGTCAGCTTGTGATTGGCGATCTGCATGAGGCTTCTCCCCCAAATGCGGTCCAGCCGCGCAGGCGAGGATAAGTCAGGCCGCAGGCCCCAACGAGGCCAATCGCCGCCGCTTTGGTGCGACCCGCACTTCAAAACGGCGAGACCCTTCGCTAGAGGCGGCGTGACTTTGGCTCCCTCGGAAAACTGACGTGACCCTTTACGCCCGCTTTGCCGCGCATGTTGATGCCGCGCTCGACGCACTCGTGACCGGAGGCCAGCTGCCGGCCGACCTCGACCGGAAGGGCGTCAGCGTCGAGCCGCCGCGCGATCCTTCCCATGGCGACCTCGCCACCAATGCGGCGATGGTGCTCGCCAAGCGCGCCGGGACCAATCCGCGGGCGCTCGCCGGGCTGATCGCTCCGAAGCTCGAGGCGCTGGCCGAGGTGTCGGCGGCGGAGATTGCCGGGCCGGGGTTCATCAACCTGCGGCTTTCATCCGACGTGTGGCAGGAGGAGCTGGGCACGATCCTCGCGGAGGGCGAGGGCTATGGTCGCTCCGACATGGGACAGGGGCAAAGGGTCAATGTCGAATATGTCTCGGCCAACCCGACCGGGCCGATGCACATGGGCCATTGCCGCGGCGCGGTGGTCGGCGACGCGCTCGCCAGCCTGCTCGAACATGCCGGCTATGCCGTCACCCGCGAATATTATGTCAACGACGCCGGCGGCCAGGTCGACGTTCTCGCCCGCTCGGCGCACCTTCGCTACCGCGAGGCGCTCGGCGAGGACATCGGCGAGATCCCGGAAGGGCTCTATCCCGGCGACTATCTGAAGCCCGTCGGCAAGGCGCTCGCCAAGGAGCATGGCGACCGCTTCGTCGCCGCGCCGGAGAGCGAGTGGCTGGTGCCGTTTCGCGAGGCAGCGGTCGCGGCGATGCTCGTGATGATCAAGGCGGACCTCGCCCTGCTCGGAATTCATCACGACATCTTCGCCTCGGAAGCGGAGGTTCAGGCGGCCGGCAAGCCCGACGCCGCGGTCGAGGCGCTGCGCGCGCGCGGCCTGATCTACGAAGGCGCGCTCGAGCGGCCCAAGAGCCTCGACCCCCATGACGAATGGGAGCCGGTCGAGCTGACCCTGTTCAAGTCGACTCAGTTCGGCGACGACCAGGACCGGCCGGTCAAGAAGTCCGACGGCAGCTGGACCTATTTCGGCGCGGACATGGCCTATCATTTCCAGAAGGCGCAGAATGCCGACCAGCTCATTGACATCTGGGGCGCCGACCATGCCGGCACCGTCAAGCGCATCAAGGCGGCGGTCGCGGCGCTGACCGACGGCAAGCCGTTCGACGTCAAGCTGGTCCAGATGGTCCGCCTTCTGCGCGCCGGCGAGCCTGTGAAGATGTCGAAGCGCGCGGGCAATTTTGTGACCCTCGCCGACGTGGTGCGGGAGGTGGGGCGGGATGTGGTGAGATTTACCATGCTCACCAGGAAATCGGATGCCCAAATGGATTTCGATTTTGCGAAGGTGGTGGAGGCCAGCAAGGACAATCCGGTTTTCTATGTGCAGTACGCGCATGCGCGGATCCGGTCGCTGCACAGGAAGGTGGCGAGCGAGGTGCCGGACCTGCCCGAAGCGGCGGATCTCAGCCTGCTCGACGATGACGAGCTGGCGCTGGTCAAGCTCGCCGCCCAGTTCCCGCGAATCGTCGAGAGCGCGGCGGACGCGCACGAGCCGCATCGCGTCGCCTTCTACCTCCACGACCTCGCCGCCGCGTTCCACGCCCAGTGGAACAAGGGTAATGACGACCCGGCGCGGCGTTTCCTTGTGGCACAGAACCCGGCGCTGACCCGCGCGCGGCTGGAACTCGCGGCGGGGATCGGGCAGATTATCCGCAACGGCCTCAGCATCATGGGAGTGGCCGCGGCCGAGGAGATGGCGTGATGACCGATGCCACGCGGGACGACGCGCTTGACGAAGACGACCGGCTGCCCTGGCTCGAGGCGGTCGAGGAAGAGGAAGCCGGCCCGTCGCCGGTCAAGCTGATCGCCGCCGTGGTGATCGGCCTGATCGTCATCGGCGTGGTCGTCGGCGGCCTGTTCTGGGCGGCGAACCGCAACGCCGGCGGCGGCGGCGAGGAAATGATCGCCTCGCCCGGCGCCTACAAGGTGCCGGCGCCCGAGGCCGGCGGCCTGCAGCTCGACAACAGCGCCTCGACCCAGATCGCGACCAGCGAGGGCACCCAGCAGAACGCCCAGCTCGCCGGCCGTCCCCAGCCGCCCGCGCCGCAGCCGGCCCAGCCGCAGGCGACGCCGGCCCAGCCCGCTCCGCAGGCGCAGCAGCCCGCTCCCGCCGCCT
>NZ_JAANPA010000070.1 GCF_011320075.1 Sphingosinicella sp. YJ22 | reverse complement strand
TCGCCGCCGCGGCACCGGCCCCGCCGCGCCGCTCGATGAGCGCGCGGCCACGCCGCCGGACAGCGCGTGCGAGGAGCTGACCCCGGCCGGCCTCGACACGCTGACCGCGCGCGAAGTGTCGCTTCTCGCCCTCGCCTGCGCCGCCGACCAGGCGCAGCAGTCGGGCGACCTGCGCCTCGCCACCCTTTCGAACCTCAAGCTGGCGCAGCTGGAAGGCAGCTATGGCGACCTCCCGGGCGAGGAGCGCGAGACGTTCCGCGCTTTCGCGCGCGAGCGGGCTCAGCGGGCGATCGCGGTCGCGACGGCCCTCGACGGCGACCCCGCCCAGCCCGAGCTGATCGGCCGCCTTGCCGAGGCCGCCGTCGATTATGGCGACACCGGCAGCCCCGAACTGGCGTCGGCGCTGGCCGCACTCGCCGCGCATCGGGACCCGGCCGCCGCCAGCATCTCAGTGTCCCTGCAGGCGCGGCTGGCGCTTGCACGCGGCGACGCCGCCACGGCCCGCCGCCACGCCCTGGCCGCCATCCTCGCCGAGAGCCGCCGCCCGATCCCGGCGCGCCTGCCGCTCCATTACCTGCTGCTCGCCGAGGCCGACCCGGCCAACCGCGCCGCCCACATCCACGCGGCCTATGTCGCGCTCGACAACCTCCGCCCGCTGCTCCCGCGCCTCGACCCGCTGACCGAGGAATCGAGCTTCTCGCTCTATATGCGCGACGTGTTCATCGCCGCCGCCGAGGTGCAGCTGGAGGGTGCGCAAGGACAGGACGAGACCGGCCGCATCCGCCGCGCCCAGGAGATCGTCGAGGCCTATCGCCAGGCCGAGCTTCAGAGCGCCTTCGGCAGCGAATGCCTGCCGCCGCGCCAGGCGTCGCGGCTCGACGAGCTGAGGTCCGGCGAGACCATCCTCTACCCTTTGCTCCTCCCCGACCGGGTCGAGCTGCTCGTCGTCTCGCGCGGCGATGGCGACGGCGCGCCGCGCTACCGCCGGCTCGCGCCCAACCGCAGCGTCGGCCGCGCCGAAATTGCGCGGCTCGTCGAGGCGGTGGCCGTGCCCTTGAGCTACGGCCAGGACGGCTGGCGTGAGGCGTCGCGCCGGCTCTACGACGTCCTCATCGCCCCCGTTGCCGACCGGCTCGGCCCCGACGCGATGCTCGCCGTCGTGCCCGACGGCGCGCTTCGCGCCCTGCCCTTCTCGGCGCTGATCGCGCCGGACGGGCGCTACCTCGTCCAGCAGACTCGGCTGAGCACCATTCCCGCCCTCGCTTTCTCGCAGCCGGCGGGATCGGCGGACGGCGGCGCGCTCAGCGTCGTCGCCGCCTCGCTTCAGCGCGAGATGGTTCTGCCAGTCGGCCGCTTCGCCGAGCTGGAAGGCACCACCCGCGAAGCCGAGATCGCCGTCGGTTTCGCCGGGCGCGGCCGGCTCGTCCCCGACTTCACCCGCTCCGATCTCGTCGGCGCCCTCGGCGGAAGGATCGACGTCCTCCACCTCGCCACCCACGCCGCGTTCAACGGTCGCTCCGACCGCGCCTTCATCGTCGCCAATGGCGAGGTGATCCGCCTGTCCGAGCTTCGCGAACTGATCGCCGGCACGCGGCTCCGCGGCGACGCCATCGACCTCATCATCCTGTCCGCCTGCGAGACCGCGGTCGGCGACGACGAGGCCAGCATGGGCCTCGCCGGCGCGGCGGTTCAGGCCGGCGCTCGAAGCGTCATCGGCTCGCTTTGGCAGGTCAATGACGCGGGCACCGCCGAGCTGATGCGCCAATTCTACCAGCGCTACAGCGCCGGCCGCTCGCGCTCGGAGGCGCTGCGCGAGGCGCAGCTCGCGCTGATCGACGGCGGCGGCGCCAATGCCGATCCCAACATCTGGGCCGCCTTCGCCCTGCTCGGCGCCTGGCGGTGAGAAAGCGGCGGCTCCTCCTTGCCTCGCTGCCGGCCCTCGCCTGGGCGCAGGCGGCGGCCGCCCAGTCGGGCGAGCCGACCAACATCACGCCCGATGCCGCCCCGCCCCTCAGCCTCGGCACCACCACCAACCGCGTCGGCAACGTCACCACCATCGACGGCGGCACCCGCGCCGGCCCCAACCTGTTCCACAGCTTCTCGCGCTTCGACCTCGGCCAGGGCGGCATCGCCCGCTGGGTGCACAGCGGCGGCAATCCCGCGACCATCGCCAACGTCGTCAACCGGGTCACCGGCGGCGATCCCTCCAACATCAACGGCCGGATCGATTCCACCGCGATCCCCAACGCCGACTTCTGGTTCATCAACCCGGCGGGAGTGGTCTTCGGCCAGGGCGCGCAGGTGAACGTCCCCGCCGCCGCCCATTTCTCGACGGCCCAGCAGCTGCATTTCGCCGCCGGACCGAGCTTCACCGTCGCCACGCCCGGCGGCTCGACCTTCTCGGTCGCCTCGCCCGCCGCCTTCGGCTTCGTCGGCGGCCAGGGCGCGATCGTCGCCAACGGCGCCGGCCCACTCCTCGCCCGTCCCGGCGACCTCTCCCTCTCCGCCGCGAATGTCGCGCTGCGCGAGACCATCATCGACGCGTCGAGCATCCGCATCGCCGCGGTCGGAGCGGGCAGCGCGACGATTGCGACAACGGCCCCGCTTCCCGCCGACCTTGCCGGTCGGATCGACATCGTCGGGACGGCGCCTGCGTCCACTCCCCTCGGCTTCGATACTCGCCTCTCGGCGCGCGGCGACGGCGGCATTCAGCTCGCCGCCGGCGTCGTGACGATCAATCGCGCCGCCTTGCTCGCCGAGCCGGACAGCGGACTCGGTCCCGGCATCGTCGTGGCTGCGCGCGACTCGCTCGTCTTGCAGGATGCTCGGGTGCTGATCGAAAACGGCACCGGAACGGCCGGGCCGCTCACCCTGCGAAGCGGCGGAACCCTGTCCATCCTGGGCAATAGCGAGGTGGCCACGCGCACCTTTGCGACCGGGTCCGGCACTGCTGCAGCGAGCGGCATCACCATCGAAGCGCCGACGATAATCATCCGCGGCGAGGCGAGTCAGGCGGGCGGCTTCGCGCTCCTTGGAACCACGACCTCCGGCACCCAGCGCGCCGGCAATCTGGTGCTGCGCGGCGGATCGCTGGAGGTCGCCAACGCCTTCATCGGCAGCTTCGGCCAAGAGGCGGACGCCGGCTCGATTCTGATCGATCTGACCGGCGACTTGCTGATCGACGGCGCCGACATCGACTCGCGTACCATCGGCCTCGTCCCAGGGGTGCGCAGCGGTGACATCCTGGTCGACGCGCGCGCCATATTCCTGCGCAACGATGCCCGCATCTCGGCCAATTCATTCGGCGGCGGCGTCAGCGGCCTGATCAGGCTTCGCGCCGACGAAATCGCGCTCGACAATTCCTCGATCCGATCGGACGTCGGCGGCCTTGGCTGCGAGCCGTGCGGCGACTCCAACGATGCCGGCGCGATCCTCATCGAAACGGACAGGCTCCGCCTGACCGGAAGCGAGATTACCGCCGATACTCTCAATCCCGGGCGCGGCGGCTTCGTGTCGGTTTCCGCGCGCGATGCGGAGCTCGTCGGCAGCACGATCAGCACAAACAGCCGCGACGCTGGCGACGCCGGGAGCATCACCATCACCGCCGGCGATCTCAGGCTGCTGGGAGAGTCCCGGATCACGTCGGCGGCGATGCTCGGATCGACCGGCAATGCGGGCAACGTCACCATCGCTGGGCTCGGCGACGGGGCGTCGCGTCTGCTGCTCGGCGGCAATTCGGCGATCCGCGCCGACACGGCCGGTCCCGGGAGCGGCGGCGCGATCCGCATTCTCATCGACGATATCGTGCTTCGGGACGGAAGCGAGATCGCGTCGGACAGCGGTCGCGCCTGCTCCGAAACCGGCTGCGGCCCTCTCGGCGCCGCCGGCGACATCGAGATCGCCGCCCGCTCGCTTCGGCTGGAGGCGCCCGACCGTCAGGGCGGCGCCACTGTGATCACTTCGCAGGGACTGGGCGGCGGCGACGCGGGAACCATTCGCATCCGTCTGAGCGGCGACCTCGACCTCGTCGGACAGCCCGGCAACCCGCCGATGGCCGGCGCCGCGTTCATCAGCTCGAGCGCCGCGCAGACTGGCCGCGCCGGGCTGATCGACGTCGTTGCCCAGAATATCCGCGCGAGCGGCGCGCGCACCGGCTTTGAGAGCAGCACCTTCGGATCCGGCCAGGGCGGCACGATCCGGCTCGAGGCGCGGGGAATCATCCTCATTGAGACAGAAGCGATCGTGGCGAGCAGCACCGGCGATGGCCGGTCGCTCGGCAGCGCTCCTCCCGGGCAAGGCGACGGCGGCGAGATCCTCCTCGTCGCCCGCGACATCCAACTGCGTTCCGGGGGCAGCGTGAGCGCCGAGACGTTCAACGACGGCGATGCCGGCGGAATCACTCTTCGGGCGGATCGCCTGCACCTGGACGACGGGCAAGTGAGCTCGTCGACCCTCGCCACCGGCCGCGCCGGCTTCATCGATATCGCCGTCGGCGCACTGGTGATGGACGGTCGGTCGTCGATCGAAAGCCAGGCCCTGAACGATTGCGTCGGGGCCGATTGCCTGCCCGGCGGCGCAGCGGGCAATATCGTCATCGACGCGGACCGGCTGGTCATGACGGCACGGCACGGCGGATTCGAAGGCGTTGAACGGCCGCTCATCTCGTCGAGCACCGCAACCGCCGGGCAAGGCGGCGATGTGGCGATCGCGGTCGACCAGCTGCGGGTCGACGGCGGCGTGATCGGATCCGCGACCGCTGCGTCAGGCGATGCGGGCAACGTGACCATCGCCGCCCGGGTGATCGAGCTCGGCAATGGTGCGCTCATCACGACCAGCTCGGAGCAGACGCCTGGGTGCGCCAGCTGTCCGGCACCAAGCGGCGATGCCGGCGACATCGGCATTGTCGCGGACGACATCTCGGTGTCGGGCAACAGCATCATCACCAGCAGCACGAGCGGCTCCGGCGATGCCGGGACCGTCGGCATCGCGGCCGATGGCCGGATCCTCCTGGACCACGGCCACATCACCACGATCGTCCAGGACGGCTCGACCGGACGAAGCGGCATCGTCGCCATCGAGGCGGGCGAGCTGGTGCTGCTCGACGGCTCGATCCGCACCAATTCGAACAGCGCCAGCGAGGCGGGCGGAATTCTCATCCAGGCGCCGCGCGTCACTCTGATCGGCGAGGAAGCGGCGATCTCGAGCGCCAACGGCTTCGACGGAGTCGGCAGCGCCGGGGCCATCTTCATGACCACCGAGCAGCTGAGCCTGCTCGGCGGCGCGCGGCTGTCGACCAGCTCGCTCAACGGCGCGGCCGGCACGATCGAGATCTTCATGCCCGAAACCGGCCTGCTGGTGCTGCAAAGCCAGGGCACGCCGTCGCTGATCACCACCTCGTCCGGGCCCGGCACCGGCGGCCGAATCTTCATCGCCCGGCCGCTTGCGATCATCACCAATGGCGGCCAGATCCTCGCGCTCGGCCAGGAAGGCGGCGCCAATGTCCAGATCGCGACCGATTTCTTCATCCGCTCGGCCGACCGCTTCAACCGCGTCGCGGTCGACGGCGCCTTCCTGCTCGAGGCGACGGTCGGCGACATCAGCAGCGGCACGGTCAACCGCGATTTGAGCGTGATCGACGCATCCGGCGTTCTGCGCGGCCAGTGCGCCTCGGTGCGGGCGAGCGGACAGGTCAGCCAACTCGTCGTCCGGCCGATCGGCCCCTATGGCGACGGCTCTGCCCCGCCCGCGCCGGGGACAAATGCCCACCCGGCGGGGGGCTGTTTCTGAAGCGCCGCCTGCTCGCATTCCTGCTCGGCGCCGCGACCCCCGCCGCGCTCGCCGCGCAGGCGGCGGACCCGCCGCGCCCGCGCAAGAC
>NZ_JAANPA010000007.1 GCF_011320075.1 Sphingosinicella sp. YJ22 | reverse complement strand
CGGGACGCCGGCGCCGCGGGCCGGGCTGGCCCCAGGGATTGCGCGGGCCGCCGCCACCGCCGCCGCCCGATCCGTCGCCGCCGGCCCCGTCGTCGCCGCCTTCGCCAGACCCACGGCCGCCCCAGGGGCCACGATTTTCACCCATGGCAAGTCCGCGCCAGCCCCAGCTCAACAATCGTCTCATGAAGGTCCTTATAGGTAGCGATCCGCGGAAAAACAGTGGCAAGGGACGGCTTATCGCCTATCCGTCCGCGCGACATGACCGACCCGACCCAAGCCGTTCGCGACGCCCTTGCCCCCCTCGTCGATGCCGAAAGGATCCAGCTCGCGCGGGTGAAGGAGGGGCAAGCGACGATCGTCATCGACGCGACCGGAATCGCCGCCGAGGAGCGCGCGGCGCTCGAGCGGCGCATCCGCGCGGCCCTGGTCGGCGTCCCCGGGGTGACCGACAGCCGAGTCGCGATGAGCGTCGACAAGGTTGAGCGGCTGATCATCGCCGTCGGCAGCGGCAAGGGCGGCGTCGGCAAGTCGACCCTGTCCGCCAATCTCGCCGTATCGCTGGCGCGGCTGGGCAAGAAAGTGGGCCTGGTCGACGCCGACATCTACGGCCCATCCCAGCCGCGCATCATGGGCAACCACAGCCGGCCTGAGCTTCACGACCAGCAGATCGTGCCGGTCGACACCCATGGCGTGAAGATGCTGTCGATCGGCCAGCTGATCGAGCCGGGCAGCGCCGTCGCCTGGCGCGGGCCGATGACCGCGAGCGCGCTCGGCAATCTGATGGACGGCGACTGGGGCGACACCGAGATCATGATCGTCGATCTGCCGCCCGGCACGGGCGACGTTCAGATGACGCTGGTCCAGAAATGGAAGCCGGCGGGGGCGGTGATCGTGTCGACCCCGCAGGACCTCGCGCTGATCGACGCGACCCGCGCCATCGACCTGTTCCGCAAGATGGACGTGCCGATCATCGGCTTGGTCGAGAACATGGCCGGCTACCAGTGCCCGCACTGCGCCCAGGTCAGCGACCCGTTCGGATCGGGCGGCGCCGAGGCTGCGGCGCGGGTGATGGGCATCCCCTTCCTCGGCCGGGTCCCCCTCACCCTGTCGATCCGCGAGGCGAGCGACGCCGGGGAACCGCCGGCCGCCGGCGACGATTACGAGGCCGGGATCTTCCGCGACATTGCGGGGCGGCTGCTGGAGCAGGTCGGCCGCTGACAAGGAGGTGAATGATGCCCCTGGAGCGTGACGAGGACATTGCCGAGCTGCTGAGCGGAACCCGGACCATCGCGATGATCGGCGCGTCCGACCGGCCCGACCGGCCGAGCTATGGCGTGATGCGCTACCTGCAAAGCCAGGGCTATCGCGTGATTCCGGTCAATCCGCAGATCACCGGCGAGCATGTCCACGGCGAATATGTCTGGCGTGAGCTTTCCCAGATCGGCGAGCCGATCGACATGGTCGACATCTTCCGCCGCCCCGCCGCCGCCGGCGAGGCGGTCGACGAGGCTATCGCCGCGGGCGCCAAGTCGGTGTGGCTGCAAATCGGCGTGATCAACGAGGAAGCCGCGGCGCGGGCGGAAGCCGCCGGCCTCAAGGTCGTGATGAACCGCTGCCCGAAGATCGAGATCCCGCGGCTGGGGCTGCCGCCGGTCGCCTAGACCACCGCCATCGCGCGTTCGCGGAGGCGCTCGACGGCCTGCCCGTGGATGCCGGGCGACGAGGCGAGAACGCCGAAGGCGGCGGCGTCGGGACTGTTGAAGGTGAGCGGCTGGCCGAGCGCGCCGGTGACCGACGCGCCCGCCTCGGCGGCGATCAGAATGGCTGCGGCGATGTCCCATTCGCGGCCCCAGCGCAGGGTGGCCACCAGGTCTGCCTCGCCGGCGCCGACCATGGCGATGCGAAGCGCGATGGAGTTGGGCTTGGCGACCATGACGAGGTCGCGGTCGACCTTGGGAAGGCTGTCCGCCGGCACCCGGGCGCCGACCAGCTCACCGCGCTCGCTGCAGCGGATCGGCTGGCCGTTGCGCCAGGCGCCGCGCCCCGCTTCCGCGCTCCACAATTCCTCGCGCTGCGGTGCGGAAAGCACGCCATATTTGACCGCCCGGTTCTCGACCAGCGCCACCGACACCGCCCAGCCGGTCCTTCCGCGCAGATAGTCGCGGGTGCCGTCGATCGGGTCGACGACCCAGACTCGCTTGCGCTCGATCCGGTCGGATTCGTCGGCGGTCTCCTCGGACAGCCAGCCCGCCTCGGGGTCGAGGGCGATCAGCTGCTCGCGGAGGAAATTGTCGACCTCGAGGTCGATGTCGCAGACCGGGTGGCCCGGCTCCTTCTCCCATCTTTTGTAATCGGTGCCGCAGCGCCCGAGCGCGATTCGCCCGGCCTCGGCGGTGATCTCTGCGATGTCCTCAAGCACCGGCGACCGTCATTCCTTCGACACGCAGTGTGGGAACATTGACCGCGCGGCGATGTTCCAAATCGTCCGCCGCGCTGAGCGTGCGGTACATGTCGAGCAAATTCCCGGCGACGGTGATCTCCGCGACAGGCTCGGCGAGCTCTCCATTGCGGATGATGAAGCCGCTCGCGCCGCGACTATAGTCGCCGGTGACCGGGTTGATGCCCTGACCGATCATTTCCGTGACGTAGAGGCCCAAGCCGATATCGGCGATCAGCTCGGAAGGGCTCTGCGTGCCGGCGGTGAGGTGGACGTTGGTCGCGCCGACGCCCGGAGCGCCGCCGACGCCGCGGGTGGCATGGCCGTTGGGCGCGAGGCCGAGTTGGCGGGCCGAGGCGCTGTTGAGAAGCCAGTCGGCGAGCCGCCCGTTGTCGACCAGCGCGCGGCGCGCAGTCGCGACGCCCTCGCCATCGAAGGGGCGCGAGCGAAGGCCGCGGATGCGGTGCGGGTCGTCGATGACCGACAGGCCTTCGGGCAAGATCTGCTCGCCTTCGCGGCCGAGCAGGAAGCTCGTGCGGCGGGCGATGGCCGGGCCCGACATGGCCGAGACGAGATGGCCGACGAGGCCGCCGCCGATGCGCGGATCGAAGACGATCGGCATCACGCCGCTGGCCAGCTTGCCCGGGTTGAGGCGCTTCACGGTGCGCTCGCCGGCGAGTCGGCCGAGCGTCTCGGGGCCGTCGAGATCGGCGAAATGGCGGGCATTGTGGCTGGCATGGTCGCGCTGCATCGCGCCGCCCTCGCCGCCGACGACGCTCACGCCGGCCGAATAGTGGCTGGAATGGTAGCCACGGCAGAAACCGTGGCTGGTCGCCAGCGCGAACACGCTGCGGCCGGCGCTGACTCCTGCCCCCTCGCTGTTGGTGACCCCCGCGACGCCGCGCGCGGCCGCCTCCATGGCGAGCGCGCGCTGCTTCAATTCGGCGGGCGACGGGTCGGCGCCGTCGTCGCTCTCAAGCGGCAGCAGGTCGCCGCGGAACAGCAATTCTTCCGGCGCGAGCCCGGCATGGGGGTCCTCAGGCGCCTCCCTCGCCATCGCGACCGCGCGCTCGACCAGCGCGGCGAGCGCGTCGGCCGACAGGTCGGACGAGGACACGCTGGCGGAGCGGGTGCCGATGAACAGGCGGAGGCCGATCTCCTCGCCTTCCGAGCGGCCGACATCCTCGAGTTCGCCCAGGCGCACCTGGATGCCGAGCGAGGCTTCGCCGACATAGAGGACGTCGGCGGCGTCGGCGCCTGCCTTGCGGGCAGCATCGATGAGGGCGCCGGCGCGCGCCTCGGCTTGATCAACGTTCAGCATGAGGCGGCGGACTTAGGGCCGGTGGCGGCGCCGGGCAAGGGCGCCGCTCAGGCCGTGGTGCCGATCACCAGGCAGGCAAGGAACATCAGCAGGCCGGCGAAGCGGTTGGAACGGAAGGTGGCGAGCGCCTGAGTGCCGTCATCCGGGTTCAGGCGGATCACTTGAAGCGCGAGATGCGCCGCCATCGGCACGAGGGCGACGAGCCCGAGCCATTGCGGCCGCAGGGTCCAGAAGGCGGCGGCCCACAGAGCCAGCGCGAGCAGGTAGCAGATCGCGATGCCGAAGCGGGCGTGGCGACCGAGGGCGCGCGCGGACGATTTGACGCCGACCAGGGCGTCGTCCTCCTTGTCCTGCAGCGCATAGACGGTGTCGTAGCCGATCACCCAGAAGATCGACCCGGCATAAAGGAGCAGCGCCGGCGCATCGATCATGCCGCGCACCGCCGGCCAGCCGACCAGCGCCGCCCAGGAGAAGACGAGGCCGAGCCACGCCTGCGGCCACCAGGTGATCCTCTTCATGAACGGATAAGCGGCGACGAGCGCGAGGCTACCGAGGGCGATCAGCTGGGCGAGGGGGCGGAGCTGGAGCAGGACGACGAGGCCGATCAGGCTCATGCCGATGAGCAGGGCCCAGGCGCCTTTCAGCGACACTCGCTTGCTGGCGAGCGGGCGCAGCCGCGTGCGCTCGACCTGCGCGTCGAGGTCGCGGTCGATGATGTCGTTATAGACGC
Source organism: Sphingosinicella sp. YJ22 (assembly GCF_011320075.1). Taxonomy (GTDB): domain Bacteria; phylum Pseudomonadota; class Alphaproteobacteria; order Sphingomonadales; family Sphingomonadaceae; genus Allosphingosinicella. The sequence continues at coordinate 80,802 of NZ_JAANPA010000007.1, read as the reverse complement.
AGCCGGCGCTGCGCATCGCGAAGGCGCCGAGCGCAAACCAGGCGATCAGGGTCCAGCCCACGGGCTCGAGCGGCCCGCCGCCCATGCCGGCGAGCGCGATGGCCCAGGCTCCGGGCCAGAACAGCAGCCACGCGCCGATCGGCCGGTCGAGCCGGATCAGCGAAGCATAGGGGCGAGCGGCGGCGGGAAGCGCGCCGATCAGCCCGCGCTGCTCGGAATCCGGGACGATGTCGGTTGGGGCGGATGCCATGCGCCTACTAATCGCTCGTCCCGAGCGCAGTCGAGGGGCGTCCGCGCCGACCTTTATGCCAGCGCCCCTCGACTTCGCTCGGGACGAGCGGATAGGTCAGGCAATGCCTGCTACGCCCGCCTGGCCGCCCTCGAGCCTTCCGCGCCTGTTCGTTGAGCAGGCGCTGTCCGACGGCCTCAGCCTCACTCTCGACGGCGCGCCCGCCAATTATCTCGGCAACGTGTTGCGCCTCGGGCCGGGCGCAGAAGTGAAACTGTTCGACGACCGGACCGGTGAATGGCTGGCGCGGATCGAGGAGGCCGGGCGCAAGCGGGTCACGCTGGCGGTCACGCGCCACCTGCGCCCGCGCGAGGAGGTGCCAGACCTGTGGCTCCTGTTCGCGCCGGTGAAGCGGGCGCCGCTCGACTGGATGATCGAGAAGGCAACCGAGCTGGGCGTTGCGCGGCTCGTGCCGGTGGTGACTCAGCGCACCGTGGTCGACAGGGTCAATCTCGATCGCCTGCGCGCGATCAGCATCGAGGCGGCCGAGCAATGCGACCGCGCCGCCCTGCCCGAGCTGGCCGAGCCGGTGAAGCTGGACAAGCTGCTGAAGGAGTGGCCGGCGGAACGGGCTCTGCTGTTCGCCGACGAGGAAGGCGGCGAGCCGCTGCAGGAGGCGGCCAAGCCCGGCCCCGCGGCGATCCTGATCGGGCCGGAAGGCGGCTTCACCGCAGAAGAGCGCGAGGCGATCCGTGCCGTCCCCTCCGCGCGCGCCGTCGCGCTGGGCCCGCGCATCCTGCGCGCCGAGACCGCGGCGCTTGCGGCGCTCAGCCTGTGGATGGCGGCGGCGGGCGACTGGAGCCGCCCGCCGCGTGCGTAGGCTCTTCCTTCCAGCTCTTGCTGGAGGAGCCGGCGTGGTACTTCTTGCTGTATTGCTACGACAATACACCTGTGCTAAACCCGCCCGCACGACAGGGTGGGAGGATATCACATGTACAGCGAGAGCGATCTCGAGGCCGCGGTCGCCGCCGGGGCGCTGAGCCCCGAGGCAGCGCGGCAATTGCGCGATTTCGTGGCCCGAGAGAAGTCACTGCCGGCCGCGGACGAGGAGCATTTCCGGCTGCTCACCGGCTTCAACGATATCTTCGTCGGCCTGGCGGCGGTGATCATGCTGGTCGCGGTCGGCTGGCTGGCCAACACGATTCCGCCGCACATCGATTTCGACGGCCCCTCGCCCTTCGCCGGCCTGTTCGTCGCGGGCGTGGCGTGGAGCCTCGCCGAATTCTTCACCCGCAAGCGCCGGATGGCGCTGCCCAGCATCATCCTTCTCCTCGCCTTTGTCGGCGGCGTGTTCGAGACCGTCTTGGTCGGCGCCGGCATTGCCATCGGGGCGGACCGGTTCGACGACAACCAGACCGCCTTCGCAATGCTGCTCGCCGGCGCCGCCGCCGTCGCCGCCGGCGCGGCCTGGCTGCACTGGCAGCGCTTCCGAGTCCCGATCACCGTCGCCGCCGGGACGGCCGCGCTCGCGGCCTTGATCCTGTCGCTGGTCGTCTCGGCGCTTCCGCAGGACGGCGATCCGGGTGAGAACAGCCTGTTCCTGGTGGCGGTGCTGCTGCTCGGAATCGGCGTGTTCGCGCTGGCGATGCGCTGGGACTCCTCGGACCCGCGGCGCGAGACCCGCCGCTCCGACGTCGCCTTCTGGCTCCACCTGCTGGCGGCGCCGATGATCGTCCACCCCGTCTTCGCCCTGCTCGGCCTCACCGAAGGGGTGGTTCAGCCGGCGGAATCGGCGCTGGTCATCGCGCTCTACATCCTGCTCGGAGTTGCCGCGGTGGCGGTCGACCGGCGCGCCCTGCTCGTGTCGGCGCTCGCCTATGTGCTCTACGCGCTCAACAGCCTGTTCCAGACCTACGGCGCGGTCGAGTTGAGCTTCGCGCTGACCGCCCTCGTGATCGGCTCCGCGCTGCTGATGCTCTCCGCCTTCTGGGCGCAGACCCGCCGCACGGTGATCGGCCCGCTGCCCGAGCATCTGAAGGTGCGGCTGGCCCCTGTCGACCGACAGGCGCTGAGCGCCTGACACCGCTGCCCCTCGGCTTGAGTCTGGGGTCAGCAATATGGGAAGCAACTGAGCCCCGGCCCCGGTCGGGGCTCTTATTTCGTGGCTACTCGTTCACGACCTTGAGCAGCCTTCGCTCGACCGGCGCCAGGATCGGGCCGAGTTCATGGCCGCGGCGCAGCACTCGGCCGTCCTCGCCGACCAACGACCACATGCCCTGGCGGTGGCGCAAGGCGGGGCGCTTCTCGATGCGGTATTCAGGATGCTCGGCGGCGCGACGGAAGGCGCAGAAGCTCGCCGCCTCGCGGCTGAACTGGATCGCGTAATCCTTCCACATGCCGGCGGCGACCATGCGGCCGTAAAGGTCGACGATGCGCGCGAGCTCCCCGCGCTCGAAACCGACTTGCGATGTCGCCACCGGAAAAGGGTGGACGGTCCCCATCAGGCGCGGTCGCCTGCCTTGGCACCGCGGCGCTCCGGATCGCGGCGCCCCTGATCGCGCTCCTCGGCCAGTTCCGCGAGCTTCTTGCGCAGCCGCTCGACCTCGCCCTGGAGCTGCTCGAGCTTCTGCCCCATCGGGTCGCACGCCTCCGAGCAGGGCGTGCCGTAGGGCACGAAGTCCTTCTGATAATGCTCGGCCTCGACCAAAGTCGGCTTCGCCGGGATGCCGGTCATCGTTGCGCCCTCGGGCACGTCCTTGGTCACCACCGCATTGGCGCCGATCCGGGCGCGGGCGCCGACGATGATCGGCCCAAGCACCTGCGCGCCCGAGCCGATGATGGCGCCGTCGCCGATCGTCGGGTGGCGCTTGCCGGCGATTCCGTCGGTCGGGTTGGTCCCGCCCAGGGTGACGTTCTGGTAGATGGTCACGTCGTCACCGATCTCAGCCGTCTCGCCGATCACGGTGAAGCCGTGGTCGATGAAGAAGTTGCGACCGATCTTCGCGCCGGGATGGATGTCGATCGCGGTGAAGAAGCGCGCCATGTGGTTGACTAGGCGCGCGAGGAAATAGAGCTCGCCGCCGAACAGCCAGTGAGCGACGCGATGGAAACCGAGCGCCCACACGCCCGGGTAAAGCAGGATCTCCCACCGGCTCCGAGGCGCGGGATCGCGCGCCTTGACCGAGTCGAGATAGGCGGCGAAGCCCGACAACATTCCGACACTCCTAGCCCCCACCGGTGAAAAGATAGTTTGCGGCGCGGCGTATTTCCAGCCGGAGCGTTCGCCGCCCGATCCAGCCTTTTGGTCGTTTGATCTTCGTGGGGGCACCAAGGCGCGCTAATCATGCTGCGGAACGGCTCCAGAGGGGGAGATTCTCGCATGTCCGAATTCCGCAAGCTGATCGACAGCAAGGCCGGCCGCGGCTGCACGATCGAGGTCTATCAGGTGACCCGCAACGTGGTCACCTATGTCGGCCGCCAGACCCAGATCGGGCGCCAGGTGCGCCTGAAGCTCGACGGTGGCTCGGCGCTGCTCGAGCCCGGCGCCTTTCAATATTCCAACGGGCGCATCACCGCCGAGGTCCAGAAGAACGATCCCAATGCCGGCTTCTTCAAGCGCGCCATTCAGTCGGCCGGAACCGGCGAGAGCGCCTTCTCGACGCGCTTCTCCGGCAATGGCGAGGTGTGGACCGAGCTCACCCACAAGGAGTTCATCATCGCCGAGATGGACGGGCCGGGCGACGCGCTTCTGCTCGACGACAAGGCCTTCTACGCCTGCGAGGGCACGATCCAGCTCAAGACCCACATGCACACGAGCATCTCGGGCGCTCTGTCGGGCGCGGGCCTGATGCAGCCCAAACTCGAGGGCGCCGGCGTGTTCGTGGTCGAATCCCCGGTACCGGTCGACGAGATCGAGGCGATCGAGCTCGACGGCAATGGCGAGCTCACCGTCGATGGCGACCTCATGCTGATGTATTCGGCGAGCCTCCAGGTCGAGCTCCGCCCGCTCGTCTCGGGCCTGCGCAACGCGATGCGGTCCGGCGAGGGCCTGGTCTATGTGCTTCGCGGGCGCGGCACCGTGTGGCTGATGCCGACGCACCAGAAAGACACCGGAGTCGGCTGAGCTTTTGCGCGGCGCAGCAGTCCTTCCTGTTGCGCCGCGTCATTTGCCAGATCGATCAGCAAAGCCGGTTTAAGTCGTTTCTCCGATGAGCCCGACAGGTCTAGCGTCGCCCCATTCTCCGCCGCCCCGCGGTGGAGCGACTCGGCGCAGCACAGCATCGGAGAGACAAGATGGACGCAAAGACTGGTTCGATCGCGGGCGGCTGCCCGGCTGGCGGCGACGGCGGCGTGCGCGCCCTGCTGGGGCGCACCAACAAGGACTGGTGGCCGGAGATGCTGGCCACCGAGATCCTCAATCCCAACGGCCCGACCAACCCGATGGGCGAGGATTTCGACTATGCCGCCGCTTTCAAGAAGCTCGACTACGCCGCGCTCAAGGCCGACCTCAATGCGCTGATGACCGACAGCCAGCCCTGGTGGCCGGCCGATTACGGCCATTACGGGCCCTTCTTCATCCGCATGGCTTGGCACGCGGCGGGGACCTATCGCACCGCCGACGGCCGCGGCGGCGCCAATAGCGGGCAGCAGCGCTTCGCCCCGCTCGACAGCTGGCCCGACAACGGCAACCTCGACAAGGCGCGCCGCCTGCTGTGGCCGATCAAGCAGAAATATGGCGAGAACATCAGCTGGGCCGACCTGTTCATCCTGGCCGGCAACGTCGCGATCGAGAGCATGGGCGGCCCGGTGTTCGGCTTTGGCGGCGGCCGCGCCGACGTGTTCGAGCCCGAGCGCGACATCTACTGGGGCTCGGAGGACAAATGGGTCAACCAGGGCGTGCAGACGCGCATCGCCCCCGAGCACGGCATGCACGAGCTCGAGGGTCCGCTCGCCGCGATCCAGATGGGCCTCATCTACGTCAACCCCGAGGGCCCGGGCGGCAACCCCGATCCGCTGCAGTCGGCGCGCGACATCAAGGAAACCTTCCACCGCATGGCGATGAACCACGAGGAGACCGTCGCGCTCACCGCCGGCGGCCACACCTTCGGCAAGGCGCACGGCAACGGCGATCCCTCGACTCTCGGCCACGCCCCCGCAGGCGGCGACCTCGCCGCGCAGGGCTTCGGCTGGGTCAGCGGCGAGGAGCATGGCGGGATCGGCGAGCACACCGTGACCAGCGGCATCGAAGGCTCGTGGGTCAACACGCCGACGCAGTGGAGCGAGAACTACTTCCGCCTGCTACTCGACTACGAATACGAGCTGGTCCGTTCGCCCGCCGGCGCGCAGCAGTGGCAGCCGATCAACCAGCGCGAAGAAGACATGGCTCCGGCGGCCTGGGACCCCAACAAGAAGGTCCCGACGATGATGACGACCGCCGACATGGCGCTCAAGGTCGATCCCGAGTTCCGCGTCATCAGCGAGAAGTTCAGGAACGACCACGAGGCGTTCAAGGACGCGTTCGCCCGCGCCTGGTTCAAGCTGACCCACCGCGACATGGGGCCCAAGGTCCGCTACCTCGGGCCGGAGGTCCCGGCCGAGGACCTGATCTGGCAGGATCCAGTCCCCGCCGGCGTTAAGCCATCGGATGCCGATGTCGCGGCGGTGAAGACGCAGATCGCGGATAGCGGCCTCACCGTCAGCCAGCTGATCAAGACCGCCTGGGCCTCGGGCTCGACCTATCGCAAGTCGGACCATCGCGGCGGCGCCAACGGCGCGCGCGTTCGCCTCGCGCCGCAGAAGGATTGGGAGGTCAACGAGCCCGAGATGCTCGCAAAGGTGCTCGCCACGCTCGACGGCCTGCGCGGCAATCTCAGCATGGCGGACGCGATCGTGCTCGGCGGCGTGGTCGGCCTCGAGAAAGCGGGCGCGACCAACGTCCCGTTCACCGGCGGCCGCGGTGATGCCACACAGGAGCAGACCGACGCCGAGAGCTTCGCGGTAATGGAGCCTGAGGCCGACGCCTTCCGCAACTATGTCGGCAAGAAGAAGCTGGCGGTGAAGACCGAGGAGATGATGCTCGATCGGGCGTCGCTGCTCGGCCTCTCGGTTCCCGAGATGGTCGTTCTGGTCGGCGGCCTGCGCGTGCTCGGCGCCAATCATGGCGAGCGCGGCCACGGCCACCTCACCAAGCGGTCGGGCCAGCTCACCAACGACTTCTTCGTGAACCTGCTCGACATGACCAATGTCTGGAAGGCGGTCGATGGTTCCGGCGATGAGGAATATGTCGCGACCGACCGTGCCGGGGGCCACGAGACATGGCGGGCTACAAGGGCCGACCTGATCTTCGGGTCGAACGCGGAGCTGCGCGCCGTGTGCGAGGTCTATGCGCAGAAAGGCGGCCAGGAGAAGTTCGTTCGCGACTTCGTGGCGGCCTGGACCAAGGTGATGAACGCCGACCGCTTCGACCTGGCTGCCTGAGGTGGGAAGTTCCTCGCCGGCACGGCCCGGGGAGGATGTCCGCGGGAGAGGATGAGGCGATGGATCGCGCGGGCGCCGAGGCTCTCGATTCGACTCACACCTGGTGGGCGCCTGCGGTGCGCGCCCCGCATCGCGACTGGCCTGGAATGCCCGGCTGCCGCTCGGGCGCACGCTTCCTGATCGACGAGCACAGTCGCCGTCCCGCCCGCGACAATTATCCGGTGTTCGAGACGCGGACCCAGTGCCTAGAATGGATCATGGCGCACCGCGCCGAGCTGGTCCGAACCGCGCCGGGGGCCGCGGTGATGCCCGTCTCGCTCCAGCGCTGGCTGCTGGGGCTGGAATAAAAGAACCACCCCCAACCCCTCCGCGAAGGCGCGGAGGGGAGTCGCTCGCTCGGAGTGACTCCCCTCCAGCCCTTGCTGGAGGGGACGGGGGTGCTCCTTCTTAAATTACAGGGTGGCGTGAACCGTGGCGACGGCTTTCAGAACCGCGCCGATGCGGGCGGCGGTCTGGATATGCTCGGCCTTGACGCCGTGCTGCTGGAGCACCCGCTCGTGGCTGTCGATGCACATGCCGCAGCCGTTCATCGCGCTCACCGCGAGGCTGAACAGCTCGAAGTCGGCCTTATCGATGCCGGGGTTGCCGATCACGTTCATCCGCAGCTTCGCCGGCAGGGTCCCATAGACCGGGTTCGAGGACAGGTGGACGAAGCGGTAATAGACGTTGTTCATCGCCATCACCGCCGCCGCGGCGCGCGCCGCATTGGCGGCTTCCGGGGTCAGCTTGGCTTCCGCCTCGGCCTCGGCCGCGGCGATCAGCGGGCGGTGGCCCGAGCCGTGCGCGCAGGCGAGCAGAAGCCCGTATTTGCGCTGGTCGCCCAGCGCCTGGTCGTTGAGCAGCGAGCCGACATTGAGGCGCAGGTCCTTGGCATAGTCAGGCAGCGTCTCGGCGAATTCCTTGAGGGACATCGAAAACTCCTATGATCCTCCTCGATCCTGTCCGGAGAGGAGTTAAAAAAAGAGGGGCGCGGGAATGCTCCCACGCCCCTCCGGTTGGACGTCGCGGCTCAGGGGGAAGCCGCCCAGGGGGCTTAAGCGGCGGGCCGCAGGACGTCCTGACCCTTTTCCCAGTTGCACGGGCACAGCTCATCGGTCTGCAGCGCGTCGAGGACGCGAAGCGTCTCGGCCGGGTTGCGGCCGACGTTGAGGCCGTTGACCGTGACATGCTGGATCACATTGTCCGGGTCGATGATGAAGGTCGCGCGGAACGCGACATGCTCGTTCTTGTCGAGGATGCCGAGCGCTTCGGCGAGCTTGCCGCCATTGTCGGCAATCCAGGGGAAGTCCGCCGTGGCCAGCTCAGCGTCCGACCGGCGCCACGCGAAGTGGACGTGGGCGGTATCGGTCGACGCGCCGATCAGGACCGCGTCGCGGTCGGCGAAATCCTGGCGGAGGTCGCCATAGCCGACGATCTCGGTCGGGCAGACGAAGGTGAAGTCCTTCGGCCAGTAGAAGAGGATCTTCCACTTGCCGTCGGTCTCGGCGAGGTTGATCGTCTCGCCCGCGGGCAGAGCGTCGGTGCCCTGCTGAACCGGCAGGGTGAGTTCGGGAAGTTTGTCGCCGACGGTCAGCATCGGTGGTGGTGCTCCTGATATTTTTGGTTTGGATTGGAAACTGCGTGGCCCCGATATGGGTGCAGTGCAGCAATGGACAAATTGATAAGTTCGCGCGTATTGATCGACTGAGTCTATGAGCACCTACCTTCCCACTCTCAAGCAGCTCCAATATCTCGTGGCGCTGCGCACGCACGGCCATTTTGGCCGTGCCGCCGACGCCTGCTTCGTCACCCAGTCGACCTTGTCCGCGGGGATCAAGGAGCTGGAATCGCTGATCGGGGTCACCCTGGTCGAACGGACCAAGCGGGTGGTTCGGTTCACGCCGCTGGGTGTGCGCGTCGCGGAAAAGGCACAGCGCATCCTGCGCGAAGCGGAGGAGCTGTCCGACATGGTCCGCGCCGCCGGCAAGCCGCTGTCGGGCGAGCTGCGCATGGGCGTCATCCCAACGATTGCGCCGTTCCTTCTGCCCACCCTGCTGCCGCGGCTTCGCCAGCAATGGCCCGACCTTCGCCTCTATCTGCGCGAGGAGACCAGCCAGGCCGCCTGCGACTCCCTCCATCGCGGAGCGCTCGACTGCGTCCTGCTCGCCCTCCCCTATCGCTGCGGCGAGGTCGACAGCGTGACCCTGTTCGAGGACCGCCTGCTCATCGCCTTTCCGCCCGGCGCTGCCGACGACCTGCCGGATGCGGTGGCTCCGGCGGTGATCGACGAGGACAAATTGCTGCTCCTGGAGGACGGCCACTGCCTCAAGGACCATGCGCTGGCCGCCTGCAACCGGCCGGAGCTTCGCGCCGAAGCGTCGATCATGGGCACGTCGCTCCACACTTTGGTGCAGATGGTCGACAACGGCCTCGGCATGACCCTCGTCCCCGAAATGGCGGTCCGGGCGGGCATCCTCGAGAATACCGGCGTCGAGGCACGCGCCCTCAAGGCCGACCACGCCTTCCGCCGCATCGCCCTGGTGTGGCGCAAGGGCTCGCCGCGCGAAAAGGAATTCCGCCTCCTCGCGGATGCATTGAAGGCCGCGGCATGACCCGTCTCACGGAGCGCTTCGACCGGGCGCTTGCATATGCCAGCGCCATTCATCGCGAGCAGAAGCGAAAGGGGACGGAAATCCCTTATGTCTCGCATCTGCTTGCCGTCGCCTCGCTCGCTTTGGAGCATGGCGCGGACGAGGACCAGGCGATCGCCGCCCTTCTGCACGATGCGGCCGAAGACCAGGGCGGCGCTGATCGGCTCGCCGACATCCAACGCCGCTTCGGTCCGCGGGTAGCAGGGATCGTCGCCGATTGCACCGATGCCTGGGACGACCCCAAGCCGGACTGGCGGCCTCGCAAGGAAGCCTATGTCGCCGCGGTCGCGGGCAAGGACCGCACCTCCCTGCTCGTCTCCCTTGCCGACAAGACCCACAATGCCCGCGCCATCGTCGCCGATCTTCGAGTCCATGGCGACGGTCTATGGGACCGGTTCACCGGCGGCCGCGAAGGCTCGTTATGGTATTATCGGGCGCTGTCGGACGCTTTTGCCGCCGCCTTGCCGGGTCATCTCGCCGACGAATTCCGGCGCACCGTCGAGGCGATGCACGCGCCCTGAAGTCAGGCCATGTGCCTGAGGCCGATGCGCAGATAGGCCCAGCCGGTCACCAAGGTGAGCAGCGCCGCCGCCCACAGGCAGGCGAGGCCGACCCATAGCACCCAGCCGCCTTCGACCGCGCCGGCGAGGATCAGCGCCCCGAGGGCGAGCATCTGGAACGTCGTCTTCCATTTGGCGAGTTGGCTTACCGGCACCGACACCTGCAGTCCGCCGAGGAATTCGCGCAGGCCCGACACCAGGATCTCGCGCAGCAGGATGATCAGCGCCGCGACGATGTGCGGTCCGGCGATGATCGGCTCGACGCCCTCCTGCCGGGTCGACACCAGCATCAGCAGCACCGCCGCCACCATGATCTTGTCCGCGATCGGATCGAGGAAGGCCCCAAGCCGCGACACCGTCTTCATCCGCCGCGCCAGCCAGCCGTCGAAATAGTCGGTGACGCAGACCAAAGCGTAGAGGCCGAAGGCGAGCGCGAATTCCACCCTGCCGGGCGCCCACAACAGGGCGACCAGCAGCGGCACCGCGACGATCCGCGACAGCGTCAGCAGGTTGGGCAGCGTGAGCATCACGGGCCCTCTAACGCGCTCAATCTCCATTTGGGAGCCAAAGCCTTGTCTCGCGGGTTCGGGAACGGCTATGCCGCACCGGCTGCCGGCCCGACAGGAAGGTTTGAAGTGCTCGCATTGATCGCGTCCGGCCGGACGCAAGCCTCTCTCGGCGCAATCCTCTCATGAGCTCCGACCTCGGCCTCCATCTGCTCGGCAAGCGGCGATTCCTGCCCTTGTTCGTCACCCAGTTCCTGAACGCGTTCAACGACAACCTGTTCAAGAACGCGATGGTTCTGTTCGTCGTCTACCAGGTGTTGAGCGACGAGGCCTCCGAGACCTGGTTCAGCGCGCTCGCCACCGCGCTCTTCATCCTGCCCTTCCTGACCCTGTCGGCTTTGTCCGGCCAGCTCGCCGACGCCAACGACAAGGCGAAGATCATCCGAATCGTGAAGGGCTGCGAGATCGCCATCATGGCGGTCGGCGCCGGCGGCCTGATCATGGGCTGGCTCGACATCCTGGTCATGGAGGCGGCGATCCCGCTCATGCTCCTCGCGCTCCTCGCGATGGGCATCCATTCGACCTTCTTCGGCCCCATCAAATATGCGGTCCTGCCGCAGCATCTCGAACGCCGGGAGGTGCTCGCCGGGACCGGACTGGTCGAGGCCGGCACCTATCTCGCCATCCTCACCGGAACGATCATCGCGGGGGTCATCGCCGTCCAGACCGCGGCTGTGATGTGCTTCGTCGTCGCCCTGATCGGCTATGTCGCTGGCCGCCAGGTGCCGCCGGCGCCGCCGGAGGAGCCCGGGCACAGGATCGACTGGAACGTGTTCCGATCGTCGGTCACGCTGGTCCGGGCGACGATGCACATCCCGCGCCTGTTCATGGCGATCATCGCCATCAGCTTCTTCTGGACGGTCGGCGCGGTGCTGTTCATCCTGTTCCCGCCGCTGGTGAAGAACGTGCTCACCTCCGATAAGGAGGTCGCGAGCCTGTTCCTCGCCATCTTCTCGATCGGCGTGTCGATCGGCTCGATCGTGATCAACCGCCTGCTCAAGGGCGAGGTCTCGGCGCGCTACTCAGCGCCGTCGGTGATCGTGATGGGCGTGTTCATCGTCCTGTTCCACATTGTGTGCCAGGGCTGGGAGCGCACGCCCGACGGCACCTTGCTGCAATTCTGGGACTTCTTCTCCCATCCCGACGCGCTGCCGCTGATCGGCTGCCTGCTCGGTATCGCGATTTCGGGCGGCATGTTCGTGGTGCCGCTCTACGCCTTCCTCACCACGACGGTGCACAAGAGCGAGGCGGCGCGCACCGTCGCGGCCAACAACATCGTCAACAGCTTCGCGATGGTGATCGGCTCGATCATCTCGACCGGCCTGTCGCTGCTCGAGATGCAGACCGTCGACCAGCTGCTGCTGGCCGCCGCGATGTGCCTCGTCTCCGCCTGGCTCGGCTGGAAGCTCCACAAGGTCTGCGACGACGGCAAGATCTTCGAAGGCCACTCGCTGCCCGAAGACGTCTAGGCAGCAAGGATTGGTCTAAACCATCGCCCTCGGGTTCCTGAACACCCGGGTGACTTCGGGCTCGAAGCTCGCCAGCGGATCGACGTCGAAATCGGGATCGAAGGCGGGCGCGTCCCATTCGTCGACCAGCTTCACCGCGAAATCGTACCAGCTCTCGTCCCGGAACCGCTCGCGCGCCTCGGGATCGAGGCCGAGATGCTCGAAATAATAGCGGCCCTGGAAGGACTGGTGCCAGTAGATGGCGTGGTAGATGTCCTCGCTCACATAGGGCTTCAGCATCTCCGCAGCGATCGGTCCGTGGTTCGGGATCGAGAACAATTTGCCGAGGTCATGGCACAGGGCCGCCACCACTTCCTGGTCGCTCGCCCCGGCCCGGCGCGCCAGGGTCCCCGCCATCAGGCTGTGGGTCAGCTGGTTGGCGGCGAAGCCGACCTCGATCGCCTCGAGCCGCTGGAGGCTCTCCATGATCTGTTTCGCCGCAATGCTCTGCTGGTGCGCGCGATGCGCCTGGGCGATGTGCGCCCAGTCCGCGGCGGTCCCGTCGTGCATGTCGGTGAACATGGCATGCCTTCTACCACTTGCCGGGCGCGCGCAAAAGCGAGTCAGCGGCCGGTGCGCCGGCGTCAGCCCTTGGCCAGCGCGTCGGACGCGGCCTGGTCCCGCGCCGCCTTCCAGAACAAGGCGGCCGAGATCAGCCAGATGCCGCCGAAGCCGGCGCTGAAAATGCCGCCGCGCAGGTCGGTCGGCATGCCGACGACGGAGACGACGACCTGCGCCAGCGCCGCGGTGGCCATGGTGATCGCCATCCCCTGCGCCCGGAAGCGCGCGACGATGGCGCCGGCCAGCGCCAGTCCGATCACGGCGAGGAAGAGCAGATTATAGGGATTGTCCTCGTCGCCGATCATGCCCACCGCGCCGGTCGCCCACACCGTCAGGAACGACGCCGCGAGCGCGAAGCCGACGCCGGCGCGATAGGCCTGGTTGCGCGACATCCGAACGGTCAGCTCGAACAGGGCGCCGGTGCCGCCGATCATGATGCCGGCGAAGATGAAGTCGCTTTCAGTCCAGTTAACTTCGTCGCCGAACCGCATCGCGACGAGCGGCAGAAGCAGGATCAGCACCGCCGTGCCCCACCCAGCGATCCGCCACGGGCTGCCGAGCCGCCTTCCGCTGCTCTCCGAAACTTCCGTCATGTCTCCTGCCCTTCCTGCATCGAGTGATGCGGTCACCCTGCTCCGGACGGCAGGTGAGCGGCATGAGCCACTTGTGAGCTTTCGCTGAAAAGCGCGGCTTGAGGCATAATCGCGGTGAGGCTCATCGATTGACGGGGCGGCGCGGCCCGGCTTGATGCGATCCATGAGCCCGCCGCGCGACCGCATCTCCCTCGCCGCCGCGCGGCGCATCGCCCTGGCCGCGCAGGGCTTCGGCGGGCCCAAGCCGCCCACCGCCAACTGGGGCCGCCTCGCGCGCAATCTCGATCGGCTCGGCCTTCACCAGATCGACAGCGTCAACGTCCTTGCCCGCGCCCATTACCTGCCGGCCTTCTCACGCATCGGCCCGTACGACCGCGAGCTGCTCGACGCCGCCGCCTGGGGCGCCAAGCCGAAGCGCCGGCTGTTCGAATATTGGGCGCACGAGGCCTCGCTCTTGCCGCTCCCCCTCCACCCATTGCTGCGCTGGCGCATGGCCGAGGCCGATCGCGGCGAGGCTGGCTGGGGAAGGGTTCGCCTCTTCGCCAAAGAACAGCGCGCCGAGGCCGAGGCGATCCTGGCGCGAATCCGCGACGAAGGGCCGATGGCGGCATCGGACTTCGAGCATGGCAGCAGCCGCAGCGGCTGGTGGGAATGGGGCGCGACCAAGCATGCGCTGGAATGGCTGTTCTGGGCCGGCCACCTCACCACCGCGACCCGGCGGGGCAGCTTCGAACGGGTCTACGACCTCACCGAGCGGGTCATCCCCTCAGCGATTCTGTCTCTCCCCACGCCAGATCCCGCCGACGCCCAGCGCAGGCTGGTTGCGCTATCGGCCCGCACCCTAGGACTCGCCACCGCTGGCGATCTCAGGGACTATTTCCGCCTGAAACCCGAGCCCGCCCGCGCCGCCATCGAGGCGCTGGTCGAGGAAGGAACGCTCCTCCCCCTCACCGTCGAGGGTTGGCGCAATCCCGCCTACCTCCACGCCGACGCGCGCCGCCCGCGCCAAATCGAGACCCAGGCGCTCCTCGCCCCGTTCGACCCGCTTATCTGGGAGCGCGCCCGCACCGAGCGCCTGTTCGGCTTCCGCTACCGCATCGAGATCTACACGCCCGCCGACAAGCGCGTTCACGGCTATTACGTGCTGCCTTTCCTGATGGATGAGGCGCTGGTCGCTCGCGTCGACCTCAAGGCCGACCGCCAGTCCGGGCGCCTGCGCGTTCGAGCCACGCATCTCGAGCCAGGTGCTCCGGCGAACACGCGCGAGCGGCTCGCCGCCGAACTCGCCAGCATGGCGGAATGGCTAGAGCTCGAAGTCGACAGCTGATCAGGCGAGGAAGGTGCCGAACACGATCAGGCCGGCGACCCAGCCCATCGCGAACAGCCTGGCGTCCTCGAGCCAGGCGGGCGCGATTTCCAGGTCCACCGGCTGCGCAATGGCGATTGCGCGCGGAAAACTGCCGGGGTTGCGGGTGCGCCGCTTCACGATGGGGACGAGCCGGGTCATTCCCGGGGTTTAACGATTTGTTTACCAGCGGCGCAATCGCGTTAACTTCGATTTCTGTGGGTCGTGCCGAGGCGGAACAGCCCGGCACCGCAAGGTATCAATGCGCCGGCGCGTGACCCTCGCCATGGGCTCCGCCCGACCGCCACGCGCGCTGGCTCAGCGTGGAGCCGGTGCAACGATATTCGTGGGTGATGCCGTGATCGCTGTGATGGCCGACCGTCTCGAGCGGCGAGATCGCCACCGGCCCGTGATGCGCCCCGCCCGGCACGGAGAGCAGCCGCCGCATCGCCGCGTTGCACGCGTCGTGGGAGGCGTAGCGGCGGCTCTCCTCGCCAAGGAAGGCGGCGTGGCGCTCGCCGCTGGCGACATGTTCGGCGTGATGCGGCCGGTAAAGGTCGGCGCCGTAGGGCGGCCCATAGGAGCCGGGCCACAGCCGCTCGCCGATCGGAAAGCGCTCGCCGCAGCCGGCGAGCAGCACGAGACATGAAAGAATCAGGACCGCACCGCCGCGCATCGCCGCCCTCCCCCAAAGAGAGACGAGCATAGCGCGCGATCCGTCATCGGAACAGCGACTGGGATTGTTGGCGATGGCAAGAAGGCTCGCCAGCCGTAGCTTTAGAGAAGGCTGGTGGAGCCGAGGGGGATCGAACCCCTGACCTCTACAATGCCATTGTAGCGCTCTCCCAGCTGAGCTACGGCCCCACACCTTCGTCACCGGCCGCTGGGTTCCGGCCGGAAGCGCGCATTTAGGCAAGGCGGGCGCGGCGCGCAAGCCGTTCGCCCGCCCTTTTTTTGAGGAAGCTTACGCCTCCTCGTCCTCGTCCTTGGCGCCCGCCACGCCGATATCGTCGTCGCCGCCGAGATCGACCTCGTCGTCCGGATTCTCCTCGGCTTCTTCGTCGACGTCGATCTCGAGATCGTCGCCCGCGAGATCGGAATCCGCGGTTTCCTTTTCCTTCTCGGGCTTGGCGGTCTCGTACGGAAGCGGCTGCTTCGACTTCAGCACGGGCTCGGGATACCAGTTCACGCCGCACTCGATGCAGGTGACCGGATCCTCCTTGCCGAGGTCATAGAAACGGGCCGAGCATTTGGGACAGGTCCGCTTGGTGCCCCATTCAGGCTTCACCATGGGTGAATATCTCCAGTAACAGAAACTTGGGCCGCTCTCAGGTTGAGGCGTCGGCGCCGGATCGGCGGGCGCCTTGCCACAGGCAGGTGCCGCTGTCAAAAGCCCCGCGCATGTCTGCCGCCGCGCCCCCGCCCCGCCCATGATCATCGCCGTCGACGGACCCGCGGCAAGCGGCAAGGGCACAATCGCCCGTGCGCTCGCCAGGCATTACGGCCTGCCTCACCTCGATACCGGGCTGCTCTACCGCGCGGTCGCCCTCAACCTGCTTCAGGCCGGCGGCGACCCGGAAAGCGAATTTTCCGCGGTCCGCGCCTGCGACATCTCGCAGATCGATTTCGCTGACCCCGAGCTCAAGGGCGAGACGGTCGGCGGAATCGCCTCGCGGATCAGCGCCTACAAGATGGTTCGCGAGGCCCTGCTGGAGCGCCAGCGCACGTTTGCGGCGTCGCCCGGCGGCGCCGTCCTCGACGGGCGCGACATCGGCACCGTCATCGCGCCCCGGGCCGAGGCCAAATTGTTCGTCACCGCGGCTCCGGAGGTGCGCGCCAAGCGACGCTTCGCCGAGCTCGTCGGCTTCGGCCTCAACGTCCATTATGAGGACGTCCTGGCCGACATCCGCGCCCGCGACGAGCGCGATTCGGGCCGCGCGGAAGCGCCGCTCAAGCCCGCGCATGACGCCCACATTCTCGACACCAGCGCGATGAGCGCCGAACAGGCAGTTGCGGCCGCCATCGAAGTGGTGGAGCAACGTCGCGCCTGAAGCCCCGCCGACCTTGGCGGCGCTTCCCGGATCGGCCATGGTTCGGCGTCACATCGCGGGGTTGAGGGGATGAGCGACGCGGTCAGGGAGGCGCGGGAGGCGCGCAAGCGCGGCGACCTGTTCGGCGCCTATGACATCGCCGCTCGGGCGATCGCCGACGGCGATCCTTCCGAAGACCTCAAGCACGAGCAGGCGCTGGCGCTGGCGCGGATGGGCGACACCGAGCGGGCGCTGTCGCTCTATCACGCCCACGGCCTCGACTGCAGCGACGATCCCGACAAGCGCGCGCTGGGCGCGCGGCTGCTCAAGGACCGCGGCATCGAGGCCGGTTCGCAGGAGGAGCTGGCCGGCGCCTATTATGCCTATCGCCGGATCTTCGAGGAGACCGGCGATTCCTATCCGGGCATCAACGCCGCCTCGCTCGCGCTGCTGACCGGCCAGGCCGACGAGGCGCGCCAGCTCGCCGGGAAGATCCTGACCCTGCCCAACGTGACTGAGCCGAAGGATTATTATTGCGGCGCTACCCGCGGCGAGGCGCTGCTGATCCTCGGCGACACTCCGGCCGCGACCGAGGCGCTGCGCGAGGCGGTGGCCCTGCCGGGCGCCAATTTCGGCGACCAGGCCGGGACCCTGCGCCAGCTCAAGCTCGTCGCCGATGCCGCCGGAGTCGCGGACGCCGAGCGTGAGACGCTGCTCGACGCGATCCGCCCGCCCTCGGCCTTCCATTATGTCGGCCACATCTTCATGGCCGACTCGGAGACCGAACGGCGGCTCAAGCAGCGGATCGCCGCCATCCTCGACGAGCGCAAGGCCGCCCATGCCTTCGGATCGGCGGCGGCGGGCGCCGACATCCTGGTCGCCGAGACGGTCCTCGAGCGCGGCGGCGAGCTCCACATCGTCCTGCCTTGCGCCAGGGCCGACTTCATCGCCCAGTCCGTGCGGCCCGCGGGCGAGGCTTGGGTCGAGCGCTTCGAAAAGGTCCTCGCCGGCGCGCGGCGAGTCAGCTTCGCGACCGAGATGGAGTTCGTCAACGACCCGTCCCTGTTCGCCTATGGCGCGGCGGTTGCCATGGGCATGGCGCGCCTGCGCGGCCAGCATCTCGCAACCCGCTGCTTCCAGCTCGCCTTGTGGGACGGCAGCCCCGGCGGCCCGGTCGGCACCGCCGCCGACGTCCGGCTGTGGCGCGACCATGGCGGGGAGACGGTGGTGATTGCGCCCGAGGGCGTCGATCGCGGCTATCCGAGGCCGCCGGCGGGCGATCCCCCGCCCTTTCCGCGCCGCCTCGCCTCGATCCTGTTCACCGATTATGCGGGCTACTCGCAGCTGACCGAGTCCGCTCTGCCCGCCTTCGACACCGAGGTGATGGGCCGGATCTCCGAGGTGCTTGCCGCCCACGATCCCGCCGTGATTGCCGCCAACACCTGGGGCGACGCCCTGCATGCGGTCGTCGATGGCGCCGGCCCCGGCGCCGATGTCGCCCTCGAGCTGCAGCGGACGCTGATGGAGGTCGACCCGGCGCTGCTCGGCCTCCCTCCGGACCAGGGTGGCATGCGCATCGCCGTCCATTTCGGCTCGGTCTACGAGACCACCGACCGGGTCACCGGCCGGCCCAATTTCCAGGGCACCGAAGTGTCGCGGGCGGCGCGGATCGAGCCGGTGACCCCGCCGAACACGGTTTACGTGACCGAATCCTTCGCCGCGATGCTCGCCCTGTACGCGCCCGAGCGCTTCCGCTGCCGCTATGTCGGGCGGATCGACCTTGCAAAAAAGTGCGGGACGTTCCCAATGTACCGACTGACCGCGCGTGAGGGGAGACGGTAATGGCGACGACAGGCGGTGGAAGCAGCTCCTTCGGGGAGGGGATGGTGAGCCGCGACAAGTCGCCGATGCTCTTCGTCAGCCACCACTCGTCCAAGCTCGAAGTGGCCGAGCATGTCGAGCGGGCGCTGAACATCAAGGGCGTGCGCTGCTGGATCGCGCCGCGCGACGTCGAGCCCGGTGCGTCCTTCGCCCGCGCCATTCCCCAGGCGATCGGCGAATCGAGCGCGGTGCTGCTGCTGTTCTGCTCCAATTCGGCCAAGAGCCGCCACGTCGAGCGCGAGTTGATCCTCGCCGACCAGCTCGGCAAGGCGATCATCCCGCTGCGGCTGGAGCGGATCGACCCGGGCGAACTCAGCTATCACCTCGCCGCGTCGCAATGGATCGACTGGCTCGAGCAACGCGACGAGGCGATCGACCGAATCGCATTGAAGGCGCGCGACCTTCAGGTCCAGGCGCAGAACGGCACGCCCAAGACGGGCACGGTGTCGATCGACGAGCCGGAAGCCAAGCCGGCGGTCGACATCACCAAGGCCAAGAGCACGCCTCCGCCGCCGGCCCCACCCCCGCCGCTGCCGCCGGTCTCGCTCGACCGCTCCGTCCCCGCCCGCCCTCCCCGGAGCGAGGCGCCCGGCAGTGGGGCTGCAGACACCGGCGCTCAGCCGCACGAGCCAATGCCCGCCGAGCCCGGCAAGCCGAGCAAGCTGCCCCTGTTCCTCGCCCTTGGCGGCGTCGGCGCGGTGCTGCTGATCGCGCTGATCTATTTCGCGGTGTCAATGCGGTCGCCCGCCACGGTGACCGAGACCTGGTTCGCGGGCGCGTGGAGCTACGATGAGGATTGCGGCGAGCCGATCCGCTTCGACTCCAACGGCGATCTCGTCACCGCCTCCGGCGAACGGGGCACCTGGTCGATCGAGGACGGCCGCACGTTGGTCGCGGAGATGGACGAGGAAGTGACCCGCTCGACCCTCGCCCGCGTCGGCCGCGACGAGGTCCGCACCGGCGACGGCTCCCTGTTCCGCTGCGATTGACGGGGCGGCCCTGCGGCCCTCAGTGCAGGGTCGAGTCCGCCGGGTCTTCGCCGAGCACCTCGATCAGCCGCTGGATCTGCCGCCACCGGCAATAATGGATGACGTTGCCGAGATCGCGGCTGCGGCTGGCGCGCGCCGCCGCCTCGTCGGCCGCGAATCCGCCGAACTGATCGATGAGCTCGGCCGCCTCGGCGGCGGCGGCGGCGTCGGGCAGGTGGACGTGAAGGTGCAAGACGCAACTACCTGTGAACGATGGGATGGACCGACCTTTAGGCGGCGCGGGCTTACGAAGTGCCGCACAGCCATGTTCAACAAGTTGTTGAGCATATTCCGGCGCTGGAACGCGGGCCCAGCGGCTGCCATAGCTTGGTCATGACCGATCCCGAACCACGCCGGGGCAGCGCCGCCGGCGGCTCCATGCTCGCTCTCGCCATCGTCGCCGGGGCCGCAATCGGAATCGCCCGGGGCGAACCGACGATCGGCGCACTCGCCGGCCTTGGCGTCGGCCTCCTGCTCGTCCTGATCGTCTGGCTGGCGGGCCGGCGCTGAGGATTCCGCTCCCCTGGGCGCTGAAACGCGTTGTCCGCCGCGCTCTGCTCGGCATTCGTCGCGATGCGGCGACCGGCCATCTTTATTACATGGTCGACGGCTGGCTAGTCTTCCTTCGCTTCGTCGGCGAGGCGCCGCGCGCGGCCGACCGCCGGCTCTGGTTCGAGACGGTCTATTTCAACCGCTATTTGCCGACCGGAAGCGACTGCGTGGTCGATATCGGGGCTGGCCTCGGCATCGAGGCGGCGATGCTGGCGGCGCGCTCGCCGGGCGTCCGCTACGTCGCCAACGACATCCAGCCCTGGGTCTATGAATGCCTGTCGCTGACCTTCGCCGGCCTTCCCGAAGGCTATCAAGCCTTCGGTCTCGCCATCGGCGACGCTCCGGTGCGGATCACCCCGACCCGCGAGGGGCTGGACGCCGCGATCAGCGACAGCGGCCCGGTGCATGTCGCCAATGTGCAATGGCCGGACTTCAAGCGGCGCTTCGCGATCGAGCGGGTCGACCTGCTCAAGATCAACGCCGAGGGCGCCGAAGTCGCCCTGCTCGACCATATCGACCTGGCGGACGTCGCGCGGGTCGCGGTCGCAGTCCATGACTTCCGGGCCGATCGCGGCGACGGCGAGCAGTTCAGGACCCGCGCCAAGGTGACGGCGATCCTCGAAAGCGCCGGTTTCGCGATCAGTCCGCCACTTCCTTATGACTGGCTGTTCGCCGAGCGGCCGGCTGGGGCCGCCACTCGATGATCGCGGCGGCGCCAAGCCGGCGTCGCGCGCGGCGATTGCGCAGCGCGAGCAGGTTGCGCATCGCTAAGCGCAGGGCGCGCGGGCTGATCTCGGCGGCCGTGGCCCAGGCGAGCAAGGCGGCGTCGCGCGGGCGGACGCGCAGACGGCCGGTCCTCAGCATCGGCCCAAGCACGCCGGGGCGTCGCCCGGCCCACAGTGAGGACGATCCGCCCGACAGGAAGACGCGCGGATCCAGCCTGCCGCCCCGCCTGTCCCGCGTGAGCAGCGGCGCATAATCCTCACCGCGCCGGTAGGCGGCGAGGCAGTCGTACATCTTGCCGATCGCCTCGTGGAGATCGCGCTGCCCGTCCGCGAAGCGCGTGCTCTTGCCGGTCTGCCGGACCGCCATGAGCGGCTCCGGCACGACCAGCACCGCGCCCGCCTCCGCCATGCGCAGGAACAGGTCGACATCCTCCCATTTCGCCGCGCCGGCGCGGTAGCCGCCGATCCGTTCGAACGCAGCCTTGCCAAACATGATCGAAGTGTGCGGGAAGGGCGCCATCTCGGTGGGGTGCAGCAGCGGCGCATAGCTGGCTGGCCGCACGCGCCGCCCGCTATCGTCGATCGTCTCGGCCAGCACCCCGACCAACACCGCATCGGGGCGTTCGGCAAGCGCGGCCATTTGCCTGGCGAGGCGTTCGGGCGCGGCGACGTCGTCGGCGTCCATGCGGGCGACGATCGGCGCCCGCGCCTGCTCGACGACGAAATTGGAGCTGCCGACCGGCCCGAGCCGCGCGTCCTTCTCGAACAGCCGAATCCGCGCATCTTCAGCCGCCAGGCGCCGCAGCAGCGCGCGTGTCCCGTCTTCGGACGCGTCGTCGAGGATGATCAGCTCGAAATCGGAGAAGGTCTGGCGAAGGATGCTGCGCACCGCCTGCTGCGCCCATTGCTCGACATTGCGCGCGGGCATGACGACGCTGAGCGGCGGCGGGCCGGCCAAGGCTAGCGCGCGGCCGCGGCGGGGTATTGCGCGGATGCGGTCACGGCATCGGGATCGCGCGGCGCCATCTCCCACTCGACGAACTCAAGTCCGGTCAGCCTGTGGCGCACCCGCGCATTGCGCGCCTTGCCGATCAGCTGGAGGAGCAGGCGCAGTGAGCGCGGGCTCACGGTAGCCCAAGTCACGAACGCGAGCGCCTGAGCCGACACGAGGTTCGGCCGGAGCGCCGCGCGCCGCAGCATCCGTCCGAAGACATGACTGCGCCGCCCGCTCCACAGCCGCACCCAGGAACGGGCGACGAAGATGCGCGGGTGGATCCGCCCGGCACTTGGCCTGCCGAGCAGCGGCGACCAGTCGCGCCCTTGGCCGTGAAGCGCCGCCGACCGGTACATCACGTCGAGCGCCTGCTCGATCCGGTCGCCATGACGCTCGCGAATGCTCGACGCCGAGTGGCGATAACGCGCCAGCACCTCGGGAATGACCAGGATCCGTCCCTCCTCCGCCATGCGCCAATAGAGGTCGAGATCCTCCCACGCATCGGCCTGGGAGCGGTAGCCGCCGGCGCGCGAAAAGGCCTCGGCCCGGAACATGACGGTGGAATGGGCGAACGGAGCGAAGGACGAGGGCTTGAGCAGACGCGACAGATTGGCCGGCTGCACGCATCGCCCGCGCGGGTCGATGCCGTCGGCGAGCGCGCCGACCAGGACCGCGTCCGGCCGCCGGGCGAGCAGCGCGACCTGGCGGCGCAGGCGCGACGGGTCGCAAATATCGTCGGCATGGGCGATCGCGACCAGCGGCGCGCGCGCCTCGGAAACGACCCAATTGGCGCTGCCCGCGAGCCCGGACTTGGTCGGCCGGCGCAGAACGCGGATGCGGTCGTCCTCGGCGGCCAGCCTCGCCAGCACCTCGCTCGTGCCGTCATCCGAGCCGTCGTCACCGACGACCAGCTCGAAATCGGCGAAATCCTGGGCAAGGATGGAGCGGATGCTGCTCTCGACGAAGGCGCGGCCGTTATGGACCGGCAGCACCACGCTGACCGCCGGAGCCCGAGTCACGCGCGGCCCTCCTGGTGTAGGCGCGCGAGGACGCTGCCCGGAGGCGCGGGCCGGTGCTTGAAACTCTTGATCCGCTCGTTCCAGAAATGGACCGAGACCGTCCGCGGGGTGATGACGTCCTCGATCCCACGGCCCGGTTGAAGGATCCAGTCCGCTTGCTGCCAGGGCACCGGGTAGAGGACGTCCTGCGGCACCGCGACGTTCGCCAGCCCGTGGGAATGGGCCAGGTAGGTCAACGCCACCGGGCCGGCGCTCCCCCAGGGCAGCTTGGCCAGGTCGACTCGGCCGGTGGTCATCAGGCGCCATCGCGCTGCCAGGCGCGAGCGCCGCGGCAGCCACGGCATGACCTTCTTTTCCTCGAAAATCTCCAGCAGGGGCTGGATGAGCGGCGATTCCTGCGGCAGGCGCAGCACGCCCGTCGAGACTCGGCCCGGCTCATATTCGCCGATCAGATAGTCGCTGGCGCCGTCGAGCGGCCGGACGAGATAGGCGTCGCAATCGAGCCAGGTGCCGAGGCCGCGGCGCTGCAGCTCGTAGCGGAAGCGGTTGGAGAATAGCGAGACGCTGCCGCTGTGATGGCGAATGATGCTGCTGCGCGGCAGGATCTGCCCCGCGTCGCGCAGGGTGACGCCCGCCGGCACTCCTGCCGGCTTCTCATAGCAATAGAGGCTGAGACGGTGCCCCTGGCGAAGCACCGAGCGCAGGCAGGCGCGCTCGATCGGGCCGAGCGACGCGCCGATCCACAAGGACGCACATTCGACCGTCACCGCGGCACCCCCGCGGCACTCCGCAAGCCATTCGAATTCACGATAACGCAAAACCTCAGCACCACGCCGCTGCCCTAGCAGGGCGCGGATCGAACTGCCACTCGCGGATGCTGGGCCTAGGCGCGCAGGGCCGCCGCCGGTTCCTGGACGGGCTCGAGACTGATCACCCGGTCGCACCGCGCCAGCACGGACGGCCGGTGAGCGACCATGATCACGGTGACCTGGCCGTAGAGCGCGCGGATCGCCGCCAGCACGGCCGTCTCGGTGGCCTCGTCGAGAGCATTGGTCGCCTCGTCGAGCACCAGCACGCCCGCCTGCTTGTAGAGCGCGCGAGCGAGGCCGATGCGCTGGCGCTGGCCGCCCGAGAGCTGGACCCCGCGCTCGCCGACCCGGCTGTCGAGCCCGTCCGGAAGCGACTCGACGAAGCTGTCGAGCTGGGCGGCGCGCACCGCCTGGTCGAGCCGCGCCCGGTCGACCGCGTCCGCATCCTGGCCGAGCGTCACGTTAGCGGCGATGCTGTCGTCGGCGAGATAGATGAATTGCGGGACGTGGGCGATATTCGCCTGCCACGCCCGCCGTAGCTCGCGCGTCAACGGCTGGCCGTCGATCAGGATTCGGCCGCCGTCGGGCTCGATCAGGCCCATCAGCAGGTCGACGAACGTGCTCTTGCCGCTGCCGGTCGGCCCGGCAAGGCCGACCCACTCGCCCGCTTCGATGGTGCAGTCGAGATCGCGGACGACCGGCCGGTCCGGCCGATAGGCGAAGCTGAGGCGGTCGAAGCGGATCTCCTGGCGGAGCGGCAGCGGCGCCGGCCGCGGCCCGTCCTCCCGCTCGATCGGCAATTCCATCAGCATGGCGACATCGTGCAGCGACTGGTGCTGGGCGGAGACCTGGCTGTAGCCGGCCCACACCTGCTGGAGCAGAGGAAGCAGCCGCTGGGCGCCGAGCGCAAGCGCGCCGAGCACCGGAATCGCCTCGGCGATGCCGCCCGCGCCGCGGCTCACCAGCAGCGCCACGCCGGCCATGACGATGACGGCGACGGCTTCGACCGCGTAGCGCGGCGCTTGCCCCAGGAACACATTCTCCGCCTGGGCGCGGCGGTTGCGGACTTCGAACGCGTCATATTTGGCCTGGTGCAGCGCCTGCGAGCCGTCGAGCAGGATGTCGCGGATTCCTCCGAGCGCCTCCCGGACGGTGCGCGCGCGCGCGGTGATCGACGCCGAGACTACGCGGCTGTTCGCTTCGAGCCGGCGGCGCACGAGCAGGCTGACCGCCGCATAGGCCGCGGCGGTGGCGACCGCAGCGATGCTCGCCGCGACCGCATCGACGAGCAGCAGAGCGGTCATCACGAACAGCGCGAGCACCGCGGCGACGAAGCCCTGGATCGCTGGGTAGATGAGCGTCCCGACCAGCCGCTCGACCTTCTCCATGCCGGCGAGCATCTCGCTGCTGTTGCGGCTCAAATAAGCGAGATAGGGCTGGCGCAGCATCCGGCCGAAGACCAGCCCGGCGAGCTCCCGACCATAACCCATGGCGAACTTCTGCTGCCGCCACAACAGGGTCAGGCGGAGCACCACAAGCAGCAGCGTCGCCCCCGCGAGCAGCAATGCGGCGCTGGCGATCGGAGGCCCCACGGACGCCAGCCGCTCGCGCACCTCCACCGGCAGCGCCGCCCCGGCGGGATCGGCGAGGAGGGCGAGAAAAGGCAAGGCGGCGCCGATCGCGAACGCCTCCGCCGCCGCGCACACTGTCGTGGCGACGAGCAGCAGGATGAACTGCCGCCGCCGCGCCGGGCTCATTGCCGCATAGAGTCTCGCAAAAAGGGCCCGCCGGGTCATTGCGGCAAACCCTAGGGACGCGCTGCGTCGCCGCCAAGCCGCCGCGCACGTTGCGCGCAGGCGCAGAAGGGCTAAGCTCCGGCCATGACGTCGTCGGCACCGCCCCTGCGCTCTTCCCGGGCCCGCGGCATCGCCAACCGGCTGCTGGTGCTCGAGGCGATCGTCAATCTCCTTCCGGCCGCGCTCGCCGTACGCTTCCTGTCCTTCGCGCGTGTCGTCGAAGGGCGCCGCAGGGTGCGCCGGCGGCGCGGCGGCGCCGAGCCCCGCCGCCTCGCACGGATGGTCGAGATCGCCCGCGCCAAGGTGCCATGGCGCGCCAAATGCTTCGAATCCGCTCTGTGCCTGCGCGCGATGCTGCGCCGGCGCGGCATCCCGTCGACGCTTCACTACGGCATCGGTGCGGCGAACGATGGCGCGCTCAACGCCCATGTCTGGCTCAGCGTTGGCGGCGAGGTGCTGATCGGCGGCGAGAATGCCGCGCAATTCGCCTGCGTCGCCACCTTCTCGAACGAGGCCGCGGATTGACCCGGGCGCCGCCGCGCGCCCTGTTCGGGCTCGCCGTCCATTCGGAGCTGCCGCTGCCCGGCCTGCCGGGCGCGGCAGACGATGCGCCGCGAGTCGAGGTCCGCTACGGCCCGGTGCCGGCGCAGGACGGCCATCTCCGCATCACCGACGAAGGGGCGCTGGCGCTCCAGGTTCCCAAGGTCGGCCGCTTCCTGGTCAGCGGCGGCGACAGCATCGTCATCGACCCCGCCCCCGACGCCGGCGAGCGGGAGCTTCGCGTCTATCTGCTCGGCTCGGCCTTCGGAGCGCTGCTCCACCAGCGCGGCCTGCTGCCGCTCCACGCCAATTGCGTCGAGATCGCCGGCCGCGCCGTGGCCTTCGTGGGACGCTCCGGCGCCGGCAAGTCGACGCTCGCCCATTGGTTCCAGCGCCACGGCCATGCCATCCTCGCCGACGACGTCGCGGCGATCGCGCCGACTGATCCGCCACTCGCCCTCCCCGGCGTACCGCGACTGCGCATGTGGCAGGATGCGCTCGAGGCGGCCGGACTCGACGGCGGCGCCTATCCGCGCTCGTTCGCCGGCCAGGACAAGTTCGACGTTCCCGCCGCCGCCCAAGGGCAGGCCTTGCCGCTCGGCGCCTGCTACCTGCTCGCCGAGGCCGCCGAAGGCGAGACGCACGGAATCTCCCGCCTCACCGGCATCGACGCGTCCGAGGCGCTGATCGCCAATACCTATCGCGGCGGCTTCGTGCCCTTGCTCGGGCGCAGCGAGCAGCACCTTCGGTCCTGTATCACCCTCGCCCGCCAGGTGCCGCTGTTCCGCGCCGTGCGCCGCTGGGGCCGCGACCATTATGACGAAGACGCCGCACGCCTTCGCGATCATGCCGAGGCCTTGCTCGGCGCGTCACCCAACGCCTTGGCTCGGACGGCCATAACCGGTTGAAACCGCTGCCCGAGCGCGTGCACAGTGCGCCGAATGTGAGCGTTCAGTGGGGGAACGGAATGTCGGATTGGATCGTGGCCCGCCGTGCCGCCCTCAGCGAGGCGGAGCTCGACGGCGAGCTGCTCGGCCTCCATGTCGAGCAAGGCACCTGCTACGGGTTCAACGGCACCGCCACGCGGGTGTGGAAGATGATCGCGCAGCCCACCCGCCTCAGCGCGCTGCGCGATGCGCTCCTGCTCCAATATGACGTCGATGCCGAGACTTGCGAGCGGGACCTGCGCGGGCTTCTCCGCACGCTCGAGCAGGACGGGCTGGTCAGCATCGACGACTCGCCCCCGTGACCGCGCTCGCCGGCTATTGGAGCTTGTCCGGCCGGCCTGACGCCGGCCGCACCTGCGAGCGAATGCTCCAGGCGCAGCAGGTCTATGCGCCCGACCCCAAGTCCGCCGCGACATGGGGCGACCGCGAGATCGCGCTCGGCCGTCGGCTGTTCCGCCAGCTTCCCGAGGAGCGCTTCGACCGCGCGCCGATGGTCAGCGCGGAGGGACGCCGAGTCCTTGTCGCCGACGTCCGTCTCGACAATCGCGACGAGCTCGCCGACGCGCTCGGCATCGCCGAGCCGAGCGGGCTGGCCGACTCCGCGATCCTGATGGCAGCGCTCGACCGCTGGGACGAGGAGGCGGTGGACCGGCTCGATGGCGACTTCGCCTTCGCCCTGTGGGATTCGGGGCGGCAACGGCTGGTGCTGGCCCGCGACTTCATGGGCCAGCGGCCGCTCCATTTTCACCGCGGCTCGGACTTCGTCGCCTTCGCCTCGATGCCCAAGGGCCTCCACGCGCTCCCCGAGGTGCCGCCCGCGCCGGACCGCGACATGCTCGCCCGCTTCCTCGCGCTGATGCCCGAAGGCGGCACCCGCACCTTCTTCGCCGGCGTCGAGCGCGTGCCGGCCGGGGCGATCTGCATCGTCACCCGCGACGGCCTCTCGACCCGCCATTACTGGCAGCCGGGCACCACCACGCTCCGCCTCGGCCGCGACGAGGAGTATGAGGAGGCCGTCCGCGCGGCTCTCGACCGCGCCGTCGCGGTCCGGCTGCGCGGCGCCGAACAGGGTGTCGGCGCGACTCTCAGCGGCGGGCTCGACAGCAGTGCGGTTGCAGCCACGGCGGCACGCCTGCTCGGGCCGTCGGGCAAAGTCGCCGGTTTCACTGCGGTGCCGCGCGAAGGCTATGACGGGGCGATCCCACACGGCCGCTTCGGCGACGAGGGGCCGCTCGCGGCAGCGGTCGCCGCCCGCTACCCGAATATCGAGCACGTCCTCGTCCGGACCAACGGCCGTTCGCCCTTGGCCACGCTCGACCGCAATTTCTTCCTGTTCGAGCGGCCGGTGCTCAACCTGTGCAACGGCGTGTGGATGGACGGCATCATGGACGCCGCCAAGGCGCGCCGGCTCCCGGTCATGCTGACCGGCCAGATGGGCAATATGAGCTTCAGCTATGCCGGGCTCGAGCTGCTGCCGGAGCTGCTCGCCGGCGGCCGCTGGCTGCGCCTCGCGCGCGAGATCGCCCGCCTGCCCGGCAACGGCATCCGCCGGCGCAGCGCCCTCGCCCACACGATCGGCCCGTTCATGCCGGGCTGGCTGTGGCAGTCGATCAACCGGCGGATGGGCAAACATTTCCGCCTCGGCGACTATAGCGCGGTCAATCTCGCCACCGCCCAGGCGCTTCAGGCCGACGCTGCGGCGGCCGGGCTCGACTTCAGCTACCGCCCCCGCCGCGATCCCGTCGGAACCCGCCGCTGGGTGATCGGCCGAGTCGACATGGGCAATTACAACAAGGGCTATCTCGGCGGCTGGGGCATCGATGTTCGCGATCCGAGCGCCGATCGGCGCCTCCTCGAACTCTGCCTTTCGATCCCGGCCGAGCAGTTTCTCAAGGACGGCCTGCCCCGCTCGCTCGCCCGGCGCGTGCTCGCCGACCGGCTGCCGGCCGCGGTGGTTCAGGAACGGCGCAAGGGCCTGCAGGCGGTCGACTGGCACGAGGGCGTCGCCGCCGCCCGCGACGAGGCGCGGCTGGAGGCGGAGCGCATCGCCGCGGTCGACGGCGCGGCCGAGATCCTCGAGACCGGCAAGCTCGGCGCGCTGCTCGACGACTGGCCTGAGGGCGGCTGGAACAGCAACAAGGTCACCAGCCGCTACCGCCTCGCCTTGCTGCGCGGCCTGTCCGGCGGCCATTTCCTCCGCAAGGCCGCCGGCTCGAATGCCTGAGCCGCTGCTGCCGGAATTCCGTTATGCAATCGCCTGCTGCCGCTGGAGCCGCACGCCGGAGCAGGATCGCTGGCTGCGCGAGCAGGCGATCGACTGGCCGCTGTTCCTGCGCATCGCCCGCCGCCACCGCATCGAGGGCCTGGCGTGGCGCGCGCTTCGCCAGGCCGGGGTGACGGTCCCGGCGGACGTCGCGGGCGCGCTTCAGGCCGCGGCCGACCGCATCGGCCGCGACAATCTCGCCGCCGCCGCCGAATGCGCGCGCCTCGCCGCCCGCTTCGACGCCGCGGCGATCCCCCTGCTGTTCGTCAAGGGACTGACCCTGAGCGCGCTCGCTTATGGCAGCATCGTGCCCAAGGCGGGCTGGGACATCGACATCCTCGTCGGCGCGGACGACCTCGCCGGCGCCGCGTCGCTGCTCCAGGCGGACGGCTACGAGATGGTCGTTCCGCTAGGGCCCGCGACGCCGGAACGGATCGCGGCATGGCACCAGCACGCCAAGGAATCGGTGTGGCGCCACCCGGGACGCGGCATTCATGTCGAGCTCCACACCGCCCTCGCCGACCATCCGATGCTGCTCGCCGGAGTCGGCATCGGCTCGCCGCGCCAGAAAGTACGGGTCGCCGAGGGAATCGTCCTGCCCACCCTGCGGCTGGAAGAATTGTTCGCCTATCTCGCCGTCCACGGCGCCTCGAGCGCCTGGTTCAGGCTCAAGTGGATCGCCGATCTCGCCGCCTTGCTCGAGGGCTGCACGCCGGAGGAGATCGCGGCGCTCTATCGCCGCTCGCAGGAGCTCGGCGGGGGCCGTGCGGCGGCGTTGGCCGTGTTGCTGCTCGACACCCTGTTCGCGACGCCGCTGCCGCCGGCCTTGGTCGCGGAGCTGCGCGGGGAGCGCGCCAATCGCCGGCTCGTCGCCGCCGCCATGCGCAGCATGTCCGGCCGCGCCGCCGCGACCGAGCTCGACCGGCTGTGGCTCGGCACGGCCTGGATCCACCTCACCCAGTTCGGCCTGCTTCCCGGCCCGCGCTACAAGCTCAGCGAGCTGCGCCGGCAAGTCCGGTCGTTTCTGGTCCGCAACTGACGTTTGACAGTCGGTTAACGAGTCGCCAAGGTGCCGGCACTGTACCGTTCGGAGGAAGTCATGGGCGCGCGCAACGAGAATGAACTTCCCGCGATTGAATCCGAAACCTTGGACAGCGCCGAGCGCCTGACCTGGGTGCGCCCCGAAGTGCGGCGCATGGTCGCCGGCAGCGCCGAAGACGCGTCGGGCCCCAACGTGGACGCGATCACCAACCCGTCCTGACGTCTCGGGAGGCGGCAGGCGCCGCCCCGATTCCCGCTCCGGCTGATTTTCCCACTTCCGGCTGATTTCCGGCTTCAGGGAGGCTGCCTATGGCAGCCCCCCCCTGTCTGCGGGTCGTTACAGGATGAAGTCGCCGGCCGTGATCGGATCGGGCGGGCTGATCACCAGCACCACCTCGAAGTCGGAGACCCCGTCGCCGTTGGTATCGCCCTGGATCAGCCAGATCGGTCCGCCCAGCGAGATATTCTCGAAGCGAAGCTCTCCCGCGGTGTTGCTGAAGGCGGCGTTGCCGACGAAATTGAAGGCCTGATTGCCTCCGACCAGAGCGTTGGCGTCGATCCTCGACAGGTCGATCAGGTCGCCGCTGTTGAAGTCCTGAATGCCGTCGCGTTCCGTCGAGTTCGAGTCGGCCACCGAATCGTAGCGGAAGATGTCGTTGCCGGCCCCGCCGGTCAGGGTGTCGCCCCTGAGCCCGCCCAGGATGAGGTCGTTGCCGGCGCCGCCGGTCAGCACGTCGTTGCCCGCGCCGCCGAACAGCCGGAAATGTCCATTCGTCTCGTCCGACCCGTTGAACGCCAGGCTTTCCTCGGACCCCAGCGTGGCGCCGTTGATCGTCATCGTCGCTCCGGCGGCGAGCAGGTCGCCGTCCCAGGTGATCGAGTAATCGAACTCGGTGCCGCCGCCGCGGGCGTAGCGCTCGTCGGCCGCCCCGGAGACAGTCAGATTCTCGAGGTTGGCAAGAGCCCCGGCAAAGCCGGCCTGGGTGAAGTCGATCGTGTAATTGCCGCGCAGGAACATGCCGTCATAGCCGTCGCCGCCGTTCACCACGTCGCCCGCGGCGAAGCGGCCGCCCTCGGCGAAGAAGAAGATGTCGTTGCCGTCGCCGCCGGTGAGGTCGTCCAACCCCCTGCCCCCGTAGACGACGAACTTCGCGTCGGTTTCGGCGGAGCCGTCGAACGTGAAATCCTCGCCGGCGAGCAAGGCCGCGGCGTTGATCCGGACCTGAAGGCCCGCGGCGAAATTGGCGTCGTCGATGGTGAGGTCGTAATCGTAGAGGTTGGTCCCCGGATCGCCGAACGCGGTGTTGGAGCCGGCGAGCATCGAGATCCGCTCGATGCCCGTGATCGAGCCGTCGAGGACCAGGCCGCCGCTATAGTCGCCCTGGAGGACGATCGTATCGACATCCGGGCCGCCGGTGACGTTGTCGTCGGCGGTGAGGGCGCCGCCGAAATAGAGGATGTCGTTGCCGGCCAGCGCGCTGATCGTGTCGTTGCCGCCCTGACCGACCACGAACGTGTCGGCCTGAGGAGTGCCGGTGAGAACGTTGTCGCCGCTGTCGCCGTTGATCCTGCCGTCGTCGGCCAGTGTAATGGCGACGCTGTCGGTGTCGTTCAGGACCCCGTCGTCCGCCTCGATGCTGAGCGTGTCGGCGCCCTGGTAGTTGAGGCCGCCACGATAGACGAGGCCGTCGAGCGCGGCGTTGATCGCCGCGGCCGTTCCGATCAGTTGCACGGTCGCGGTGCCGTTGCCGGTGAAGCCGCTCAGGCCGCTGGTGTCGGCCAGGGTCAGCCGGCCGTTCGTCACCGTCAGGTCGACCGTCAGCGTGTCGCCGTCGGCGTCGGCGACGCTGATCAAATTGCCGTTGGCGGTGTTGAAGACGAGGTCGGTGTCCTCGGTGCCGCTCACCGTGCTGTCGGCGAGTGTGATCTCCGGAGCGAAGTTCGGGTCCACGAAGCCGATGTCGAGCGTGTTGTTGGTGTCGTTGCCCGGGCCCGCCGTCGGCTCGCTGTCGAGGTCGAGGCGGATGGCGCGGCTCGCGGCATAGCCGGCGAACGCCTGGCCATTATTGTCGTTGTCGACATTGTCGTCGGGATCGGTCGCTGCGGCGACGACGGTGAGGCCCTCGAGCGCTCCGCCCGAGAGGAAGTTCGACGCGTCGACCCGCACGATATAGTCGCCCGGCGCGAGATAATCGAACGCGTAGAGGCCGCTCGCGTCGGTGGTGACGGTGAGCGTGATCGCGCCCGGAGTCCCCGCCGCGGCCGGGGTGTCGATGCCCGGCTCGTAGACTCCGTCGCCGTCGTCGAGGAAGCTGATCGCCTCGTCGACGCCGTCGTCATAGACGCCGTTGTTGTTGGTGTCGGCGAACAGGGTCAGGCTGACATTGGCGATGCCGGTGTCGCCCGCGTCGAAGATGCCGTTGCCGTTGTCGTCGAGGAAGATCTGGTCGCCGAGGCTCAGCGAATCCACCGCCAGCAAGTTGGCATTGGTGCTCTGCGTGGTGATCGCCCCGGCCGGCACGTCGCGCCAGCTGATGTCGGCGTCGTTGCTGTGATAGGTGACGAGCCGGTCCTCGGTCGGCGCGTTGACCGTCGCATCATATTGGACGGTGAAGGCGTTGTCGCCCGGCACCGTGCCGACCACGATCGGCCCCAATTGGAACACCGGGTGCGGGATCGATCCCGGCACCGCGCCCGCCGCCTGGCCGTCGGCCGGCAGCCGCCGCTCGCCCTCATAGGCATAGCCGTACATGATGTCGTCGCGCGCGGCGATGTCGTAATGGTCGGCGAGGCCGGCCTGGTGGCCGAGCTCGTGCATCAGCACGGTCAACAGGTCGACGCCCTGCGACGCCGCCCCGACGGTGGCGACGAGACGGGTGCCGGTGCCGCCATATTCCTCGTCGGCGCCCGGCGTCGTGTCGAGGAACCAGCCGGCGCGGCCGCCGTCATTGTCGATATGGATGATCGAGCCGTCGCTCATGCCGAGCTGGACCCCGGTCATGTCGGCGACCGCGAAGGTCGCCGCGCGCATCGCCGCGACCTGCTCGGCGCTGGCGCCCGCATCGATCCAGCGCTGGATCGCCGCGTCGACGAGATAGTCGAGCTCGGCCTGGCTGAGCACGCCGTCGTCGACGATGACCGGGTGGGCATTGTCGTCCGGCAGCTCGCCGGCATGGTCGTCCTTGCCGCCGTCGCCGGTGCCGCCGGTGTCGCCGTCGTCGACGGGCGGCGGGATGTCGCCGGTATGCTCGTCCTTGCCGTCGCCCGCGTCGGGGATCGGCGGCGCCGGCGGCTCGGGCGCCAGCATCATCGGCGGCGGCGGCAGATTGGGCGTGCTGGGTAGCGTCGGATTGGCGCCGCCCGGCGTGTTTGCGAAGCCGTTGGTGACACCCGCTCCGACCGCGGCATTGGCGGTGCCCGTGCCCGGGCTGTTGAGAGACACCATGTGAGCCGGGAAAGCGGCTATGTCGGCTCCTCCACCGACATAGCCCGGAGCCTGGATCTGCGCGTTCGAGAAGACCGTGAAGCGCATGTCGTTGGTCAGAGCGCCCGGATAAGTGTTGTCGAAGGCGTTGTTGTCGAGTGTGACCCGGATGATGTTGTTGTGGGTGCCCGCCGACGCGCCCGCCCCGACCAAAAGAGCGCGGAGCGCATTGCTGGTCGGCCCGGTCACCAGATTGTTGGTGATCGTCGCATTCATGATGCTGGCGCTGCCGTTGGTCGCGCCGGCGGCCGACGAGATGTCGATCGCGCTGCCGTTGCCCCAGTCGAAAATGTCGTTGTTGTCGATCAGCAGGTTCATCGTGCCAGAGCCGGTCATGCGGCCCTGGATCGCGCCCGACTGCTCCGGACCGGACCCGACGACCCCGCTGGTGCCGATCGTGTTGTTCTGGATGGTAATGTCGAGCTGCGCCGACCCGCTCGTGTCGATCGCGTTGACGTTGAACGAATAGCCGGAGATCGTGTCGTTGATGGTGTTGCCGGAGGCGAGGAAGCGCAGGTCGGCGCCGCCCGACGGGCTGATCGTCACGCCGCTGCCCAGCACCACCGCCGAGCTCTGGTTGTTGGTCAGCGTGTTGTTGGTGAAGGTGACGTGGCTTGAGCCGCTCGCGCCGAGATTGGTGGCGAACTGGAAATGGTCGCCCTCGGCGTTCTGGAAGGTGTTTCCGCTGATCAAGGCGGTGATGTTGGCGGTGTTGTTCGCCTGGAGGATCAGATTGTCGTCGCCGAACGCGCCCTGGTAGCTGTTGCTGAACGTCGATCCGGTCGCGGTGAAGTTGAGCGAGCCGGTGTCGTTGCGGATCGCGAAATTGTCGTCGGCATTGGCGTTGAACGTCGAGTTGGTGACGAAGACATTGCCGCTGGCGTTGAGGATGAAGACGCCGCCCTCGTCGACCGCGTTGCCGTTGGTGCTGGACGTCACGTTGGTCAGCGACAGGCCGTTGACGTTGCTGCCGTTGATGCCGCTGCCGCCCGAGCCGGTGACGGTCACGCCGGTGAGGCTGACATTGGTGGTGCCCGTGAGGTCGATGCCGTGCCCGGTCGAGTTGAGGATCGAACCGCCCGAGCCGTTGACGCCCGCCGTTCCGACCACGGTGAAGCCGCCGGCGCCGGTGTTGGCGAGGATGATGCCGCTGGACGCGCCGCTGGTGTTGACGGTGTTGAACGTCACTCCGCCCGCGCCGATGTCGGTGCCCTGGATGTTGACCGCGATCCCGGCGCCGGTGCTGACCGTGTTGCTGCTGCCGGTGACGGTGACCGAGCCGCCGGTCGCGTTGGCCGAGAAGCCCGCCGCGTTCGTGGTGGTGATGTCGAGGCTTCCGCCGGTGAAATTGATCGCGGCACTGTTGTTGGTGATGTTGACCGCGGTGTTGCCGCCGGTGGTCAGGGTGATCTGCGATCCGGTGAAGTTGATCGTGCCGGCGTTGCTGGCGAGATCGATGCCGCCCGCGCCGCCGGTGCTCGAGATCGTGCCGCCGAACGCGACCGTGCCGCCGGTGCGGTTGCTGACGTCGACGATGTCGACGTTGGCGGTGCTGTTGGTGAGGTTGGCGTTGATCGTGACGTTGGCGCTGCCGCCGTTGATCCTGACGGCGTCGAGGTTCGGATCGTTGGCGCTGCCGATCGAGCCGCCGCTCACGGTCACTGCGCCGGTGGCGCTGCCGATGACGATACCGTGGCCGCCGGTGCCGTCGATGTCCACCGACGTGAAGGTCAGCGTGCCGCTGGTGCTCGAAATGTCGATGCCGCCGGCCTGGGTGTTGTCGATGGTGACGGTGCCGAACTGCATATTCGACGAGCCGCCGGAGATGAAAATGCCCTGATTGAGTGAGGTGCCGGCGATCGTGACGTTGCCGCCGTTGAAGGTGCCGCCGGTGAGGTTAACCAGGCCAATGGCGTTGGTCGTGACCACGCCACTCGACCCGAGCGCCGTGAAGGTCGCACCAGACCCGCCCAGCGCCGTCCCGCTGAGGCTCAGAATCTGGCCGGTCGTGGTGGTGATCGAGTTGCCCGCTCCGGTGACGGTGAGCGTGCCGGCATTGTTGGCGACGAAGCCGTTGGCGGTCTGGGTCGCGATGGCGAGGCCGGCGAAATTGGTGCTGCCGCTGTTGCTGCCGAGGTCGACGCCCGCCGCGAGCGCGTTGGGGCCCATGTTGAGCGAGGTGCCGCCGGCGAAGCTGGCGGTGAGGTTGGTGTTGTTGCCGCCGATCGAGATGCCGACCTGGTTGTGGGTGCCCGACGCATTGTCCATCGTCGTGAAGCCGGTGACGGTGAAGGTGCCGGTCAGCGCGGTGCCGGCGGTGACGCCGTCGAGATCGATGACTCCGCCGGCGCCGCTCGAGGCGTGCGAGGTCAGCGACTGGAAGGTGACGTCGAGGTCGCCGCCATTGTCGATGTCGACCATCTGGCCGAGGCCGTCGATCTCGACGTCGGAGATGACGAGGTTGCCGACGCTTCCGCCATTGTCGCGGATGCCGACCGCGACCGCCGCCTCGCCGACTAGGTCGATGCCCATGATCGTGTTGTTCTGGGCGAGCTGGACGCCGAAGGTCGAATATTCGATCTGGGTGTCGGTCTGGACCGAGCTGACGTTGATTCCGTTGACGATGAAGTCGGCCGCCACGCCCTCGCCGCGCAGGATCTGGCCGGTCTCGAGCTCGATGCCGCTGTTATAGGCGTTGGCGCCGCGCGCGTAGACGAAGATGGTGTCGCTCGCGCCGTCGACGTCGCCGGCGCCGCCGGCCCCGTTCAGCGGGGCGAGGCTGGTGAACGGCTTGAGATAGGAGCCGTCCGGAGCGCCGTTGGCGCCGGCATAATTGGCGTCGACATACCAGACGAGGCCGTCGACATCGATGCTCACCGTGCCCTCGTAGCCGGCGACGTTGGTCAGGCCCTGGGCGTCGGCGACCGAATATTGGAAGCTCGCCGCGCCGGTGAAGCCGGTGTTCGGCGTGAAGGTGACGGTCTCGTTGATCGTGTCGATGGTGACGGTGCCGTTGACCGCGCCGGACACGCCGGTGATCGTCATCGTCGCGTTGCTGCCGTCGGGATCGATGTCGTTGCCGAGCAGTTCGGCGAAGGTGAAGGTCTGCGGCGTGTTGCCGCTGATCGTCGCGGCGTCGTCGACCGCCATCGGGCCGATCTTGACCGATCCGGGGACCAGCGTGAGGCCGTTCAGCAGGTCCTCGATGGAGACGTCGAGCGCCTCGTCGCCGGTATTCTCGAATGTCAGCGTGGTGCGGATGACGTCGCCGGCATCGCCGAAATTGTCGCCGTCCTGGTCGTCGAAGAATTGCTGGAAACGCGTACGAACGCTGAAATTGGCCGGCATCTGAAATCCCCCACCGAGGCGCTCACGCCCAGAGCGCGCGACTCAAGCGGCTCTCCCTGCCGCAGCGGGAGAGTTATGCATGATTCAGGGCAAGCGGCTAGGATGATTCACTATTTATTAGGTTATTCCTCCTCGCCCCGCCGAACCGTCCAAGATCGGCGCGAGTCGCGGCGCTAAGTTAAGCTTGGCTCGACTTGGCCAAAAAGATGGGCGCCGACGGCTGCCACGCCGGCGCCCTAGGCCCCTCCCCCTGGTGGGGAGGGGTTGGCCTTTTTCAGCCCCTCCCCTTCAGGGGAGGGGACCGAGGGGTGGGGAGCGGCGAAGGCCCTCGATGGGCCTGAGCCGCTGCAGGACCTCGCTCGGGGGCATCGAGCCCCCTCGCTCGCCTCCACCCCCAACCCCTCCTCTGAAGAGGAGGGGCCGATCCATTCCTCCCTAGAAGCCGATGCCCAGCGAGATCCGGCCGCCGACCGCGGCGTGGCCGTCCTGCTCCTCGGCGAGCAGCTCGGCGCCGATCACCGTGCCGCCCTGGCCGCCGACGAGGCGCAGGGCGCCGGTCCAGCCCGAACTGCGCTCCTCCGGCTGAAGGGTGAAGTCGTCGCCGTCGCCGAACCGCGCCACCGTCTCGCCGAGCGCCCCGGCGAGAATCTGGCGGCGGCCGCCCTCCGCCTCGGCGCGGAGCCAGAACTGGTCGGCCTCGCGGCTGCCCCATTCCATGCCGAGCGCGAGCGCCGCGGTGCCGGCGAGCTCGTCGCTGTCGCGGCCGTCGACGATGAGGTCGATGGCGTCGCCGCCGCCGGTCTCGGCATAGCCGTCCTCGCTGAGGCGGTAATAGTCCAGGCCCAGCGACGGGCGCAGACGAAGCCCGCCCAGCGCGATGTCGTAGGACAGGCCGGCGCCGGCCGAGAGCAGGGTGCCGTTCCACTCGCCATTGGTGGTGCGGGTGACGTCCTCGCCGTCCTGGGTGGTGCCGGTGAAGATCCGCGCCGAGTCGAACGACACGCGCGCCGCCGAGCCGCGGACGAAGCCGTGGAACGGGCCGAAGGTGCCGCGCCAGTAGGCGGCGAGCTCGAACTGCTCCGAGCGCACCGAATTGTCGTTCTCGCCGTCGGAATCGGAGCCGGTGACGTAGGCGAGGCTGGCGCCGAGGCTGCCGGCGCCGAGCGCGCGCTCGAGCCCGCCCGAGGCGGCCCAGCCGCTGACGTCGTAGGACGCGGTGTCGCCGAGGTCCTTGGACGTGCCGAAGCCCGCCTGCTGGATCCACAAGCGCCAGCCGCCGCCCATCTCGGTGCCCGCCGGGCGCGGGTCGTTGAGGAAGCGAGCGGTGGTGCGCGAGCCCAGCGTCACGGTCTCGAAGGTGCCGCCGGCATGGTCGGGAAGAAGCTGGGTGAGCTGCGCGCGAAGCGCGTCGCCGCTGGCGAGGCCGAGGAACACGCCGGCGACGTCGACATCCGAATCGAGCGCGGCGAACACCGCGTCATAGGCGCGAGTCGCCGAACCGTTGAGGCCGAGCTCGCTTGCGGTCTTGCGGGCGATGTTGACCGCGACCTCGCCCGCCGCGGCGTTGGTCTCGACCGTGCCGCGGAACAGGAAGGGCAAGGTGTCGCTGTCGAAGCCGATCGCCCCGGCGGCGGTCAGCGAGCCGGCGTCGACGACGACGTAGCGGCCCGCCGCCTCGCTGACGTTGCGAAGGCGGACGCGGATCTCCGTGCCGGTGCCGAAGCTCGCCGCGCCGGCGACGTCGTAGCGGGTGTTGGTCCCCGCCGCGCCGTCGATGTCGACCCCGAGGGTGGAGCCGTTGCCGACCGCCAGCGAGTTGATCGCGACCGCGCCGGCATTGGTGAGCTGGAGCGTGCCGCCGGCCAGCGCGACGTCGAGGCCGCCGGAATTGGCGAGGCTGCCGACGAAGCGCGCGGTGCCGCCGATGTCGAGCCGGTCGGCGCCGCCGCCGAAGTCGGCGACCCCGCTGAACAGAGCGGCTCCGGACAGCGCGAGGCGGTCGGCGCCGGCGCCGAACGCGGCCCGGCCGGAGATCGTGCCGTCGGTGACCTCGAGGAGGTCGTTGCCGCTGCCGAAGCGGATCTCGCCGATGATCGCGGGGACCGGCGTGCCGGTGCCGGCGAGGCGGGCCTGGCGCACCGTCGCTCCGGACGTGTTGGCGCTGAGGTCGATGGCGATCGCCGGGGTCGCGGCCGCGCCGCCCGCCGCGGCGATGAGGTTGCTGTTCTCGATGAGGGTGACTCCGCCGCTGAGGTCGGCGATCGCGACCGCCGCGCCGTTGGTGCCGGCGGTCGCCTCGATGCGGCCGGTGTTGCGGATCGTCGCGACGGCCGCGCCGGAGTCGATCTGGACCGCGCGGCTGAGGTCGCCGGAATCGCCGCCGCCCTGAGCGCGCACCGCGCCGGTGACCCGGACCGCCGGGACGCTGGCGCCGCTGCCGATGCGGATGGCGGTCGCGTTGGCGCCGTTGGAGGTGGCCGTGACTGTGCCGCTCACCGTCATTCCGCCGGCGATGGCGACGTTGCCGCCGAGCCCGCCGATCTGGAGGCCGGTGCCGTTGACTCCGGCATAGACTCCGACTCCGGTGATTCCGCCCTCGATGACGAGGCCGTGGCCGTTGGCGTTGCCGGTCACCGCGCCGATGGCGATGGTGTCGGTCGGCGAGCCGATCAGAACCGCCGGAGCGGCGCCGGCCGAGGTGATGTTGGCGGTGCCTTCCTGGGCGTCCTTGACGCCGTCGTCGTCCTCGTCGTCGTCGGTGGTGCTGTTGTTGGGCGGCGGCGCCGCGAAGACGATGCCGCC
The DNA here is from genome assembly GCF_011320075.1 of Sphingosinicella sp. YJ22. Taxonomy (GTDB): domain Bacteria; phylum Pseudomonadota; class Alphaproteobacteria; order Sphingomonadales; family Sphingomonadaceae; genus Allosphingosinicella. The sequence goes on along the minus strand of NZ_JAANPA010000007.1, from coordinate 41,014 downwards.
GGCGACGTCGCCGCCGATGCGCACCGCCGGGCCGCCCTGGAGGAGGTCGTCGGAGTCGAGCTTGGTCACGTCGGCCGGCGGCGTCGTCGAGCGGTAGCCGGTCGCCGACACGCTGCCCTGGAAGACCAGCGCGCCGCCGATGTCGCCGTCCAGCGCCACCCCGACGCTGTTGTGCCCGCGCACGCCGACCGCGCCGTTCACCGTGACGTTGCCGGTGACCTCGCCGGCGCGGATTCCGAAGCTGTTGTCGCCGAGCACGTCGATCGTGCCGCCACTGGTCAGCGCGCCGGCGAGACGGCTGTCGAGCGCGATTCCGGCGGACTGGTTGCCCTCGATCTCGATTCGCCCGGAATTGACGATTGAGCCGGTGAAGGTGCCGCCCGGCGCGATTCGGATGCCGTAGCGGCGCAGGCCCTGAGCGAACGGGCCGTCGGTGTCGCCGTCCTTGTCGGCGTCGGCCGGCGTGTAATCCTCGGCGAGGCGGATGATGCCGCTGTTGGTGATGGTGCCGCTGCGTCCCGGCTGCGCGAGAATCCCGGTCGAGTCGTTGCCGTTGAGGATCTCGATCGTACCGGCGTTGCTGACACTGTTGTTGCTGTCGATGTTGACCCCGGTACCGCCGCCCAGCTTGATCGAGCCGGCGCTGGTCACGACGACATTGTCCGGCGCGCCCGAGGTCGCGGTGGAGGTCTGGATCGGCGCGGTGACCGCGGTGGCCACGCTGCGCTCGGCGAGGGCGTGGGTGCCGGTCGCGGCGAGGAGGACCGGGGTCAGGCAGGTGCAGGCCAGCAGGTGACGCATTCTCGATGTCTTCCCTTGTGAGATTGCCGCTGCGCCGGGGGTGGCGCGGGCCTTCTGCACGGGATGACGCCGCGGGCCGCACCGACCCGCACCGGCCGAAACGAAAAAGCTAGAAAGCGGTCTGCCAGCCGAGGCGGACGGTGAGCGGGCGCATCGGCGTCACCTGGGGATTGTCGACCAGGGTGAAGGGCGACCCGAAGGCGAAGCGGTTGCCGGCCTGGTCGAGCAGGTTGGTGACGGTGAGCGTGAACGCCTGGTCGCCGCGCTCGACGCGGGCGCCGAGGCCGATGTCGAGCCAGCCGCCCTGCTCGACTCCGAGGATCGGGCCGATGCCGAGGCGCGAATGACCGACATAGCGGGCGTGGGAGGTCAGCACGAGCTCGGTGCCCACGCCGATTGCGGTGCGGTAGTCGGCGGCAATGCGCGCGCTCAGGTCGGCGACGTTGGGCAGCGCCGCGTCGGCGGTGATGTCGATGTTGGGGTTGGGGTTGGTCACCTCGCTGTCGTTGGCGACCGCGGCGACCTCCAGGTTGAGACCGGGCAGCGGCCGCCAGCCGACGCGGAAGTCGAGCGTGACGATGTGGCCGTTGCCGATATTGGCCGTGGTCGGGAAGCCGTCTAGGCCGATCGTGTCGGCCTGGATGTCGTTCCAATTGGTGTAGGCGAGCGACAGCGCCGCGCTCACCGGAGCGCTGCGCGCGCCGTAGCGGAGGCCGCCTTCGAAGGCGGACACCGTGTCGTTGCGGAAGCGACGGATGAAGTCGCCGGCGACCGAAAGGCCGCCCGGCCGGAAGCTTTCCTCATAGCGCGCGAACAGGAGGAGATCGCGCCGCGGCGTCCAGGCAACCGACAGCGACGGCAGGAAGGCGGTCTCGTTGCGGCTCGCCTGCGGCCCGAACAGGGGCTGCAGCACGCTCAAGGCGAGGCCGAGCGATTCCCCCGACAAACTGGAATGGGTGAGGCGTCCGCCGGCGGTCAGGGTGACATCGGACAGCGGCGTGACGCTGACCTGGCCGAAGCCCGCTGCCTCGAGGATCCGGTTGGCGACCCCGGGCATCGCCTCCGGCGCGTCGACCGGGCCGGCGAAGCGGTGCTGCTCGGCGTCGTTGCTGATCAGGCTGGCGCCGACCAGCCAGGCGAGGCCCGGCGCCGCGCCGCCCGACAGGCGGCTCTCGGCGCTGAGCAGGGTGACCCGCGTGTCCTGCTCGAACAGTTGCGGGTCCATGCCGAGGCGGGTCGCGTCGTAGCGTTCGAACAGGCGCTGGTTCACATAGCCGAGCGCGGTGACGAAGCGGGTGTCGCCCCAGTCCTTCGCGACGACCAGGTCGGCGAGGAGATAGTCGCTCCGGAACGGCTGCTCGATCGCGCTTCGGCGGGTGAGCGGCGGCGCGTCGCGATCGGCGAACTGGCCGTCGTCGCCGCTGATCTGCTGGCCGGTCGCGCTGACGTCGACCGTCCAGGCGTCGGGGCTGACGAGGCGGAGGCCGAGCCGGCCGCCCACCGCGGTGACCCGGTTGACGTCGTCGCGGAGGCGCAGCGTGTCGTCGATATAGCCGCCTTCGGTGACCGCGTAGCCGGTGACCCGAAGCGCCAGCCGGTCGGCGGCGATCGGCAGGTTGAGAGTCCCCGCCGCGTCGGCGCCAGGCTCGCCGCGGAGGGTCGCCGACGCGCCGACCGAGGCCGAGCCCTCGAACCCTTCGACTCGCGGGCTGTTGGGCAACACGCGGATGATGCCGCCGAGCGAGCCGGCGCCGTAGAGCGTGCCCTGCGGGCCCTGAAGCACCTCGATCCGGTCGATGTCGTAGAGCCTGAGGTCGGGGTCGGGCGCGTTGTAATTGACCCGAGTCTCGCCGAGATACTGGCCGACCGTCGCCTGGGTCGGGCCATTGAAGCTGGAATCGGCGAGGCCGCGGATGAACAGCTTGTTGCGGCCCGGGCCGAGATGGGTCGAGCCGACCTCAGGCAGGCGCGCAACGAGGGCGTCACTGCCGTGAAGCCCCGACTGCAGCGCCAGGTCGTCGCCTCGGACGATCTCGGCCGAGCCCGGATAGGAAGCGAGCCGAACCGGCAGGCGCGCGCCGGTGACGATGAGGTCCTCCCCTTCCCCGACCAGCGGCTCGGCGAAGTCCTGCTGAACCGGGTGGCTGCCAACGGCCGGCATCGGCGCCCGCTGCGCCCAGCGCGGCTGCGGCATGGGCCGGCGCACGATCCGGAACGTCGTCCGGTCATATTGGAGATAGCGGCCGTCGCTGTCCCGGAGCAGCAAGGCGAGCGCCTGGCCGACCGAGTAGCGGCCGCGCACCGGCGCGACCCGCCGCGCCGCAAGCGCGGGATCGGTGATTCCGATGCTGACTCCCGCCTGGCGGCCGAGCGCGACCACGGCATCGCCGAGGCGGCCGCCCGGCAGATCGAGCTGCTGCGGCCCCTGCGCCATGGCGGCGGGGGCGGCGAACAACAAGCAGGCGAAGAAAAGCAGGGGTCTAAGGCGTCTCACTGGCTCCCGCCATCAATGTCCACCCCCCGTTGGACGGACGGGCGTTGACCCCCATCAACTGCGCGGCCCGTTGGATCGTTTCGGGGCCATCGTCAACCCTGATCACGCCGGTAAAGGGCCGCTGAGCGACGTCCGGCTCGGCGCGGACCGGCACTCCGAGATTGCGCGCGAGGTCGCCCGCGACGGTGCCGATCGTGGTCGCCGCGTAGATCAGTCGGCCGTCACGCCAGCCGGTGATCGCCTCGGGTGAACGCTGCGCGACCTCGGGCGCCGCGTCGGAATGGCGGCTCAGCGCCATGCCCGCGCGGAGCGTCACCGCGGCTCGGCCCGGATTGTATTCGACCACCCCTTCGGCGACCGCCACGTCGAGCATCTCGCCGTCGCGAAGCACGTTGAACACGGTGCCCATGTCGCGCAGCAGAACGTCGCCGGTGCGCACCTCGAACGGGTCGGCGTCATTGTGGACGACGGTGAACAAAGCCTCGCCGCGCTCGAGCGTCGCGACCCGCGGGTCGCCGCGGTCGAGCAGGATCCGGCTGTTGCCGTTGAGATCGACCCGGCTGCCGTCGGCGAGCTCGACGCTCCGCCGCTCGCCCGCCGCGGTCTCGACGGCATAGGTGCCCTGGGTCTGCAGAGTGCCCAGAGCGATGATCCCCGCCAGCGCGGCGGCGATCCCGGTGCCGAGGAAGAAGCGGCGGTTGAACGGGCGAGCGCCCGGCCGCGGCTTCGGCACGGCGCGTTCGGGACGCGCCAGCCCCCCCCATTCCAGCTCCGCGAGCGCCGCTTCGTCATAGGCGGCGGCATGGGCGGGGTCCGCCTCGAGCCAGTCCGTGAAGGCTGCCCAGTCGTCGGCGCCGGCGTCGCGCAGGCGGATCACCCAGCCGATCGCTTCCGCTTCGATATCGTCCCGCCTGTCCGTCATACGCGCCACCTCAAGGACAAGACGCCGCCGCCGCGATCAATCCGCATCGAACCGCCTCCTCAATTTGACGAGGGCGCGATAGGCCTTCTGGAGATGCTTCTGGACGGCGCTCAGGCTGATCCCGAGCTCGTCGGCGATCTCGCGCTGGCTCGCGCCCTCGACCCGGTAGCGGCGGAAGACATGATCGGTGCGCTCGCCGAGCGCCTTGAGCGCCGCTTCGACCGCCATGAGCTGCTCGCGCGCGATCAGCACCCGCTCGCCCGACGGCGAGTCCGACACGCCGATCTCGGGCCCGCCGGTCGCCTCGGTCCAGTCCTGGTCGCGGCGCTCGCGGCGAAGCGCGCCGCGGCGGCGGTCGAGCATCAGATTGTTGGCGACCCGGTAGAGATAGGCGAGCGGATCGGCGATCGGGCCCGCCGCGCCGACCGACGCCTTCAGCCACAATTCCTGAAGCACGTCCTCGGCAGCATCGCCGGCGCCGCGCGCCCGCAGGAAGCGCAGCAGCGTCGCCCGATTCTGCATGAAAACGGCCTCAAGGCCGCCGCCCGCCATCTGCGCCTCTTGTGTCCTGCGAGGAGCGCCCGCCTGCCCCCGCAAGGCCGGCCACTCGGAAGGCCGTTCACTAGGCAATGGCGCCTGCCTTTGTCCATCCGCTCCGGCCAAATGCGGATCGGCGCAGCCGGCGGCGTCCCAGCATCGGGCCCTTGCACCCCCCGATCAGCAAGGGCCCACCCCTCCTTCAGAGGGGCGGGGAGACTGGGATCCACCAATCTAACCGGCCACTCCAGACCCTTTGTCGTCGACGGTTGGGGGCGGCTTAAAGACGCCGTTGGAGATGTACCTTGAGAGAGTCATCGTATGGTCTTCGATGGGTTGATAGCTGCGGAACCTCAACGCAGTCGCTTGGCGCAGCGCCTCCAAACTGTGCGGGGTCACGTCGAATGACGCCGTTTCACCATTTACCGTCGAGGACACCGAGCGATCCGCCATCATTTGATTGATGTAGATGTTCGTACCGGGCCACCGGTGCCGCGCCCACTTATCTGGATGATCGAAAAGCTTGCCGGCGTGAGCAACGGCATGGCGCGCAGCATCATGCCCTGGGAACGCGGTGCGGAAAAGCCTCGTCGCCTCCTTCAAAGGCGTGCGATCCTGCAAAGGCGCCAGTGTTGGGCACTTACTGAGTTGCGCGCAGATTACCTGCCAGGTTTCGGCGTAGTTGCCGATTGTGAGTGCGGCGACGCGAGCGGTAAGCATCTTCCACTCGACGAACTTTCGGTTCTGTTCCGCGGAGCTAACCCATTCTAGCGAATCGGAAGCCATAGCGGCGCGGTGCGGCGCCCGCTGCTCATCGAGGTAGGTTATCAGCGACACTGCCTGCTCGAAATGCCCCACCAGCGTTCCCAGCGTAAACAGGTTGTGACCGAGCAGCGCCGCGTGGGACCTCTCTGGCTCTTCGAGAACGAGATGGATGACCCGTGGAGGGAACAACGGATCGAAATTCCGCCGAACGTCACCGAAGGACACGCCCGTGCTCCTTAAATGCCTGTGTCGTCGAAATTATGCCAACTGCGACATTAGTCACAATTGGGCTCAGCAAGAACTGCAGAAATATTGGAAAATGGCGGAGAGGGAGGGATTCGAACCCTCGGAACGCTTGCGCGCTCAACGGTTTTCGAGACCGCCCCGTTCGACCACTCCGGCACCTCTCCGCGAGGGCTCATTGCGGCTCCCTTGAGGTGGAAGCCGGGCCGAATGAGCGGCGCGCTCTAAAGCAAGGAAATCGGCTTGCCAAGCCTGTCCTAAACGAAGTCGAAGGGCATCTCTCGATCGCTTGGGCGCAGCTTCCTTGTTCGCGCCGCCGCACGGGCCTAGATTAAGCGCATGACCGAACATGACGACACCAACCCCAAGCCGCCGAGCGTCGCCCATGCGCGCTTCGCGATCGGCGACGTGGTGAAGCATCGCCTGTTCGACTTCCGCGGCGTCGTGTTCGACGTCGACCCGGTCTTCGCCAACAGCGAGGAATGGTATCAGTCGATCCCGGAGGACGCGCGTCCGCCCAAGGACCAGCCTTACTACCACCTCCTCGCCGAGAATGCCGATTCCAGCTACATCGCTTATGTCAGCCAGCAGAATCTGGAGGCCGACGGCGACTCGGCGCCGGTCGAGCATCCGGCGATCGCGGGCATGTTCGACGGCCGCGACGGCGCCCGCTACCGCCTCAAGCGGCAATTGCGCCACTAAGGGCCCCGAAACCGGCCACTAGCCGGTTGACACAAAAGGGTCCCCCATCTACCTGCGCTGCTTTCCCGCGCTGGGCCCGTCCTGCGCGGGCAAGCTATTTTGACCTCAAGTGGAAAGAGCCCATGTTCGCAGTCGTGCGCACGGGCGGCAAGCAATATCGCGTCGCCGCCGGAGACAAGATCGCCGTTGAGAAAATCGCCGGCGAAGCTGGCGACACCGTGACGCTGGACGACGTGCTGCTCGCCGGCGAAGGCGCCGACGTGAAGGCCGGCAACGTCACCGTGTCGGCCGAGATCATCGCCCAGGCCAAGGGCGAGAAGGTCATCGTCTTCAAGAAGCGCCGCCGCCACAACTACCGGCGCAAGAAGGGCCACCGCCAGCAGTACACGATCCTTCGCATCACTGCGATCGGCGACCAGAAGGCCGAGAAGAAGGCCGCTCCGAAGAAGGCCGCCAAGGCCGACGCTCCGGTCGCTCAGGACGCGCCGCTGAAGGTCGAGGGCGCCGAGGGTCAGATCGACACGCCGGCCAAGGCCAAGGCGAAGAAGGAAACCGCCAAGACGGAGGCCAAGCCGGCCGAGCCCGCGAAGAAGGCCGCGACCGCCGCCAAGGCGGATGCGCCGAAGAAGGCATCGACGAAGAAGGCCGCGCCTGCTAAGGGCGCCGCCAAAGGCGAATAACCAAGCCTCAAGATCTAACGAGTAGAGCTCAGAGTCATGGCACATAAGAAAGCAGGCGGTTCCTCACGCAACGGTCGCGACAGCGCCGGCCGCCGTCTCGGCGTGAAGAAGTTCGGCGGCGAGAACGTCATCGCCGGCAACATCCTCGTGCGCCAGCGCGGGACCAAATTCTATGCTGGTGAGAATGTCGGCATGGGCAAGGACCATACCCTGTTCGCGCTTACCGACGGCACCGTTGCGTTCCGCGCGGGCCGTCTTGGGCGCAAGTTTATCTGCGTGCAGTCGATGGCCGTGGCCGCAGAATAGGAACAGTCGAGAAAGGGCTGTTCCCGGAAGGGGCAGCCCCGAAGGGTCCGGAAAACCGGACCAGATGAGGGAGAGGGGCAGCCCCCTCTCCCTTTCTTTTTTCTCCCTCATCGAAATGTCGCCGGACCGTCACCCAGTTCGGGCACGGGCGGCGGCGGAAGGGAGGAAGAACCATGTTCGCCAGGACCGAAAGACTGTTGCTCCGGCCCGCCTGGGCCGAGGACGCCCCCGCTTTGTTCGGCGCGATCGCCGACGAAGGGATCGTCCGCAACCTCGCAAGCGCCCCGTGGCCCTACCTTCCCGAGCATGCCGAGGCGTTCGTCATGCGCGACCGCGATCCGACGCGGCCGGCCTCGCTCATCTTCCTGCGCACCGAAGGCGCCCCGCTTCTGGCCGGAGCGATCGGAATCCACGACACGCCGGAGGGCGAGGTCGAGCTCGGCTACTGGATCGCCCGCCCTTATTGGAACCGGGGCTTCGCGACCGAGGCCGGCCGCGCGGTGATCGGCTTCGCCTGCAACAGCCTGCGGCTGCGGCGGCTGGTCGCCGGCCATTTCATCGACAACCCGGCGTCGCGCCGGGTGCTTCGCAAGCTCGGCTTCAGGCCGGCGGGCGCGGTCCGCTCCCGCTTCAGCGCCGGCCGCGGCGCCGAGGCCGAATGCGCCCAGCTTGAGCTGGAACTTGCGGCCAAGGTACCCGACATGCCGCTCCCGGCCTGCATGATGGCGGCCTGATTCCCCCTCTCCCCGGCGGGGAGAGGATACGAAGCCTTGGCGAGCGAAGCGAGCCTAGACGGAGTTGGTGAGGGGGTTCGGGGTTCGAGGATAGTCGCGGAATCTGAGCCCCCTCACCCAACCCTCTCCCCACAGGGGAGAGGGCTTGAGAGCCCACCGAATGCGCGAAACTCAGGCCAGCGCCGGCTGGGCGGAAAGCTGCTGCTCGGCGCGCGCGATCAGCGTGCGGTCGTCGTGATTCCACGGGTGGAAGCCGGGCCTGAAGAAGCCAGCCCACGCACCGAGTATCTTGCGCATCATGCCGGGCCGAACGAAGGCGAACCACAGCATGCGCCGCCATGCCTGGAAGCCGGTGATGCCGTCCTGGCGAAGCAGTTCGCGAACGCCCATCGAACGGTCGACGAGGAAGTTGCGGGTCACGAGAAGCATCACCTTGGCCTTGACCTTCCAGCGCTTGAAGCGCGGCCAGTCCTTGGTCGCGTGACGCCAGGTGTCGTAGGCGACGCCCTTATGCTCGATCTCCTCGATCGCGTGCCAGCGCCACAGGGCCGCCGCTTCGGGATCGGCGTCCTTGAGGTGGCGCGGATCGCGAAGCAGCTCATGGGCGAGGATCGCGGTGAAATGCTCGAGGCACATGGTCGCAGCGAGGCTGACGATCGGGTGCTTCGACTTCACGATGTCGAGGCGCCAGATCACCCGCTGCTCGAGCCTCGTAAGGTCGTAGCCCGCGTCGACCGCCTTCTTGTTGAAGGCGACATGCTCGCGGCTGTGCATCACCTCCTGGGTGGTGAAGGCGCGGATCTCCTGGGCGAGCTTGTCGGGGGCGCCGTCGCGGAACGCGCGAACGCTCTCGACGAAGAAGGCCTCGCCCTTGGGGAAGGTCGCCGACAGCGCGTTGTAGAAGGCGGTGGCGACGGGATCGTTCGCCACCCACCAGCGATTGGCGGCAAGCCCGCGGCCGAAGCGGCGGTCGCGCGGGGTGATGGTGAGGTCGGCGGGTGTCGCGAAGCGATTCATCAGGCTATCTCCGTGACGATAGGCAATGAAAGATACTTACATTCATGTCAATAGCGCGTGAGAGACTGTCGCCCGCCGAGAGCCGGGCTGCCGCGCTGGAGGCGGCGCGGCGCCTGCTCATCGAGCAGGGCCCGCAAGCGGTGACCCTGAAGGCGGTCGCGGCCGAGATCGGCAAGACCCACGCCAATCTCCTCCATCATTTCGGCTCGGCCGCGGGCCTTCAGGCCGAGCTCGTCCGAACCATGGCCGAGCAGGTCACCCGCGCCATCGCCGACACGGTCGAGCGCGCCCGCCACGGCGAGGCCGACCCCCGCGAGATCGTCGACCGCACCTTCGACGCCTTCGGCAAGCAGGGCGCCGGGGCGCTGGCCGCCTGGATGATCCTGTCCGGCAACCGCGACGCGCTGAACCCGATCCTCGAATCGATCCGCGCGCTCGTGAACCAGCTCACCGTCTCCCACGAGGAGCATCACGTTCCCGAGAGCACCTTGTGGCTCGTCCTCGCAGCGCTCGGCGATTCGCTGCTCGGCGGCTCGATCGCGGAGGCCCTCGGCCTGCCGCGCGACGCCGCCCGCGACCTTGCCTCCAGGACTCTCAGAGCGCAGATCGCCGCCCACCATCCCGAAGCGCAGCGCGGCAAGGGAGCCAGGCCATGAGCCGGGCGCGGGTCTGACCGCCCTTCCCTCTCCGGTCGCGACTCCCTAAGTCGCGGCGATGCACTTTCTCGACCAGGCGAAGATCTTCATCCGCTCCGGCGCCGGCGGCCCCGGCGCGGTCAGCTTCCGCCGCGAAAAATTCATCGAATTCGGCGGCCCCGACGGCGGCGACGGCGGCAAGGGCGGCGATGTCGTCTTCGAGGCCGTCGAGGGCCTGAACACCCTCATCGACTTCCGCTACACCCAGCATTTCCGCGCCCCGCGCGGCAAGGGCGGCGCCGGCTCGAACCGCACCGGCGCCGGCGGCGACGACCTCGTCATCAAGGTCCCCGTCGGCACCCAGGTCCTGTCCGAGGACAAGGAACATGTCCTCGCCGACTTCACCGAGGTCGGCCAGCGCATCGTCCTTCTCAAGGGAGGCGACGGCGGCCGCGGCAACGCCAGCTACAAGACCTCGACCAACCGCGCCCCGCGCCAGCACGGCACCGGCTGGCCGAGCGAGGAGATGTGGGTGTGGCTTCGCCTCAAGCTGCTCGCCGACGCCGGCCTCGTCGGCCTTCCCAATGCCGGCAAGTCGACCTTCCTCAACGCGGTCAGCAACGCCAAGGCCAAGGTCGGCGACTATCCGTTCACCACGCTCCAGCCCAAGCTCGGCATGGTCCGCCACAAGGGCGTCGACTTCGTCCTCGCCGATATTCCGGGCCTGATCGAGGGCGCGGCTGAAGGCGCTGGCATCGGCGACCGCTTCCTCGGCCATGTCGAGCGGACGCGGGTTCTGCTCCACCTCGTCGACGCCAATGTCGATGACGTCGCCACCGCCTACCGAACCGTCACCGACGAGCTGGCGGCCTATGGCGCCGGAGTCGAGGACAAGCCCCAGGTCGTGGTGCTCAACAAGATCGACACGATCGACGACGAGCTCGCCGACGCCCTCGCCGCCGAGCTCGAGGCGGAAGCCGGCCAGAAGGTGCTGCGCGTGTCCGGCGCGACCGGCGCGGGAGTCGACGCGGTGCTCGATGCTCTCATCCAGCATATCGGCACCCTCGACCGCGCCGCGATCGAGGACGACGAGGAGGAGCCGGCTTCGGACTGGTCCCCGCTCTGACGTGAAACGGCGTTCCCTTCCGACCCTCGCGGTCACCGGCGGCACCGGCTTCGTCGGCGGCCACCTGATCCGCCTCGCCCGCGAGCGCGGCCATCCGGTGCGCGCGCTGACCCGAGCCTGGCGGCCGCCCGAGGATGGCGTCGAATGGGTCGAGGGCACGCTCGACCGCCCCGACACGCTCCACCGCCTGTGCGAAGAGGCCGACGCCGTCGTCCACATCGCCGGGATGATCAACGGCCCGAGCCGCGACGCGTTCGAGCAGGTCAATGCCGGCGGCACCGCGGCGATGGTCGATGCGGCGCGGGCCGCCGGCGTGCGCCGCTTCATCCACGTCTCGTCGCTGTCGGCGCGCGAGCCGGCGCTGTCCGATTATGGCTGGTCCAAGGCCAAGTCGGAGCGGATCGTCGCCGCCTCCGGCCTCGACTGGACCGTGATCCGCCCGCCCGCCGTCTATGGCCCGGGCGACCGCGAGACGTTCGAGCTGTTCAAGATGGCGCGCCGCGGAATCGTCGCGCTGCCGCCGCGCGGGCGCTTCTCGGTCATCCATGTCGAGGACCTGTGCCGGCTGATCCTCGACGTCATCCCCGCCGAGGACAGCTGGTCCGAGACCTACGAGCCCGACGACGGCACCGCCGAGGGCTGGGCCCACCGCCATTTCGCCCGCACCCTGGGGCGGGTGTTCGGCAGGCGCGCCGCAACCCTGTCGATGCCGCGCGCCCTGCTCCACGGCGCCGCCGGCATCGACCGGCTCGTCCGCCGCTCGCGGGCCAAGCTGACTCGCGACCGGGTGCGCTATTTCTGCCATCCCGACTGGGTCGCCGCCGCCGAGCGCCGTCCGCCCGCGTCTTTATGGGCCCCGCAAGTGCGCACGCCCACCGGCCTGCGCGAGACCGCCGACTGGTACCGCGCCGAGGGCTGGCTCAAATAAGCGTCGGCAGCTCGACGAAGAAACCGACGATGAAGGCGAGGAAGCTGAGGCACAGCCCGACCAGGAAGGTGCGATAGGCATGTCCCAGCAGCCGGTACTTCTTGCGCGCAAGCACGACCCCGTTCTGGTAGAGATCGCGAAGCATGATCGTGAGGAAGCCCTCCTCCGACCTCAGTTCCGTCATCACCCGCTCGAGGAACTCTTCCTCGCTCAACTGCTCGAACGAGCCGAAGAACAGGACGTTGAGCCGGCCGCCGGTCCTGAACCGGGTCGCCGGCATCACCGCCAGGATCGACAGCACCGCCGAGAAGAAGGCGCCGACCCCGAGGATCAGCAGCGGCAGCGGCTCGGCCGAGTCGCTCGCCTGGCCCAGCGCGATGGTGAACACCAGGAAGGTCGCGGCGAGCAGCATGTTGGCCTTCTGGTCGGCCATCTGCGACAGGGTGACGTGGATCTGCTGCGCGGTGCGAACCGCATGCACGGAATTGGGCGGAAACACCTTGGGCTCCGCCGCTCCAGCATCGTCGGCCATATCGCTCTCCCCCTCCGTTCGCGGCCCCCGGCTTCGCCGCCGCACTGCCGCGCTTCAGCCCTAATCGCTTGGCAGGGCGCCCCCAACGCACCTAAAGGGCAGCCATGACAGACCGGGACCAGACCTTCGACAAGGTCGCAGAGCTGATTGCGCCGTTCAACAAGAAGAATGCCGCGCTCACCGACACCACCACCTTCGCGGGCGATCTCGAGTGGGACAGCCTCGTCGTGATGGATTTCGTCGCCTCGGTCGAGGACGAGTTCGACATCCTCATCACCATGAACATGCAGGCGGAGATCGAGACGGTCGGCCAGCTGGTCGACGCGATCGAGGCGCTGCGGAACTCCGAGCAATGACCGAAGCGGGCATCGACAGCCTGGACCCCGCCGCGGCGCCCGCGCCCGAAGGCCATGGCCGCGACCTCTTCTCTAAGTTCGACCCGCTGATCGCCCAGCGCGAGGGACTGCTCGCGACCGGGCTCAAGGACCCGTTCGGGCTGGTCATGGAAAAGGTGCTGTCGCCGACCCGGGCGATCTGCAACGGCAAGGAGACGATTCTCCTCGGCACCTACAATTACATGGGCATGACGTTCGACGCGGACGTCATCGCCGCCGGCAAGAAGGCGCTCGACGAGTTCGGCTCGGGCACCACTGGAAGCCGGGTACTCAACGGCACCTATCAGGGCCACAAGGAGTGCGAGGACGCGCTCAAGGACTTCTATGGCATGGACCATGCCATGGTGTTCTCGACCGGCTACCAGGCCAATCTCGGAATCATCTCCACCATTGCCGGCAAGGGCGACTATGTCGTCCTCGACATCGACAGCCACGCGTCGATCTATGACGGCTGCAAGATGGGCGATGCGGAGATCGTCGCCTTCCGCCACAATGACGTGTCCGCGCTCGAGAAGCGCCTCGCCCGAATTCCCGCCGACGCCGGCAAGCTGGTCGTGCTCGAAGGCGTCTATTCGATGCTCGGCGACGTCGCGCCGCTGAAGGAAATGGTCGCCGTCTCCAAGGCCGCCGGCGCCATGGTGCTGGTCGACGAGGCCCATTCGATGGGCTTCATCGGCGAGAATGGCCGCGGAGTCGTCGAGGCGCAGGGCGTGCTCGACGATGTCGACTTCGTCATCGGCACCTTCTCCAAGAGCGTCGGAACGGTAGGCGGCTTCTGCGTCTCCAACCATCCCAAATTCGAGATCCTTCGGCTCGTCTGCCGCCCCTATGTCTTCACCGCCTCGCTTCCGCCGAGCGTCGTGGCCACCGCCGCGACGTCGATCCGCAAGCTCATGCACGGCTCGGACAAGCGCGCCCATCTGTGGGAGAATTCCAAGCGCCTCCACGGCGGCCTCAAGGCGCTCGGCTTCCAGCTCGGCACCGACGAGCCGCAATCGGCGATCATCGCGGTGATCATGCCCGATCTCGAGAAGGGCGCCGCGATGTGGGAGGCGCTGCTGACCGAGGGTCTCTACGTCAATCTCGCCCGCCCGCCGGCGACTCCCGCCAACATGACCCTTCTGCGCTGCTCGCTCTGCGCCGAGCATAGCGCGGCGGAAGTCGGCGAGATCCTGGCGATGTTCGAGCGCGCGGGCAAAGCCACCGGCGTGATCGGCTGAGGCCGATAGCGGTCGCGAGGCCGGTGACATCACCTGGCGGCCCGGCAACCGCGGCCACAAGCTCCGCCAATGGGACGTAACGACACCGTAGCAACCGCCGATATGCTTTAAATGCCGGCAACCTTCCTCTAATAGGTGGGCCGGATGGCGGAGGAGACCAGCACCGGCGCGTTGGACGTCTCGGAGCCGGCCGCGTGGCAGGGCCGGTGGGCCAGCGCCGTTGCGCTGGTCGGCGCGATCATCCTCATCGGCCTGCTCGGCCTCGTCACCCTCACCAACCGCAACCGCGAGGCGGCGCTCGAGCTCGAGCGCAACGTCTATGAGACGATGCATCTCGTCCGTGCGGTCGACGGCTCGATCGCGCGCGCCGAGGCGGCGCTCGGCCGCTTCGCGCTCGACGAGGATTTGGAGACCTCCGGCACCTCTTATTACCAGGAATGGCGCCGCGCCGCCTTCCACATCGGCCGTTTGCGCAGTCTCGTCCGCAACGATGAAGAACAGCTCGAACGGGTGACCCTGCTCCGCCAGCTGTTCAACCGCCGCGGCGAGGAGCTCGGCAGGGCCGCCACCGCCGCAAGCCGCCAGCAAGGCACCGCGGCGCTCGGCCTGTTCTATTCCGCGGCGGGCTCCGACACGCTCACCCAGCTCCAGGCCCAACTGGACGCGATCGAGGATGCGGCGCGCCAGACCCTGAACGAGCGGGTGCGTGCGAGCCAGGCGGCCTCGGACAGCGCCGACCGCTTCATGATGTGGCTGGGCTGGGTCGCGGTCGCGATCAGCCTGCTCGCCATCGCCCTGTCCTATTGGGCCTACAAGGCCTTCGCCGAGGGGCGCATCGCGCGGTCCCAGGCGGACCTGGAGGCGGAGCGCTCGGCGGAGCTCGAACGCGCCGTCCAGGCCCGGACCCGCGAGCTGAGCACGGCCAACGAGCGGCTCCAGGACGAGATGAGCGAGCGCGCCGCCGCCGAGGAGAAATTGCGCCAGGTCCAGAAGATGGAGGCGGTCGGCCAGCTCACCGGCGGCATCGCTCATGACTTCAACAACATGCTCGCGGTGGTCGTCGGCGGCCTCGACCTCGCCAAGCGCCGGATGAGGACCTCGCCGCGCGAGGCCGAGGACCATATCGACAGCGCCCTGGAAGGCGCGACCCGCGCCTCCGCGCTGACCCGCCGCCTGCTCACCTTCGCCCGCGCCGAGCCGCTGCTGCCCGAGGCGATCGCGCCGTCCACCCTGGTCCAGAACATGCTCGAGCTGATCGACCGCACGATCGGCGAGCGAATCCGGGTCCACACCAGCTTCCCCGACGAGCCCTGGCACGTCTGGGCCGACCAGAACGGGCTCGAGAACGCCATCCTCAACCTGTGCGTCAACGCGCGCGACGCGATGGCGGAGACCGGCGACCTCACCATCGCCGTCGCCAACGCGACTCTGGGCGACGGCGAGGTCGGCGCGCTCGACGCCGGCGAATATGTCCGGGTGACGGTCGCCGACACCGGTCGAGGCATCGCGCCCGAGCATATGGAGCGCGTGTTCGAGCCGTTCTTCACCACCAAGCCGGTCGGCAAGGGCACCGGCCTCGGCCTCAGCCAGATCTTTGGCTTCGCCCGCCAGTCCGGCGGCGACATCGTCCTTGAGTCCGAGGTCGGCCGCGGCACCAGCGTGTCGATCTACCTGCCCCACGCGGTGGGCGTCACGGCGGCCGCCGAGACCCCGCGCCACGGGTTCGGCCAGGCCGAGGAGATCCGGCCGGCGCTGCACAGCGGCCGAATCCTCGTCGTCGAGGACGACCCGCGGGTGAGCCGTTCGACGGTGAGCGCGCTTCAGGAGCTGGGCCATCGCCCCCATGCCGTGCCGGGCGGCGCCGAAGCGCTCCGTATCCTCGAGGAGGAAGGCGGCTTCGATCTCGTCATCACCGACGTCGTTATGCCCAACATGACCGGCGTCGAGCTCGCCCGCGAGGTCGGCCGGACCTATCCCGGCCTCGGCATCCTGTTCGTCACCGGCTATGTCGGCGAAGCGGGAACCCTGGACGAGCTCGGCGGGCGGCCGGTGCTGCGCAAGCCCTTCACCGTCGCCCAGCTCGCCGCCGCAGTCGAATCCGCGATGACCCGCCGCGAAGGCTACGACGCCGCCGCGGAATAGGGGGTCAAGCCGCCGCGAGGCTGAGGAAGGGGAGCGCCGGGGTGGTGCGAAGCACGATCGGCTCGCCGGCGCGGGCGCGGAACAGCGCTCCGTCCAGGATCACGCCCGAGCCCTCGCCCTCGATGCTGAGCTCGGCGCCGCGGCCGAGATGGACGCCGCCGCCGCCGCGCGCGCCGAGCCGGCCGCGCATCGCGTCGACGGCGGTGCGAAGCATCGGCCGCCACCGCCGCTCGACCGCCATCACCTTGAGCGCGCCGTCCGCTGGATTGCGCGAGGCGAGCATGCGCTCCAGCGTGGTCACCATCAGCAGCTGGAAGCTGCCCTCCAGGCGCCGGTCGTTCTGCATGGTGAGGCGCACCGGCGCCGGCCGCACCGGCTGCAGCCGGCCGGGCAGCGGCACCAGCGACAGCAGGGCCGCGCAGCCGGTCAGGAAATGGCAAAGGCGGCTCGGCAGGCCCAGCGGATAGAGCCGCTCGCGGCAGTAGAGCATCGCCTCGGCGAGCCCGCCTGCGCCGGCGAACATGCCGAACACCGGCTGGTTCGAGCGGCCGGCGCTCAAAGCGATCAGCTCGCGGCGGACGACATGGGGCGCAAGGTCTCCGCTCGCAATCTCGACGATGCGCGTCAGAACCGCGATCGGGTCGCCCTCGGCGCCGAGGTCGCGGGCGATGAGGTTGGTGCGCCCGATCGGCAGCACCGCGATCGGCGGCATCCCGCCCTCGAAGGCCTCGCCGCTGACCAGGCCGGCGAGCACCGCCTGGACCGCCCGCTCGCCGCCATTGACCACCAGCACCTTGGGCCGAACCCGCGCGATCACGCGAAGCGCGGCCTCGATCTGGCCGAGATCGTCGACCTCATAATGGAAGATCCCGCCGCTCGCTGCGCAATAAGCGCGCACTCCGGCGAGCAGCGCCTGGCTTCCGGCCGACCGGCCATTCGAGAGCAGCGCGACGTCAGCCATTCCCGGCCTCCGATCGCGACGATTTCGACATGACCACATGACTCCAGGCAGTTATAGCCGGGCGGAATTGCCGGCGGGGCGCGCATAGTGCGCCATCTCACTTCCGGCTCATGCGGGCGGCTTG
This sequence comes from Sphingosinicella sp. YJ22, assembly GCF_011320075.1. Lineage (GTDB taxonomy): Bacteria > Pseudomonadota > Alphaproteobacteria > Sphingomonadales > Sphingomonadaceae > Allosphingosinicella. Next base: position 23,750 of record NZ_JAANPA010000007.1, on the reverse strand, counting down.
GGGCCGAAATGGGGCCGAGGAGCGACGGATTTAGGGTGTGCTGAAGAAGATCGACTTCTACATCGCCCGCAAGGTGTTCGTGCCGCTCGTCGCCACTTTGGTGCTGGCGGCGATGCTTCTGCTGCTCGAAAAGATGCTGCGCCTGTTCGACTTCGTGGTCAGCGAGGGCGGCCCGGTCAGCATCGTGTGGCAGATGCTCGCCAACCTCATCCCCGAATATATGGGCCTCGGCATCCCGCTCGGGCTGATGATGGGCATATTGCTCGCCTTCCGGAACATGGCGCTGTCGTCGGAGCTCGACGCGCTTCGCTCGGTCGGCCTCGGCTACGGCCGCCTTCTGCGCGTGCCCTACCTGTTCTGCGCCGCCTTGATGGCGACCAACTTCGCCATCGTCGGCTACGTCCAGCCTTTGTCCGAATTCGCCTATCAGAGGCTCGAGTTCGATCTTCGCTCCGGTGCTCTCGGCGCCTCGATCCGGGTCGGCGAGTTCACCCCGCTCGGCGACAACATGACCCTTCGAGTCGAGGACAGCGAGGACAATGGCCGGGTCCTGCACGGCGTGTTCGTCCGGGTCGACGACAGCGAGGGGCGGCGCATCGCCGTCACCGCCGACCGCGGCACCTTCCTCAAGAGCGACGAGGAGAACACGATCCTGCTGCGCGTCAGCAACGGCCGGCTCGTCCAGGACGAGCCCGGCTTCCAGGTGCCGCGCGTGCTGAGCTTCGCCAGCTACGACTTCCCGGTGAACCTGCCGGCGATCGAGGCCTTCCGTCAGCGCGGCATCGGCGAGGAGGAGCTCAATCTGGGCGAGCTTCTCAAGGTCATCGACAATGACCGGACGAGCGAGGTCTACCGCGACCGCGTGTCCGCCAACTTCCATTTCCGGCTGGCCGAGGTGCTGATCATGGTACTTCTGCCGCTGATGGCGGTGGCGCTGGCGGTGCCGCCCAAGCGCAGCACCTCCGGCCTCGGCATTTTCGTGGCGATCGTGTTCGTCGTCGCGGTCCACAAGCTGTTCCAATATGGCGAGCGCACAAGCGCGATCGGCCTGGTCAGCCCGTGGATCTCGATCTGGCTGCCCTTTACCCTGGTCGCCGCGCTGATCCTGTGGATGTACTGGACTCTGGCCCACAAGCCGGGCGGCCAGCCGATCGGCGCGCTCGAGCGCGCCTTCTCCAGGCTCGGCAAGCTCATCGCGCGGATGCTCGGCCACGAGCGCCGCAAGCGCAAGCGGCTGCAGGCGATCCCGGCCGCATGATCAACATTCACTTCTTCCCGTCCCGGCCGATCGCCTGGTACCTCGCGAAGACCTTCCTGGTGCGCGCCATCGCGGTGCTGGCATCGCTGGTCTTCCTGCTGATGATCCTCGACCTGCTCGGCGAATCCGGCCGGATCCTCGCCCAGCCGGGCAATGGCGAGGAGCAATTGTGGCGCTACGTGTCGCTGCGCATCCCGCAGCTGATCCAGCAATTCGCGCCGTTCGCGATCCTGCTCGGAACGCTCATCACCTTCGCGTCGATGAACCAGCATAGCGAGATCATCGCGATGAAGGCGGCGGGGATATCGGCGCACCAGATCATCGCGCCGCTGATGTTGACCAGCCTGGTCTTTGCCGGCTTCCTGTTCGTGTTCAACGAGCGCTTCGCGACCCGCGCCACCGCCGCACTCAACGCCTGGGAGGATGTCGGCTACGGCGCCGTGCCGCCCGAGAGCGGCACCAAGACCAATGTGTGGATTCGCGCCGGCGACGATCTCATCTTCGCCCGCCAGGTGATGGGCGGCGGCCGCGACACGCGCTTGTCGGGCGTGCGCATCTACGATCGCGAGGGCACCACCCTGGTCGCCACCACCGAGGCCGAGAGCGGCCGCTACGCCCGTCCCGGCTGGGAACTCAGCAATGTCCGCCGCTTCGACGTCAACAGCGGCGTCGTCAGCCGCGTGCCGAGCCTGAAGATCGGCGACGACATCCTGCCCATCCAGTTCACCCTCGCCTCGGTCGACCCCGACGAGCAGGATTTCTGGATGCTCAGGCGCTCGATCGACGAACTGGAGCGCGCCGGCCGCTCGATCCGCTCCGCCGAGGCCAATTGGTGGCACAAGATCTCCGGCCCGCTGTCGGGCGTGCTGATGCCGCTCCTCGCCGCCATCGCCGCGTTCGGCCTCGCCCGCTCGGGCCAGCTGTTCATGCGCGCGGTGGTCGGGATGGGGCTCGGCTTCTCCTATTTCGTCGCCGATAATTTCGCGCTCGCGCTCGGCAATTTCGGCGCCTATCCGCCGTTCCTCGCCGCCTGGGGGCCGTTCTTCCTGTTCCTGCTGATCGGCGAGACGGTTCTGGTCCGCACCGAGGAATAGCGGCGCGCGGCCGTTCAGCCGCCCGAAAACCGCCTTATTGCAAATCTATCTGCCCGCCTCATATTCCGAGGTCCGCGCGCCACGGGGCTCGTCCCCGGCGCTCGAGGACCCAAGAGGATCTAAAGACGTGAAAACCGCACAGACCCTTCGCCCGTCCTTCTGGAGGCGTGAGCATCATCTCGACAAGATGACGTTCCGCGAGCTGGTCGTCGCCTATTTCCAGTATCCGGCGATCATCGCCTATCTTCTGCTCGCCGCGGTCTCGATCGGCGTGTTCGCGGCCTATCCGGCGCCGGTCGCGCCGACCGTGGTCGCCGTCGCGGTCGCCAGCCTCATTTACCCGCTCGCCTGGTACGTGCTTCACCGCTGGGTGTTGCACAGCCGCTGGATGTGGAAGCACAAGCTGCTCGCGCCGACCTGGAAGCGCATCCATTACGATCACCACCAGGACCCGAACCATCTCGAGGTGCTGTTCGGAGCGCTCTACACGACTCTGCCGACCATCGCCCTGTTCGTGATCCCGATCGGCTATGCGATCGGCCTGCCGTGGGGCCAGGAAGCGGCGATCGGCGCCGCCGCCGCCGCTTTCGCGACCGGCCTGCTCACAACCGCCTTCTACGAGTTCGTCCACTGCATCCAGCACCTCGCCTACAAGCCGCGCAACAAGCTGCTGGCGGAAATGAAGAAGCGGCACATGGCGCACCATTTCCACGACGAGGACGGCAATTTCGGGATCACCAGCTTCTTCTGGGACAAGCTGTTCGGCACCTTCTACGACCGCGCCCGCGGCGACCGGCCGAACAAGAGCCCGACCGTGTTCAACCTCGGCTACACCGACGAGGTCGCGAAGCAATATCCCTATGTGGCGCAGCTCTCCGGCGGCGTCGCCACGGGGCACCCGCGGCAGCGCGGGCGCGACTGAGCTCCCGACGCACCAGCCTGAACTTGTCGAGGCCCCGCCCTTCCCCTAGCCGAGCGCCAGGGAAGGCGGGGCCTTCTTTTTGAGCCCTTGAGCGGGAGGATTGGAGCTTAATGGTCACCGTCACCCCCGTGCGCACCAAGGCGGAGAAGAACGCCTTCGTCGAACTTCAGTATCGGCTGAACCGCGACGACCCGAACTGGGTGCCGCCGCTCCGCGACGAGGTGAACGGGCTGATCACTCCGGGCAAGAATCCTTGGTTCGAGCATGCCGAGGCCGAGCTGTTCCTGGCCCGCCGCGACGGCCGCGTGGTCGGGCGGATCTCGGCGCAGGTCGACGCACTGGTGCTCGAGCATATGGGCGCCGGCACCGGCCAGTGGGGCATGTTCGAGGCCGAGGATGCGGAGACCGCGCAGGCGCTGATCGCCGCCGCCGAGGGCTGGCTCAAGGCCAAGGGCATGACCCGCTCGCTCGGCCCCTTCTCGCTCGGCATCTGGGACGAGCCCGGGCTTCTCGTGAAGGGCCAGGACCACCCGCCGATGGTGATGATGGGCCATAATCTCGCCGCCTATGAGGACTGGGTCGAGGCCGCCGGCTATAAGGGGGTCAAGGACCTCTACACCTACGACCTCGACGTCACGAATGACTTCCCGCCGCTCATCCAGCGCATCGTCGCGAGCGGCCAGAAGAACCCGCGCATCCGCGTGCGCAACGTCGACAAGAGCCGGTTCGACGAGGAAGCGGCCCTGATCCTGTCGATCCTCAACGACGCGTGGGGCGACAATTGGGGCTTCATCCCGCTGACCGACAGCGAGATCGCCTTCGCCGGCGAGAAGCTGAAGCCATTGGTGTTCGAGGACATGATCCGGATCGCCGAATATGACGGCGAGCCGGTCGCGTTCATGATGTCGCTGCCCAACATCAACCGCGTCCTGAAGGGGCTGGACGGCAAGCTGTTCCCGTTCGGCTGGGCGAAGATCCTGTGGTGGCTGAAACGCGGCAAGTTCGGCGAGGCGCGGGTGCCGCTGATGGGCGTGGTGAAGAGGCTTCAGGCGAGCCGAATCGCCTCGCAGCTCGCCTTCATGCTGATCGGCACGATCCGGGCGGAGGCTGGGCCCAAATACGCCATCAGCCGCGGCGAGGTCGGCTGGATCCTCGACGACAATCAGGGAATGGTCGCGATCGCCGATGCGATCGAGGCAAAGATCAACCGCGTCTATCGGGTTTACGAAAAGGCGCTCTAGGCCTCGGGCTCGTCCAGCTCGACCCAGGTCGGCGCGTGGTCGCTGGCCTTCTCGCGGCCGCGATAATCCTTGTCGACGCCGGCATCGAGGAAGCGGTCGGCGGCGGTCGGCGACAGCAGCAGATGGTCGATGCGGAAGCCCGCGTCGCGGCGCCAGGCACCGGCCTGATAGTCCCAGAAGGTGTAGACCGGCCCCTCCGGAAAGCGGGTGCGGATCGCGTCGGTCCAGCCCTGGTTGAGGATCGTCCGGAACGCGGCCTGGCTCTCCGGCTGCATCAGGGCGTCATTGGCCATGGCGCGGCGCGAGAAGACGTCGTCATGGGTGCTGGTGGGGATGACGTTATAGTCGCCGGCGAGGACGACCGGCTTCTCCTCGGCGAGCAATTCGGCGGCATGGGCGCGCAGCCGCTCGAGCCAGCGCAACTTGTAGTCGAACTTCTCGGTGCCGATCGGATTGCCGTTGGGCAGGTAGATGGACGCGACGATGACTCCGTCGACTTCGGCCTCGGCATAGCGGCTCTGCACGTCCTCCGGGTCGCCGGGGAGGCCGATGCGGCGCTCGACGATATTGTCGCGGCGGGTGAGCACGGCGACTCCGTTGAACCCCTTCTGGCCGTGCCACACCGCCTTGTAGCCGGCCGCCTGGATCTCCGCGTCGGGCAGGGTCTCCTGAGCGCACTTCAGTTCCTGCAGGCAGACCACGTCTGGCTTCTGCTCGGAGAGATATTCGAGCAGTCGCTCCATGCGCGCCCGGATGCCGTTGAGGTTGTAGCTGACGATCCGCATGGGGACCCGACTAGCGGCTTCCATTCGCGGCTTCACGCCCTATTTCGCTGTCTCACAGCAGCGAAGGAGACGGCATGGCACAGGAACAGGCGACACTGGCGGGCGGCTGCTTCTGGTGCACCGAGGCCGTGTTCAACGACGTGATCGGAGTCACCAAGGTCGAGAGCGGCTATACCGGCGGCCATATCGCCAGCCCGACCTACAAGCAGGTGTGCGAGGGCGACACCGGCCATGCCGAGGCGATCCGGGTCACCTTCGACACCGACCAGATCAGCTACGACGACATTCTCGACATCTTCTTCGCGACCCACGACCCGACCCAGCTCAACGGCCAGGGCAACGACATCGGCACGCAGTACCGCTCGGCCCTCTTCCCCAACGACGCCGGGCAGGAAGTAGCGGCGCGGCGCGGCATCGAGCGGGCACAGGCGGACCGCGCCGAACCGATCGTCACCACCATCGAGCCACAGGGCGAATGGTATCCGGCCGAGGATTATCACCAGGATTATTGGTCGGGCGAAGGCCAGCGGAACCCCTATTGCCTGGCGGTGATCCCGCCGAAGATCCAGAAGCTCAGGAAGAGCTTCCAGAACCGGGTGAAGAAGGCCGAAGCTTAGGCCTCAGTTCCTCCCTGTCGCCGAAGGCGATGGGGAGGGGGACCGCCGAAGGCGGTGGAGGGGCGAGGCGCCGGGCGCGAACAGCCCCTCCACCACTCGCTTCGCGAGCGGTCCCCCGCCCCATGAAGCTTCGCTCCACAGGGAGGGTTTAGTCGCGTGCGGCGACCGCCTGTTCGGGAAAGTCACTGAACACCGCGTCGACGCCGAGATCGTAGAATTGACGATACTCCGCGCCAGAATCGCCGTGGGCGCGGAGGTCCTCGCCCCGGCGCAGATCTGCGGGCAGGAAGAAATTCTCGCTTCGGAAGGTCCAGGGAAAGACGAGCAGGCCGGCGGCGTGGGCATCGGCGACAAGGCTCGTCGGCGGTAGGCTGGCGCCGTCGGCCCCGCGCGGAACGATCAGCGCCTTGGCCGGGCCGACCGCGTCGGCATAAAGCGCGATGTCGGCCAGGCCTGACGGCGTGACCATCTCGGCATAGCCGATCGGAGCGCAGTCGGGCGGGCCGCCGGTCTCGGCGAGGAGCTGGACGAGGCGCACGTCGGTCTGGCCGCGCAGCCGGCGAAGGATGCCCGGCTCGAAACATTCGATGAAGAAGGGATCGTCGCGGCCGAGCCCGGCGATCAGCGGCAGCAGCGCCCGGTCGATCGGCAATCCGATGCCGTCGAAATAAGCGGCGTGCTTGAGCTCCGCGACGATGCCGATCGGGCGACCGCGCACCCTGCTTTCCTCGCGAACGAGGGCGATGATCTCCTCGAGCGTAACCAAGCCGAAGCGGCCGCCATAGGCGGCGCTGGCAGGGCGAAGCTCGGGAAGGCGTTCGCGGGCCCGCAGACTGCGCAACTGGGCGAGCGTGAAGTCCTCGGTGAACCAGCCGGTGAGCTGGCGGCCGTCGACCATCTTCGTGGCGCGGCGGTCGGCGAATTCAGGGTGATCGGCGACGTCGGTGGTGCCGGAAATCTCATTCTCGTGGCGGGCGACGAGGATTCCGTCGCGTGTCATGATCAGGTCGGGTTCGATATAATCGGCGCCCTGCTCGATGCCGAGACGATAGGCTTCCAGCGTATGCTCCGGCCGCAAACCGCTGGCGCCGCGATGGGCGATGACGGCGGGCCGGCGGGTCATGCCGCCCTAAGCCCTCTCCCCGGCGGGGAGAGGGAGCGTTACAGCGCCGCATGGTCGATCGGCCCCGCTTTGGCGAGCCGCCGGGAACGGTCGGGCATCGGATATTTGAGGCCGGTGGCGCAATTGAACAGGACGACGTGGTCGTCGCGCGAGATCAGGCCCCGCTCCAAGGCCTGCGCCGCGGCCGCCAGCGTGGCGCCGCCTTCGGGGCACAGCAGCAGGCCGTCCTGACGCGCCGCCTCGTCGATGGCAGCGAGGATCGCCTCGTCCGGCACCGCGATGGCGAAGCCGCCGCTCTCGCGCACGGCGCGCAGGATGAGGAAGTCGCCGACCGCCTTGGGCACGCGGATCCCGGCGGCGACGGTGTGGGCGTCCTGCCAGCGCCCGGCATGCTCCTCACCCTCCTGCCACGCCTTCACCATCGGTGCGCAGCCCTCAGCCTGAACGGCGACCATGCGCGGCCGCTCCGGCCCGATCAGCCCCAGCGCCTCCAGCTCGGCGAACCCCTTCCACATGCCGATCAGGCCGGTGCCGCCGCCGGTCGGGTAGAAGATCACGTCGGGCACCCGCCAGCCGAGCTGCTCGGCCAGCTCCAGGCCCATCGTCTTCTTGCCCTCGATCCGATAGGGCTCCTTCAGCGTCGACAGGTCGAACCAGTGGCCCGCCTTGGCGCCCTCCCCGACGATCGCGCCGCATTCGTCGATCAGCCCATCGACACGATAGACCCGGGCGCCCTGCGCGGCGATCTCGCGCACGTTGATCTCGGGCGTGTCGTCGGGACACAGCACGATCGTCTCGATGCCGGCGCGGCTGCCATAGGCGGCGAGCGCGGCGCCGGCGTTGCCGTTGGTCGGCATGGCGATCTTCGCGACGCCCAGCTCCTTGGCCATCGACACCGCCATGGCGAGGCCGCGCGCCTTGAACGAGCCGGTCGGCAACCGTCCCTCGTCCTTGACCAGAAGCTCCTTGAGGCCGAGCCGCGCGCCGACCTTCGCCAAGCTGACGATCGGAGTCGCAGCCTCGCCGAGGCTGACCACGTCCGCCGCCCGCCGCACCGGCAGCAGCTCGCGCCACCGCCACATGTCGTTCGGGCGGTTCGCGAGCGCCTCGCGCGTCAGCGCCCCACGCACGCCGTCGAGATCGTAGCGCACGAGCAAGGGGCGCCCGGCGCTCGAAAGCCCGTGCAGGCGGTCCGCCGCGTAGCGCTCGCCGGTCATCGAGCATTCGAGATGGGTGACGAAGGTCACCCGCTCGGCGGTGAGATTGTCGTTCCAGTTCATGATTTCTCCGGTCGCGGCGCGGCGGCGCGGCGCAGGCGGTCGTTGATGGCGGCGCCGAGACCGTCCTCCGGGATCGGCGCGACGGCGATGCGCGCTGCGGGCTGGCGGTCGGCGTCGTGGAGCAGGTCGAACAAGGCGGCCGCGGCCTCGACCAGGTCCGCGCTCCGGCTCAGCGACACGTCGCCGGCAATGTCGCCGAAGCCGATCAGCCATTCGTCGGGCGCCGCCTCGGTGACGTTGAGGCGGAGCGGCTTGGCCGGGGCATAGTGGCTGGCGAGCTGTCCGGGGGCGACGATGCGCTCCGGAGTCGGGGCCGCGACCGCACCAAGCTCCTCCGCCGAAATCGGGCCGGGACGGAGCAGGCGGACCTCGCCGTCCGCGACCGCAACGATGGTCGATTCGAGGCCATGCGCGGTCTGGCCGCCGTCGAGAATGAGCGGAACGCGACCTTTGAGGCTGTCCAGCACATGCGCGGCGCGCGTCGGGCTGATCCGGCCGCTGGCATTGGCCGAGGGCGCCGCGAGCGGGCGCCCGGCGGCCGCGATCAGCGCCTGCATCGCCGGATGGGCGGAGGCGCGCAGCGCGACGGTCGTCAGGCCGGCGGTGACGATGGACGCGATCCCAGCCTCCTCGCGCAGCGGCAGCACCAGCGTCAGCGGCCCTGGCCAATATCTTTGCGCGAGCGCCCGTGCGGCGGGATCGAAGCGGGCGATGCGCTCGGCCTGATCGATCCCCGTCACGTGGACGATCAGCGGATTGAAGCTGGGTCGTCCCTTCGCCTCGTAGATCCGCGCCACCGCCTCGCCCGAGGTCGCGTCGGCGGCGAGGCCGTAGACCGTCTCGGTCGGCACCGCGACCGGCTGCCCCGCGCGGATCAGGCGGGCAGCTTCGGCAATGCCGGCGTCGTCGGCAGGGCGGACTTGAGTGGGCAGGTCTGGCGCGGGCACCCCGCCGCGCTATAGCTGCCGTCGTACCAGCGCAACCACAGCCGGAGACGCTCGCGCCGATGACCTACACCGCCCCGATCGAGGAACAGAAGTTCGTGCTTCGCCATGTCGCGGGCATCGACCGGCTCGCCGAAGCGGGGTTCGACGTGTCCGCCGACATGGCCGACGCGATCGTCGAGGGCGTCGGCGCGTTCGCGGCGGGCGAATTCGCGCCGCTGAACCGGGTCGGCGACACCGTCGGCGCGCGCTGGTCGCCCGACGGCGTCTCAATGCCCGACGGCTTCCGCGACGCCTACCGGGCCTATGTCGAGGGCGGCTGGGGGACGATCTCGGCGCCGGGCGATTTCGGCGGGCAGGACCAGCCGCAGGTGATGGCTGCGGTGGTGCTGGAAAATCTCGGCGCCGCCAACATGGCCTTCTCGCTGTGCCCGATGCTGAGCGCCGGAGCGATCGAGGCGCTGAAGCATCACGGCACGCCCGAGCAGCAGGAAACCTGGCTGCCCAGACTGGTCACCGGCGAATGGACCGGCACGATGAACCTCACCGAGCCGCAAGCGGGGTCCGACGTCGGCGCTCTCAAGACCCGCGCCGATCCCGTCGGCGACGGCACCTACCGCATCAAGGGCCAGAAGATCTTCATCACCTTCGGCGACCACGACCTCGCCGACAACATCGTCCACCTGGTCCTCGCGCGGCTTCCGGACGCGCCCGCCGGCACCCGCGGCATCTCCCTGTTCATCGTGCCTAAGGTCCGGGCCGAGGGCACCGCCAACGACGTCCGCTGCGTGTCGATCGAGCACAAGCTCGGAATCCACGCCTCGCCGACCTGCGTGATGGCGTTCGGCGACAATGACGACTGCATCGGCGAGCTGATCGGCGGCGAGAATGGCGGCATGCGCGCCATGTTCACGATGATGAACAATGCGCGCCTCAACGTCGGCCTTCAGGGCGTGTCGATCGCCGAGCGCGCGACCCAGGCGGCTGTCGCCTATGCGATGGAGCGCGTCCAGTCGGCCCGCGCCGGGGCGCCCGGCCGCGAGGCCGTGGCGATCATCCAGCACCCCGACGTGCGCCGCATGCTGCTGCGCATGAAGGCGCTGACCCAAGGCGCGCGGGCGCTGGCTTATTACGCCAACGCCCAGGCCGATCTCGCCAGCCGCGGCGATGCGGCCGCCAAGGCCCGCGCCGACCTGCTGACGCCTTTGGTCAAGGCATGGGGGACCGACGTCGGCTGCGAGGTCGCGAGCCTCGGCGTCCAGGTCCATGGCGGCATGGGCTTCATTGAGGAGACCGGCGCCGCCCAGCATTTCCGCGACATCCGCATCGCGCCGATCTACGAGGGCACCAACGGCATCCAGGCCGCCGATCTGGTCGGGCGCAAGCTCGGGCTGGAAGGCGGCGAGACCCTGGCGCGGCTCATCGCGGACATGCGTGCGGAGGCGGAGAGCGACCATCTCCTGCAGCTGATCGAGACGCTCGACGGCGTCACGAAGGTGATGACGAACCCGCAGACGCCGGTCGATTCCAGGCTGGCCGGCTCCTATCCGCTGCTCACCATGATGGCGGTCGCGGTCGCCGGCTGGCTGATGGAGCGGCAGATGAAGGCCGCCGACCGGCTCGGCGCGGCCGGCGAAGGCGATCCCGGCTTCCTCGCGATGAAAAGCACCGTCGCCCAGTTCTTCATGGCGACGATCGTGCCGGAAGCGATGGGACTCAAGGCGTCGGCGCTGGCGGGATCGACCTTGCTCTACGCCAATCCGGACGAGGCGTTCGCCGCCGCCTAGCCCTCATAGGCTTCGTCGTCGTCCTCGACCCGGTCTGGAATCGCGGGCGGGCGGCGGTAGAGCCAGCCGAACAGGAAGCCGGTGATGGCCAGCAGGCCGTGCAGAAGCAGATTGTTGCCGTAGAGCGGCGCGAGGCCGAACAAAGTATCCAGCCCCGGGATCACCCCGAAGATCGTCAGCAGCGCCCCGGCGAAGGTCACCTGGCGGGCATAAGTGAGCGCCCCGTTGAGGCTCCGGCCCGAGATCAGGCCCCAAACACCCAGTGCGAGATGGAGGATGTTGAGCACCGGGCTGACGCCAAGCAGGCCGAACAGCTGCGGGTGGTCGACCCCCGCGGCCTGGCGCAGCGGATCGGTTTCGATCGCAACGATCGGTTCCGGGGCGAAGCCGGCAAGGCCGATCGTGACGAGGATGGCGCCTGCGGTCCAGGCGAACGGGCGTGGTTGCATCGTCGGCCTTCATGCCCGCCGCTGGCACCGGTGCCAAGCGTCTCGGGTCAGGCGGCGTCGCTGATCCGCGCCTTGCGCATGTCGGCGAGCCATGATTCGAGCTGGTCGGTGGGCATCGCGCGGGCATAGAGATGACCCTGGAGCCCGTCGCAGCCGGCCTCGAGCGCGATCTGCTCCTCGGCCTCGCACGACACGCCTTCCGCAATCACTTCCATGTTCATGGCATGGCCGAGCGTCACCGCCGCTCGGATCAGCGCCACGCTCTGGTCGCGGGCGGCGATGTCGACGAAGCTGTGGTCGAGCTTGACCGTGTCGACCGGGAATCGGCGCAGGCACGACAGCGACGAATAGCCCGTGCCGAAATCGTCGAGGCAGATGCGGAAGCCGGCCTCGCGCAAGGCGTGGAGCGCGGGCTCGCACAGGCCGCCATGATCGATGAACAGCTGCTCGGTGACTTCGAGCTCGAGCTGATTGCACGGCACGCCCTCGCCCGCGACCAGCCGGCGCAGCGCCTCCGGAAAATCGCCCGAGCGGAACTGCGCCGGTGACAGGTTGATCGACACCGACAGCTCGGGGAATCGGCGCGCCAGCGCGCAGGCCCGGCGGACCATGTTGAACCCGAGCTGCTCGATCAGGCCGCATTCCTCGGCGACCGGCACGATTTCCGCCGGGGCGATCGGGCCGAGCACCGCCTGGTCCCAGCGCATCAGCCCCTCGACGCTGGCGACCTTGCCGTCGCCGCCGATCACCGGCTGGAAGTGAAGCTCCGGCCCGCCGCCCGCGGCAAGCTCGGCGCGCAGGATGGTCTCGATCCTGTCGCGGCGCTGGACGTCCGCGTCCATCGCATCGGTGAAGATTCGGAAGCAGTGGCGGCCCGCGGCTTTGGCCCGATACATGGTGATGTCGGCCTTGCGCAGCAGGTCCGTCGCGGTGACCATGTCCGGCCCCGCGAACACCGCGCCGATGCTGACTCCGACCCGCGCCTCGCGCTCGCCCAGCCGATAGGGCTCGCCGACCGTCTCTATGATCCGTTCGCACAGGCGCCGCACGTCCACCTCGCCGCGCGGCCGCGCCTGGATGATCGCGAACTCGTCGCCGCCGATGCGGGCGACCGTGTCGCTGTCGCGCAGCAGGCCGCGCAGGCGCTCGGCGACCTGGCGGACCATGTCGTCGCCGGCATTGTGGCCGAGCGTGTCGTTGACCTGCTTGAAGCGGTCGAGATCGAGCATCAGCAGGGCGACCGACTCGCCGCTTCGGCGGTAGCGGCACAGCGCCTGGCCGAGCCGGTCCTCCAGCAGGGCGCGGTTGGCGAGCCCGGTGAGCTGGTCGTGGAGCGCCTGGTGCTGCGCCTCGGCCTCGCGCCGCTCCAGCTCCGCGCCCATCTCGACGATCGACTTGAACAGGAAGGACATGACCATAACCACCGCGACGGTGGAGGTCAGCGCGATCGGCCAGATCGCGCCGAACAGGTGACCGTCATGGCTGGCGCGCTCGGCGAGCAGCACCATCGCGAAGTTCGTGAGCACGAGGGTCGCGACCGCCGCCGAGACGATCGGCGGCCCGACCCGGCGAGAAAAGCCCACCCCGGTCTCCAGCTATAGAATCCGCCGGTCATTACGGCGGCGAGCGTTAAGAAAGTGCTCGCGCCGCCGTTCTCTAGCGCCCGAGCCGCTCGATCAGCGCCTGGGCGGCGGCCGGATTGCGCACCTTCGCGGCGGCGATGAAGAACACGAACACGTCGCGCTTGCCGCCGTCGCTCCAGGTCCGGGCAAGGTCCGCGATGCGGTCGAGCTCGGCCGCGGGATAGCCGAGCGGCTCCTCCTCCGTCGCGCTCATCAGCCGCGCATAGGTGAAGTCGGCGGTCTGCTCGGGGAAGGTCGGCTTGCCCTCGCCTTCGGCGTAGCAGATCGCCACCCCCGCCTCCCGCGCCAGCGCTGCGAAGCGCGGATCGCCGAAACTCTCGTGCCGCGCCTCGATGACGTGGCGAAGCCTGACGCCGTCCTGCTCGCGCGGCAGCAGCTTGAGGAAGCCGGCAATGTCGTCGGCATCGAACGGCTTGGTGGCGGCGAGCTGCCACAGGATCGGCCCCAATTTGTCGCCGAGTTCGGTGAGGCCCTGCGCGCAGAAGCGCTCGACCGACTCCCCGGCCTCGGCCAGCACCTTGCGGTTGGTGCAGAAGCGCGAGCCCTTGATCGCGAACTTGAACCCGTCCGGCACCGTGTCGCGCCAGCCGGCGAACAGCTCGGGCCGCTGAAGCTTGTAGAAGGTCGCGTTGATCTCGATCGCACTGAGCTGCCGCGACGCAAAGTGAAGCTGCTTCGTCCTGGCGAGCCCCTGCGGATAGAAGGTCCCCCGCCACGGATCATAGTCCCAGCCGCCGATGCCGATGTGGATGGCCATGTACGTTCCCCTTGGGCAGGCGCCTCGAGGATAATCCGTGATCGGCGCCAGGGCCGCGGCCCTTCTGTCAGGCGGGTACCGCCTCGACCACTTTCCTACAATCCTTTGTTCTGCTAATGTTCCGAAACTGGCGCGATTCGGTTCGTGCCGGCTGGCTCTTTCGACCGTGAGGAACGCCTTTCACGGAAGGCGTGGGGTGACCGCTGCCTTTTTGGGGGAGAAGACCCCGCGATTCCATGTGCCATTCGTGACATTCGTGACATTCGTGACTCTCCGCGGCGGCGGGCGTGCCTGCCGGCGGCCGCCCGCGGAAGGTTGCTCGACGAAACCGGCTGGCGGCTGGTGCGGCCCGTCGCTAGACGCGCGGCCATGACCACGCGTACCGAGACCGCCCGGGTCGATCCGCCGATCGAGAGCCGTGACGACCTGATCGCCATCTTCGCCAGCGGCGAGAAGCCGGTGGACGCCTGGCGGATCGGCACCGAGCACGAGAAGTTCGTCTATCGCACCGCCGACCATCACGCGCCGTCCTACGACGAGCCGGGCGGGATCCGCGACCTTCTCAATGCGATGACCGAATATGGCTGGCAGCCGGTCGAGGAGAACGGCAACGTCATCGCCCTCACAGGGCCCGACGGCGCGATCAGCCTCGAGCCCGCGGGCCAGCTCGAGCTGTCCGGAGCTCCTCGCGAGAATCTGCACCAGACCTGCATCGAGGCGGGCCGCCACCTCAAGCAGGCCAAGCAGTTGGGCGAGCGGCTCGGCCTCGGCTTCCTCGGCCTCGGCATGTGGCCCGACAAGGCGCGCGCCGACCTGCCGGTGATGCCCAAGGGCCGCTACAAGATCATGCTCAACTACATGCCCAAGGTCGGCAGCCTGGGCCTCGACATGATGCTTCGGACCTGCACCATCCAGGTCAATCTCGACTACGAATCCGAAGCCGACATGGCGCAGAAGTTCCGCGTCGGCCTCGCGCTCCAGCCGCTCGCCACCGCTTTGTTCGCCAACTCGCCGTTCACCGAAGGCAAGCCCAACGGCTTCCGTTCGTTCCGAAGCCATATCTGGTCGGACACCGACCCCGACCGCACCGGCATGCTGCCCTTCGTGTTCGAGGACGGCTTCGGCTACGAGCGCTATCTCGACTATGCGCTCGATGTGCCGATGTACTTCGTCTACCGCGACGGGAAGTATATCGACGTCGCCGGCCGCTCGTTCCGCGATTTCCTCGACGGCCGCCTCCCCGAGCTTCCCGGCGAGAAGCCGGTGAAGTCGGACTTCACCGACCACCTCTCGACCATCTTCCCCGAGGTCCGGCTCAAAAATTATCTCGAGATGCGCGGCGCCGACGGCGGCAAGTGGGGCCGCATCTGCGCGCTGCCGGCGCTCTGGGTCGGCCTGCTCTACGACGCCTCGGCGCGCGACGCGGCGTGGGACGAGGTCAAGCATTGGTCGCTGGACGAGCGCCAGCGTCTGCGCGACGCGGTGCCGCGCGAGGGCCTGACCGCGATGACCCCCGCCGGCGAGAGCCTGCGCGACTTCGGCCGCCGGATCCTCGCCATTGCCGAGGCGGGTCTCGCCGCCCGCGCCCGGCTCAACGGCGCGGGCGACAGCGAGACCGGCTTCCTCGATCCGCTGCGCGAAACCCTCGCCAGCGGCGAGACGCCCGCCGATCGCCTCCTGCGCCGCTACCAGGGGGAATGGGGCGGCGACATCCGCCACATCTACGACGAGGAAAGCTTCTAGGCGCGGGCTTCAAGATCGCGCTGGACGCGCAGCTGAAAACGGCTCATCGTCGCTCATACACGGTTCATCGCAGCCGTGCATTTTGCAAGGTCGTTGCATCGGTTCCGTCGCGCATCATGCGGACGCTGCCGCCGATGCACCAGGGGAGGACCAGATGCGCTTCAAATCCTTGTTCGTGAGTTCGTGCCTCATTGCGCCCGCTCTGCTCGCGGCGACGCCCGCCGCCGGGCAGGAGCCGACCACCATCCAGGGCAACATCCAGGTGTGCGAGGCTGCCCGCGGCGAGCACCGAGTCACCCTTCAGGCCGGCCGGCGCTATACGATCAGCGCCAGCTCCGACGCGTTCGACACCTATCTGCGCCTGCTGCCGCCGGGCAGCGAGGAGCCGGTCGCGGAGAATGACGATTCCGGCGACAGTCTCAACTCGCGAATCAACTTCACGCCGCAGACGAGCGGCGAATATGTCGTGCGCGTGTCGAGCTTCTCGCCCGGAGGCACCGGCGCCTACGATCTGCGCGTCGAGCCCGCCGCGCCGCTGCCGGCTTTGGTCACCCGCCCGACGCGCACCGAGCGCGGCCAGTGGCGGGTCTATCAGGGTTCGCTGTCCGCCACCGATCCGGCCGACAATGATCGTCACTATGACGATTACGAGCTTCGCCTCGGCGCCGGCGAGACCGCGATGATCCATGTCACCGGCGAGGGCGACCTCGACAGCCAGATCATGGTCTATTCGGCCGATGGCCGCGGCGGCGATCCGATCACCGCGGACGACGACGGCGGCGGCGGGGTTAATCCCTTCGTCTTCTTCGCGCCCGAGGAAGCCGGCACCTATGTGGTGCGCGTGACCAGCTTCGGCGCCAACGAGACCGGCAACTACCGCCTGCGCATCAGCCAGTAAGGGGATGATCGAAACGCTGCTGAGCGAGGCGACCCACTGGATCACCCGCGGTTTCGAGGTGATCGGAGTCGCGATCATCGTGATCGGCGCCCTGTTGGCGATGGTTCGGTTCGCAAGCGGACGAAGCGGAGCGGAGGATCGTTATGCGTGCCTCCGCTCCGACCTCGGCCGATCCGTCCTGCTCGGGCTGGAATTCCTCGTGGCCGCGGACATCATCGGCACGGTCGCGATCGAGCCGACGCTGGACAGCGTCATCGTGCTCGGGATCATCGTGCTGATCCGCACCTTCCTGAGCTTCAGCCTGGAGGCCGAGATCGAGGGGCGCTGGCCGTGGCAGCGCGCCGCGGCAGCTACTCCGCGGGGGCGGTCGCCGGGGGCGGAGGACGAAGGCCGATAAGGCCCCGCACGAAGCGCGGCACGGGTCCGTTGCGCTCCATCCAGCCCGCATAGTCGCGATAGGCGGGGTCGGTCGAGAGATGCTTCTCCTCGGTGACGGCGCGCCAATAATAAACGCCGCTGACCGCCGCCAGCAAAGCGGTGTTGCGGACCATGTCGACGAAGCTGCCCGACGTGGCGAGGAACGGCAGGGTCGCGAACCACCAGAACAGGTTCTTCGACAGATAGGCCGGATGCTTGCTCCACGCATAAGGGCCGTGGGTGAGGATCCCGCGGTGCGTGAGGTTGGAGAAGCGCAGCCCGAACGCCACAGTCGCCCAGGCATAGATGCCGGTGAGGAGGACGAGGATCGCCCCGTTCAGCATCAGCAGGACCGGCTGGCCATCCAGCCAATAGAGCCATTCGGCGGTGTTCTGGTGGTAATCGAGCGGCCCGCCCGGCGCCATCATGATGAAAGGCGGATAGCAGACCAGCGCCGCGGCCCAGCCCGAGGCGTAGGGGTTCGCCGAGCGGATATGGGCGTCAAGCAGCTTGAAGGTGAAGATGTAGCCGACGCTGGCCATGGTGACGTCGATCATGAACATCGCGGTGATCAGCCAGCGCGCGAGGTTGACCGGATTGTCTAGGATCCAGCCGCTCCCCTCCCCCACCGTCGACGCCCAGCCGGCCGGCACGATCGCCAGCATGAAGGCGAGGAAGAAGCCCTTCACCGCCCAGCTCCGGAGGAAGTCGTAGAGGATGTCGCGGTCGACCGCCTCGACTCGGCCGATCAGGAGCTGGCCGAAATGCCAGGCGCCGTCGCGGGGCTCCTTGAGGCGCCGATCGAGCCACAGGACGTAGGGCACCGACAGCACCACCATCGGCACGACCGCATAGCCGAACAGCGTCATCGAGAAGAGATAGGGATCGCGCCAGTACCAGCGGCCGATGCAGTAGAGGCAACCGATCACGCCCCAGATCGCCCACAGGCCGACGATCTTGGCGATCGAGATATCGAGGGACTCGGCGCGCGGCCGCGGCGGGCTGTCCCAGTCGATGCCGGTCGAGGGATTGCGGTGGACCTTGTCGACGATCAGCGACCAGGCGACCATCGGAAGCGCGCAGGCGACGATCGCCAATGCCGCGGCGGCGGGGCCGACCATGCCGAAGGCGCGCGCGGCCGCGGTCCACAGCAGCAGGCCGGCGAGTCCGGCGAGGCCAACGCCATGGCTCACCGCCGAGCGCGGGCGGGGGTCCGAAGCGGCGGAAACGTCCTGCATGACGACCGCTTATCGCGATTTGGTAAGCAGAGGGTGAAGCGCGCGAATACCGGTACAAAACGGGGCAGGAAGTAACGCCTTCTTAAACGAGTTTAAGGCCAGATAAGGATCAGAGCGGGCGGAAACAGCCTGCCCAGCGCCAAGTGGACCGTATGTTGCCGCAAGACTGCGTCGAAGAGACGAGCATCTCACTGTCCTCGCGGACGCCGTCGCCGCCGGAGCGGCGCCGGGAGCAGCGGCACCTCACCATCCTGCGCGTCGGCGCGCTGATCATCGACGGCGAGCGCGAGCTCTGCCTGGTGCGCAACATCTCGGCCGGCGGCGTGATGGCGCATGTCTATCGCGAGATCCCGCTCGGCACCCGAGTCGAGATCGAGATCAGGAATGACGAACCGCTTGCCGGCACCGTCGTGTGGGAGAGCGACTCGAACATCGGCATCACCTTCGACGAGCCGATCGACGTCCCTGCATTCCTCGCCACCTCGAAGATCCTCGGCGATGGCCGCCGCGCTCGGCGCCCGCGCGTCGAGATCGACCGGCCGGCGAAGCTGCGCTGCGCCGAGCAGGTCGTGTGGGGCCGAATCCGCAACATCAGTCAGGGCGGCATCCGCTTCGACTGCGACGAGGACCTGCCGCTCGACGGCGACGTAATCGTCACCATGCAGGGCTTCCGCCCGCTCCCCGGAGTGATCCGCTGGCGCCGCGACGAATGGTACGGGATCAGCTTCATCCAGGTGCTGCCGATCCAGGAGCTGTGCGACTGGCTGCGAGACGGCGAATGAGTGCGACGAACCGCTGCCGTAAGGCGTTGCTTAACCGAAAATAGGCGATACCTTTCCCCCTTGGGCATGGGGAGGGGTTTTCATGCACTTGCTGGTTGCGGCTGTTGCGGCCGCGACGCTGGGCGGGACTGCGCCCGCGCCGCTGCCGATCGATCTTTCCGAGCCGACTCGGATCCGCGCGAGCGAGGACGGCTCCGCGCTGATCGTCGAGGGGCCGATCACCGACGGTGCCTATGCCAATTTCCAGCGCGCGCTACGGGCCTATCCGATCGCCCGGCAAGTAATCCTCCAGTCCCCCGGCGGCCTGATGTTCGAGGCGGACCGCATCGCGCACGCGGTGCGCGAGCGGCGGATGGCCACCTCTGCGCGAACCTTGTGCGCGTCGGCCTGCACCGTGATCCTGATCGCCGGGCGCGACCGCACCGCGGCGCCCGGCACGCGCGTCGGCTTTCACCGCCCGAACGTCTCGCTGTCGCGCACCCCGGACAGGACGATGCGGCTCACCCGCCGGCTCTACGAGCGCGCTGGCCTGGCGCCCGCCTTCACCGCCCGCATCTACGCGACTCCGTTTGAGAGTGTCTGGTATCCCGGCGTCGACGAGATGATCAGCGCCGGCGTGCTGACCCGGCGCCTCCCCGTCACGGTCACCTTCGCAGGGAGAACGGGCTTCCGCAGCGGAGGCTAGTCGCCCGCCGATTGCTTGATTAAGGCTCGGGGCGGGAGGATTTCCGCCGTTCTTCGACTGACCATCATTCCGACCGAGAGAACCCAGTGATGCGGATCGCCTGCCTCGGCGGCGGCCCGGCCGGGCTGTATTTCGCGATCAGCATGAAGCTGCGCGATCCCGCGCACGACGTGCACCTGTTCGAGCGCAACCGCCCGGACGACACGTTCGGCTGGGGCGTCGTCTTCTCCGATCAGACCGTCGACAACCTGATGGCGAACGATCCCGTGTCGGGCGCGGTGATCCGCGACGAATTCGCCCATTGGGACGATATCGACGTCCACATCCATGGCGAGGTGATCCGCTCCTCTGGCCACGGCTTCATCGGCATCGGCCGCAGGCGGCTCCTCAACATCCTGCAGGAGCGGGCACGCGAGCTCGGAGTCACCCTCCACTTCGAGCATGAGGCGAGCCCCGACCTCGACGACTGGGCGGACTGGGACCTGGTGATCGCCGCGGACGGCGCGAACAGCCGGATCCGCACTCGGTACGAGGAGCATTTCGGCGTCGACATCCAGGTGCGGCGCAACAAGTTCTTCTGGTTCGGCACGCACAAGACCTTCGACGCCTTCACCTTCGCCTTCGAGCAGCTGCACGAAGGCTGGGTGTGGGCGCACGCCTACCGGTTCGACGACGACCTCTCGACCTTCATCGTCGAGATGGAGCCGGAGACCTGGGCCGCGCTCGGCTTCGACCGCATGGAGCAGGCCGATGCGATCGCCTTGTGCGAACGCATCTTCGCCAAATATCTGGGCGGCAATGCGCTGATGTCCAACGCGGCCCACCTCCGCGGGCCGGAGGCGTGGCTCAACTTCCGCCGCATCATCTGCGACCGCTGGCACTATCGCAACCTGATCCTGCTCGGCGATGCCGCGCACACCGCGCATTTCTCGATCGGCTCGGGCACCAAGCTGGCGCTCGAGGACGCGATCAAGCTGGCCGAGGTGCTCAACCGCCCAGGCCTCAGCCGCACGGCGGCGCTCGAGGAGTATCGCGAGGAGCGCAACCTCGAGGTGCTCAAGCTCCAGAACAGCGCCCGCAATTCGACCGAATGGTTCGAGACGCTGGACCGCTACCTCCATTTCGAGCCGATCCAGTTCGCTTACTCGCTGCTCACCCGCTCACAGCGCGTCAGCCACGAGAATCTGCGCCTGCGCGACCGGTCATGGCTGGAGGGCGTCGAGCGCTGGTTCCAGAGTCGCGCCCGCGGCCACGCGGTCAACGACCCCGCGCCGCCGATGTTCGCGCCGTTCCGCCTCCGCGAAATGGAGCTCGCCAACCGAGTCGTCGTCTCGCCGATGGCGACCTATTCGGCGGTCGACGGCTGCCCGCAGGACTTCCACCTCGTCCACTACGGCACCCGCGCCCAGGGCGGCGCCGGCCTCCTCTACACCGAGATGACCTGCGTCTCGGCCGAAGGGCGGATCACGCCGGGCTGCACGGGCATGTACGCGCCCGAGCACGCCGAGCGGTGGAAGCGCATCGTCGACTTCGTCCATGCCAGCACCCCGGCAAAGTTCTGCCTTCAGCTCGGCCACAGCGGCCCCAAGGGCAGCACCAAGGTCGGCTGGGAAGGCTATGACGTCCCGCTCGACGGCGGCAACTGGCCGGTCATGGCCGCCTCGGACGTGCCGTGGAGCCCCGACAACCAGGTGCCGCGGCCGATGACCCGCGCCGACATGGACCGCGTCCGCGACGAGTTCGTCGCCGCCGTCCGAATGGGCCTGGAGTGCGGCTTCGACATGATCGAGCTTCACGCGGCGCATGGCTATCTGCTGTCGAGCTTCATCACGCCGCTCCACAACAAGCGCACCGACGAATATGGCGGCAGCCTCGAGAACCGGCTGCGCTATCCGCTCGAAGTGTTCCGAGCGATGCGCGAGGCCTGGCCCGTCGACAGGCCGATGTCGGTACGCATCTCCGCCAATGACTGGATGGGCGACCTCGGCGTGACTCCGGACGAGGCGGTCGAGATCGGCCGCGCGTTCAGCGAAGCCAGAGCCGATCTGATCGACGTGTCGGCCGGCCAGACCTGGGCCGACTGCAAGCCGATCTACGGCCGCATGTTCCAGACCCCCTTCGCCGACCAGATCCGCAACGAGGGCCGGCTGACGACCATGGCGGTCGGCAACATCTACGAGCCCGACCACGTCAACTCGATCCTCGCCGCCGGCCGCGCCGACCTCGTCGCCCTCGCCCGCCCGCATCTGATCGACCCGAGCTGGACGCTTCGCGCCGCGGCGGCGCAGGATTATCGCGAGCAATGGGTGCCGCCGCCCTATCTCGGCGGCATGGCGCAGCTCGCGCGCAACCTAAAACGCGAACAGGAGATGCTGAAGGCGTGAAGCTTCTGGGGCAGCATGCATTGGTGACCGGCGGCGGCACCGGGATCGGCGCGGCGATCGCGCGCGCGCTGGCCGCGGAAGGCGCCCGGCTGACCCTGGTCGGGAGACGGCGCGAGCCTCTAGAGCAGGTCGGCGGCGGCGGTTTCGACGCGCTGGTCGCTCCGGCCGACGTCACCAACCGCGAGCAGGTCGAGGGCGCCTTCGCCATCGCCCGGGCGACTCAGGGTCCGATCACGATCCTGGTCAACAATGCCGGCGCGGTGCAGGGCGCGCCCTTCGCCAAGGTCACCGAAACGCTGTGGCGCGACATGCTTGCGGTCAACCTCGACGGCATGTTCCATTGCTGTCAGGCGGCGCTCCCCGATCTGCTCGCCGCCGACGCCGGGCGGATCGTCACGATCGCCTCGATGGCCGGGCTTCACGGCTTCGCCTATGCCGCGCCCTATATCGCCGCCAAGCATGGCGCGGTTGGCCTCACCCGCGCGCTCGCCGCGGAATATGCCAGGACCAACCTCACCGCGAACGCCGTCTGCCCGGGCTTCGTCGACACCGACATGACCGTCGAGTCCGTCGCCAACATCCAGGAGAAAACCGGGCGGAGCGAAGCGGAAGCGCGCGCCGAGCTTGCCGCGCTCAATCCGTCGGGCCGCCTGATCGCGCCGGAGGAAGTCGCGGCGGCCGTGCTTGACCTCATTCTCTCGCAACGCAACGGCGAGGCGGTGGAGATCGCATGAACCCCGAAACCTTTTCGCCCGAGCATTTCGGCTGGTCGTTCGACGAGGGAGTCGCGACCGTCACCCTGAACCGGCCGGAGCGGAAGAATCCCCTCACCTTCGAGAGCTATGCCGAGCTACGCGATACGTTTCGGGCGCTCGTCTACACGCCCGCGGTGAAGGCGGTGGTGGTGACGGGCGCCGGTGGCAATTTCAGCTCGGGCGGCGACGTCCACGAGATCATCGGCCCGCTGACCGAGATGGACATGCCGGGCCTGCTCGCCTTCACCCGGATGACCGGCGACCTCGTCAAGGCGATGCGCGGCTGCCCGCAGCCGATCGTCGCGGCGGTCGACGGCGTCTGCGTCGGCGCCGGGGCGATCGTCGCGATGGCGTCGGACCTGCGCCTCGCGACGCCGGAGGCCAAGACCGCCTTCCTGTTCACCCGAGTCGGCCTCGCCGGCTGCGACATGGGCGCCTGCGCCATCCTGCCGCGCATCATCGGCCAGGGCCGCGCCAGCGAGCTCCTTTTCACCGGCCGGAGCATGAGCGCCGAGGAGGGCCTCGCCTGGGGCTTCCACAACCGCCTCGTGCCGGCGAACGAGGTTCTGGCCGAAGCGCAGGCGCTCGCGCGGTCGCTGGCGAACGGCCCGACCTTCGCCCACGGGATCACCAAGACCCAGCTCAACACCGAATGGAACGTGAGCCTGGAGACCGCGATCGAGATGGAAGCCCAAGCCCAGGCGATCTGCATGGCCACCAACGATTTTCGACGTGCCTTCGAGGCCTTCGCGGCCAAGCAGAAGCCCGAGTTCAAAGGTGACTAACGGGCGCCGCGCCACCCCTCCCCTTCAGGGGAGGGGATCAAGGGGTGGGGGCGAGCCGAAGGCTCGCGCGGCGCGGAGCGCCGCCACCACCCCAACCCCTCCTCTGAAGAGGAGGGGCTAAGAAATGAGCGAGCGCTCGTTCCTCGAATGGCCCTTCTTCGAC
>NZ_JAANPA010000069.1 GCF_011320075.1 Sphingosinicella sp. YJ22 | reverse complement strand
TCCTCGCCCCCCCCCTTCAGGGGAGGGGACGGGGGTGGGTGCGCGCGTCTGCGCGCCAGGGAACTCCCCCTCGCGGCCTCGAAAGCGCTTCGGCGGCATCGAGCCGCCTCAGCGCTCCCCACCCCTTGATCCCCTCCCCTGAAGGGGAGGGGCGACCGTCAGGCCGCCCGCGCCCCGATCGCCTTCTGGCGGCGGCGCTGGACCGAGGAGCCGATGCCCATCGCCTCGCGATACTTGGCGACGGTGCGGCGGGCGATGTCGAAGCCTTCGCCCTTGAGCATGTCCACCAGCGTGTCGTCGGACAGGATCTTGTGCGGGTCCTCGGCGGCGATCAGCGCCTTGATCCGGCTCTTCACCGCTTCGGCCGAGACCGCGTCGCCGCCGTCGGCCGACTGGATGCCCGAGGTGAAGAAATATTTGAGCTCGAACAGGCCGCGGTCGCAGGTCAGGTACTTGTTCGAGGTGACGCGGCTCACCGTCGACTCGTGCATTCCGATCTGCTCGGCGACGGTGCGCAGGGTGAGCGGCTTGAGGTGCGAGACGCCGTGGCGGAAGAAGCCGTCCTGCTGCTTCACCAGCTCGGTCGCGACCTTGATGATGGTGCGCGCGCGCTGGTCCAATGCCTTCATCAGCCAGTTGGCGTCGGCGAGGCATTCGGCGAGCCAAGCCTTCGACTTCTTGTCTTGGGCGCCGGTCGACAGCTCGGCATAATAGGTGCGGTTGACGAGCAGGCGCGGAAGCGTGGCGCTGTTGAGCTCGATCGCCCAGCCGGCGCCGCGCCGGGCGATGATGATGTCGGGCACCACCGCGTCGACCCGGTCCTCGCGCTCGAAGCGGCAGCCGGGCTTGGGATCGTAGGCGCGAAGCTCGCGGATCATGTCGGCGAGGTCCTCGTCGTCGACTCCGCAGATGCGCTTCAGAGCGGAGAAATTGCCCTTGGCGAGATAGTCGAGATTGGCGATCAGCCGAGCCATCGCGGGATCGTAGCGGTCGGCGTCGCGGGCCTGGAGAGCAAGGCATTCGGCGAGGCTGCGGGCGCCGACGCCAGCCGGGTCCAGAGTGTGGATGACGGCGAGCACGCGCTCGGCATCGGCGAGCGGAATTCCGAGCTTTTGCGCTAGGTCGACGAGCGAGCCGATGAAATAGCCGGTCTCGTCGATCTGATCGACGATCCGCTCGGCGACGAGCAGGTCGGCGCCGGAAAGCAACTCGCCGGCCTGGGCCATCAGATGCTCGTGAAGGCTTCGGCCGGCGCCTTCGAAGCTGTCGAAATCCGGGCCGTCCTCGCCCCCGCCCGCGCCAGTGGAGGCGCCGGTCAGGCCGAGGCCGCCGTCGAGCCCGCCGATGCGGTCGGCGGCGCTGTCCTGGGCGAAATCGTCGCTGTTCGGATCGATGTCGAGCGCGGTCTCGGCGAGCGGCGCGTCGGGCCGGACGATCTCGTCGAGGCCCTCCGGCTCGGCGCGGTCGGCGGAGCCGTCCGCGGCCGGGTCGGTGAGCTCGATCTGGATCGGCCCATCCTCGCCGCCGCCGGTGTCGAGCAGCGGGTTGCGCTCCAATTCCTCGGCGATGAACGTCTCGATCTCGAGGTTGGACAGAGTCAGCAGCTTGATCGCCTGCTGAAGCTGCGGCGTCATGACCAGCTGCTGGCTCTGGCGCAGGTCGAGGCGAGGCGCGAGGCTCATGCCCGCCTCTTATTCCACCAATGGTTACCGATGTCATTCCCATACAAGCACGAATCGTGCCCGCGGAGAATTTTCGTCGATTCTGCTCGGTTCAGCAGCGAAACGATGACGGAAATGCGTTAGAGCGCGAAGCTTTCGCCGAGATAGAGGCGGCGGACATTCTCGTCGAGGACGAGGTCCTCGGGGCTGCCTGCGAACAGCACCTGGCCGCCATAGATGATGCAGGCGCGATCGACGATGTCGAGCGTCTCGCGGACATTGTGGTCGGTGATCAGCACGCCGATGTCGCGCTGCTTCAGGTCCTTGATGAGATCGCGGATGTCGCCGATCGAAATCGGGTCGATGCCGGCGAACGGCTCGTCGAGGAGCATGATGGAAGGGTTTGCGGCGAGCGCGCGGGCGATCTCGCAGCGGCGCCGCTCGCCGCCCGACAGCGCCGTCGCCGGCGCGTCGCGCAGCCGCTCGATATGGAACTCTGAAAGGAGCTGCTCCAGCCTCTCGCGCCGCGCCTTGCGGTCGGGCTCGGCGATCTCGAGCACCGCCATGATGTTCTGGGCGACGGTGAGGCCGCGGAAGATCGAGGTTTCCTGCGGCAGATAGCCCAGGCCGAGAATGGCGCGGCGGTACATCGGCAGGCCGGTAATGTCCTGGCCGTCAAGCATGATGCGGCCGCTGTCCGGCTTCACCAGGCCCATGATCGAATAGAAGCAGGTGGTCTTGCCGGCGCCGTTGGGGCCGAGCAGGCCGAGCACCTCGCCGCGCTCGACATGGAGCGAGACGTCGGAAAGCACGACTTTCTTGTCGTAGGACTTGGCGATCGAGACGACCGACAGGCCGCGCGTCGCCGCCGCCGCTTCGGCAGCGTCAGCCGCGTCGTCGTGACGGTTGATCGCGATCGTCTCGTTCATTGAAAGCCCATGCCCCCGAGAACCAGCGACTTAGGCCATGGTGCCCGCCGCCTCAACCCGCGCGGGCCGGGCGGGGCGGAAAATCCGTTGATCCAGATTGGAACGGCGTCAGCCGCCGCGGCCCCGCGGGACGGTGAAGCGGCCGGTGACACGGCCGTTCGGCGTGCTCGACGTGCCGCGCGAGCCCGGCACGCCGCCGTCCATCACCGCCCGGCCGGTGTCGAGATCGAGCACCAGGCGGCCGCCGCGGACAATGTTCTGGCCCTGGTTGAGGACGACGTTGCCGAGCATCGTCACGATGCGCTCGTTGAGGTCGTAGATGGCGGTCTCGCTGCGCGCGGTCTCCGACGGGCTGGTCAGCCTGACTCCGCCGGTCGCGTCGATTCGGTCGATGTCGATTCCGCCCTGGCTCGAATAGGCCACGGTGATGCGCTCGGAATTGAGCTGAAGCCGGCCCTGGCGGACGTCGACATTGCCGGAGAAGACGGCGCGGTCGAGCCGGTCCTGGACCTCAATGCGGTCGGCGGCGACGTCGACCGGGGCATTGGTGTCATGATTCTGGAGCGCCGAGCCGGGCACCTGCGCGAACGCGGGCGCAAGCGCGATGCCGCCCGCGGCGATGCCGAGACCGAGCCCGGCGAGAGTGAGGAGACGGCGCGTCATGGCTGTCTATTGAGACCCCCCTGGACGATATGCAAGCGGGCGCGGCCGTCGAGCACGACCCTGCGCTCGGGAAGGTCGACCGCCATCCGCTGCGCGGTGAACGTGCCGAGCGGGATTCGGCCATTGACCGCGCCGCGGCTCTGCAGCGAGCGGTCGCGCAGGTCGATCATCACGTTGCTCGTGTCGAGCTGGTAGCCGTCGGCGGCGCGGAACTGGAGCGGCCCCAAGACGCCGACCCGGGCGTCGTTCATATTGTAGCGGGCGCGGTCGGCGACCAGCGAAGCGGGCCCCTCATCAAGCTGCAGCTGTGCCTGCATGCCCTGGACCTCGAGCACCGGCACCGCCGAGCTCGCCTGGACCGCATAATGGGCGTCCAGGGTGAACGGCCGGCCCGCCTCGTCCTGCCCGCGATATTGGGCGTTCTCGATCTTCAGCCGCTCAGTGGCCTTCTCGACCTTGTTCTTGTCGAGGAGGAAGCTGACCTCCTTGCGCTCCTCGAGCGGCATCAGCGCGAGGAAGGCGAGGATCAGGCCGATGAGCAGCGGCAGGCCGAACTTGACCAGCCGGATGAGGCGGTCGTGCGATGAGCCCGGCCGCGCCCAGCGGCGCTTGGTTCTGCGATCCTGTTCGGCAAGCTCGGACATTCAAACCTTCTCAACAGCCCGCGATCAGACGTGGGCGAAAATATCCTCGTCGGCCCAGCCGGCGAGATCGAGCAGCGCCCGGTGCGGCAGGAAGTCGAAGCAGGCCTGCGCCAGCTGGGTCCTGCCTTCGCGGGCGAGCCGCTCGTCGAGTATCTCCTTCATGGCGTGGAGATAACGCACGTCGGTCGCGGCATATTCCATCTGCGCGTCGGAAAGCGTCGGCGCGCCCCAATCCGACGACTGCTGCTGTTTGGAGATCTCGTGTCCGAGAAGCTCGCGGACAAGGTCCTTGAGGCCGTGCCGGTCGGTATAGGTGCGGATCAGGCGCGACGCGGTCTTCGTGCAATAGACCGGCGCCGCCATTACGCCGAGATAGGCGCGGATCGAAGCAAGGTCGAAGCGGGCGAAGTGATAGAGTTTCAGCCGCTGCGGATCGGCGAGCACCGCCTTCAAATTGGGCGCGGCATAGCTGCTTCCCGCGCCGAAGCGGACGAGATGCTCGTCGCCGCGGCCATCGGAGATCTGCACGACGCAGAGACGGTCGCGGCCCAGCTGAAGGCCCATCGTCTCGGTATCGACGGCGACCGGGCCGGCCGCGAGCACGCCTTCCGGCAGGTCTTCCTCGTGAAAATATACGGTCATGGCTCCCGGCTTAGGCGGAACCGGCCGAAGGCTCAATGACCGCGGGCTTGATCGCCGCGCGGCGTCCCTGCACAGGAGCAGGCACAAAATAGGGGAGCGAAGAATGCCTGGTGGTCTTGCCGCGCTGCTGGACGACGTTGCCGTCATTGCCAAGTTGGCAGCCGCGTCGGTCGACGATGTCGGCGCCGCCGCCGGCCGCGCCGGCTTCAAGGCGGCGGGCGTGGTGGTCGACGATGCCGCGGTCACGCCGCGCTATGTCACCGGATTCACCCCGGACCGCGAGCTCCCGATCATCTGGCGCATCGCCAAGGGCTCTCTGTTCAACAAGATCGTGATCATCCTGCCGGTGGCCTTGCTGCTGAGCTGGCTGCTGCCCTGGGCAATCACGCCGTTGCTGATGCTCGGCGCCGCCTATCTGTGCTTCGAAGGCGCCGAGAAGGTGTGGGAAGCGGTGGCGCACAAGAAGGAGAGCCTCGCCGAGAAAGCGGAGGAGCTCAACAGCGCCGACCATGAGAAGAAGATGGTGTCGGGCGCGGTGCGCACCGACTTCATCCTCTCCGCCGAGATCATGGCGATCGCCCTCAACGAGGTCGCCACCGAGCCCTTGCTGGCGCGCGCCGCGATCCTTTTCGTCGTCGCGCTGGCGATCACCGCCGGAGTCTATGGCGTGGTCGGCTTGCTCGTGAAGATGGACGATGTCGGCCTGCACCTGTCCGAACGCGCCAATGCCGGGAGCCGGGCGCTGGGGCGCGGCCTCGTCCATCTGATGCCCAAGCTGCTCTCCGCCTTGTCGGTGATCGGCATCGCCGCGATGATCTGGGTCGGCGGCAGCATCATCGTCCACGGGCTCGCCGAGTTCGGCATCGACCAGCCCGAGCATGTCATCCACGACGTCGCCGTCGCCGCCGACCATGCGGCTTCGGCGATGGGCGGATTCGTCGAGTGGCTGGTGACCACCGCCGGCGCCGGCCTCGTCGGCCTCCTGCTCGGCGCGGTCATCGTTGCGGCGCTCCACCCGTTCGTGAAGCACAAGCACTGAAAGGCCGCGGAAATCCCGGCACGGACGGCTGTGGACGGCGGTGTGAGCAAAAGAGTCAAAACTGTGGCGAACCCCCTATCTTGACGCCACTTTTTGCTCTACAGGGTTTGGTCGGCGCCGTGGGTTTGGCGCCAGGGGCTGTTGCGCGCGTCGGCCCAGCGCGGCGGTTCATAGGACAGGGGATGCGGCGCCGGGAAGACTATTCAGACATATGAGTTTCGATAAAGGGCGCCGTGGGGATCGCGGCGGGCGCGGCAGAGACAAGCGCGATTCGTTTGGTGACGACAATTTCGGGGGCGGCTTCGGCGGCGAACGCTCCGGCGGCGGCTACGGCGGCGGCGGTGACCGCTTCGGCGGCGGCGGCGGCTTCGGCGGCGGCGGCGGCTTCCGTGGTGGCGG
>NZ_JAANPA010000068.1 GCF_011320075.1 Sphingosinicella sp. YJ22 | reverse complement strand
ATAATGGGGCGCCGCCGCCGCCGCAAGCCGCGCCCCATTATCCGCCGCCGCCGCCGCAGGCGCCGCCCCCCGGCTATCCGCCGCAGCCGCACGGCGGCCAGTGGCAGCCGCAGCCGCCGCCCCAGCCTCATGGCGGGCATTGGTCGCCGCAGCCGCATTACCATCACGGCGACGACTACAAATACGGCCATGGCGGCTACCGCCGGCGCAAGTCGTTCCTCGAGGAGCTGTTCGACTAGGCGCCATGCATGCCTGACCGGATCCTCGTCCTCTACGGGTCCTACCGGTCGGACCGGACGGGGATCAGGCTTGCCGATTATCTCGTGCGCCGGCTCGCCGAGCGCGGCGCCGAGCCGGTCCTGGTCGATGCCCGGGCGGTCGGGCTGCCGATGCTCGAACGCATGTACAAGGAATATCCGCAAGGCGCGGCGCCGGCGGCGATGGAGTCGCTCGCCGAGCAGATCCGCACCGCCGACGCGTTCCTGTTCGTCGTCGGCGAATATAATTGGGGCGTCCAGCCGGGTCTCAAGAACCTCACCGATCATTTCCTCGAGGAATGGTTCTGGCGGCCCGCGGCGATCGCGAGCTACTCGGCGGGGCGGCTGGCGGGCGCGCGCTCCAACAGCGCGTGGCACGCGACCCTGTCCGAAATGGGCATGGTCGTGATCTCGAGCACGCTGACGGTCGGCCCGATCGCGCAGACTCTCGATGGCGACGGCCAGCCGACGGGCGCGGCCGGGCAGTCGCTCGACCGTGCCTTCGCGAGGTTCGCCGACGACCTCGCCTGGTGGACCGAGGCGGCCCGCGAGCAGCGCCGCCGCCGCCCGCCGCCTTATTGACGGCGCGGGGCTTGGGGAGACCCGGCTGAGGCGCTAAAGCCGCGCCATGGACCTCACCCATCTCGGCCGCGCCAGCGACCTTCCCGCCTCGCCCGCCGAGGCGACGCTCGATTATGTCGCCAACCCGCGGCCCGGAAGCCTCTATCTGGTGCGCTTCGCAGCGCCCGAATTCACCTCGCTGTGCCCGGTCACCGGCCAGCCCGATTTCGCCCACCTCGTCATCGACTATGCGCCCGGCGAGCTGATCGTCGAATCCAAGTCATTGAAGCTGTTCCTCCATTCGCACCGCAACCATTGCGGCTTCCATGAGGACGTCACCGTCGGCATCGGCGAGCGGCTCGTCGAGGAGATGAAGCCGCGATGGCTGCGCATCGGCGGCTATTGGTATCCGCGCGGCGGTATCCCGATCGACGTGTTCTGGCAGACGGGCACGCCGCCCGAGGGCCTGTGGGTGCCCGACCAGGGCGTCGCCGCCTATCGCGGCCGGGGCTGACCCGCCTTGAAGGTCGCGGTGTTCGGGGCGGGAGCGGTCGGCGGCTGGATCGGGGGCGCCTGGGCCTCCGCGGCGATCGACGTCGTGCTGATCGGACGCAAGCCCGCCGCCGACGAGATCACCGCCCACGGCCTGACGATCAGCGACGGCAGCGGCGACGGGCCGGCGCGCTCGATCCATCTTCCCGCCGGCACCATCACCTGCACGACCGATGCCGCGGCGCTGGCCGACGCCGACGCGATCCTGGTCACGGTCAAGAGCATCCACACCGACGCGGCGGCGGCGGCGATCGTCAGGCACGCGGGCAAGGACGCGGTGCTGATCAGCTTCCAGAACGGGGTCAGCAACGCCGATCGGCTGCGCGCCGCGCTTCCCGGCCGGACGGTGCTGGCTGGGATGGTGCCGTTCAACGTCGTCCGTCTCGGCAACGGCCGCTGGCACAAGGCAACCGCGGGCGATTTGATGGCTGAGGAGCATGAGATCACTCGGGCGCTCGCCGACAAGCTCGGCACGCGGCCGGGGCGGCTCAAGCTCGCCGCCGACATGGTGCCGGTGCTGTGGAGCAAGCTGCTCCTCAACCTCAACAACGCGGTCAATGCGCTGTCAGGCAAGACGCTGATGGAGGAGCTGAGCGACCGCGACTATCGCAAGGTCGTGGCGGCGACCCAGGACGAGGCGCTGGCGGCGATGAAGCTGGCGGGCATCGAGCCGGCGGCGATGGGCATGGTCCCGCCCGGCCGGCTGCCCGACGTGCTGCGCCTGCCCAACGCCCTGTTCAAGCCGTTCCTCAAGCTGCAGGGCATCGATGCCGAGGCGCGATCGTCGATGGCGGACGATTTCGCCGCCGGGCGGCGGACCGAGATCGACTTCCTCAACGGCGAAGTCGTCGCGCTGGCCCGCAAGCACGGCCGCAACCCGCGCGCCAACGCGGCGATCGTTCAGCTGGTCAAGGAAGCCGAAGCCGGAGTCGAGCGCCGCTTTTCGGGCGCCGAGCTCAAGGCGCGGGTGCTGGGAGAATAAAGGATTCCTCCCTGCGAAGCGACGCTTCATGGGGAGGGGGACCGCCGAAGGCGGTGGAGGGGCCTGGCGCGAGGCCCAAACAGCCCCTCCACCATCCGCCTACGCTCCGCTCCGGCGGACGGTCCGCCTCCCCATCCCCGCCACGCGGGGACAGGGAGGATTTGCTCAATGAATCACCCCGTGGTGCGGGCGAGATCGATCGCGATGAAGGCGGGCGGAACGTTGCCGCGCCGGACGAGCAGGAGGACCGAATTGCGGCCGCTGCGGCGGGCGGCGTCGACGACCTGCGACACCGCTTCCGGCGAATTGGCCGGGGCGCGGTTGATCGACAAGATCACGTCGCCCGCGCGCAGGCCCTTCTGGGCCGCGTCGCTGTTCGGATCGAGACCGGTGACCACCACGCCGCGTACGTCGCCGGTGAGGCCTCCACGACGCGCGAGCTCAGGAGTCAGCGTCTGAAGCGACATGCCGAGGCTGGCACGGGCCGAGGCCTGGCCGCTGGATTCACTGCCCTCCGGCTTGTCCGCTTCGGCTTCACCTTCGACCTCGAGGCCGTTGAGCCGCGCGAGCTCCTGATCGCTCGGCCGCTCGGCGATGGCGATCGTCAGCGTACGCCGCTGGCCGTTGCGGATCACCTCGACCGGCACCCGGCTGCCGATCTCCTGCCGCGAGATCTGGTAGGCGACCGAAGACTGAGGCCCGATCGGCTGGCCGGCGACGCTGACGACGACGTCGCCCTGCTCGATGCCGGCGCGCGCTGCGGGGCCGCCCGGGGTCACGCTGCTGATGAGCTCGCCGCGATTGCTCTCGAGGCCGAGCGGCGCGGCGAGTTCGCTGGTCAGCGTCTGAAGAGTCACGCCGACATAGCCGCGGCGCACGCGTTCGCCGCGGCGAAGCTGCTCGACGATCGGGATCGCCTGCTCGGCCGGAATGGCGAAGCCGATGCCGATATTGCCGCCGGTCGGCGAATAAAGCGCGGTGTTGATTCCGACGACATTGCCCTGCAGGTCGAACAGCGGCCCGCCCGAATTGCCCGAGTTGATCGACGCATCGGTCTGGATGAAGCGGTCGTAATTGCCGGCCTGAATATTGCGGTGAAGAGCCGACACGATACCGGCGGTGACGCTGCCGCCGAGCGCGTAGGGATTGCCGATCGCGACCACCCAGTCGCCGACGCGGACCTGGTCCGGATTGGCGAACTGGACGAATGGCAGTCGGCCGCGCGGATTGATCTTGAGCACCGCGAGGTCGGACGGCTCGTCGCGGCCGACGACCTCGGCCTCATATTCGGTGCCGTCGGCGAGAGTCACCGTGATCGCCTCGACCACGGCGTTGCTGCGCGCCGGAGCGACGACGTGGTTGTTGGTGACGATGTAGCCGTCGGCCGAGATGACGAAGCCGGAACCGAGCGAGCCGCCGCGCTGGGTGACTTCGCCGCCGCCCTGGCCATCCTGCTGCTGCTGCTGCGGCGCCTCGCCGCCGAAGCGACGGAAGAATTCCTCGAAACCCGGCGGCAAAGCGCGGCGGCGCGGGATGGTGATGCTCTGGCGGGTCGAGATGTTGACCACCGCCGGCTGGAGGCGCTCGGCGAGATCGGCGAAGCTCATCGGCGCGCCGGCGCGCGGCGGGCTGGCGTTGATCGCGCCGGGCGCGTTGACCGCGGTCTGGGCGCCGACGGGTCCAACAGCGACGTTCGTCATGCTGCCGCCGATCAGCAAGGCGGCGGTGATGCCATAGACGTAACGCACTTTCCTCATCCTCCTAAATCCTCTCAACTCGTCTCTTCCCGTGTGCAGTCCCCTGGCCGGCAGTACGCTAGGTGCGCTTGCTGAACCGGATTTGAATGGGCTCTATCGTTGTCCCTGACTTCGTCCCTGGAACTGCCGCAGATAGCTGTTTTCCGGTGAGAGGATGACATTGGTATCGCCGCCCTGCTGCGCAAGGAAGCTGGTGCGGTAGGACTGCATTGCCCGATAGAAATCGTAGAAATCCGGGTCCTGGTTGTAGGCGCGGGCATAGGTCGCCGCGGCCTCGGCCTCCGCCTCGGCGCGGATGATCTGCGCCTGCTTTTGGCCCTGGGCCTCGATCGAGCGCGCCTCCTGGAGGCGGGCGGTACGCATCCGATCGTAGGCGGCATCAACCGGGGATCCCGCCGGAAGGTCGGCGCGCTTGATGCGCACGTCGACAATCTCCGCCCCATATTGGGCGGCGACGCGATTGAGGGCGACCTGGATATTGTCCATCATCTGGCCGCGCTCGGGGCTGAGCAGAGCGGCGAACGGGCGGCGGCCGAGCTCGTTGCGAAGCGACGAGGCGAGGATCGGGCGAAGCGCCTCGCTGACCCGAGCCTCGGTCCGCGCGGACACGTACATGCGCAAGGGATCGACGATTCGGTAGCGCGCGAAGGCGTCGACCTGAAGGCGCTGCTGGTCGGTCGAAAGGACCTGCTGGTTCTCCATGCCGACCGACAGGATGCGCTTGTCGATCCAGTGGACCTGGTCGAAGAACGGCACGCGAAGCGCGACTCCGGCGCCATAATCACCGAACGTCTGGCCGGCCTGGTAGCGGTTGATGATCGTCTGCGGCTCGCCGAAGCGGGTGATCACCGCCTGCTTGGTCTCCGGAACGATGACCAGGGTGCTGCCGACCAGGATCAGGAACAGGATGGCGCCGATCGCCAGCGCGATGGGATTGCGCAGATACTGGGTCATCGGCCCTGCCCCTGCTGAGCCTGCGGCTGCTGTTCAGGCTGGGGCGCGCGCCGACGGGCGGAGTCGACCGCCGGCAGCGGCAGATAGGGCGTCACGCCCGGCGCCTCGACGATGGTGGTGTCAACCTGTGACAGGATCTGCTCCATGGTCTCGTAATACATGCGGCGGCGGGTGACTTCCGGCGCGGCCTTGTACTGCTGGTAGATCTGGTTGAACTGCGCCGCGTCGCCCTGGGCGCGGGCGGTCAGCTGAAGCGCGAAGGCGCGGGCGTCGTTCTGAGCGCTCTGCGCCTGCTGCTGCGCCGCGGAGACCCGCAGGAACGCCTCGTTGACCGCGGTCGGCGCCGACGACTGGTTGATCGCGATGCCCTGGATGGCGATTCCGGCGCCATAGTCGTCGAGCAGCTGCTGCATGTTCTGCTCAACTCGCTGCTCGATCGCGCTTCGGCCGGCGCCCAGCGCCTCGTCGAGGCTGACCCGGGCGACGACGGCGCGCATCGCGCTCTCCGCGACCTCGCGGATCGTTTCCTCGGGCTCGGCGATCTGGAACAGGAAGAGCTGCGGGTCCTTGACGTTCCAGCGCACCGAATAGCTCAAATCGATGACGTTCTGGTCGCCGGTGAGGATCAGATTCTCCTCGTTGCGCTGCTGCGGGATGTTGATCTCGCGGATCTCCTCGACCGGCACCGCCTGGACACGCGAGATCGGCGCCGGCCAGGTCAGCCCGATGCCTGGCCCCAGCGTGCGGACGTAGCGGCCGAAGGTCGTCACGACATAGCGCTCCTGCGGGCCGACGCGATGGACGCTGGTGAAGAGCAGCCAGATCGCGACGAAGGCGATCAGGCCGTAGAGCCAGTAGGGCCGGTTCATGCCGCCGCCGCCCGAGGGCAGGCCGCCGCGAAGCTTCTCGCGGCTTCGCCTCAGCCACTCGTCGAGCGAGGTGACGTCGCCGCCGCCGCTCGGGCCGCCGGGACGCCGGCGCCGCGGGCCGGGCTGGCCCCAGGGATTGCGCGGGCCGCCGCCACCGCCG
>NZ_JAANPA010000067.1 GCF_011320075.1 Sphingosinicella sp. YJ22 | reverse complement strand
TACGACCGCGCCGCCGGCCTCACCCGCCTGGTCACCGAGCGCGCCAGCCAGGCCGCGGTCACCCAGCGCGCCGGCCGCGCCGGCCGTCAGGCGCCCGGCCGGGTCTATCGTCTGTGGGAGGAAGCCGCCACGGCGAGCCTGCCGCGCTTCGACCCGCCCGAGATTCTCGAGGCCGATCTGTCCGCCCTGCTGCTCGACTGCCTGATCTGGGGAGTCGCCGACCCGCGCGAGTTGAACTGGCTCGACCCGCCGCCGGCGGCCGCCGTCGACGAAGCCCGCACGCGCCTCACCAGTCTCGGCGCGATCGATGAAGCCGGCCGCCCCACCGCCCATGGCCGCGCCATCGCCGACCTGCCGCTGCCGCCGCGCCTCGCCCACATGCTGATCGAGGCCGACGCCCGCGGCTGGAGCGCGACCGCGGCCGACGTCGCCGTGCTGCTGTCCGAGCGCGGCCTCGGCAGCAACGACACCGACCTCGAGCTGCGCCTCAGGCGCTGGCGCGGTGAGCGCGGCAAGCGCGCCGATGCCGCACGGGGCCTGGCGAGGAGATGGCTCCAGCTGATCCCGCGGACAGTAGCGAAAGAGTCTGGGAGGGGAGAGGTTGGTGCCTGCGTCGCCCTCGCCTTCCCCGACCGACTCTCTCGCCGCCGCGACTCGTCCGGCGAACAATGGCTCAGCGCCGGCGGACGCGGCTTCCGCCTGGACCCCGCCTCGCCGCTCGCCCGCGAGGAATGGCTCGCGGTCGCCGAGGTCGGCGGCGCGGCGGGCGGCGCGCGCATCCTTTCGGCCGCGCCGATCGACCAGGCCACCGTCGAAGCGCTGTTCGCCGACCGCATCGCCAGCGGCGCTCGGGTGACGTTCGACCCTGCCACCGGCGGCGTCCAGGCCAGCCACGGCCGCCGCCTCGGCGCGATCCTCCTGTCGGGCGGCCAGGACAGCCGCGCCGCGCCGGCCGAGATCGAGGCGGCCTTGCTCGACGGCGTGCGCCGCCACGGCCTCGCGCTGCTGCCGTGGCGCGACAGCGCGGCGTCGCTGCGCCGCCGGATCGCCTTCGCCCGCGCGCAGGACGACAGCCCGCCGGACCTGTCCGACGCGGCCCTGCTGGAGCGGCTCGACGAATGGCTGCCGTCGCTCCTCGCGGGCAAGCGCCGCCTCGCCGACATTTCCGGTGGCGAGTTACATGGCGCGCTCGAAGGTTTGCTCGGATGGGATGCCCGACAGCGCCTCGACCGGCTGGTTCCGGCGGAGTTCGTCACGCCCGCGGGCAGCCGCCACGCCATCGACTATGAGGCCGAGGCGGGCCCGACCGTCACCGCCCGAGTCCAGGCCTTTTTCGGCCTCGCCGAGCATCCCACCGTCGCCGGCCGGCCGCTGATCCTCGCCCTCACCTCGCCGGCCGGACG
This sequence comes from Sphingosinicella sp. YJ22, assembly GCF_011320075.1. Lineage (GTDB taxonomy): Bacteria > Pseudomonadota > Alphaproteobacteria > Sphingomonadales > Sphingomonadaceae > Allosphingosinicella. The sequence continues at coordinate 4,701 of NZ_JAANPA010000067.1, read as the reverse complement.
ACCGATCCAGACCACCAGCGACCTGCCGGGCTTCTGGCGCGGCAGCTGGGCCGCGGTCGCCAAGGAAATGCGCGGCCGCTACCCCAGGCATCCCTGGCCCGAAGATCCCGCCGCCGCCGACCCGACCCTGCGCACCAAGAAGGCGACGGCCGCGCGCCGCTGACCGGCTCAGGGTGCTACAGGCGTAGCACAAATTGACCGCTTCCGGACAGAAGCCGTCCGCTTGCGGACACCAGCCGTCCGAATGTGACGCCGAGACATGGCGAAATTGCCCGGAAACCGGCGTGTATTGCCAATGCAATACAGCTTCCAAAATACAGCAATGGCGGTTTTCCGCGCTTTCTACTGTCTGGCATGCCTAATGCACTAAGACACGTGGCAGGCGGGGGCGCCTGCTTGAGAAATGCGCACCAGGTGAAGGGAGAAACACCCATGTTTATCGCACGCCCCCGGGCCATCCGGGCTACCGCCGCCGCCGCGGCTTTGTTCGCTGCCGCCATCGCCACCTCCGCCTCAGCCCAGCACGCCGCGGGCCTGACCAGCGTCAACGTCGCCGCCACGAACGAGACCGGCGGCCGCGCGGCCAAGACCGCGCAACCCGCGGCCGGCGGCGACGGGGCCGACCGGATCATCTGCGTCCGCGGCCAGCGCGTCATGTCGCGCATCACGCAGGATTTCTGCCGGACGGAATCGGATTGGGAGCGGCGGGGCGGTCTCCTGCCCGAAGATCACTAAGCGGCTCCCCGCGTCCCCGGTGCGTGGCAGCCGCATCGGGGACGCCCCCATCGCTGCCCTGTTCGCGTGCTGATCAGGTGACAGGGAGAACGGCCATGACCAAGTTCAATCGCACGACCGGCGTCGCCGCCGCCGTCCTGTGCGTCGCCGGCGCCGCCGCGCCGGTCCTCGCCCAGACTCAGGACCGCATGGTGAGCACCGGCCAGCTCGACGCCGCGAAGGAGTCGCGTGCCGCACGGCCGCGTGCGTCGCAGACGTCTCAGGATCCGAACCAACGGATCTGCGTGCGCGCCGACCTCAGCGGGTCGCGCATCAGCCGCCATATTTGCCGCACTCGGGCCGAATGGGATCGGATGGGCGGGCTCCCCGACGACTAAGCGCCGCCTGCCCATCCAGCCCCCGGCGCGTGGCAGCCGCGCCGGGGGCTTTTCCTTGTGTGGAACGAATGCAAGCGGCGCGGGGCCGAGGAACGGCTCAGGCGGTCATCCGCTGCTGGATGCCGTGGACCAGCTCGGTGGCGCGGTCGAAGCTCATCGGCCGGCCGAACAGATAGCCCTGGATCTGGTGGACGCCGAGGTCACGCATGCGGGTGAAGTCGTCGGCCGTCTCCACGCCCTCCGCGGTCACCGTCATTCGGAAGCTCTTGGCGAGCTGGACGATCGACTGGATGATCGCGACCGCTTCCTTGTTGTCGGCCGCCTCGCGCACGAACGAGCCGTCGATCTTCAGCTTGTGGAAGACCGCCTTGTTCAGATAGCCGAGCGACGAATAGCCGGTGCCGAAATCGTCGAGGGCGATGCCGACGCCCAGCGTGCGCAGCCGCTGAAGCACGTCGAGCGTGTGCGCGTTCTCACCGAGGAAGATCGATTCCGTCACCTCGAGCTCGAGGCGGTTGGCCTGGAGGCGGTGGCGGGCGAGCGCCTCACTCACCGTGTTGGGAAGCGCCGGGAAGACGAGCTGCTTGGCCGACACGTTGACCGCGACGGTGATCCCGGCCGGCCACACCGCGGCGGCGCGGCACGCCTCGTCGATCACCCAGTCGCCCAGCTCCATGATCAGGCCGGTTTCTTCGGCCAATGGGATGAACTCCATCGGCGACACGATGCCGCGGGTCGGGTGCTGCCAGCGGATCAGCGCCTCGAAGCCCATCAGGCTCTGGTCGGCGGCGCTGATCAGCGGCTGGAACAACAAACGGAACTGGCCGGTGGCGAGCGCGACTCGCATGTCCTGCTCGACGCGGAGGCGATCCTCCTGCTCGTTCGCCATCTCGGCGTTGAAGAAGCAGCAGATGCCGCGGCCCTGGTCCTTGGCCTGGTAGAGGGCGAGGTCGGCCTTCTGGATGAGGTCGTCGACGCTCTTGCCGTCGATCGGGCCGAACGCGCAGCCGATCGACACGCCGATGCGGATCTCGGCCTTGTCGATGAAATAGGGCTCGGCGATCGCGGCAATGATGTTGCGGGCGAGCTCCTCGACTCGCTTGCGGCTCTGCGCGTCGCGGATGACCACGGCGAACTCGTCGCCGCCCATTCGGCCGACCTCACCGATCGTTCCGACCTCGCGCACCAGCCGCTGCGACACGCTCTTGAGCACCGCGTCGCCCTTAGGGTGGCCGAACGTGTCGTTGACCGGCTTGAAGCCGTCGAGGTCGAGGAACATGATCGCGCAGGGCACATTGGTCGCCTCGGCGCCGTCCAGCGCCTGGCCGAGCAGCTCGCGCACGCGGCCGCGATTGGGCAGGCCCGACAGCACGTCCATGTTGGCGAGGTTGGTCAGGCGCTCCTGGGTCTTGCGCACTTCGGTGATGTCCGAGCCGACTCCGCGGAAGCCCTGAAACTGGCCGGTGACGTCGATCACCGGATCGCCCGACAGGCTGATCCAGCGCGTGCCGCGGCGGGTGCGCATCTCCATCTCGAGATTGGCGAAGGGCTGGCGCGCGAGCAGGGCCTGGCCGAGCACCGAGTTGCCGCCGAGCGTCGCCGGCAGCGAATGGCCGACCACCTGCGCCGGCGAGCGGCCAATCAGGCCGGTCATCCGCGACGAGATGTAGATCACTCGATTCTCGCTATCGACCTGCCACAGCCAGCCGACGCCGCGATGCTCATATTCCTTGAGCAGCAGGCGGATTGACTCGGCCGCGGCGCGGGTCTTGGCGATCACCTTCAATTGCGCGAAGATCCAGCGGGTCAGCCGGGTCACGCCGAAGATGCCGATCGCGGCGAGCATCACGAAGGTGAGGCCGAGGCGAAGGTCGAGCCGCTCGCTGCCGTGGAAATAGGCGATGCAGAAGGCCGCGGTCAGGGTCGCGATCCAGGCGATCGCGGCGGCCGGCACGGAGGCGAGCGACAGCGACGCGACGATCATGCCCGCCATCGCCCCGCCGATCACGAACTGAGCGTCGGGCGGCAATGTCGCGAAGCCATAGGTCGGCAGCGACGCCCACACCAAGGCGAGTAGCATCGCCTCGCCGATCGGGAACAAGGCATGGCGGGGCCGAGCGGTGCGGCTGCTGCCGATCGCCGCGGTGCTCATCACGTGACGGCAGGCGACCCAGTTGACGAACAGCACGACGGCGAGCCAGCCGATGATGAAATGGATCGGGATCGCGCCCAGCATCGCCCATCCGCACATGCCGGCGGTGGCGGCGGCGGACACCGCGAAATAGGGCGCGAACAGCGCCCGCGCTTCGATCTGCCCGTTGTGGAGGTGCGCGTCGCGCAGCCGCTCGCTGCCGGTATCGGTGAACGCCGGCTCGCCCGCTTCGGCCGGGAGAGTCTCGGGCGCGTCGGATTCCGGGTCAACGGGCGCGTGGTACATGGGCATCCTGGCCTGGGGCATGGTTCACGCTGGTCTAGGCCGAAAGGATTTGATGATGCGTTAAGGCCGTGTCGCAGGCTGGCACGCCGCAAGTCCTTTTGAACATTGGTCGATAGCCGCGCCATGTTGGGCGTGAGCCGCTTTCGCTCCGCTGCCCCGCGCGGCACCGGTAAGGTACAGTAACCAAGGCGGAGGGTCCGATGCGACTCACGTTCATCCCGGCGGCGGCTGTGGTCCGGATCCTAACCGTATCGGGACTGCTCGCGCTGGCCGCCTGCGCGTCGGGCGAGGCGGCGCCCGCTTCGCAAGCGCAGGATGGCTCGCGCGCAAAGCTGGTGCGCGGTTATGGCTGCGCCCAGTCGGCGATTGCCGGCCGCTACAGCTGCGCCCGCTCGCTCGACCGCCAGGCGCAGCGCGAGGCCGCCGCCCAGGCGCCGGCGACCTGCCGAAGCTGCGGCACCGCGCTCGCCAACTGATTTGCGGCGAATCCCGTTGCATGCCCGGAACAAGGCGGCTTGTGGGGCGATTCACTCCGTGAAAGGAAGCCTGCCCATGTCCCGTGCCCCACGTCTCGTTTCCGCCGCAGCCGCGGCCCTGCTTCTCGCCGGCTGCGCCACCCTGCTCCCCGATGACCGCACCGCGTTCAGCCCGGCCGGCCAGACGCTGCGGGTGGACGCCGCCAATGGCGCGAGCAGCCGCATGAGCTTCCGCCAGGACGGCGTCGTTGTCGCAAGCTTCGGCAGCCAGTCGGTCAACGGGCGCTGGGAAATGAGCGGCCAGGACCTGTGCTTCAACTGGGGCAACGCGCCGCGCGAATGCTGGCCGCTGCAGGGACCGTTCGTGCGCGGCCGCACCCAGACCATCACCAGCACCCGCGGCAACAGGGTGCAGGTGACTCGGCTCTGATCAGCCGCGCGAGATCGCGATCAGCTTGTCGCGCGCGCTCGCGCCGCGCAGCAGCTCGAGCGACGAGCGCGGCTGCCCAAGCGCCCGAGCGAGCAAGACGAGGATCGCCTCGTTTGCGCGGCCGTCCTCGGGCGGCGCGGTGACCCGGACGCGCAACGGCCCGCCCGCCTCGGGCAGCAGGATGGCGTCCGCCGACGCACCGGGCGCGGCGCGCACCGCGAGGCGGCCGCCCTCGTCGGCCAGCCC
>NZ_JAANPA010000066.1 GCF_011320075.1 Sphingosinicella sp. YJ22 | reverse complement strand
CGTTCCGGCCATGGTTCCGGCGCCCGGCGCGCCCGGAGTCGGCCCGGTGACAGCGATCGCCCCGGCCGCTCCCGTCGCGCCGTCGCCGCGTGCCGCGCCGGTGGCGAGCGCGGCGCCGATCGCGATCGCCCGGGTCGACCTCGCTTATGCCGCCGCCGTCGCCCAGGCGAACCCGGCGCTCGGCCGGCTCAGCCCCGAGCAGCTCGTCGAACTCCGCGTCCACGGCGTCACCGAGCAGCGGCTTCGCGACTATGCCGCGGCCGGCTACGGAGGGCTCGGCTATGACGACGTGGTCAACTTCATGGTGCACGGCGTGACCCCCGCCTTCATCCGAAGCATGGCCGGAGCCGGCTATCGCGGCCTCGACCCCGACGAGCTGGTGGAGTTCCGCATCTTCGGCGTCACGCCCGAATTCGCCCGGGCAGCCAACCGCTCGGGCCGCCGCCTGTCGGCGGAGCGGTTGGTCGAGCGACGAATCCATGGCGACAACCAGCCGCCGCCACGACCCGGGCGGCCGCCGCCGCGCCCGCGCCCGGACGAGGATCCTGACGACTAGGCGCCCCGAGCCGCCTTTCGACCAGCCGCCGCTGCCACGGCCCATTGACGTCAACCACCCCGGTCCCTCGCGAGGAGGAGGACCGGACGGGCTCCCCATGCCCGAGAAGGAGAGAGAAATGATCCGCAGCTTCCTGTTTCTGACCGCCGCGAGCCTGTCCGTGTCGGCGCCGGCGATTGACGCGCAGCCCGAGCCGGCCGCGGCGCCGTCCCGCGCCTTCAATCCGCTCGCGATCGAATGGTCGGTGTCGCCATCGTCGCGCGCCGGCGAGGTGCAGCTGCGGCTGAGCTACCGGACCCGCGAAGGCAACAGCAACAATTCGCGCTCCTATCCGGTCGCGCAGCTCCAGGGCTTCGACGCCGGTGCGTCGGGCCCGGTCTCATTCCGCATGGGCGGCGCGGCTGGGAGCCTGGACTGCTCCGGGGTGATGCGGGACGCGCGCGGCGCCGGCACCTGCCGCTTCCAACCCGACGAGCGCTTCGCCGCCGAGCTCGAGCGGCGCGGCATCGGCCGCGCGACCACCGAGCAGATGTACCATATGGCGGTCGGCGGCGTTGAGCTCGCCCTCGTCGACGAGCTCGCCAGTCTCGGCTACGAGCGCCCCACGGTCGACAATCTCGTCGAGGCCGGCATCTTCGACATCGACGTCGCCTATGTCCGCGAGATGGCGGACAGCGGCTATCGCGTCGGCGCGATGCGCCGCCTCGTCGAGTTCCGGATCCACGGCGTCACCCCCGATTATGTGCGCGGCATGGCGCAGTCGGGCTACCGAGACATCGCGCCGGAGCGGCTGGTCGAGTTTCGCATCTTCGGAATCACGCCGGACTATGTGCGCGGCATGGCCGAGGCCGGCCAGCGAGACCTGCCCGGCCAGCGCCTGGTCGAGTTCAAGATTCACGGGGTTACGCCCGATTTCGTGCGCGGGCTCGCCGAAGCCGGCTATCGCGACCTCACTCCGGCGCAGCTGGTCGAGTTCCGGATCCACGGCGTGACCCCCGCCTTCGCGCGGGAGGTGAACCAGTCCGGCGTTCAGCGGGCAAGCGCCAGCGAGCTGGTCGAGGCGAGGATCCTCGGCCGCCGCTTCCGCCGCGGCAACTGAGCGGCTCGGGCGAAAACAAAAATGTCGCGTAAGGGGAGAGTGATGATGGGGTGCAACGGAAGACGGCCGGCATTGCTGGGAAGCGCGGCTCTCGCCGGCCTGTTGATCGTGGCGCCGCAGGTGGCGCGGGCGCAGACGCCGCCGCCGACGGCGACGCCGACGCCGAGCCCGGTACCCGCTCCTCCCACCGGGGAGACCGCCACCAACCCCGACGCGCAGGCGCCGATCGCCAGCCGCACCTACACGCCGGCCGACTTCGCCCGCTTCGCGCCGCGGACCGCGCTCGACATGCTGCGCCAGGTGCCGGGCTTCGTGATCCGCGAGCAGGTCGTCGAGCGCGGCCTCGGCCAGGCGACCGGCAACGTCCTGCTGAACGGCCAGCGCCTGTCGGGCCGCTCCGAGGACGTCACCGCCCAGCTCGGCCGGATCCCGGCCGGCAACGTCGTCCAGATCGAGATCGTCGACGGCGCCACGCTCGATGTCCCCGGCCTGTCCGGCCAGGTCGCCAACATCATCGTCCGCGCCGGCGGGCTGAGCGGGCAATTCTCCTGGCGCCCCGAATTTCGCACCAACTTCACCGATCCTTTGCTCAGCCGCTTCGAACTGTCGGTCAGCGGCACCGAGGGGCCGGTCGAATATACGCTTGGGCTGGAGAACCAGGGGTCGCGCAGCGGCGCTGGCGGCCCGACCCTGATCTTCAACCCCGACGGCAGCCTGCGCGAGACTCGCAATGACGTGTGGACCGGCAATTTCGACCAGCCCCGCGCCAGCGCCCGCTTCGTCATCGACGGCCCCGGCAGCTCGGTCGGCAATTTGAACGCGGTCTACCGCGAATTCTGGTACGACTATGTCGAGGACGGCATCCGCACCCGTCCCGGCGAGCTGCCGCGCGAGCGCGACGTGCTCACCCAGGAGGACGGCCACAATTACGAAGTCGGCGGCGACTACGAGTTCGCGCTCGGAGGCGGCCGGCTCAAGCTGATCGGCCTGCAGCGCTACGCCCACACGGTCCTCTCCTCGGGCGTGCGCACCATGTTCGCCGACGACAGCCCCGACGAGGGCGACCTGTTCCTGCGCGACAGCGACGAGCTCGAGCGGATCGCCCGCGCCGAATATCGCTGGAACGCCGGCGGCGCCGATTTCCAAATCTCGGGCGAGGCTGCGTTCAACAGCCTCGACATCGTCTCCGACCTGTTCGTGCTCGACCCCGACGGCTCGTTCCGCGAACTTCCCTTCCCCAGCGGCACCGCCCGCGTCGAGGAAGCGCGCTACGAGGGGATCGCCAGCTATTCGCGGCGCCTCGCGCCCGAGCTCAGCTTCCAGCTGTCCGCCGGCGGCGAATATTCCCAGATCACCCAGGCCGGCGCCGGCGGCACCACCCGCACCTTCTTCCGCCCCAAGGGGCAGCTGACCGTCGCCTGGACACCGGACCCCAACACGACCGTCAACCTGCGCCTGCAGCGGCGCGTCGGGCAGCTCAACTTCTTCGACTTCATCGCCAACGTGAACCTGGAGGTTGACCGCGAGAACGAGGCCAACCCCAACCTCGTCCCGCCGCAGAGCTGGGAGGCCGAGGTCGAGACGGTGCTGCGCATGGGCGCATGGGGCCAGACCACGCTCCGCACCTACGCCCACCTCGTCGAGGACATCGTCGACATCATCCCGATCGGCGCCGATGGCGAGGGCGTCGGCAACATCGACAGCGCCCGCCGCTACGGCGCCGACTGGCGCACCACCTTCAACTTCGACCCGATCGGGTGGCGCGGCGCGCGGCTCGACCTGCGCTTCCTCGTCCAGCACACCGAGGTCGAGGACCCGCTGCTCGGCGTGATCCGTCCGATCAGCAACACCACCCAGAAATTCTTTGAAGGCATCTTCCGCTACGACATTCCCGAAAGCGACTGGGCGGTCGGCGGCGCCGCCTCCTTCGCCGAGAATGCCTGGAACTACCGCCTGAGCGAGGTCGGCTACCAGACCGAAGGCCCGGTCTTCGCCAACGTCTATGTCGAGAACAAGGACGTGTTCGGCCTCACCGTGCGGGCCACCGCGGGCAACATCCTCGACGCGCGCAGCACCTGGGACCGCCTCGTCTTCCTCGACCGCCGCGACGGCCCGCTCAACTTCATCGAGCGCCGCGACCGCCTGATCGGCCCGATCTTCTCCTTCCAGATAAGGGGACGATTCTAGGCAAGGTGGTAGGTCACCTGTCCGCTCCCCTCTCCCCGCCGGGGAGAGGATTACGGAGCCTTGGCGGCTGTGGCGCCTAGGCGAAGTTGGTGAGGGGGCTCGAGGTCAGAGACTAATCACTTAGCCCGAGCCCCCTCACCCAACCCTCTCCCCGCTGGGGAGAGGGCTCTAGCGGGGCAGATAGCCCCACTCGGTGAGGTAGTAGCGAAGCGCGTCGGGATAGCCGCTGAACCTCACCCGCTGGTCGGCGGGGCAGGCGTCGGGATTGTCGACGCCGACCCGGCAGGCGTCTTCGAGGCCCCAAGTCGACGTCCGCTCGTAATGGCGCAGCATGTCGCGCCAGGCCTCGTCGAAGCGCCCGGCGCGAGTGGCGGCGGCGACATAGCCGGCGCAGCCGCCGTTGCGCTCGAAGCCGTCGCGGCACCCTTCGCGCGCATCGTTCATCGCCTCTAGAAAGAAGCGGCGAAACGACGGACGCTCGGACACGTCCACCACCCAGCCACCGACGATGTTGATGATCTGCGGCGGCGCGAAGCTGCCCGCATAGCTGCTGAAGGCGTAGAGGAAGCGATCGTCGCGCTGGACGAAATCGACGACGCCGTCGCCGTCCTCGTCCTTGGGCATTTCCTCCGCCGGACCGCCGTCCCACGCGCCGAGGTCGACGAGAGTCACCGGACCGGCCGCAGGAATCAGCGCGATCTGGATGGCGTTGCAGCAATGCGCTCCGCCGGTGAAGGACTGGAGGATGAGGAAGCGCGTGCCGTTCCGGTCGAGCCGGCCGACGCCGATCTCGTGCTCGTAGCTCGGCCGCGTGTCCGCCCCCTCCAGCACGACCGGGGCGCGGCCCGGCACTTCCAGGGTCACGACCGGCGCCACCAGGTCTTCGAATTGCGCATCGACCCGCGGCCTGACGCTGACATTGATGTCGCCGAACCGATAGCGGACGGGCTGCGGATTGGCCTCGCCGCTCCAGCTGACCTGGCTGCCGAGCGCCACGTCGCGAGCGCCGTCCCGCTGTGTCTCGGCGCCGACGGGTGGGGCGGCCACGGCAAGCATCGCCACCGCCAGCGCGATCCGAATGACCTTCATCGCGGCCGCCTCCTCGCTGGCGGCGATCCTACCCTGTCCGGAGGGCGGTGACGAGGCCGCCAGGGTTCAGATCGAGCGGCTGACGACTTCCTTCATGATCTCGTTGGTGCCGCCGAAGATTCGCGTGACCCGGGCGTCGCGCCACAAACGGGCGATGAGATATTCGTTCATGTAGCCGGCGCCGCCGTGGAGCTGCATCGACACGTCGCACACCTCGAACTGAAGCTCGGTGTGCCACAGCTTGGCCGCGGACGCCTCCGCCGCGGTCAGCTCGCCGGCGATGTGGCGGCGGATCGCCCAGTCGAGATGCGCCCAGCCAACCTGAAGCCTGGTGGCGAGGTCGGCGAGCGTGAAGCGGGTGTTCTGGAATTCGAACACGGTCTTGCCGAACGCCTTGCGCTCCTTGGTGAAGCTGACCGCCTCGTCATAGGCGCGCTGGGCCGAGGCCTGGGCCGAGCAGGCGATCGACAGCCTTTCCTGCGGCAGCTGGTTCATCAGGTAGGCGAAGCCCATGCCCTCCGCGCCGAGCAGGTTCGACTGCGGCACGCGCAGGTCCGCGAAGAACAATTCCGACGTGTCCTGGGCGTGGAGGCCGACCTTATCGAGGTTGCGGCCGCGGGCGAAGCCGGGGCGGTCGCTCTCGACCAGGATCAGCGAGGTGCCGCGCGCGCCAAGGCTGGCATCGGTCTTGGCGACGACGATGACCAGCTCGGCATGCTGGCCGTTGGTGATGTAGGTCTTGGAGCCATTGATGACATAGTCGTCGCCGTCCTTGACGGCGGTCGTCTTGATGCCCTGCAGGTCGGAGCCGGCGCCCGGCTCGGTCATCGCGATCGCGGTCGGAGTCTCGCCCGACACCATGCGCGGCAGCCAGTGGCGCTTCTGCGCCTCGCTGCCATAGGCGACGATATAGTCGGCGACGATGTCGGAATGGAGCGTGATGCCGGCCGACGAGCCGATATAGCCAAGCTCCTCGTCGATCACCGCATTGTAGCCGAAGTCGAGGCCGAGCCCGCCATATTGCTCAGGCACGGTCGGACAGAGCAGGCCCTGGGCGCCGCATTTGGTCCAGAAGTCGCGGTCGACGATGCCTTCCTCTTCCCACCGCTCGAGGTGCGGGACCGCCTCGGCGGCGAAGAAGCGGCGCACAGCCTCGCGGAACAGCTCATGCTCCTCGCCGAAGGCGGTGCGACGGGCGGTATCGAGCATCATGGTCATTCCCCCGGATCGGATCTGCCGGGAGGGATAGCGAGGCGCGGGCGGAATGTCCCGCCCGCCTTCCTACTTGTCGGCGACCGGCTTGGCCTCGAGCGCGCCGAGCAGGCGTGCCCGCTCCAGGTGGAGCGCGCTGAGCTTCAAATGCGCCCGCGCCGCGGTGGCGCAGCTCGCCGTGCTTCCTGCCTCAAGCTCCCGCGCGGCGCGGGCCTCATGATAACGAACGTGGTCCGGCTTCACGATTCGCCCCTGCTTCCCACCCGGGAAGATCAGCCGAATGCGTCCCGGCGACATTCACCCTTGTTATCCACAACCGAAAATTTTCCGCTTTTAGAAGAACTGCTTGCGCAAGCTGATCCGCACCGTTCGGCCGGCCGGATCGAGCAGGTCGGGCTGGTAGGAAATCGGCGTGTTGCCGAACGCGTCGCGCACGTCGGGGCGGCTGTCGAACAGATTGTCGACGGACAGCGTGACCCGGGTCCCACGAAGGAACGGGACGTCGCGAACCAGGCCGCGCATCTGGCCGAGATTGGCGAACAGACGGAGGTTCACCGTCATCTGCGGCGAGAAGAACAGATCGTCGTCGTCATCGGCGCCGAGGACCGTGGTGCCGCTCTGCCAGTTGACGCTCGCGAAGCCGCCGAAGCCGCCGCGGAAGACATTGGCGCGCAACTGCACCTCATGCTCCGGCCGGCCGCCGCGGCTGCCCGCCGCCGAGCCGCCGAGGAAGTCGAACACCGGCCCGTCCTCGTTGACGAACACGCGGTCCTCGAGCCGCCAGGTGTGGAACAGGCCGAGCTGGATTCGGCCCTGGCCGCCACCGCCGCCAAAGCGGCCGCCGCCACCGAATCCGCCGCGCCCGCCGCCGCCCGGCCCGCGCGGACCCCGGC
>NZ_JAANPA010000065.1 GCF_011320075.1 Sphingosinicella sp. YJ22 | reverse complement strand
ACCGCAGCCGCGACGCCCTCACCGGCGTGCGCGACGGCCGCGCGGCGCGCGAGTGGCTCGCCCGGCGGCTGGACGGCGAAGGGCAGGGCGACGGGCCCGCCGCGGTCGTGCTGCTGCTCGCGCTCACCCGCTTCGACGCGATCAACCTCGCCTTCGGCCGGGCCAGCGGCGATGCGGTGCTTCAGGCGGCGGCGCGGCGGATCGAGCGCCAGGTCGACACCGACGGCGAACGCCGCGCGGTCGCCCGCCTCGCCGGAGCCGAGTTCGCGGTCCTGCTGTCGGCGCCCGAAGGAGCGGCGGAAGCCCGCACGCTCGCCGGCCATCTCGTCGAGGCGATGGCGCGGCCGTTCGTGTCGGGCGACCAGGTCATCACCATCGGCGGGCGGGTCGGAATCGCGGTGTCGCGGCCGGGCGACAACGCCGCCTCGCTGTTGCGCCGGGCAAGCGCCGCGCTCGCCGAGGCGAAGGAGCAGGAAAGCGTGCCGGTCACCCTGATCGACGCCGAGAGCGAGCAGGCCAGCGCCCGCGGCGACCGCCTCGAGATCGACCTCAGGCGCGCGCTCGATGCCGACGAGATCGACGTGGTGTTCCAGCCTCAGGTCGAGATCGCCACCGGCCGAATCTCCGGGGTCGAGGCGCTCGCCCGCTGGCGCCACCCGGTGTATGGCGCGCTCGGCGCCGGCACCCTGTTCAGCGTGGCCGAGGCGTCCGACTATCTCGTCCAGCTGTCCGAGCATATCCACCGCAAGGCCGTCGCCGCCGTCGCCGGCTGGCCGGCGTCGCTCGCGCATCTCCGCGTCGCCATCAACGTCACCGCGCAGGACATCGTCCGGCCCGGCTTCGCCGACCATTTCCTGAAGCTGGTCAAGGGGAGCGGCCTCGGCGCCGACCGCATCACCGTCGAGGTCACCGAGAGCGGCCTCATCGAGGACCTGCCCGCGGCCGCGAAGCTGCTCGGCCAGCTGCGCCGCGGCGGCTTCAGGATCGCCATCGACGATTTCGGGACCGGCTATTCGAGCCTCGCCTATCTCAAGGCGCTGCCGCTCGACTATCTGAAGCTCGACCGCCGGCTGTGCGAGGACATAACCGGGTCGCCGCGAGACCGGGTCGTCGTTCGCAGCGTCATCGACATGGCGCATTCGCTCGACATCGCCGTTGTCGCAGAGGGCGTGGAGAGCCGCGAGCAGCTGGCCTTGCTCGCCCAGGAGGGATGCACCCTCTACCAGGGCTTCCTGTGCGCACCGCCGCTGGCGGCCGGGCAGCTTGCGGAGCTGATCGAAGGAGAGGCTGGGGTCGCGGCGTGAGCGAAGATCGGCTCAACATGACCGGTCTGTGGGAAGGCACCTACGCCTATCCCGCCTATCAGGGCCCGACGACGCCGTTCGTGGCGCATATCGACGATTTCGACGGCGTGCTGTCGGGCTCGATCATCGAGCCCAACACGATCGGCTTCGCCAGCGACGAGCTGGAAGCCCTGCTCGCCGGCAGCCGCAATACACGGTCGGTCGACTTCACCAAGACCTATGACGGGTCGAGCGACGCGGCCCATGCCGTCGACTATGTCGGCCAGCTGTCCGAAGACGGCGACAGCGTCGCGGGCGTGTGGAGCCTGGGCGAGCTTGACGGCACGTTCGAGATGCACCGCGACCGGGCATGGGAGGAGCTGGCCGTCGCCGAGGCGGCCGAGGAGCTGCCGGCCGCGGCGGCCGTGCCTACCGAGCTGCCGCCACCCTGAGCGGTCCGCCGAGTTGGCTGGTCGGGCCTGGCTCCAGCCGCAGCCGGTGCGCGCCGAAATCGATCGAGACCCGCCGGAACAGCTGCAGTGCATCCATGCCGAGCAGGATCGCCGGCCGGTCTTCCAGACCGAGGAGGCGGAACAGGTCGAGGTCACCGAAGGCGATCGGCAGATTGGCGATGTGCGCGCCGCCGATGCGCATCCGCTGGGTCACGGTGTAATTGAGCTGCGCCGTCGCACCGGTGACTCCGGTCACTTCGAGCATCATGGTGGGGTCGATCCGGCCGCGGCGGACCAGCCGCCGGCGCAGCGCCTCGTTGCCGACGGTGACCTGCGATCCAGTGTCGACGATCGCGCGCACCCGTTCGCCGTCCACCGTGGCGTCGGCGAGCACCATTCGGCCGAGCCGGGTCCGGGCGGTGACGACGATCGTGTCCGGCGGCCAGCGGTCGTCCTGTGCGGCCGAGCGCGACAGGCGCATTTCCCGGCGCTCGAAGTCGAACACCACGCGCTGGTTGCGCAGGCTGTCGACGCCGAGCATGCCGTCGGCGCCGATATGCGCCGCGTGCAGCGCGGGAGCCTGGACGTCGGTCAGCGAGCGTCGACCGACGTCGAGCTGCGGGATGATGACGGTCGGGACTTCGCGCACGTCGACCACGCCGGCGAGGCGGACGTTGCGGCTGGGATCGAGCGCAAGCCGAGCGGCGAGCTCGCGCGAGATCACCGTCCGCTCGGCGCCGGTATCGATGATGAAGCGAAACGGGCCGCGGCCACCGATCGTGATCGGCACCGTCATTCGCTCCCCCGAGTCGGCGCGGTAGCCGAGCGTCTCGGTCGGAGTCGGATCCTGCGGCTGGGCCGAGTCCTGGGGCTGCGACAGGGCGGCGCTGCTCGCCATGACCGCCGCGAACGTCATCCACTTCATCATTGGGCCGCACTCCGCCCGGTCTGCGACTCTCTCTAGCCGATTTCGATGAAACGCGGAATGAACCCGACAAGCGCCGGGCGCTCGCTTGACTCGGGCGGCGATCGGATCAAGCCTTCGGCACCACAACCGGGGCAGGCGTATGAAGCCCGTCTGGACGCTCGATCAGGTCGTCGCGCAGCTGACCAATTGGCAGGCGCGATGGAACAACAGCATCCCGATCCCTTATTTGCTGTACGCCCAATCGCTGCCGCACCACGATTTCCAGCTCGGCTTCAGCCCGTTCAACCAGGCTGAACTCCAGTCGCTGCAGCACACGATGCAGCTCATCTCCGACGTCGCGAACCTCTCGTTCGTCAACATCGCGGACAGCGGGCAGGGAGCGACCTTCTCGAACCCGTTCATCGGATTTTACACGGTGAACACGTCGACGGCGCCGTTCTGGGGCGCGGCCACGGATTATCTGACGCAAAATGCCGATATCCCGTACGGCGCCATCTACGGCGTCGACGTCGTGGTGAATCACAATCGCTCGAACGTGCAGGGCGGCTGGGGCATCGGCGATTCCAACTCGCGCAAGTTGATGCACGAGGTGCTGCACGCGCTCGGCCTCGATCATCCGGGGCCCTACAATGGCGACACGGCCAATTACGAAAGCCAGGCGCTCTTTTTCCAGGACAGCCACCAATATACCGTGATGTCCTATTGGAACGCGGTGAATTCCGGCGCGGACCATGTTTCCGGGTCCACACTGCAATGGACCTCGACGCCGCTCCTCTACGACGTGGCGGCACTGCAGTCGCTGTACGGAGCGAACATGACGACCCGCACCGGCCACACGGTGTACGGCTTCAACAACACCTCCGGCCGTTCCGCCTATGACCTGGCGCGGGATCCGAGTTCGATCTTCACGATCTGGGACGCGGGCGGCACGGACACATTGGACCTGTCGGGCTATTCTTCGCCGTCGCGGATCGACCTCGGCCAGGGCGCTTTCAGCGATTCCGGCGAGATGACGGCGAACATCTCGATCGCGTTCGGAGCGATCATCGAGAATGCGATCGGCGGGGACGGAAACGACAGTCTGACCGGGAACGACTCCAGGAACAGGCTTGAGGGCAATGGCGGCGCGGACGTCCTGAAAGGGGGCGCCGACTCCGACTGGCTCGTCGGCGGCGCGGGCGGAGACACGTTCGTCTATGCCTCCTACTCCGACAGCGATCTTCCCCTGCTGCGGTCGGACGGCAAGAAGGTCGCCTCGGACTATCTCGCCGACTTTACCTCAGGCGTCGACAGGATCGACCTGTCGGCGCTGGACGCGATCCCGTCGACGGCCGCGAACGATGCCTTCGCCTTCATCGGAACCGCGGCATTCGCGGGCGCAGCGGGGCAGCTTCGCTTCGAGGTCCGGCACGGCCAGCTGTGGCTCGAAGGGGACATCGACGGCAACGGCGTCTGCGACTTCGCCATCGCGATGAAGGCCGCGGCGATCGTTGCCGCCGATCTGATCCTCTAGCCGACGATCTTCGCCAGCCCCTTGGCAAGCTGCTGCGCGCCGCGCAGGCGCGCCGCGGGATCGGCCCAGGCGCGGGTGATGACGAGCTTGTTGTCGGGGCGCAGCTTCGCCGTGCCCTTGAGGTGCTGGACATAGGCGATCAGCCCCGGAAGATCCGGGAAGCTGTCGTTGAAGAAATGGACCAGCGCGCCCTTCGGGCCGACGTCGAGCTTGGCGATGCACGCCTTGCGGCAGTTCAATTTGATCTCGATGACCTTGAGCAGGTTCTCGGTCGCCTCGGGGAGCTTGCCGAAGCGGTCGATCAGCTCGGCCGCGAACGCCTCGATCTCCTGCGGGCCCTCCAGCTCGTTGAGGCGCCGGTACAGGCCCATGCGCAGGTCGAGGTCCGGGACGTAATCGTCGGGGATCAGGATCGGCGCGTCGACGGTGATCTGAGGCGACAGGTCCTTGGTCTCGTTGCGGGCGATGCCGCCCGCCTTGGCCTCCAGGATCGCGTCCTCGAGCATCGACTGGTAGAGCTCGAAGCCGACTTCCTTGATGTGGCCGGACTGTTCGTCGCCGAGCAGGTTGCCGGCGCCGCGGATGTCGAGATCGTGGGTGGCGAGCTGGAACCCGGCGCCAAGGCTCTCCAGATTGGCGAGAACCTGCAGGCGCTTCTGTGCCGCATCGGTGAGCAGCCGGTTCGCCTCGGTGGTGAAATAGGCGTAGGCGCGGGTCTTGGCCCGGCCGACGCGCCCGCGCAGCTGGTAGAGCTGGGCGAGGCCGAAGCGGTCGGCGCGGTGGATGATCATCGTGTTGGCGGTCGGGATGTCGAGGCCGCTCTCGACGATGGTGGTCGACACCAGCACCTCGTACTTGCGGTCGTAGAAGGCGCTCATCCGCTCCTCGACCTCGGTCGGCGCCATCTGGCCATGAGCGACGACGTAGCGGACCTCCGGAACCTCCTCGCGCAGGAATTCCTCGATGTCAGGAAGGTCGGCGATTCGCGGAACGACGAAGAAGCTCTGGCCGCCGCGATAATGTTCGCGCAGCAGCGCCTCGCGGATCACCACCGGGTCCCACGGCATCACATAGGTGCGCACCGCGAGGCGGTCGACCGGCGGGGTCTGGATCACCGACAGCTCGCGAAGGCCCGACATCGCCATCTGAAGCGTGCGCGGGATCGGGGTCGCGGTCAGCGTCAGCACATGGACGTCGGCGCGAAGCGTCTTCAATTTTTCCTTGTGGGTGACTCCGAAGCGCTGCTCCTCGTCGACGATGACCAGTCCGAGATTGCGGAACTCGACGCCCTTGCCGAGGAGGGCGTGGGTGCCGATCACGATGTCGATCTTGCCGGCGGCGAGGCGATCCTTGGTCTCCTTCGCCTCCTTGGCCGTGACCAGGCGCGACAGGCGGCCGATCTCGACCGGGAAGCCCTGAAAGCGCTCCTTGAAATTCTGATAGTGCTGGCGCGCGAGCAGGGTGGTCGGGGCGATCACCGCGACCTGGAGCCCGGCCATCGCCGCGACGAAGGCGGCGCGAAGCGCAACCTCGGTCTTGCCGAAGCCGACGTCGCCGCAGACCAGCCGGTCCATCGGCTTGCCGCGTCCGAGATCCTCGATGACGTCGCCGATGGCGCGGTCCTGGTCGTCGGTCTCCTCATAGGGGAAGCGGTCCGAGAAAGCGGCGTAGCCGGTGTCGGGTTCGGCGACGACTCCGGGGCGAAGCGCGCGCTCGGCGGCGATCTTGATGAGGTCGCCGGCGATCTCGCGGATGCGCTCCTTCATCCGCGCCTTGCGTCGCTGCCACGCCTCGCCGCCAAGCTTGTCGAGCGCGACTCCGTCGCTCTCGCTGCCGTAGCGCGACAGGATGTCGATATTTTCGACCGGCACGTAGAGCTTGTCGCCGCCGGCATAGGTCAGCGCGACGCAGTCGTGCGGCGCTTTCTGCACCGGGATCTGGGTCAGGCCCTCGTAGCGGCCGATGCCGTGGTCGGCATGGACGACGAGGTCGCCCGGCGACAGCGTCGCCAGCTCGTCGAAGAACGCCTCCTTGCTCTTCTTGCGCTTGCGCCGGCGCACCAGGCGGTCGCCGAGCATGTCCTGCTCGGTCAGTACCGCCACCGAGGGCGTGGTGAAGCCGTGGTCGAGCGGGAGCACGATCAGCGCGGTGCCGGTCGACCCCATCGCCTCCTGCCAGCTGTCGACCAGCTCCAGCTTCTTCATGCCATGGTCGGCGAGGAGGCCCTTCAGCCGTTCGCGCGAGCCGGCCGAATAGCTCGCCAGGACGACCTTGTGCTTGCCGCGCTTGAGGCCGGCGACGTGTTCGGCGACCGCCTCATAGACATTCTGGTTCTGGGTGCGCTCGGGCGCGAAGTCGCGCGGCCCGTCGACCTCGAAGTCGATGACCCTGGCGCTGGCCGGCTCGTGGAACGGCGTGGTGAGGTGGATCGGCCGGTCGGCGATCGCTTCCTTCCACTCGTCCTGGGTGAGGTAGAGCGTCTCGGGCTTCAGCGGCCGGTAGCTGCCCGGGTCGTTCGACTGGGCGCGCTGGCGGTTGTCGTAATAGTCGGCAATCGCCTCGAACCGAGCGTCGGCGGCGCCGGCGTCGCCCGCGTCGCGGACGATGAGGTCGCTGTCGTCGAGGTGGTCGAACAGGGTGGCGAGACGCTCCTCGAACAAGGGCAACCAATGGTCGAGGCCCGCGATCCGCCGCCCGTCCGAAACCGCCTGGTAGAGCGGGTCGCCGGTCGCGTTGGCGCCGAACAGCTCCCGGTAGCGCGAACGGAAGCGCTTGACGCTGTCCTCGTCGAGCAGCGTCTCGGAGGCGGGGAGGAGGGTGAAGCCCTCGGTCGTGCCGGTGGTGCGTTGCGTGCCGGGGTCGAAGCGCCGCACCGTCTCGATCTCGTCGCCGAAGAAGTCGAGGCGAAGGCCCTCTTCCTCGCCGGCCGGGAACAGGTCGACGATGCCGCCGCGAACCGCGAACTCGCCGGCATCGTGGACGGTCTCGGTGCGCGCATAGCCGTTGGCCTGAAGCAGGGCGGCGAGCCGATTCATGTCGATGCGCTCGCCGGGCTTGAGGCTCGCGACGAGCTGGCGGACGCGGAACGGGGTCAGCGTGCGCTGAAGCGCGGCGTTGACGGTGGTGACGAGGAGCTGCGGCTTGTCATGCTTGCGCTGGAGCGCGTGCAGCGTCGCGAGACGCTCGGACGTCGAACGCAGCGACGGCGAGGAGCGGTCGTAGGGCAGGCAGTCCCAGGCGGGAAAATAGAGGATGTCGACTTCGGGCGCGAAGAAGGAAGCGGCGTCGCCGATCGCGCGCATCGCCGCCTCGTCCGGAGCGATGAACACGGCGCGGCTGCCCGTCCCCGCGGCGCGCGCGAGATCGGCCGCAAGCCACGGCATGAAGCCCGCCGGCACCCCCGCCAGCGTGAGCGGCTTGTCGGCCTTGAGGATGGTGTGAAGGTCCATCAGCCCCTCCCCTTCAGGGGAGGGGTTGGGGTGGGGGAGTCCGTCGCGGAAAAGCGCCGTCGGAGGCATCGAGCCTCCGCCGTCGCGGGGGGGG
>NZ_JAANPA010000064.1 GCF_011320075.1 Sphingosinicella sp. YJ22 | reverse complement strand
GGAGCCGGCCCGCCCGGCCCGCGGCCGCGACGACCGCCGCCAGTCCGGCAAGCTCACCGTCACCCGCGCCCTCAACGACGAGGGCGGCGCCCGCGCCCGCTCGCTCGCCGCGCTCCGCCGCGCGCGCGAAAAGGACAAGCGCCACCATCAGCAGAGCGGCCCGTCCGCCAAGCAGATCCGCGACGTCGTCGTGCCGGACGCGATCACCGTCCAGGAGCTCGCAAACCGAATGGCCGAGCGCGGCGCCGATCTCGTCAAATCGCTGTTCAAGATGGGCATGCCGGTCACCGTCACCGAGACGATCGACCAGGACACTGCCGAGCTGCTGGTCACCGAGTTCGGCCACAACATCAAGCGCGTCAGCGAGAGCGACGTCGACATCCAGACCGAGACCGACGTCGACGCCGCCGAGACGCTGAAGCCGCGTTCGCCGGTGGTCACGATCATGGGCCACGTCGATCACGGCAAGACCAGCCTGCTCGACGCGATCCGCGGCGCTTCCGTGGTGAAAGGCGAATCGGGCGGCATCACCCAGCATATCGGCGCCTATCAGGTCGCCTTGCCCGACAAGTCGAAGGTCACCTTCCTCGACACGCCGGGCCACGAGGCGTTCACCGAGATGCGCGCGCGCGGCGCCAACGTCACCGACATCGTCATCCTGGTGGTGGCCGCCGACGATTCGATCAAGCAGCAGACGATCGAGGCGATCAACCACACCAAGGCGGCCGGCGTGCCGATGATCGTGGCGATCAACAAGATCGACAAGCCCGAGGCCAACCCGCAGAAGGTCCGCGAGGAGCTGCTGCAGCACGAGATCATCGTCGAGGACCTGGGCGGCGACGTCCAGGACGTCGAGGTGTCCGCGCTCAAGAAGACCAATCTCGACAAGCTTCTGGAGGCGATCCAGCTTCAGGCCGAGATCCTCGAATTGAAGGCCAATCCGGACCGTCCCGCCGAAGGCGCCGTGGTCGAGGCCAAGCTCGACAAGGGCCGCGGCCCGCTCGCCACCGTGCTCGTCCAGCGCGGCACGCTGCGCGTCGGCGACATCTTCGTGGTCGGCTCGGTCAGCGGCAAGGTTCGCGCGATGATCGACGACAAGGGCAAGCAGATCAAGGAAGCCGGCCCGTCCGTCCCGGTCGAGGTGCTCGGCCTCGGCGGCGTCCCGTCCGCCGGCGACACCCTGACCGTGGTCGAGAACGAGGCGCGCGCCCGCGAGGTCGCCGCCTATCGCCAGAGCGTGATGGACCGCAAGCGCACCACCACCGCTCCGGTCAGCCTCGAGAACATGTTCGCGTCGAAGGCGAGCAGCACGATCGAATTCCCGCTGGTCGTCAAGGCCGACGTCCAGGGTTCGGTCGAGGCGATCGTCGGGGCGTTGAACCGGATCTCGACCGACGAGATCAAGGTCCGCGTGCTCCATTCGGGCGCCGGCGCGATCACCGAGAGCGACGTCGTCCTGGCCTCGGCCTCGGGCGCGCCGATCATCGGCTTCAACGTCCGTCCCAACGCCAAGGCGCGCGAGATCGGCGAGCGCAACAAGGTCGAGTTCCGCTATTACGACGTCATCTATCACCTCACCGACTGGGTGCGGGACGCGATGGCCGGCGAACTCGGGCCGGAGGTCATCGAGACGGTCGTCGGCCGGGCCGAGGTCAAGGAAGTCTTCCCGGCGGGCAAGAAGGACAAGGCTGCCGGCCTGCTCGTGGTCGAGGGCGTCATCCGCAAGGGCCTCCACGCCCGCCTCACCCGCGAGGACGTCATCGTCTCCAAGACGACGATCTCGTCGCTTCGCCGGTTCAAGGACGACGTCGCCGAAGTGCGCGCCGGTCTCGAATGCGGTGTGCTTCTCGCCGACACGAACGACATCAAGGCGGGCGACCATCTCGAGGTCTTCGAGGTCGAGGAGCGCGCGCGCACGCTTTAGCTCCTTCTCCCCTGAGGGGAGAGGAGCGAAGGATGGACTATGCGTAACACCGACACCCCCGAAACCCGCTCGGTTCGCCTGCTCCGCGTCGGCGAGCAGGTGCGTCACGCCCTGTCCGAGGTGCTGATGCGCGGCGACGTCCATGACGATGTGCTCGCCAGCCATCCCGTGTCGGTGACCGAGGTCCGGATGTCGCCGGACCTTCGCCACGCCACCGTGTTCGTGAAGCCGTTGCTCGGAACCAACGAGGCGGCGGTGATCAAGGCGCTCCGCACCAACACCGCCTATCTCCAGAGCGAAGTCGCCCGGCGGGTGAACACCAAATATGCCGCGCGTTTGAAATTCCTGCCCGACGAGAGCTTCGACGAAGGCAGCCGGGTCGACTCCCTGCTGCGGGACCCCAAGGTGGCGCGCGATCTCGGCGCGAGCGACGACTAGGCGCTCTTCAAAGGGTGCGGGGGTCGGGGCATAGTCGACCCATGGCCCAGTCCTTCCACGTCCGCGCTGCGCTCTGCACCGGTGCCGTCATGCTGTTCTTCGCCGCCATGGCGACGGGCGACCTGCCGGCGTGGATGCTCCAGTCTGAATCGATGGAGCGCGGGGGAACGCCGATCCTGTCGCTGCCCCGCGCCGGCCAGACCGAGGCCGGCCCGGCCGACGAACCACGCATGATTGTCGATGTCGACTGCGACGGCGTCGGCCGGGAGCCGGGCCTGTCGGCCTATACTTTCCGGCCGCCGTGCGTCGGCCGCTCGATCGCACCGAACGGCCGCTGGGGTGTCGAGGTGGTCGCAGGCACCGGCACAGTTCGCCTCGGCGGGCCCGACGGCAACAGCATCGACGAGATTCCGAGCCTTGCCAACGGCATGCCGTTCGTCCTCGAATGGTCGCCGCGCTCGGACTGGTTCTTCGTCAACCACTCGGTCGGCAACGGGCAGGAACGCCTTCGGGTGTTCCAGATCGTCAACCGAAGCGTCGTTGAACGGTCGGCGCTGTTCGCCGAAGCGACCGCGGAGATGGTTCGCCGCTATCCCTGCCTCGGCGACACCGCGCGCGTGCGCGCCGCCGGTCATCGCTGGAGCGGAGACGGCCGCCGAATCGCCATCGCAGTCTATGCGCCCACCGACGCGTGCCTGGTCCAGCGCGGTGTCGGCGACTTCGCCATCACCGGCCAGTGGGAGCCATTGTTGATGATCGGCGACGCGGCGAGCGGTCGAATCGACCCCGGATCGATCCGGCAGAGGCCTGGCGGGAACGGTCCGCTTCCGTCAGACGGAGCCTATGCAGAATTCTGACCTCGCAGCGCCGATGCGCGACGGCGATCTCGCCATCGAAGCGCTGGAGGAAGGGCACCGCGACGCGCTCAAGGACGCGTGCGCCCGGGATCCGGCGATCTGGGACATCTATTCCATTTCCTACGACCCGGAGAGGTTCGACGCGAGCTTCGACCTGCTGCGGTCGCGGCCGAACTGGCAGGCGTTCGCGATCCTGCTCGGCGGGGAGGTCGTCGGCATGAGCGCCTATATCGGCATCGAGCGCGACCGCGGCGTGCTCGAGATCGGCAACACTTATTATGTGCCGCGGCTGCGTGGGACCGGGTTCAACCGGCGGGTCAAGGATTTGATGATGCGGCGCGTCATCGAGTGCGGGTTCAGGCGCATCGAGTTCCGCGTCGATGCGCGCAACGAGCGGTCCCAGGCGGCGATGGCGAAGATCGGCGGGGTGCGCGAAGGGGTGCTCCGCGCCGACCGCATCACCTGGACCGGCCATGTCCGCGACACGGTGCTGTTCTCGATCCTCGCCGACGAGTGGCGGGCGCGCTAAGCGGGGATCCGATGGCCAAGCTCTATTTCTATTATGCGTCGATGAACGCGGGGAAATCGACGACCCTGCTTCAGGCGGACTTCAACTATCGCGAACGGGGCATGCAGACGATGCTCTACACCGCCGCGTTCGACGACCGCGCCGGCTGCGGCACGATCGGCTCGCGCATTGGCCTCGAGACCGAGGCCCACACCTATGAGGCGGGGACCAATCTGCGCGCCGAGGTCGAGGCGGAGATCAAGAAGCGGCCGGTCGACTGCATCCTCGTCGACGAGGCGCAGTTCCTCACCCGCGACCAGGTGCTCGAGCTGGCGAGCATCTGCGACGAGCTCAAGATCCCGGTCCTCGCCTACGGCCTTCGCACCGACTTCCAGGGCAATCTGTTCGAGGGCAGCGGCGCCTTGCTCGCGCTCGCCGACAGCCTCGTCGAGCTGAAGGCGATCTGCGAGTGCGGGCGCAAGGCGACGATGAATTTGCGCGTGGATGCCGAGGGGCGCGCGGTGAAGGCCGGCGATCAAACCGAGATCGGCGGCAATGACCGTTACATCGCGCTGTGCCGGAGGCACTTCATGGAGCGGCTCCGCGAGGCAGAGGAGCGGCAGCTTCGGCTCGGCCTCGCCCCGATCAACGACAACGCCTGACATGCATGGCTGGCTGATCATCGACAAGCCGGTGGGCCCCGGCTCGACCCAGATCGTGGGCGCGGTGAAGCGCGCTCTGCGCGAGGGCGGCTACGCCAAGGTGAAGGTGGGCCATGGCGGCACGCTCGACCCGCTGGCGAGCGGGGTCCTGCCGGTGGCGCTCGGCGAGGCGACCAAGCTGTCGGGGCGCATGCTCGATGCCGACAAGGCCTACCACTTCACCATCCGCTTCGGCGAGGAGACCGATACGCTCGACGCCGAAGGGAAGGTGGTGGCGACGTCCAAGCGGCGGCCGACCCTGACCGAGGTGGAGGCGGTGCTGCCGCGCTTCACCGGACCGATCGAGCAGCTTCCGCCGGCCTTCTCCGCGTTGAAGGTCGACGGCAAGCGCGCCTACGACCTCGCCCGCGCGGGGGAGGTGGTGAAGCTGGCAACGCGGCGGGTTACTGTTCACGACCTCAAGATCCTCCCCGGTACGGGGAGGTGGTTCGCCGAAGGCGAGACGGAGGGGGCCCCGGGTCCCGCGCGGGCGGAGGGCCCCCTCCACCACCCTTCGGGTGGTCCCCCTCCCCGTACCGGGGAGGAGCTTGAGGACGTCACCCTCTCCGCCCGAGTCTCCAAGGGCACCTATATCCGCAGCCTCGCCCGCGACATCGCGCACGCGTTGAACAGTGTCGGCCATGTCACCATGTTGCGCAGGACCAAGGCGGGGCCCTTCACTCTCGAAAAGGCGATTTCGCTGGACAAATTGGCCGATCTCGCTAAGGCGCGGCGGCTTGAAGAGGCATTGTTGCCTCTGGCGGCGGGGCTGGACGACATCCCGGCTCTGACCGTCACACCCCGAGAGGCCGATCTGCTCCGCGTTGGGCAGCAGCCGACCGGGTCAGCCGCAAGGCCAGGTCTCCATCTTGCACTTCTGGACGATGTTCCGGTCGCGCTGGTGGAGTGTTCCGAAGGGGTTCTTCGGGTGGTCCGCGGCTTCAACCTCTAGATGTGAAAGGATGACGATGTCGATCACCGCCGACCGCAAGCAGGAACTGATCAAGGACAACAGCCGCACCAAGACCGACACGGGCTCGCCCGAGGTCCAGGTCGCGATCCTGACCGAGCGGATTGTCAATCTCACCGAGCATTTCAAGACGCACGCCAAGGACAACCACTCGCGCCGCGGCCTGCTCATGCTCGTCAACAAGCGCCGGTCCCTGCTCGATTATCTCAAGCGCAAGGACCAGGAGCGCTACCAGCAGCTCATCGCGAAGCTCGGCCTTCGCAAGTAATCATGAAGCGGCCCCTCGCGGGCCGCTTCGCATATCCGGCGCCTGCAATTCGGTGGCGCGCCGGTCTGGACCATTAGGGGTCCGACCAGCGGGAAAGACATCCCGCGCCAAGAGGCCCCCGCAGCATCCGGCTGCGGGTGTTTGAAGGAAATCACATGTTCGATACCAAGACCGTTGAAATCGAGTGGGGCGGCAAGACCCTCTCCCTCGAGACCGGGCGCGTTGCGCGCCAGGCCGATGGCGCCGTTCTGGCGCGCCTGGGCGACACCGTCGTCCTCTGTGCGGTGACCGCCGCCAAGTCGGTGAAGCCGGGACAGGACTTCTTCCCGCTCACCGTCCACTATCAGGAAAAATTCTCGTCGGCCGGGCGCATCCCGGGCGGCTTCTTCAAGCGCGAGCGCGGCGCGACCGAAAAGGAAACGCTGACCAGCCGCCTCATCGATCGACCGATTCGCCCTCTTTTTCCTGAGGGTTTTTATAATGAAATCAATGTCATAGCGCAGGTTCTCTCCTATGACGGCGAGAACGAGCCGGACGTGCTGGCGATGATCGCCGCGTCGGCCGCCCTCACCATCTCGGGCGTCCCCTTCATGGGCCCGATCGGCGCCGCCCGCGTCGGTCGCGTCGACGGCGAGTTCGTGCTGAACCCGACCCAGGAGCAGATGAAGGAAGGCGAGCTCGACCTCATGGTCGCCGCCACCCACAATGCCGTGATGATGGTCGAATCCGAAGCCAAGGAGCTGTCGGAAGAGGTCATGCTGAGCGCCGTCATGTTCGCCCACCAGGCGAGCCAGAAGGTGATCGACGGAATCATCAGCCTCGCCGAGCAGGCGGCCAAGGACCCGTGGGAGCTCGACCAGGGCGCCGACAATGCGGCGATGAAGCAGCAGCTCCGCGACCTCATCGGCGCCGACATCGCCAAGGCCTATGCGACGCTCGACAAGGGCAGCCGCCGCGAGCAGCTCGACGCGATCCGCGACAAGGCCAAGGCCGCCTTCGCCGACGCCGAGCCGCAGCAGCAGATGGTCGCCATGAAGCTGGTCAAGAAGCTCGAGGCCGAGATCGTCCGAACCGCCATCCTCAAGGACGGCAAGCGCATCGACGGCCGCGACACCAAGACCGTTCGCCCGATCGAGGCGATGGTCGGCTTCCTTCCGCGCACCCACGGCTCATCGCTGTTCACCCGCGGCGAGACCCAGGCGATCTGCACCACGACGCTGGGCACCAAGGACTCCGAGCAGATGATCGACGGGCTGGAGGGCCTGTCCTACCAGCGCTTCATGCTCCACTATAACTTCCCGCCCTACTCGGTCGGTGAAGTGGGCCGCTTCGGCGCCCCGTCGCGCCGCGACGTCGGCCACGGCAAGCTCGCCTGGCGCGCGCTTCACGGCGTCCTGCCGAGCCACGACGAATTCCCCTACACGATCCGAGTCACCTCCGACATCACCGAGAGCAACGGCTCCTCGTCGATGGCGACGGTGTGCGGCGGCTCGCTGGCCCTGATGGACGCCGGCGTGCCGATCACCCGCCCGGTCAGCGGCATCGCGATGGGCCTGATCCTCGAAGGCAAGGACTTCGCGGTCCTTTCCGACATCCTCGGCGACGAGGACCATCTCGGCGACATGGACTTCAAGGTCGCCGGAACCGAGCAGGGCATCACCTCGCTCCAGATGGACATCAAGATCGCCGGAATCACCGAGGAGATCATGCGCACCGCGCTCGAGCAGGCCAAGGAAGGCCGCGCTCACATCCTCGCCGAGATGAGCAAGGCCCTCGGCGCCGCGCGCACCGAGCTGTCGGCCAACGCGCCGCGCATCGAGACCATGCAGGTCCCGAAGGACAAGATCCGCGACGTCATCGGCACCGGCGGCAAGGTGATCCGCGAGATCGTCGCCACCACCGGCGCCAAGGTCGACATCGACGACGAGGGCGTGATCAAGATCAGCTCGTCCGACGTCAGCCAGATCGAGGCGGCCCGCAAGTGGATCGCCGGGATCGTCGAGGAGCCCGAGGTCGGCAAGGTCTATGACGGCAAGGTCGTCAACATCGTCGATTTCGGCGCGTTCGTGAACTTCATGGGCGGCAAGGACGGCCTCGTCCACGTCTCCGAGATCCGCAACGAGCGCACCGAGAACGTCCGCGACGTCCTGTCCGAAGGCCAGGAAGTGAAGGTCAAGCTGCTCGAGGTCGATTCGCGCGGCAAGGTCCGCCTGTCGATGCGCGTCGTCGACCAGGAGACCGGCGCCGAGTTGGAGGACACCCGTCCCCCGCGCGAGGAGCGTCCGCGCGGTGAAGGCCGTGGCGACCGCGAAGGTGGCCGTGGCGGCGACCGCGACCGCGGCGACCGCAACCGTCGCGGCGGCCGTGGCGGCGGTGGCGGCGACCGCGAACGTGGCCCC
>NZ_JAANPA010000063.1 GCF_011320075.1 Sphingosinicella sp. YJ22 | reverse complement strand
GCCAACGCGGCGTCGCGTGCCCGCGCGGTCGGGCGGCCCCAGGCCGCGCGCGACCTCGCCGACCTCGTCGAGCGCACCGGCGGCGGCGGCGCGCCGATCACCATGCCGATCCACGAGAAGATCAAGAAGCCCATTCCCGGCGGAGCCTACGCATGAAGCATCAGGTCGGCATGCGCGGCGCGCTCCAGGACATCGGCACCATCCATTTCGTCGGCATCGGCGGCATCGGCATGTCCGGGATCGCCGAGGTGATGCACATCCTCGGCTACAAGGTGCAGGGCTCCGACGCCGCCGAGGGCTATCGCATCGCGGCCCTCAGGAAGCTCGGCATCCAGGTCGCCATCGGCCACAGCGCCGACAATCTCGGCGACGCCGCGGTGGTGGTCATCTCGACCGCGGTGAAGCGCGACAATCCCGAGGTCGAGGCGGCCTATGAGCGCCGGATCCCGGTGGTTCGCCGAGCCGAGATGCTCGCCGAGCTGATGCGGCTGAAGTCGACCATCGCGGTCGCCGGCACCCACGGCAAGACGACCACGACCTCGCTGGTCGCGGCCCTGCTCGATGCGGGCGGGATCGACCCGACCGTGATCAACGGCGGAATCATCAACGCCTATGGCTCCAACGCCCGGCTCGGCTCGTCCGACTGGATGGTGGTCGAGGCCGACGAGAGCGACGGCAGCTTCCTTCGCCTCGACGGCACCATCGCGGTGGTCACCAACATCGATCCCGAGCATCTCGATCATTACGGCTCGTTCGAGCGGGCGAAGGACGCCTATGTCGAGTTCGTCGAGAACGTGCCCTTCTACGGCGCCGCTCTTCTCTGCGTCGACCATCCCGAAGTGCAGGGCATCATCCCGCGGCTTCGCGACCGCCGGGTCGTCACCTACGGCTTCGCTGCCCAGGCCGACGTGCGCGCCGACAACGTCCAGCCGTACCCCGGCGGCAACCGCTTCGACGTCGCGATCCGCGACCGCCATGGCGAGGTGCGCGTGATCGAGGGCGTCCGACTGCCGATGCCCGGCCGCCACAATATCCAGAACGCGCTCGCCGCGATCGGAGTCGCCGCCGAGATGGGCATAGCGGACGACGTGCTCGCGCACGGCTTCGACAAGTTCGACGGGGTCAAGCGCCGCTTCACCAAGGTCGGCGAGGTTCAGGGCGCGATCGTCATCGACGATTACGGCCACCATCCGGTCGAGATCAAAGCGGTGCTGTCGGCGGCCCGCGAGGGCGCGCAGGGCAGGGTGATCGCGCTCGTCCAGCCGCACCGCTACACCCGTCTTCGCGACCTGATGGACGAGTTCCAGGGCGCCTTCAACGACGCCGACATCGTGCTGGTCGCGCCGGTCTATGCCGCCGGCGAGCAGCCGATCGAGGGCGTCGACAGCGCCGCGCTCGTCGAAGGCCTCAAGGAGCGCGGCCACCGCGCCGCCCGCGAGGTCGCGACCCAGGAGGAAGCCTGCCAGGTGCTTCGCGACCTCGCCGCGCGCGGCGACATGATCATCTGCCTCGGCGCCGGCGACATCACCAAATGGGCGGCCGGCCTCGCCGACGGAATCACCCAGGCGAGGCTCAACAAGTGATGGGCTTCATGCAGCTCACGCACTCTCCGCTCGTCCTGAGCGTGTCGAAGGGCGTCCGCACGGGCCGTGGTGCAAGCGCCCTTCGACTTCGCTCAGGACGAGCGGTGAGTTTGGGGATTGCGCGGGAGGCGGTGCGATGACGGTCGCCGAGCTTCCCCGTGTGCGCGGGCGGCTGACCGAGCAGGCGCCGCTGGCGCCGCTCGTGTGGTTCAAGGCGGGCGGCAACGCGCAGTGGCTGTTCGAGCCGAAGGATGTCGAGGACCTGTCCGATTTCCTCGCCGGCCTCGAGCCGGACGTGCCGGTCATGGGCCTCGGCCTCGGCTCCAACCTCATCGTCCGCGACGGCGGCGTTCCGGGCGTGGTGGTTCGGCTCGGCAAGGCTTTCGCCAAGGTCGAGCGGATCAACGACACGATTCTACGCTGCGGCGGTGGTGCGTCGGGCATCCTGGTGTCGTCGACCGCGCGCGACGCGGGCATCGCAGGCCTCGAATTCCTGCGCTCGATCCCCGGCACGGTGGGCGGCTTCGTGCGGATGAACGGCGGCGCCTATGGCCGCGAGGTGAAGGACGTGCTGGTCGAGGCGGAGCTGGTGCTTCGTTCGGGCGAGCGGACGACATTGCCGCTCGACGCGCTCGGCTACACCTATCGTCAGAGCGAGCTGCCCGAGGGCGCGATTGTCGTCGGCGCGGTGTTCCGCGGCGAGCCCGGCGAGCCGGTGGCGATCCAGGCGGAGATGGACCGCATCGCCTCGGAGCGCGAGGCTTCGCAGCCTTTGCGCTCGAAGACCGGCGGATCGACCTTCAAGAACCCGCCCGGCACAAAGGCGTGGAAGGAAGTCGACGCCGCCGGCTGCCGAGGCCTGACGATCGGCGACGCGCAGGTGTCGGAGAAGCATTGCAACTTCCTCCTCAACCTCGGCTCGGCGAAGGCCGCGGACATCGAGGCGCTGGGCGAGGAAGTGCGCCGCCGGGTCAAGGCGCATTCGGGCGTCGAGCTCGAATGGGAAATTCAGCGTGTTGGAGTGGAATAAGTGAAAAAGCTGCACATCGCGGTCCTGATGGGCGGCTGGTCGGCCGAGCGGGAGGTGTCGCTCACCTCCGGCAACGGGGTCGCCGACGCGCTGGAGAGCCGCGGCCACCAGGTTACGCGCATCGACATGGACCGCAACCTCGCGCAGGTCATCGCCGGCGTTCGGCCCGACGTGGTGTTCAACGCGCTCCACGGGACGCCCGGCGAGGACGGCACCGTCCAGGGCATGCTCGACCTGATGCAGGTCCCCTACACCCATAGCGGCCTCGAGACCTCGGTCGTCGCGATCGACAAGGAGCTGACCAAGAAGGTCCTCGTCCCCGCCGGAATCCGCATGCCGGACGGCAGGATCGTCGAGAGCGAGAGCCTCCATCGCGAGGACCCGATGGCGCGGCCTTATGTGCTGAAGCCGGTCAACGAGGGCTCGTCGGTCGGAGTCGCCATCGTCACCGACAGCGGCAATTACGGCAACCCGATCGGCCGCGACGTGAAGGGGCCCTGGCAGGAGTTCGACCATCTCCTCGCC
Source organism: Sphingosinicella sp. YJ22 (assembly GCF_011320075.1). GTDB lineage: Bacteria > Pseudomonadota > Alphaproteobacteria > Sphingomonadales > Sphingomonadaceae > Allosphingosinicella. Next base: position 5,529 of record NZ_JAANPA010000063.1, on the reverse strand, counting down.
GAACCCTTCATCAAGGGCCACGAGCTGACCGTCGCCGTGCTTGGCGACGAGGCGTTGGCGGTGACCGAGCTGAAGCCGACGCAGGGCTTCTACGATTACGACGCCAAATATACCGACGGTCTCACCACCCATGTCTGCCCGGCGCAGATCCCCGACGACGTCCGCGACGCGGCGATGGCGATGGCGCTGAAGGCGCACCAGGTGCTTGGATGCGAAGGCACGTCACGCTCCGACTTCCGCTGGGACGACGAGAAGGGCGTCGAAGGTCTCTACCTGCTGGAGGTCAACACCCAGCCGGGCATGACCCCGCTCAGCCTGGTTCCCGAGCAGGCCAAGTATCGCGGCATCAGCTACGCCGACCTCGTCGAGCGGATCGTCGCCGAAGCGCTGGGCATCTCGCCATGACCGCCGCCCGCATCGCACGCGGCGCGCAATCGTCCGGCCGCCGTCCGGCAAGCCGCGCCGGCACGCGCTCGGCACCCGCCCGCAAGCGCGGCGGCGCTAAGAAGAAACAGCAGCCCGGGCTGCTCGAAAGCCTGCCGGTCTCCCGCCAGACGATGCGGAGGCTGACCATGTGGGGCGTGGCGATCGTCCTGCTCGTCGTCGGCGCGGCGGTCGCGGTCGCCATGCGCCTTCCGCAAATGGCCGGCAACGCGATCGGCGAGCAGGTCGGCGCGAGCGGGTTTGCGGTGCGCCGGGTCGAGTTGCGCGGCCTCAACCGGATGGACCACAACATCGTCTACAATGCGGTGCTCGACCAGCCGTCGCGGGCGATGCCGCTGGTCGATCTCGACGCGATCCGCGCGCGGCTGATGACCTTTCCTTGGATCAAGGATGCGCGCGTGTCGCGCCGCCTGCCGGATACTCTGGTCGTCGACGTGGTCGAGCGCACGCCGGCGGCCTTGTGGCAGAACGGCCAGCGCCTGTTCCTGATCGACGGCGACGGCGTGGCGCTGCGCGAGGTGCATCCCGACGCGGTGCCGACCCTGCCGACGGTCGCGGGGCCGGGCGCGGAGCGGCGGGTGAGCGAGCTCGGCACCCTCATGGAAGCGGCGCCGCGGCTGCGGCCGCTGCTCGCCAGCGCCGCCTGGATCGGCGGCCGACGCTGGGACCTCAGGTTCCACACCGGCGAGACCCTGGCGCTTCCGGAAGGCATGGAGCCGGCGCAGCGCGCGCTTCGCCGCTTCGCCGACATGGACCAGCGCCGGCAATTGCTCGGCGGCAATTTCGTCCGCTTCGACATGCGCATCGAGGGCCGCATGGTTGTGCGTCTGAAGCCCGGCGAGAACGGCGAGCTGCCGGCGGTGGCGCCGCCCGTCGCGGCCGGCCAGTCCCCTGAAGAAATGGCGAGGACCATCTGATCGTGAAGCGTCCGACGCCCCCGGTTCAACGCACCCTGGTCGGCGCGCTCGACGTCGGCTCGTCCAAGGTGTGCGCGCTGATCGCCGAGCCCGGCGACGACGGCGCGCTCAACATCCTCGGCACCGGCCAGCGCGCTAGCCGCGGCGTCAAGCGCGGCTTCATCTCCGACATGGCCGCCTGCGAAGGCGCAATCCGCGAGGCCGTCGAGCAGGCGGAGCGCATCGCATCGACACGGATCGAGCAGGTCTTCGTCGGATTCTCGGCCGGCGGCATGGTCAGCGACGTCGCCAATGTTGAGGTGGCGATTGGCGGGCGTCAGATCGGCCAGGGCGACATCGACGCCTTGCTCGACGCCGGGCGCGACGCGATCGATCCCAGGAACCGCACCATCCTCCATGCCGTGCCCGCCTTCTACACGCTGGACGGGCTCGACGGGGTGAAGAAGCCGCTCGGTCTCCACGCCGACAGGCTCGCGGTCGACATCCATCTCGTCGCCGCCGAGCCGGCGCCGGCCGCGAACCTCGACCTGTGCGTTCGCTCCGCCCATCTCGGCGTCGAGGCGATCGTCGCCTCGCCGGTGGCGACCGGCAAGTCGTGCCTCAGCGACGAGGAGCGCGAGCTCGGCGTCGCGCTCGTCGAGCTTGGGGCAGGGGTGACCAACGTCTCGGTGTTCGCGGTCGGCACCCTCGCCGGGCTGAAATCGATCCCGATGGGCGCCGGCGACATCACCGACGACATCGCCTCCACCTTCGGCACCCGCCGCGCCGAGGCGGAGCGGATCAAATGCTTCTACGGCTCGGCCTCGACGACTCCGCGCGACAATCACGACATGATCGAGCTGGCGCCGATCGCCGGCGGCGGCGACGGCGTCGAGTCAGCGCGCGTGACCCGCGCCGAGCTGGTCGCGGTGATCCGTCGCCGGCTCGACATGCTGACCGGACAGATCGCCGAGGCTCTTCAGGAGCTCGGCTTCGCGGGGCCGCTCGCCCGCCAGGTGGTGATCACCGGCGGCGGCGCCGAGCTGAAAGGCGTCGCCGACTATCTCCAGGGCGCGCTCGGCCGGACCGTCCGGGTGGGCCGTCCGCGTCTGCCTGGCTTGCCTGAGGCACATAGCGGCCCGGCTTTCGCAACCTTGGCGGGCCTCGCGCAGTTTGCTGGATCGGACGAGCTTGACCTTCGCGTCCGCATGGTCCGCCCCCCGACGACCGGCGGCCGCACCGCGTCAGGCAATGTTCTGCAGAGGCTGATCACAGCCTTCAGGAGTGGTTATTAACAGGTTTATCCACCGCCATGACTTTTTTGCTCGCACGCCAGAATCTCATGGTGCAAAAAGGTTTAACACGGTTTTTCGCGCCCGGGACCGAGGAACAGGGGAGAAGTGAATGAGCATCGATTTCATCCGTCCGGAAGTTGAGGAGCTCCGGCCACGGATCAGTGTGATCGGCGTTGGCGGGGCTGGCGGCAACGCGATCGCCAACATGATCCACTCCGATGTTCAGGGCGTCGATTTCGTCGTCGCCAACACCGACGCGCAGGCGCTCAACCACAGCCTCGCGGACCGCAAGATCCAGCTCGGCCACAAGATCACCCAGGGTCTCGGCGCGGGCGCGCGTCCCGAGATCGGCAAGGCGGCGGCCGAGGAAGCCATTCACGAGATCGAGGCTGCGCTCGACGGCGCCCACATGTGCTTCATCGCTGCTGGCATGGGCGGCGGCACCGGCACCGGCGCGGCCCCGGTCATCGCCAAGACGGCGCGCGACAAGGGCATCCTCACCGTCGGCGTCGTCACCAAGCCGTTCAGCTTCGAGGGCAATCGCCGCAGCCGCGCCGCCGAGAACGGAATCAACGAGCTTCAGCAGCATGTCGACACGCTGATCGTCATCCCCAATCAGAATCTGTTCCGCATCGCCAACCCGAACACGACCTTCAAGGAAGCGTTCATGATGGCGGACGAGGTCCTCCAGCAGGGCGTTCGCGGGATCACCGACCTCATGGTCATGCCCGGCCTCATCAACCTCGACTTCGCCGACGTGCGCTCGGTGATGAGCGAGATGGGCAAGGCGATGATGGGCACCGGCGAGGCCGACGGCGACAACCGCGCCATCGCCGCCGCCGAGCAGGCGATCGCCAACCCGCTGCTCGACGGCGTCTCGATGCGCGGCGCCAAGGGCGTGATCATCTCGATCACCGGCGGCGAGGACATGCGCCTGATGGAGGTCGACGAGGCCGCCAACCACATCAAGGACCTGGTCGATCCGGACGCCAACATCATCTGGGGCTCGGCGTTCAACAACGACCTCGACGGCAAGATCCGCGTGTCGGTCGTCGCCACCGGAATCGACGCCGAGGCGGTGACCCAGGCGCCGGTGCAGCCGGCTAAGGTGTTCGCCTTCCCGGGCAGCCGCGCCACGGAAACCCAGAAGACGCCTGCGATCCCCGCGCAGCCGGAGTCGGTCGCGCCGGCGGAGTCCGAGCCGATTGCGGCCGAGGCCGAGGAAGAAGAGACGCTGGAGCTTCCGGCCGAGGCCGAGGTCAGCGACGAGCTGCTGCTCGGCGAGGTCGACATGGTCGCCGAGGAGGAGGCGCAGCCGGAGCCCCAGCCCCAGCCCGAGACCCGGTCGTGGGTGGCGCAGGAGCAGGAGGCGCCGCGCGCCCCCGAGCGGTCCGCGCCGCGCAGCGAGGGCGGCACGTTGTTCGAACGCATGTCCAACATCGCCCGCGGCGCCGCCAAGGCGCAGGTCGAGGAGGACGGTCCGCGCATGCGCCGCGAGCGCGACCCGCTCGACATCCCGCGCTTCCTCAACCGGCAGAACAACCAGTAAGCCGGCGCATCAGGAGATGGCGAAGAGGGCGACGGTCATTCCGTCGCCCTTTTTGCATCGCCGATGATTCAGCCCATCCCTTTCCGGCCCCGACTGGCCGCAACTCCAGAGGCTTAGTCATTGCTGGGAAACCCCGATCCGGTTCTAACGCGGCCATGAAGTATGTTCGGGGACGGGGACTCCGCGGCGCTTTGCTCGCTGCGGCTGCTGGAACTTTGTCGCTTGCCGCGCCGGCCGCCGCCCAGACGGGCGCGGCGGGAGCCGACCTGCGCCGCCAGCTCACCACGCTCGCCGACAATCCGAACAGTTCCGCCGCGCTGATCGACGCCGGCAACGCCGCGCTCGAGCTCGGCGACAGCGCCGCCGCGCTCGGCTTCTTCACCCGAGCGGTCGAGGTTGCGCCGCGCGATGGCCGCGCCAAGGCCGGCCTCGCCGCGGCCCATGTCCATAGCGGCAACGCGCTCGAGGCGCTGCGCCTGTTCCACGAAGCGCAGTCGCTCGGCCTCGCCGAAGCCGCGCTCGCCGGCGACCGCGGCCTCGCCTACGACCTGATCGGCCAGCCTGCCCGCGCCCAGCAGGATTATGTGATGGCGCTGCGCCACCGCGAGGATGCCGAGGTCCGCCGCCGGCTGTCGCTGTCGCTGGCGATCACCGGCCAGCGCGAGGCCGGGCTGCGCGTGATCGAGGGCCTGGTTCGGAGCGGGGACCGCGCGTCGCTGCGCACCCGCGCCTTCGTCCTCGCGCTGAGCGGCGATGCCGTCGGCGCGCGCGACGCGGCTCGCGCGGCGATGCCGAACGGCGCCGGCGACGCGATGGTGCCGTTCCTCCAGCGCATGTCGAACCTGTCGCCAGTGCAGATGGCGTCGGCGGCGCACCTCGGCCGCTTCCCGACCACGGGCGGCGGTGCACGCACCGCCATGTCGGCCGATCCCGGCGCGCTGGCCTTCGCCGGCGGTAGCGCCTCGCCGCTCCAGGGTCGCTTGCCGATCGCCGTCGCCTCCAATGCCGATCGCCGTCGTCCCGGTGCCTCCGAAACGCCGGTCCGCGGCCGCGTGAGTCGCTCTCCCGTCGCCACCGCTTCCGTCACCCCGGCCCGGCCCCGCATCAGCCTTCCGCATCCGAACGAGCCGTTGGCTCGGACCGCAGCGGCATCGGTGCCGACGCCGACCTTGACCGCGCGGGTCGAGGCGCCGGTCGAGCTCGCCGGCCTCGGCAATGCCGCCGCCCAGGCGTCGGCCGCCGTCCAGCCCGCAGCGCCCGATCCCGGCGCATGGGAACGCCTCGGCCAGGCTCCGGCCAACCCCGCCCCGGTCCGCACAGCCGCGGCCGAGCCGGCGGCGGGCGC
>NZ_JAANPA010000062.1 GCF_011320075.1 Sphingosinicella sp. YJ22 | reverse complement strand
CGGCGGTGACCGTGCCGACGCAGGCCCGAGCGCCGCTGCTCCGCCAGGCCTCGGTCACACGCGCTCCCGCCGTTGCCGCGCCGCGCCCCGCCGCAACACAGCGTCCAGCGGCCGCGCCTCAGCGCACCGCCACCCGCGCCTCGTCGCTGCTCAACGAGCGCACGCTGCGCGAGCTGTCCGCTCGTGAGCGCAGCGAGAGCCGGGCGACTGCGGGCGGCGAGGGACGCTAATGGCGACGCTCGCCGCGCATATATTGCCGGCCGCCGACACGAAGAAGGAAGAGCAGGAAGGCATCGCCTACGACCGGCTAATGCTGGTCCTGCTGCTGTTCGCCGGTGCCATCCTGCTGATCGGCGCGCGGCTGGCGCAATTACATGTCTTCTCCGACATCGGCGCGCGAAGCGCCGCCGCCGTCACGCTGCCGCCGCGCGGCGACATCGTCGACCGCAACGGCGTCGTGCTGGCGACCACGATCGAGGCGTGGGCGATCGGCGTGCAGCCGCGCAACATCATCGGCGACAAGGTCGAGCTCGCCGCCCGGCTCAACGAGCTGATGCCGGAGCAGAGCGCCGAATGGTATCTGACCCAGCTTCGCCGCGAGGTCAGCTTCACCTATCTGCGCCGCCGCGCCGACGCCGAACTGGTCGAGGCGGTGAACGCGCTCGGCGAGCCGGGCATCACCTTCGGCCAGGAGCCGACCCGCCTCTATCCGCAGGCGCAGCTCGGGGCGCATATGCTCGGCTGGCTCGACGACAACGGCCACGGAGTCGCCGGGGTCGAGCGCTCGCTCGAGGAGACGTTGCTCGGCGAGGCCGGCCGCGCGCAGCCGCTGGCGCTGTCGATCGACAGCCGCGTGCAGGCGGCGATGGAGGCCGAGCTCGGCTGGGCGATGACCGAGATGCGCGCGATCGGCGGCACCGGCATCGTCCTCGACGTCGACACCGGCGAGCTCGTCGCGATGGCGTCGGCGCCGCAGTTCAACCCGAACGTGCCGGGGCAGGGCAGCAATGAAGTCCGCCGCAACAACATCACCCAGAGCGTCTACGAGCTCGGCTCGACCTTCAAGCCGCTCACCGTCGCAGCCGCGCTCGACGCCGGAGTCACCCGGCCCGGCGAATATTGGGACACGACCACCGCGCTGATGGTCGGCCGCCACCGCATCGGCGACAGCCACCCCGCAGGACGCGCGCTGAGCGTTCCAGAGGTTCTCACCAAGTCGTCCAACGTCGCCACGGCGCGCATCGCGGACCGGTTGGGCGCACAGCGGATGGACGCGCTGTTCCGAGCGCTCCATTTCCACGAGCGGCCGATGATCGAGCTGCGCGAGCGCGGGGGCACGATCTACCCGCGCGAGTGGAGCCGGGCGACCCTGTTCACCACCAGCTTCGGCCACGGCATCGCGGTGACTCCGCTTCACCTCGCCAGCTCCTATGCGGCGCTGGTCAATGGCGGCCTGTGGCGGCCGGCGACCCTGCTGCGCCGCTCGCCCGCCCAGGTTCCGGCCGGCGAGCGCGTGTTCACGCCCGAGACCAGCCGCCGCATGCGCCAGATGCTTCGACTGATCGTCACCAACGGCAGCGGCCGGCGCGCCGAGGCCGAGGGCTTCCGGGTCGGCGGCAAGACCGGCACCGCCGAAAAGCCCGGAATCGGGGGCTATTCGCGCACGGTGAACGTTTCCACCTTCGCGGCGGCTTTCCCGATGGATCGGCCGCGCTATGTGGTGGTGGTCATGCTCGACGCTCCCGAACGCACCGAGGCGAATCTCGGCCAGACCACCGCCGCCTATACCGCGGCGCCCGTCGTCTCGCGGGTCATCGCTCGCACCGGCGCGCTGCTCGGCGTCACGCCGTCCGCGACTCGCGACATCGACGTCTCCGACATCGCGCATCTGGTGCAGGGTGCGGAAGACTGATGCGCCTGGGAGCGCTGACCGGCGGTAGCGAGACCGCTTCGGTCACCGGTTTCGCGATCGACCATCGCAAGGTCGCGCCGGGCACCATCTTCGGCGCCTTCCAGGGCACCCGCTTCAACGGCGAGGATTATATCGCGGACGCGGTGCGCTCGGGCGCCGTCGCGGTGGTGGCGCGGCCGCAGGCGACGGTCGAGGGCGCGCTCCACATCGCCGCCGCCGAGCCGCGCCAGGAATTCGCCCGGCTCGCGGCGCGATTCTTCAAGCCGTTCCCGAAGACGGTCGTCGCGGTCACCGGCACCAACGGCAAGACCTCGAACGTCGAGCTGACCCGCCAGCTGTGGCGCATGGCGGGTCATCCATCGGCGAGCATCGGCACATTGGGCGTCACCACTTCGGACGAGCAGGTGACGACCGGCCTGACCACGCCCGACATCGTCACCTTCCTGTCCAACATGGCCGGCCTCGCCAAGATGGGCATCACCCATGCCGCGTTCGAGGCGTCGAGCCACGGCCTGTCGCAATATCGCACCGAGGGCCTGCCGGTGCAGGCTGCCGCCTTCACCAATTTCAGCCGCGACCATCTCGACTATCATCTCACCATGGAGGCTTATTTCGAGGCCAAGATGCGGCTGTTCGACGAAGTGGTCGAACCGGACGGGAGCGCGGTCGTCTGGGCCGACGATCCCAAGTCGCCGGAGGTGGCGCGGCGCGCTCTGAACCGGGGCCTCGAACTGCTCACCGTCGGCACCAAGGGCGAGACCTTGCACCTCGTCGAACGGGAGCGAACGCCGCTCGGCCAGACCATGGTCATCGAGGCCGAAGGCAAGCGCCACAAGGTGACGCTCAACCTGATCGGCGCCTACCAGGCCGCCAACGCGCTGACCGCCGCGGGTCTCGTCATCGCCACCGGCGGCGACCTCACCCAGACGCTCGCCTGCCTCGGGCGCGTTCATCCCGTGCGCGGGCGGCTGGAGCGGGCGGTGATCACCCGCGGCGGCGCGCCCATCTATGTCGATTACGCCCACACCCCCGACGCGATCGAGGCGGCGTGTCATGCGCTGCGGCCCCACACCGAGAAGCGGCTGATCACCGTGTTCGGCGCCGGCGGCGACCGCGACCAGGGCAAGAGGCCGGAAATGGGCGCGGTCGCCCAGCGCCTGTCCGACCTCGTCATCGTCACCGACGACAATCCGCGCAGCGAGGATCCCGCCGCGATCCGCCGCGACATCCTGGCGGGCGCGCCCGACGCGCGCGAGGTCGGCGGCCGCCGCGAGGCGATCGCCGCCGCGGTCGCCGAGGCGGGCGAGGGCGACATCATCCTGCTCGCCGGCAAGGGCCACGAGCAGGGACAAATTGTGGGTAACATGGTGCTTCCGTTTGACGACGTGACCGTAGCGCGCGAGTGCGCGGCATGACCTCGCGCACGCTCTCTCGCCCCTCCCCTTCAGGGGAGGGGATCAAGGGGTGGGGGCGCGCGTCTGCGCGCCTGAAGGCTCCCGGCACCGGCGCACTTGCAGCGCTTCGGAGGCATCGAGCCTCCTCAGCGCTCCCCACCCCTATCCCCTCCCCTGAAGGGGAGGGGCTGTTTATGGGGGCGGCATGACCTCGCTCTGGACCTCAGCCGAAATCGCCGAGGCGACCGGCGGCACCGCTTCCGCCGACTTCTCCGTCACCGGCGTCGCCTTCGACTCGCGAGAGATCGGGCCGGGCGACCTGTTCATCGCCCTGAAGGGGGAGACGACCGATGGGCACCGCTTCGTCGACAAGGCGGTCGCGGCGGGCGCCGTCGGGGTGATCGTCAGCGAGCCGGTCGACGCGCCCCACGTGCTCGTGGCGGAAACGACCGCCGCGCTCAACGATCTCGGCACCGCGGCGCGCGCGCGGACCTCGGCACGGGTCATCGGAGTCACCGGCTCGGTCGGCAAGACGACGACCAAGGAAGCGCTGTTCGCCGCGCTCGACCGTGGCGCTCCCGGCCGGGTCCACCGCTCGGTCAAGAGCTACAACAACCATACCGGCGTGCCGCTGAGCCTCGCGCGCATGCCGCGCGACACGCGCTACGCCGTGCTCGAAATGGGCATGAACCATTCGGGCGAGCTTCGCGCGCTGACCGCGATGGTCCGGCCGCACGTCGCCATCGTTACCGCCATCGCCAGCGCGCACCGCGAATTCTTCGCCAGCGACGAGGCGATTGCCGACGCCAAGGGCGAGATCTTCGAAGGGCTCGAGCCGGGCGGGGTGGCGATCGTCCCGTTCGACAGCCCCCACCGCGACCGCCTCATCGCCGCGGCCCAGCCTCATGCGAGCCGGATCGTCGCCTTCGGGCTTGAGAAGGGCGCCGACGTCACCGCCGCCTATGCGATGCCGACCGACAGTGGCACCATGGTCTCGGCCAAGCTCGGCGACAGCCAGGTCAATTTCACCCTGCCTCAGCCGGGCCAGCATATGGTGTCCAACGCGCTTGCGGTGCTCGCCGCGGTTCAGGCGGTGGGCGGAGATCTCGGCGCCGCCGGGCTCGCGCTGGCCGAATTGGGCGGGCTCAAGGGGCGCGGCGAGCGGCACCGGATCGCGGCCGGCGACGGCACCGCTCTGCTGATCGACGAAAGCTACAATGCCAATCCCGCGTCGATGGCGGCGACGCTCGCCGTGCTCGGCGCCGAGAAGGTGCAAGGGCGCCGCATCGCGGTGCTCGGATCGATGAAGGAACTGGGCGTCGAATCCGATGCCTTCCACGCCGCTCTGGCCGAGCCGGTTCGTTCCGCCGGCGTCGAACGGGTCATTCTCGTCGGCGAAGAGATGGCGGCGCTTGCGAAAGCGCTTGGCGGTGACGCCGAATTGACGCATGTCGCCGATGCGTCCGCCGCCACAGAGATCGTCCGCCAAGCGATCCGCCCCGGCGACGCGATACTCGTCAAAGGATCCAATTCGCTGGGGCTCGCCAGGCTCGTCGAGGCGCTGGCGGGGGACAGGCTCTAATGCTTCTGCTGCTCGCTGACCTCTTCGGAAACGAAGGCATCTTCAATCTCTTCCGCTACATCACGTTCCGTGCCGGCGGAGCGACCGCGACCGCGCTCGTCGTCGGGCTGCTGATCGGGCCGCGCTTCATCGGCTGGCTTCGCGTGAGGCAGGGCAAGGGCCAGCCGATCCGCGACGACGGCCCGCTCACCCATCTCGCCAAGCGCGGTACGCCGACCATGGGCGGGCTGATGATCCTGACCTCGGTGCTGGTCGCGATGCTGCTGTGGATGGACCTCAGGAACCCCTATCTGTGGGCGTGCCTGTTCATCACCGCGGGCTTCGGCCTGATCGGCTTCCTCGACGATTTCGACAAGGTCACCAAGCGCAGCCACAAGGGCGTGTCGGCGCGGATGCGGCTGCTGTTCGAATTCCTCATCGCCGGCATCGGAGTCGCGATCATCGTGTGGTCGGCGGGCGGCGAGCTCTATTTGCCGTTCATCCAGGGGCCGGTCGTGGACCTCGGCTGGTTCTACATTCCGTTCGGCGCGTTGGTCATCGTCGGCGCCGGCAATGCGGTGAACCTCACCGACGGGCTCGACGGCCTTGCGACCATGCCGGTGATCATCGCCAGCCTCGCCTTCGTCGTGATCTCCTACCTCGTCGGCAACGCGATCTTCGCCAATTATCTCGGAATCCCGCACGTGCTCGGGGCCGGCGACCTCACCGTATTGTGCCTGGCGATCGTCGGCGCCGGCCTCGCCTTCCTGTGGTTCAACGCGCCGCCGGCCGCGGTCTTCATGGGCGATACCGGAAGCCTCGCCCTGGGCGGAGCGCTCGGCGCGATCGCGGTGGCGACCAAGCATGAGGTGGTGCTCGGGATCGTCGGCGGCCTGTTCGTGATGGAGGCCTTGAGCGTCATCATCCAGGTGTTCTTCTACAAGCGCACCGGCCGCCGGGTGTTCCGGATGGCGCCGATCCACCACCATTTCGAGCAGAAGGGCTGGAGCGAGCCGACCGTGGTCATCCGCTTCTGGATCATCGCCTTCGTCCTCGCGCTCGCCGGCCTGTCGACCCTGAAGCTGCGGTGATCACGGCGCGCGCCTTCTCGGGTAAGAAATATGCCGTTCTCGGCCTCGCGCGCTCCGGCCGGGCGACGGTCGAGGCGCTGCTCGCCAGCGGCGCGCAGGTGGTGGCGTGGGACGAGCGGGAAGAGGCGCGGGCGGCCCTTGCCCCTCTCCCCTTCAGGGGAGAGGACGGCTCGCGCAGCGAGCCAGGAGAGGGGGAGTCGGGCGGGACAGCCCCCTCTCCCGCCGCCGTCGGCGGCACCCTCTCCCCTGAAGGGGAAAGGGGACTTAGCTTCGCCGATCCGCTGACCATCAACCTCACCGGTTTTGCCGGGGTTGTCGTCTCCCCCGGCGTGCCGCTCAACCGCCACCCAATCGCGGCGCATGCCCGCGCGGCGGGGGTGCCGGTGATCGGCGACATCGAGCTGTTCGCACAGGCGCGGGCCGAGTTGCCGCCGCACAAGGTCGTCGGGATCACCGGCACCAACGGCAAGTCGACGACGACCGCGCTCGTCCACCACATCCTCGAGACGGCGGGCGTGCCGACGGCGATGGGCGGCAATATCGGCCTGCCGATCCTCGCCCAGGACCCGCTCCCGGAGGGCGGCGTCTACGTGCTGGAGTTGTCCAGCTACCAGATCGACCTCACGACGAGTCTCGACTGTGACGTCGCTGTGCTTCTCAACGTCACGCCTGATCATCTCGACCGGTACGAAGGCTTCGAGGCATATGTCACCTCGAAGCGACGATTGTTCGAAATGCAAACGCCTCATCACGTTGCAATTACAACCGACAGCCCGGCGTCGGCTGATACGTTCAACGAATTTCTCCGTGATCGCGACATCGGGACAGCTTGGGCATGTACGGAGTTCAACGACATACTTGCTGTCGCTGCCGTGGCTGATGGCGAGGCCTATCACTACGGAGAGCGCTTCGCTCGCCAGAAGGATTGGCCGAACCTGCAGGGTCCCCACAACGCCGAAAATGCAGCAGCCGCTGCTGCTGCCGCTTTGGAGCTTGGGATCGATTTAGGCCAGATCGAGGAAGGGCTTCGCACCTATCCCGGTCTTCCGCATCGCATGCAGCGGGTGGGGGAGAAGGACGGCGTTCTCTTCGTCAACGACAGCAAGGCGACGAACCCGGATTCGACCGCTCCGGCGCTTGCCGCTTACCCGCATATCCACTGGATCGTCGGTGGGCTCGCCAAGACCGAGGACCTCGGGCCGTGCGAGCAGTATCTCGGCCATGTCCGCGCCGCCTACACGATCGGCGAGTCCGGGCCGATGTTCGCCCGACTTCTCCACGGAAAAGTGCCGGTGACCGAGAGCCAAGTGCTTGAAAAGGCGGTGACCGACGCCAAGCTGGCCGCTAGACCGGGGGAGGTGGTGCTGTTGTCGCCCGCCTGCGCCTCGTTCGACCAGTTCAAGGACTATGAAGCGCGCGGCGAGGCGTTCCGCGCCGCGGTGGAGAAGTTGGCGTGATCGGGGGTGGCGTCATGAAGGCGGGAGCGGAGAAGAAGGCGCCGCGCTGGGGCGGCCGCTCCGACCTGTCGCCGGTCGGCCGCTGGTTCTGGGAAACCGACCGGGTCCTCCTCCTGCTCGTCGCGATCCTGATTGTCATCGGACTGATCGCGGTCGCCGCCGCCTCGCCGGCCGCCGCAAGCCGGCTGTCCGGGACCAACTTCCGCTACGCGCCGCTCCACTTCTTCACCTTGCAGCTGGTGTGGACGCTCGTCGCCATCCCGGTGATGATCTTCGTCTCGATGCTGCCCAAGACGATGGCTCGGCGGCTCGCCCTGCTCGGCGCGGGGATCGGCACGATCGTTCTGATGCTGGTTCCGATCATCGGCATGGAGCGCAACGGCGCGGTTCGCTGGATCGACCTCGGAGTCACCAACGTCCAGCCGTCCGAGTTTTTGAAGCCGCTCTACATCGTCGCCATGGCCTGGCTGCTGTCGCTGAAGCAGAAGGACCCGGCGCTTCCGATGGTGTCGGTCACCGGCGCCTTGACCTTCGTCATCGCCTTCGCCCTGATGCGCCAGCCCAACCTCGGCGAGACGGTGATCTTCGTGACCTGCTGGGTCGCGCTCCTTACCCTGTCCGGCGCCAAGATGCGCTTCCTCTACATCCTCGCCGGCCTCGGCCTCGCCGGGATCGTGCTCGCTTACTTCTTTTACCCGGTCGCGACCGCGCGCATCGACGGTTTCCTGTTCGACGCCGGCGACAACGGCCAGACCGACGCGGCGCTTCGCACCCTCGTCTCGGGCGGGCTGTTCGGCCTCGGGCCGGGGGCAGGCGTCCGCAAGTTCCACCTGCCCGAGCCCCACACCGACTACATCTTCTCGGTGATCGGCGAGGAGTTCGGCATGCTCGCCTGCATCGCCATCGCCATCCTCTACCTGGCGATCATCGGGCGCGTGCTGATCCGGATGCTCAACGAAGAGGACATGTTCGTCATCCTCGCGGCCGGCGGCCTCGTCATCCAGATCGGCGTGCAGGCGATCATCAACATGGCGGTCAACGTCCACCTGCTGCCGTCGAAAGGCATGACCCTGCCGTTCATTTCCTATGGCGGATCGTCGATGATCGCGCTTGCGATGGGCTTCGGCCTTCTGCTCGCCTTCACGCGGCGAAACCCCTATCTGCACCGATCCCCTTATGTCGTGCGTTGGAGTGGACGCGAATGAGCCTGGCGCGCCCGTCCCGTCATTATGTCCTCGCCGCCGGCGGCACCGGCGGCCACATGATCCCGGCCCATGCGCTGGCCGAGGAGCTGATGCTGCGCGGCCACCATGTCGCGCTGATCACCGACGAGCGCGGCGCGCGCATCCCGGGCCTGTTCGACCAGGTGCCGGTCCACGTCCTCCCCGCCGGGCGCCTGAGCAAGAACCCGATCGGCCTGCTGCGCGCCGCCCGAGCGATCCTGACCGGGCGCGACATGGCGGTGAGGCTCTACGACAGCTTCGATCCGGCCGCAGTGGTCGGCTTCGGCGGCTATCCGGCGCTGCCCGCCCTGCTCGCCGCGCGCAAGCTTCGCGTGCCGACCGTGATCCACGAGCAGAATGCCGTGCTCGGCCGGGTCAACCGGCTCATGGCGCGGCGGATGGACGCGATCGCCACCGCCTATGACAGGGTCGACCGGCTGCCGTCGGGCGTCGGCGACAAAGTCCATCTCGTCGGCAATCCGGTGCGTGACGAGGTCCTGCAGCTGCGCGAGCAGCCGTTCCCGCCATTGGGCGAGGACGGCATCTTCCGGGTGCTCGTCATCGGCGGCAGCCAGGGCGCGAGCGTGCTGTCGAGCGTGGTTCCGGAAGGCCTCGGCCTTCTCCCCGAGCATTTCCGCCGGCGCCTCCAGGTCACCCAGCAGTGCCGCGCCGAGGATATCGAGCAGGTCCGCGCCCGCTATGCCGAGCTCGGCATTCCCGCCGACCTCGCCACCTACATCACCGACATGCCCGACAAGCTCGCCTGGTCGCACCTCGTCATCGCCCGCGCCGGCGCGTCGACGATCGCCGAGCTGACCGCGGCCGGCCGTCCCGCCATCCTCATCCCGCTGCCGTCGGCAACCGACGACCACCAGACCGCCAATGCCCGCGAGATGGCACGCTCCGGCGGCGCCCGGGTGATCGCCCAGCACCAGTTCACGCCCGTGGAGCTCGCCAAGCAGATGCAGAAGCTCGGCCTCGAGCCGCAGGCGCTCGCCAACGCGGCGTCGCGTGCCCGCGCGGTCGGGCGGCCCCACGCCGCGCGCGACCTCGCCGACCTCGTCGAGCGCACCGGCGGCGGCGGCGCGC
>NZ_JAANPA010000061.1 GCF_011320075.1 Sphingosinicella sp. YJ22 | reverse complement strand
GCCGCCGCGGCCGAACGGCGCGCCGCCCGTCAGCGCGCCGCCGACGAGGCCAAGGCGGCCAAGGCGGTCGCGCGGGCGTCGGGCCCCAGGCATGGCGAGTCCGCCGCCCCGGCATCGGGCAAGCCGGCGCCGACCGAGGCCGAGCTGAAGGCGGCTCGCGACGCGCGCTACGCGGCCCGCAAGGCGCGCAAGAAGTGATTCCGCGCGAGGTCATCGGGGTGGCCGAGGTGCCGAGCGGACCGCCGCTCCGGCTCGTTCGCCACGCCAATGACTTCATCATAATGCTCGATCGCAACGAGCTGATGAGCAGCCGGATGAGCGGGTCCGAGAAGGCGCTCGGGATCATGACCTGCGAGCGGCTTCGCCAGCCGGCGACGGCGCGGGTCCTGATCGGCGGCTATGGCATGGGCTTCACCCTCCGCGCCGTGCTGGAGGCGCTCGGGCCAGGCGCGCGCATCACCGTCGCGGAGCTCGTTCCGGGGATCATCGAATGGGCGCGCGGGCCGATGGCGGCGATGACCGGGGACTGCCTCGACGACCCGCGCGTCGAGGTCCGGATCGACGACGTCGCGAGGCAGATCGCGGCGGGCAAGGGCAGCTATGACGCGATCCTGCTCGATGTCGACAACGGCCCCGACGGCCTGACCCGCGAGGCCAATGACGGCCTCTATTCCACGCGCGGCCTGGACAGCGCCCGGGCGGCGCTGAGGCCCGGCGGCGTGCTCGCGATCTGGTCGGCGGGCGCCGATCCCGCCTTCACCAAGCGGTTGAAGCGCGCCGGCTTCGCGGTCGACGAGGTGCGGGTCCGGGCGCGCGAGAACGGCAAGGGGCCGATCCACACCATCTGGTTCGCGGCCAACGGTCCGGCCACCGCTGCGGCGGCTGAATGACGGGAGCAGCGCGTGCGGGGCTGGGGCGTTTCGTATCGCGCCATGTCGGCGTGCTGCTGGCGCGCAACACGGTGGTCAGCTGCGGCGTGTTCGCGATCGACCTCGCCTTGCTTTGGGTGCTCGTCCAGGCAGGCGGGATGGACATGCTGGGCGCGGCCGCGATCGCTTTCATCGCCGCCAACGGGCTCCATTATGTGTTCGGGCGGACTTGGATCTTCCGCGGCACGGAGCGCAGCGTCGGTGCGGGCTTCGTCTACTTCCTGCTCAACGCCGGGATTGGCCTCGCCGTCACCATGGCGCTCTATGCGGCGATCCTCGCATTCACCCCGCTCCACTATCTGGTGGCGCGGGTGATCGTGTCGGTGGTCGGCGGGCTCATCGTCTTCTATTTGAACGCCACGCTCAACTTCCGAAGCGTCTAGGGGCGCGCCCTTCGCCGGGAGCTGGCCGCAAGGCGCCAGCCGGCGCTCTAGGCCGGCGGCTTTTCGTCCGCCGCGCCGCCGTAGATGCGGTCGAGATAGGCAGTGGCCAGCTCGTAATGAGCCTTCACCGCCTGACTGTTAGAGGATTTCTGCGCCAACTCGACATGATCTTCCGCCCGGCGCTCATAATATTCAACGCAATCAACCAACGACACTTACAGCTCCGCGAGTTTCTTCTATTGAATCTCTTCCTGCCGAATGGGCGGGGGATCAAAGAAAGAAACTCCCGAACCTTACCGTAAGTTCCCGGTATTCTTGTTCATCCGGAATGATGTCGGGGCGGGCGGCCCCGGCACTTACCGAACCCGCGGGCCGCCGAAGGGCAGCGGGGGCGGCGGCTTGCGGTCGCGGCGCGGAAGCTGCGCCTGGTAGGCGACTCCGCAATGCTCGACGCAATAGGGGAAGCCCGGATTGGCCGACCTGCCGCAGAAGTGGAAATCGGGCTCGCCGGGGTGGCCGATCGGCCATTTGCAGATGCGCTCGTTGAGGTCGAGCAGGCTGGTCTTGTCGGCGATCTCGGGGCTCGGCTTGGCCGGCACTAGGCGGCGCGGCGGCGCGGGCGGGATCGGCGCCTGCTGCTCGCCGGGCATCTGCCGCTCGAAGCCGCCGGGGCCGATCGAGCGGGCGAGCGGCGTGCGCGGGGTCGGAGCGGCGGCGGGCGCCGGGGCCTCGTCCGCCTCATCCTCGTCCTTGAGGTCGAAGGGCGGCTCGCCGGGCACGTCGAGACTCGTGGTCGACAACACGTCGACGGGCGGTTCGGCGGCTTCGGCTGCCTTCTCCGGGGCCTTCGCCGACGCAGCGGCCGGGGCCGGAACATCGTTCGGCTTCACCGGCGACGGGCGCGACTGAAGGCCGAGACGGTGCGCCTTGCCGATCACCGCGTTGCGCGACACCGCGCCGAGCTCATCGGCGATCTGGCTCGCGGTCATGCCGCGGCTCCACATTTCCTTCAGGCGATCGATCCGCTCGTCGGTCCACGACATTCAAACAGTCTCCAGGGACTTAGCTTGCCTGGGTCCCCGGCAGCGACTAGCGACGGTGCCGATGGACAGCCAGACTTCGAAATGGGTGCAGGCCGATCCCGGCGTTCCGGTGATCCGCAACGTCAATTGGGGCGGCCTCAAGACCCTCTATGTGAAGGAGGTGCGCCGTTTCTTCAAGGTGCAGCTTCAGACGATCTGGGCTCCGGCGGTCACCACCATGCTGTTCCTCGCCATCTTCACGATGGCGCTGGGCGCTCGGCGCGAGGTGAATCTGGCCGGCACCGGCATCGCCTTCGCCGATTTCATCGCGCCCGGGCTCATCGTCATGGGGATGATCCAGAACAGCTTCGCCAATGCCAGCTTCTCGCTTCTGATCGGCAAGATCCAGGGCACGATCGTCGATTATCTGATGCCGCCTCTGTCGACGATGGAGCTGATCGCGGCGCTTCTGGGCGCGGCGGTGACCCGCGCGGTGCTGGTCGGGATCGCCGTGTGGGGCGCGATGCTGCTGTGGCCGGGCGTCCATGTTTGGCCGCAGCATCTGTGGGCGGTGGTCTGGTTCGGGCTGATGGGCTCGGTGATGCTCGGCTTCCTCGGCCTGCTCACCTCGATGTGGGCGGAGAAGTTCGACCATGCCGCGGCCGTGACCAATTTCGTAGTCGCGCCGCTTTCGCTGCTGTCGGGCACCTTCTACTCGATCGACGCGCTTGCGCCCGCCTTCCGCACGATCAGCCATGCCAACCCGTTCTTCTACGTCATCTCGGGCTTCCGCTACGGCTTCGTCGGAGCCGCGGATTCCCCGGTGCTGTTCGGCGCGGGGCTGCTGCTGGCGATCAATGTCGGCCTCGCCGCCTTGTGCTACCTGCTGCTCAAGCGCGGCTGGCGAATCCGCTCCTGACGCGGGTTGCTGCCTGAACGGCGACTGTCACAGCCATTCAGGGTCGTAACAGGAGCGGCACGATAGAGACCTCCTCAGTATTTGAAGGAGGTTTGTAATGCGTAAGGTCCTCATCTCTCTCGCCATCGCTTCGGCCACGGTCGTCGCCAGTCCGGCGGTCGCCCAGCGCTACGGCTATGGCCACCAGGGCGGCCAGATCCAGCGCGAGATCAACCAGCTTGAGAACCGCATCGATCGCTCGTTCCGGAACGGCCGGATCTCGCGCCGCGAGGCGGTGTCGCTTCGCCGCGATGCCAACGGGCTCCAGCGCGACTATTACCGCTTCGCCCGCAACGGCCTCGACCGCGGTGAGTATCGCAATCTGCAGATCCGGCTCGACCGGCTCCAGAACCGCCTGCGCCACGAGCGCCGCGACCGCGACGGCCGCCGCTGGTAAGTAAGGGTCCGGCCTTCCGGGACGAGCCGAGCCAGTTCGAGGGTTCAGGCGAGGACCGGAGGGCCGCCCACGCGTTGTTATTCCGACATCCTTGTAAGGAGGAGGAGTAACATGCGTATCAAGTTCACCCCCCTGACAATCGCCGCCGCGATAGCCGCGGGCCTGGCAGCGGCCCCGGCGGCGGCGCAATATGGCTATCCGGGCGACCGCGGCCTGATGCAGCGCTTCAACATGCAGATAGGCCAGAGCGAGCGCCGGATCGAGCGGCTGGCCGAGCGCCGAGCCATCTCCGGCGGCGAATATAACGCGCTTCGCGAACATGCCCGGGAACTGCGCCAGCGCCTGCTCCGTTTCGCCCGCAACGGTCTCGACCGCGGCGAGGTGCAGGACATTGCCGATCGCATCGACAATCTGCGCGACCGAATCCGCGACGAGCGCCGCGACGGGCACCGCAACGGCTGGTAACGGCCGGGAGGCCTGACGGAGCGATTACGGAAGGAGGAGGGCCAGGAGCGGCGATGGGACCGCTCCTGGCCCTACTTCGTCGCGCCACCATTTGACGCTCGTTCGAACCACCCCCTATAGCGACGGCATTCCCCAACCGCCCGCCCGTAGGAGTTCGCCACGATGTCGATCACGCCGCTCATGCCCGTCTATCCGCGCTCGCCGGTGCGGCCGGTGCGTGGGGAAGGGGTCTATCTCTATGGCGAGAAAGGCGAGAAATATCTCGATTTCGCCAGCGGCATCGCGGTCAACCTGCTCGGCCACGGCCACCCGGTCCTGACCAAGGCGATCCAGGACCAGGCGGCGACCCTGATCCACGTCTCCAACCTCTATGGCAGCCCGCAGGGCGAGAAGCTGGCGCAGCGGCTGGTCGACCTCACCTTCGCCGACACCGTGTTCTTCACCAATTCGGGCGTCGAGGCGGTCGAATGCGCGATCAAGACCGCGCGCCGCTACCACCACCATCACGGCAACCCGCACAAGAACACGCTGATCACCTTCAGCAACGCCTTCCACGGGCGCACCATGGCGACGATCAGCGCGACCGATCAGCCCAAGATGATCGACGGCTTCGCGCCGCTGCTCGAGGGCTTCAAGGTCGTCGAGTTCGACAATCTCGAGGCCGCCGAAGCGGCGATCGACCGGCACACCGCCGGCTTCCTGCTCGAGCCGGTGCAGGGCGAGGGCGGCATCCGCCCGGCCAGCAAGCACTTCATCCAGGGCCTTCGCCGCCTCGCCGACGAGCATGACCTGCTGCTCGTGCTCGACGAGGTGCAGAGCGGAGTCGCGCGCACCGGCACGCTCTACGCCCATGAGCAATATGGCATCACCCCCGACATCATGGCGACCGCCAAGGGCATCGGCGGCGGCTTCCCGCTGGGCGCCTGCCTCGCCACCGAGAAAGCGGCGGCGGGCATGGTCGTCGGCACCCACGGCTCGACCTATGGCGGCAACCCGCTCGCCATGGCGGCAGGCCAGGCGGTGCTCGACGTCGTCGCCAACGACGAATTCCTCGCCCATGTCCGCACCATGGGCGACCGCCTGCGCGGCGCGCTGGAGCAGATGATCCCCAATCACGACCATCTGTTCGACAGCGTTCGCGGCATGGGCCTGATGCTCGGCCTCAAGATGAAGACCGACAGCCGCGCCTTCGTCACTTACCTGCGCGACCATGGCCTGCTCACCGTCGCCGCCGGCGACAATGTCATGCGCATCCTGCCGCCGCTGGTCATCGAGCAGGCGCACATCGCCGAGTTCGTCGAGAAGCTGTCCGAGGCCGCGCGCCAGTACGAGCTTCCCGAAGCGGCCTGACGCCTGCTTCCCCGGACAATCGGTTGCATGATGGATTTCAGCGAATGACCCTGCGCACTCTCTACCCGCCAATCGAGCCCTATCGCAGCGGCCATCTCGACGTCGGCGACGGCCATTCGCTCTATTGGGAGCTGTGCGGCAATCCCGACGGCAAGCCCGCGGTGTTCCTCCACGGCGGTCCCGGCGCGGGCTGCAGCCCGGACCACCGCCGGCTGTTCGATCCGGCGCGCTACAACCTCCTGCTGTTCGACCAGCGCGGCTGCGGCCGCTCGACCCCCCACGCCTCGCTCGAGGCGAACACGACCTGGGACCTCGTCGCCGACATGGAGCGGCTGCGCGAGATGATCGGCGCCGAGCAGTGGCTGGTGTTCGGCGGCTCGTGGGGCTCGACCCTCGGCCTCGCTTATGCCGAGACCCATCCCGAGCGGACGTCCGCGCTGGTGCTGCGCGGCATCTTCACCATGCGCCGGTCGGAGATCGACTGGTTCTACCAGTCGGGCGCGTCCTTCCTGTTCCCCGACGAATGGGAGAAATATCTCGCGCCGATCCCGGCCGCCGAGCATGACGACCTCGCCGCCGCCTATCAGCGCCGGCTGACCGACCCCGACCCGGCGGTGCAGCTCGAGGCGGCCAAGGCGTGGAGCGGCTGGGAAGGCGCGACCGTCAAGCTGATCCCGGACCCGAATCTCGTCGAGACGGTGACCGAGGACCGCTACGCCATCGCCATCGCGCGCATCGAGAACCATTATATGATCAGCCGCGGCTGGTTCGACGACGGCCAGCTGATCCGTGACGCGGGGCGGCTGAAGGCGATCCCCGGAGTGATCGTCCAGGGCCGCTATGACGCCTGCACCCCGGCGGTGACCGCCTGGGACCTCCACCGCGCCTGGCCGGAGGCGGAGATGCACATCGTTTCCGACGCCGGCCACGCCTTCAACGAGCCCGGCATCCTCCACCGCCTGATCGAGGCGACGGACCGCTTCGCAACCTGAGGGGCTGAATCGGCGGACCGCGTGCCCTATATGGCCGCGATGTCTTCAAATCCTTCGTCCGCTCCCGCCTCGGTCACCAACCTCGACGAGGCGATTGGCTTCACCTTGCCGCACCGTCACGCGCGCGGCCGCCTCGTCCGCCTCGGGCCGGTGCTCGACGAGGTGCTGTCGGCCCATGCCTATCCCGCGCCGATCGCGCGCATCCTGTCGGAGGCGCTGACCCTGACCGCCCTGCTCGGCGCGATGCTCAAGGACGCTGGCGGCCAGCTCACCCTCCAGGCGCAGACCGAGTCCGGAATCGTCGACCTGCTCGTGTGCGATTATCGCGGCGGCGAGCTTCGCGGCTATGTCCGCTTCGACATGGAGCGCCTCGCCGAGACTCCGGCGCTGCCGAGCCTGGCGCAGCTGTTCGGCAAGGGCTATCTCGCCATCACCTTCGACCAGGCGGCGACCAAGGAGCGCTACCAGGGCATCGTGCCGCTGGAAGGCGACAGCCTGGCCGAGGCGGCGCAGAGCTTCTTCGCCCAGTCCGAGCAGATCCCCAGCCTGGTGCGCATCGCCATCGACGATACCGGCCATGTCGCCGGCGGCCTCCTCCTCCAGCATCTGCCGGAGGGCGAGGAGGGGCGCGAGCGGCTCCACACCCGCCTCGACCATCCCGAGTGGGAGCATGTCCGCATCCTCGCCGAGACGATCCGGTCGAACGAGCTGTTCGACGTCGACCTGCCGGTCGAGACCCTGCTGTGGCGGCTGTTCAACGAGGAAGAGGTGCGAGTCCTCGCCGCCGTGCCGCTGGTGCGCGGCTGCCGCTGCTCCGCCGAGCATGTCCGCGGCATCATCGCCCGCTTCAGCGACGAGGAGCGCTCCGACATGGCCGACGAGAACGGCACGATCAGCGTCGACTGCGAATTCTGCTCGAAGAGCTTCCCGATCGCCACGGACGACCTCGAGCCATAGAAAACAGGCGCCCGCGTTAAGCGGGGGTTTAGTCGAGCGGTGTTAGGGAGACTCTTGTGTCCGATGGACACGCTTTCCTCCCTAGATGGCTCTAGCAGCCAAACTGGGCCGTCCATCGGGCGGCCCGTTTCTGTTTTCGGCTCGTTCCCCTGTTGAGTATCGCGGCCGCAGCACCTAGCTGCGCCGCCATGGCGTCCATGGGCAAGCAAGCGATCATCCTCCTCTCCGGCGGTCTCGATTCGATGACCGTGGGCGCGATCGCGCGCGAGCAGGGCTTTGGCCTGACCGCGCTCACCGTCGACTACAGCCAGCGCCACCGGGTCGAACTCGAGGCGGCGGTGCGGATCGCCGACACGCTCGGCGTCGATCGCCACATCGTCCTTCCGCTGGATCTCAGCCGCTTCGGCGGATCGGCGCTGACCGCCGACATCGCGGTTCCGAAGGGCGGCGTCGACGAGGACGCCATCCCGGTCACCTATGTGCCGGCGCGCAACGCGATCTTCCTGACCCTGTGCCTGGGCCTCGCCGAGGCGAGCGGGGCGAGCGACATCTTCATCGGCATCAACGCGCTCGATTATTCGGGCTATCCCGACTGCCGGCCCGAATTCGTGCGCGCGTTCGAGGAGATGGCGCGGCTGGCGACCAAGGCGGGCGTCGAGGGCCAGCCGTTCCGCGTCCACGCGCCGCTGATGGACATGACCAAGGCCGACATCGTCGCCGAGGCGACCCGGCTCGGCATCGACACCGGCCTCAGCTGGTCGTGCTACGATCCGAGCGCGGACGGCGCCCATTGCGGCCTGTGCGATTCGTGCCGGCTTCGCGCCAAGGGCTTCGAGGAAGCGGGCATCGCCGATCCGACCCGCTACGCGGTGCGGGCATGAGCTACGCGGTCAAGGAGATCTTCCTGACGCTCCAGGGCGAGGGGATGCAGGCCGGCCGGCGCGCCGTGTTCCTGCGCTTCGCCGGCTGCAATTTGTGGACCGGGCGCGAGCAGGACCGGGCGAGCGCCCAATGCACTTTCTGCGACACCGACTTCGTCGGCATGGATGGCGAGAATGGCGGGCGCTACGAGGCCGAGGCGCTGGCCGACAAGGTGGCCGCATTATGGGGGGAAGGCGCCCGGCCGCTGGTGGTGATGACCGGCGGCGAGCCGCTGCTCCAGGCGGACCCGGCGTTGATCTCGGCCCTTCACGCGCGTGGCTTCGAAGTGGCCGTGGAGACCAACGGCACCCAGGCCGCGCCGGAGGGGCTCGACTGGATCTGCGTCAGCCCCAAGGGCGCCAATCCGGTCGTCCAGCGCTCAGGCGACGAGTTGAAGCTGGTGTGGCCACAGGCCGGAATCGATCCTGCCGAACTGCTCGGCTGGGATTTCCGCCATTTCATCATCCAGCCGCTCGACGGCCCCGACCGCGAAGCCTCGCTTCAGGCGTCGATCGCCCTGGTCATGGCCGAGCCGCGCTGGCGGCTCGGGGTCCAGACCCACAAGCTGATCGGGCTACCGTGACTGCTGGCAGCGGCGCAGCTCGCGGCCGCGCAGACCGGCGCAGCTGGGGCCGTTGAACAGCGTGTGCGGCAACGGCTGAAGGGCGCTGAGCGCGGGCAACTCGGAGAAGAGGCGGTCCCCGGACGGGCGAAGGGCGCTGCGCATCTCGCGGACGCGGCCGCGGGCGACCTCGTAAAGCTGACCCTTGGGCCGGGTCAGCGCTTCCTTGGCGACGTCCGCGGCGACCTGGCAGAAGCCCATCTGGCCATAGAGGCTCGAGAAATTTTGGTAGGTGGAGGTGTTCCACTGGTCGAATTCGCGCTGGCCGGCGCGCGTGTTCGCGGCATTGCGGCGGAAATAGCCCTCGAGCGTGCTGTAGGCGACGGCGAGCTCCTCGGAATGGTGATCGAGGATCGCGTTGTAATTGTCGACCGAGCGCAGGTAGCGCGAGAACTGGCATTGCAGCGCCGACACGTTGAGGCCGGCGCGCAGGTTCCACAGCAGGCCGGCGCGAAGCTCCGCCTGGCTGGCACCGGGCAGCGGGATGCCGATGACCGGGTCGCCCGGCTCGACGGTGCCGCGCTCAAAATTGGGGTCGGTGAAGAACAGCTGGGCCTGCGCCGTGGCGGGCAGGGCAAGGGCTATGGCGGCGGCCGCCATTCGGATCGTCAGCTTGTGCGCGAGATGCTTCATTCCAAACTCCGCCGGCTCCGGGACGCAGGAGCGATGCCGCGAGCCTAAAGCGGATTTCGCGCGCGTGAAACCGTTCTCGGTCTTTTTTCGTCGCGGTTGCCGGGCCGGCGGGCTCAAAGGCCCGTAATATTGCCCTGCACGGCATTGCCGCCGCGGTCCCCGCCGGGCGGGGAATCGTCGGCGTCCTCGGCGGGAGGCGGGGCTGCGCGGCTGCGCCTGGTCTCGTCGGCGCGGTCGCGGGCGCGCGGGGCGGTGCCG
>NZ_JAANPA010000060.1 GCF_011320075.1 Sphingosinicella sp. YJ22 | reverse complement strand
CGCTGGGCGAGATTGCCGAAGCTGTTGGCGAGGTCGGCGTTGACCCGGGTGACGATCGCCTCGGCGCTGTAGCTGCCGTCCTGGCCGCGGGCGGCGCCGGCGGCGCCTCGGGCGCGTTGGCCCCGCCCGGCGCGGCGCTCTTCTCGATGATCTTGTTCAGTTCGCCGCGGTCGAGCCAGACTCCGCGGCAGGTCGGGCAATAGTCGATCTCGATTCCCTGGCGCGCCGATATGACCATCACGCTCTGGTCCACCGGGCACAGCAGCGGCTCTGCGCGTTCCACCATCTCTCTCGCTCCTTGTTTCGTTGCCCGAACGTAGCGTTCCGCCTTGTCCTTCGCTAGGGCAAGGGTGATGGCCGTCGACATCAATCAGCCGCGCGGACCCGTCTCTCCGGCGCCGCGGCCGCGCGGATCGTGGATCGGCTTCGTCATAACCGCGGCGCTCGCGGTCGCGGCCCTGTGGTTCATCGAGCGGATCGTCACCGCCCTGCTGCTGCTGTTCCTGGTGGTGGTGGTGTCGATGGCGCTGTCGATGCCGGTCCAGGCGCTGCGCCGCCACGGCGTGCCGCGGCGTGCGGCGGCGGCGATCGTGCTGGCGCTGTTCCTCGCCGCGCTCGTCCTGATCGGCTGGCTGGTCATCCCGCGCGTCGCCGAGCAGGTCGCCACCCTGGTCGATCGGCTGCCGGAGTTGATCGCGGGCCTCAACGCCCAGATCGCCGACCTGCTGTCGCGTTATCCGGACCTGCAGGGCTGGGTCGCAAATGGCAGCCCACCGGACCTCGGCGCGGCCTTCGAGGGCGTGAGCAACCTCTCGCTGCGGGTGCTCGGCGGCATCGCCCTCACCATCATCTTCCTGAGCGGCGTCATCGGCCTCGTCTCGCGCCCGCGGCCGGTGCTTCGATTCTACATCGGCAGCCTTCCGCGTCAGCACCGTCGCACCGGCGTTCGCGCCTACCGCCGCGCGCTGCGCAGCATCGGCGGCTGGGCGGAGGCGGCCTTCTTCGTCGGAATGATCGAGTTCGTTCTGGTCTTCGTCGTGCTGACCTGGCTCGACGTGCCCGGCGCGCTGGTGTGGGCCGCGCTCGCCTTCTTCGTCGAGTTCATCCCGCGCATCGGCAATTATCTGATGTCGATCCCGCCGGTCATCGTCGCTCTGGCGGTCAGCCCCATGCTCGCCGTCTATGTCGCGCTCTTCTACCTGGTGATGGGCGAGGTGATCGGGGCGTTCGTGGCGCCACGCATCGGCGGGGCGGCGATGCGCATCCACCCGGTGCTGTTGCTGTTCAACGCGCTCGCCTTCGCGCTCGCCTTCGGCCTTCTCGGCGCCCTGGTGGCGACTCCGGCGGCGGCGGTCTACACGGCATTCTACAGCGAATTCTATCTCAGGCGGTACCGCGAGGCGGACCGGAGCGAAGCGGAGGATTGATGAGGGGCAAGCTTGTCGCGGCGGCGCTGATCGCCGTCGGTGTGGTTTCCGTTCAGGCGGCGGCGCAGCAATCGGGCCAGACCGGCGAGAAGGCCAAGGCGGAGCCGGTCACCCGCGAGCCGCAGCGGGTCGTCACCCGCCACACCGGCACGTTCGGCGGCCAGCGGGTCAGCTACAGCGCGACCGCCGGAGAGACCTTCCTGCGCGCCGACAACGGCAATCCGCGCGCCAGCATCTTCTCGGTCTCCTATGTGCGCGAGCCGCGCGACCCCAATCGGCCAGTCACTTTCCTGTTCAACGGCGGCCCGGGTTCGGGCTCGCTGTGGCTGCACATGGGCGCGTTCGGCCCGCGCTACGTGGCGATTCCGTCGGACGGCACCGACGACGGCGCTCCGCCTTACCCGATCGTCGACAACCCGCATTCGCTGCTGGACGTCACCGATCTCGTGTTCATCGATCCGGTCGGCACCGGTTTCAGCCATGCGCTCGGCGACACCAACCCGAGCGAATTTTACGGGGTCACCCAGGACGCCCGGTCGATCGCGCAGTTCATTCGCCAGTGGCTCAGCGAGAACGACCGCTGGAACTCGCCCAAATATCTCGGCGGCGAGAGCTACGGCACCACCCGCACCGCCGCGGTCGTGAACCAGCTGGAGGGTCAGTATAACGACGTCGCATTGAACGGCCTGCTGCTCATCTCGACCGTGCTTGATTTCGGCGCCGGCGCGGACACGCCGGGCAACGAGATGGTCCACATCCTCAACCTTCCGAGCATGGCCGCGACCGCGCTCTATCACGGCAAGGCGCAGGCGGGATCGGTCGAGCAGTTCGTCGAGGAGGCTCGCCGCTTCGCCACCACCCGCTACGCCGCCGCTCTTCTCCAGGGCAACGCGCTGCCCGCCGACGAGCGCGCCGCGGTCCGCCGCGAGCTGTCGCGCTTCATCGGCCTGTCGGAGCAGTTCCTGGAGAATGCCGACCTGCGGGTGACTCCGGACCGCTTCTATAAGGAGCTGCTGCGCGACCGCGGCCTCACCATCGGCCGGCTCGATTCCCGCTACACCGGCCGCGACTATGACAATGCCGGCGAGTCGCCCGACAACGATCCCAGCTTCTACGGGATCGACGCGGGCTACACCGCCGCGGTCAACCAGCATCTGCGTGAAACCCTGAACTATCGCACCGACCGGCAATATTCGACGATCGGTGGGCTCGGCGCGCCGTGGGACTGGCGCCTCGGCGGCGGCCGCGACAACGACGTCTATGTCAACGTCGCGCCCTATATCGGCCGGGCGCTGCGGGAGAATTCGGGCCTCCGGGTGTTCGTCGGCCAGGGCTATTACGACTTCGCCACGCCCTTCTTCGCCGCGGAATATTCGCTGAGCCGCACCGGCATGCCGCGCGACCGCTTCACCTGGCGCTATTACGGCTCCGGACACATGATGTATGTGCGCGAGGCGGACCGGGCGGCGCTGAGCCGCGACATTCGCGAGTTCATCCGCAGCCGTTAGGGGTCGCGCCGGTCGCGGTCGCCGCGCTTCTTGTCGACGATGATCCACAGTAGGATCATCAGCAGCAACAGGCCCGGGCCGCCGAACAGGCCGCCGCTCAGCAGGTTGATCTCGATGGACATGGCTCAGGCCTCCTCGTCCGCGGGCGCCGCCGGGCCGCTCGGGTCATGTTCAAGAATGTCGCCGGGCTGGCAGTCGAGCGCTGTGCAGATCGCATCGAGCGTCGAGAAGCGGATCGCCTTCGCCTTGCCGGTCTTGAGGATCGAAAGGTTGGGCAGGGTGAGGCCGATGCGCTCGGCCAGCTCGGTGAGCGACATCCGCCGCTGGTAGAGCATCTCGTCGAGTTTCACGCGGATCCCCATGGCCATTACACCGTCAGCTCGGCTTCGGCCCGCAGGCGCGCGCCTTCGCGAAACACCTCGGCGAGCACCAGCACGATGAGCACCGCGAACCAGGAGGTGAGGTCGAGATCGTATTTCACCTCGTCGCCGCGGAACGCTTCGGGGATGGCCAGGAAGGCCACCGTGGTGAAGATCTCGCCGAGCGCGAGCAGCAGCGCGATGACCCGTAGGTTCCCCGGGTTGCGCTCGTTGAACGGGTCGCCGTTCCGCACCGTCAGCGTCACCCGCCGCAGCCGGTGGAGCATCGTCACGAGCAGGCCGAGCATCAGGATCAGGGCCGGGAACAGCAGCAGGAGCTCGCTCTTCGTCGGCACGTCGGTGGTGTGCAGTCCCTCCGCCAGCTTGGCTTCGACGCCGGTGGTGAAGAGCAGCGCGACGCCGCCCACCGCGACGGCAGCGATGCCGATGCCGATGATGATCATCAGCACCAGGAGGATGACCGCCGCGATTCCTGCCAGTGAGCGCCCCCGCGGTTCCACATCGAATCTCCCTAAACGACTTCCTGTTCTTCAATATCGCACATATCGATAAACGACAAGTATAATTATCGATATTCGATATGATGCCTGATCCCGAACGGCCCGGGCGGTTCGAAAAGGCTGGACTCGCGCGCCCGCGGGAGAGACGGGAGCGGCAGCAAAAGCGGAGGCGCGGATGGAATCCCTGGTCTCAACCGAATGGCTCGCGGGCGAGCTCGGCGCGGACGATCTGCGCGTCGTCGACGCCAGCCTGTTCCTGCCCGCGCAGGGCCGCGACGCCCGCGCCGAATATGAGGCGGCGCACATACCCGGCGCGCTGTTCCTCGACCTCGCCAGCCTCGCCGACAGCGACAGCCACCTCCCCAACATGCTGCCGCCGGCGGAGAAGTTCGCCAGCCGCATGCAGTCGCTCGGCATCGGCGACGGCGCCCGCGTGGTGATCTACGACAACACGCCGCTCCATACCTCCGCCCGCGCCTGGTGGGTGATGCGCACCTTCGGGGCATCGCAGGTGGCGATCCTTGACGGCGGTTTCGCGAAGTGGACCGCGGAAGGGCGCCCGACCGAGAGCGGCCGACCGCACAATCGCCACGGCCATTTCACGCCGCTCAAGGACGACCAGGCGGCGGTCGACAAGGACTTCATGCTCGCCAATCTCGATGCGGCGACTCATCAGGTCCTGGACGCGCGCCCGGCGGATCGCTTCGCGGGCGGTGGCGTCGATCCCCACGGCGTTCCCAGCGGTCACATCCCCGGCGCGAAGAACCTGCCCCAGGACCGGCTGTTCAACGCCGACAACACGTTCAAGCGTGGCGCCGCGCTCCAGGCCGAATTCGACTCTGCCGACGTCGATCTCGACAAGCCGCTGGTCGCCAGCTGCGGCTCGGGCGTCACCGCCTGCACCGTGCTGTTCGGGGCGCACCTGCTCGGCAAGGATGGCGGCCGGCTCTATGACGGCAGCTGGTCGGAATGGGGCGCCGATCCCGCCACGCCCAAGGCGACCACGACCGCGTGAGCGAGACCGGGGGAGGCAAGGGGAAAGGCACGCGGCTCGCCGTCGCGGGGCGCCGCCGCGAGTGGACCGGACCGATCGTCAACCCGGCGGTGTGGCGCGCCTCGACGATGCTGTTCGACACCGTCGCCGAATTGAAGGCCGCCAAGCCCGAATTCGCCCAGTTCCATTATGGCCGCAACGGCGGCCCGACCAGCTGGGCGCTGGCCGAGGCACTGACCGAAATGGAGCCGGGCGCCGGTGGCACCCGGCTGTTCCCGTCGGGCGCGGCGGCGGTCGCGACCGCGCTGCTGATGGTGCTCGAAGCCGGCGACGAGCTGCTGATGGCCGACAGCGCCTATGCGCCGACGCGCATGCTCTGCGACACCCTTCTCAAGCGCTACGGCGTTACGACCCGCTACTACGACCCTCTGGTGGGGGAGGGGATCGCCGACCTCATCGGCGACAAGACCCGCGCGATCTTCCTCGAAAGCCCCGGCTCGCTGACCTTCGAGGTGCAGGACGTGCCGGGCATCTGCGCGGCGGCGCGCGAGCGCGGCATCGTCACCCTGATCGACAATACCTGGGCGACGCCTTTGCTGTTCCCGGCGGTCGCGCGCGGCTGCGATATCTCGATCCTCGCCTGCACCAAATATATCGGCGGCCATTCCGACGTAATGATCGGCTCGGTCACGGTGCGGCCGGAGCTGGTCAAGCGGCTCGACCGGACCAGCAAGGCGCTCGGGCAGACCGCAAGTCCCGACGATGCCTGGCTCGCGCTGCGCGGCCTGCGCACGCTCGAGGTCCGGTTGCAGCGTCACGGCGAGAGCGCGCTCAGGATCGCGCAGTGGCTCGCCGAACAGCCGCAGGTGGCGCGCATCCTCCATCCGGCGCTGCCGTCCTGCCCCGGCCATGAATATTGGGTGCGCGATTTCGACGGCGCCTCCGGCCTGTTCGCCTTCGTTCTGAACGGCGGCGACGAGGCGGCGCGCGACCGGTTGATCGAGAGCCTCGACCATTTCGGGATCGGCTGGAGCTGGGGCGGCTTCGAGAGCCTGGCGACGCCGTCCGACCCGATCGGCCTGCGCACCGCCGCCCGTCGGGAGGCGGAAGGACCCGCGGTGCGGCTCTCGATCGGCCTTGAGGACGCCGACGATCTCATTACGGACCTCAAACGGGCGCTCGCGCATTATCCCGCGGGATGATGCATCAGATCGCGGCATCGTTGGGCATCGCGTTGCCCGAGCGGTTCGACTTCGCTTCCGCCGCCGCCGCTTTGGCGCTGGTCGCGGCGGCGGCGCTGCTCGGCTGGGCGGTCGGCCGCTGGGGCGGCCCGCATCTCGCCGCCTTGTGGGAGCGCCGCGCCGGCGCCCGCGCGGCACAGGTCGGGCCGCGCCTCTGCGCCGTGTCGCGCGATCTCACCATCTGGCTGCTGCTCACGCTGGCGCTGAGCGTCTATCCCTGGCAGCCGCTCGCCTTGTTCCTGATCGGGCTCGCCGCCGCCGCGGCGGGCGCGCTGTTCGCGGTCAACCTGGTGCGCGCCCTGCAGGTGAGCCGCCTGCTCGCCTGGATCCTTGGAAGCTTCGTGTTCGTGGCGGTGCTCGCCGATGCGGTGGGCGGACTCGCCGCGATCGCCAAGGCGCTGGACGGGGTCGCGCTCATGATCGGCGCGCGCCGCCTGTCATTGCTCGACCTGGTTCGGATCGCCGTCTCGCTCGTCGTGCTCTATCTCGGCGTTCGGCTGCTCATCCGGGTCGCGTCGCATTCGATCCGAAGCGTGACGGGCTTCGACCCCACACAGCAGCTGCTCGCCCAGAAGCTGGCGGCGGTCGCCATCGTCATCGTCGCCTTCTTCGTCGGCCTTCAGCTCACCGGCATCGACCTGACCACGCTCGCGGTGTTCGGCGGCGCCTTCGGCCTCGCCATCGGCTTCGGGCTCCAGAAGACGGTCGGCAATCTGTTCGCCGGGATCATCCTGCTCATGGACCGCTCGATCAAGCCGGGCGACGTCATCGTCGTCGGCGACACCTACGGCTCGGTCACCAAGATCGGAGTCCGGGCGGTATCAGTGGTTACTAGAGACGGGAAGGAGCACCTCATCCCCAACGAGGACCTGATGACCCGCGAGGTCGAGAACTGGTCCTATTCGAGCTCGGACGTGCGCGTGCACATCCCGGTCGGCATCGCCTATGACTGCGACCTGCCGCTGGCGCAGAAGCTGATGATCGAGGCGGCGGAGAGCGCCGAGCGGGTGCTCAAGGCGCCGGCACCGCGGGTGTGGCTGCGCGCGTTCGGCGAGAGCTCGGTCGATCACGACATATTGGTGTGGATCGCCGATCCCGAGGCGGGCATCGGCAACGTCCGTTCCGAGATCCTCAACCGCCTGTGGCAGCTGTTCCGCGAGCACAAGATCCGAGTGCCCTACCCGCAGCAGGACGTGCACGTGAAGGCATGGCCGGCGCCGCCGGCGCCGCCCTCGGTGTCAGGAGACGTGGAGAAGCGCGCGTAGCTGGTCTAGCCCGCTTTCCATCTTGCCGGCGAGCCGGCGGGCAGGGGCCTGGGGCGGGGTCTCGCCATTGCCGAGCAGGGCTTCGACCCCGGCTGCGGCCCAGGCGGCCATCTCGCCCGCCGTGGCGTCGAAGCGGCGCTGGGCGACCGGCGAGGCGCGCTCATAGGCGATCGACACCTGGGCGGCTTCCTCGAGCATGGCATCCTGCGCCGCCGCGCCGCCTTCGCCGCACACGCTGCGCACGAGCATGAGGGCTTCGCGCAGCGAGGCGACCTGACGGCCGGGATCGCCGCCGGGAAATGCGGGTGTCGGAGGAGCCTGATGCGTCATCCCGCCGGGATAGCGGGACGACGGTTAGGGAAGCCCTAAAGGCCTACTGCGGGACCGCGACGCTCGCGGTGGCGCCGTCGCCGGCGGGGAGCTGGATGATGGTCTGGACCAGCGCGCCGCGGTTGACGACCTGGGTGTCCGGATCGCCGGCGACCGAGCGGGCGCCGAGCGCGGCGCCGGTGCCGGTGTCGGCCTGCTGGATCACACGCTGCTCCACCGCGCTGCGCGGCTGCGGGCCGCCGAACAGGGCCTGGAGCGCCTGGGCGCGCGGATCGCTGCCGCCCGGATCGGCCTGGCCCGGCCGCGGCGGGGTCAGCGCGAATTCCGGCGGAACGATCAGCTCGGGCGCGCGGGTGACAGCGAATTCGTCGGGGCGGGCGCGGTTGAACGGGCCGCCCGAGGCGCATCCCGCAAGCACCAGGGACGCGGGGACGGCGAGGATCATCAAACGACGCATTGGGGTCACTTCCTTCATCGGGCCGGCTTCTCCTTACGCGTCAGGAGCGCCCGCACCAGCAATAACAGCACGCCGATGGTAATCGCGGCGTCGGCGACATTGAAGACCAAAAACGGCCTCCACGTGCCGATATGCAAATCGAGGAAGTCGACGACATAGCCGAAGCGGATCCGGTCCACGATGTTGCCGAGCGCCCCGCCGAGCACCAGCGCGAGGCCCCAGCTGTCGTCGCGGCGCTTCTCGCGCCACAGCCAGATCGCGACGAAGATGGCGATTGCGGTGGTCATCGCGACCAGACCCCAGCGCATCGTGTCGCTGTCCGCGGTCAGCATCCCCATCGACACGCCGTAATTGCGTACCCAGGTCAGGTTGAAGAAGGAGGTGATCGAGATCTCGCCGCGGAACTGGAGCTGGAGCGGGTAGATCACCACCCATTTCGTCGCCTGGTCGGCGAGGAAGACGAGCAAGGCGAGGACATAGCCGTAGGCGCGGTTCTTGCGCACGGCAGGCGGGACGTAATCAGGGTCGCCGCGGCGCGGCTGCGCGGCGGCGGGCGCCTCGGCCTCGGGAGCAGCCTCGCTCAGCTCAGCCATTCACCATCTCCCCGCCCAACACCTCGGAACAGCGTCCGCACAGGCCTTCGTCCTCCTTGACCTCGGGCAGGTGCCGCCAGCAGCGCCCGCATTTGAGGAAGCTCGTTCGCTCGACGTCGATATTGTCGTTCTCGTTCCCAGCAACTTCGGCGACGATGAACAGCTCGGACAGGTCTGTCCGGCCCTGGCCGACGAGGTCAAGCTGCGCGTCCGGAATCAGGACTCGCGCCTCGTTGCTGGAGCGGACGACCTTGTCGCGGCGGAGCGGCTCGATCGCCTCGGTGACCCGCGCGCGGGTGGCCAGCGTCAGGTCGAAGCCTGCGGCGAGCTTGTCGTCGCGCCAGGAAGCGTCGATCTCCGGCCATTCGAGCAGGTGGACCGAGCCCGCGCCGTCGAAGCGGGTGAGCCATGCTTCCTCGGTGGTGAAGCTGAGGATCGGCGCCATCCAGCGCACCAGCGCGTGGAAGACGGTGTCGAGCACGGTGCGGTAGGCGCGGCGCTTGAGCGTCCCCTGCGGCGCGTTCGGCCCGACCTCGCAATAGAGCACGTCCTTGCGCACGTCGAAGAAGAATGCGCTGAGATCGTCATTGGCGAAGGCCTGGATCGCCCGCGTGTAGCGGTTGAACTCATAGTCGTTCGCGGCCTGCCTGAGCTCGGTATCGAGCAAGGCGAGGCGGTGAAGCACCCAGCGCTCGAGCTCGGGCATCTCGCCGACCGGCACCTTCTCGGCGTCGGTGAAGCCGTCGAGGGCGCCGAGCAGGTAGCGGAAGGTGTTCCTGAGCTTGCGGTAGGCGTCGGTGGTGCCGGCGAGGATCTCCTTGCCGATTCGGACGTCCTCGAAATAGTCGGTGGAGGCGACCCACAGGCGAAGGATGTCGGCGCCGCTCTCGTCCATCACCTTCAACGGATCGGTGGTGTTGCCGAGGCTCTTCGACATCTTCTTGCCCTGCGGATCGAGGGCGAAGCCGTGGGTCAGCACTTCCTCATAGGGCGCGCGGCCGCGGGTGCCGCAGCTTTCGAGAAGCGACGACTGGAACCAGCCGCGATGCTGGTCGGAGCCTTCCAGGTACAGGTTGGCGCGGACGCCCTCGCCGTAGCGCTGCTCGATGGTGAAGACGTGGGTCGAGCCCGAATCGAACCACACATCGAGGATGTCGTTCTGCGGTTCGTAGTCGGCGGCGTCATAGTTGGCGCCGAGCAGTTGCTGGTGGTCGGCCGAAAACCAGGCGTCGGCGCCGCCCGCGCGGAAGGCCGCGACGATGCGGGCGTTGACCTCCGGATCGCGCAGGTAGTCGCCGCTCTTGCGGTGGACGTAGAGCGCGATCGGAACGCCCCAGGCGCGCTGGCGGCTGATCACCCAGTCCGGGCGGCCCTCGACCATGGCGGAGATGCGGTTCTTCGACTTTTCCGGAACCCAGCGGGTGCGCTCGATCGCGTCGAGCGCGAGGCCGCGAAGGGTGGGGCCGTTAGTCGCCCTCTCCCCTTCAGGGGAGAGGGAAGGCTGCGAAGCAGCCGGGGAGAGGGGGCTGTTCGCCTCGCCCGACTCCC
>NZ_JAANPA010000006.1 GCF_011320075.1 Sphingosinicella sp. YJ22 | reverse complement strand
CTCCGACCTCGCTCGCGGCGGCCCGCCCGGCCGCGGCTCAGGTCGGCGGGCGCCCGGCCCCGGTCGCGGTCCCGGCGTCGCCGCTGGACGTGGCGGTGGTCGGCGCCGGCGTGTTCGGCGCGTGGACCGCGGCCAAGCTTCGGGACGCCGGATTTCGGGTTCTTCTGGTCGACCCGTGGGGGCCGGCCCATGCCCGCGCCTCGTCCGGCGGGGAGTCGCGAATGATCCGCGGCGCCTATGGCGCGGACGAGATCTATACGCGCATGGCGCTGTCCTCGCTCGAGGAGTGGCGGGCGCTGTCGCGGACCGCGGGGCTGCCGCTGTTCGCCGAGACCGGCGTGCTGTTCTTCTTCCCCGACCGCGACCCCTATGCGCTGGCGACGATCGAGGTGCACCGCCGCTTCGGCCTGCCGACCCAGGTCCTCGAGCGGGCGGAGATGGCACGGCGATTCCCCGCGATCGATTTCGAAGGCGTCGCGCTTGGCCTGTACGAGCCGCAATTCGGCGTGCTGATGGCGCGGCGGGCGGTGCAGACCCTGGTGGCGCGGTTCGTCGAGGCCGGCGGCTCCTATCTCGCCGCTCAGGTGCTGCCGCCGGACGCGGCCGCTGGACGCCTCACCCAGCTGCGCACCGTCGACGGCCAGACGATCAATGCCGACCGCTTCGTCTTCGCGACCGGGCCGTGGCTGCCGCGGCTGTTCCCCGACCTGCTCGCGCGGCGGATCAGGCCGACGCGGCAGGAAGTGTTCTTCTTTCGCCCGCCGGCCGGCGACCCGCGCTTCGGCCCGGGCCAATTGCCGGGCTGGGCCGATTTCAACGGCGGCGACCTGTTCTACGGCATGCCCGACCTCGAGGCGCGTGGCTTCAAGATCGCGCGCGACACGCATGGGCCGGTGATGGACCCGGACCTTGGCGACCGAGTCCATTCCGCCGAGGCGCTGGCACGGGCGCACGCGTTCATGGCGCGGCGCTTCCCGGCGCTTGCCGACGCGCCGCTCAACGAGAGCCGGGTCTGCCAATATGAGAACAGCGCCAATGGCGACTTCCTGATCGACCGCCACCCGCGCTGGCACAATACCGTGCTGGTCGGCGCCGGATCAGGCCACGGCTTCAAGATGGGGCCGGCGGTCGGCGCCTATGCCGCCGCCTTGGCCACCGGCGCCCCGCTCGCGATCGAGCCGCGCTTCTCGCTCGCGAGCAAGGCCGAGAGCGGCGAGCGCCTCGTACACTAGGCCGTGGCGCCGAGTCCTTTCGCGACTTCGCCGAGCTGGTCGGCGCAGGTGCCCCAGCCGTCGTGGAAGCCCATCTTGGCGTGGGTGTCGGCATCGGCCGAATTGCGGTGCAGGGCGACGGCGCGGTAGCGGGTCTTGCCGTCGCCGGCGTCCTCGAAGGTGACGATCGCGGTGAACGGGAAGCCGCCGCAATCCTCGATCGCCTCGACCGGCCGGTAGCCGCCGCGAAGCGCCGAGGTCCACACCACCTTCTCGCCCTCGACGACCTCGAGGAAGCAGCCCTCGCCTTCATTGTCGAAGCCGTCGGGGCCGGTCATCCGGGTGTAGAAGCGGCCGCCCGGGCGAAGGTCCATGTCGACCTCGGGCGTCTGGTACGGCCGCGGCGCCCACCATTTCCTGACCTGCTCGGGATCGGTCCAGGCCCGCCAGACGAGGTCGCGCGGCGCGTCCAAAGTGCGTTCGAGGACGAGGTCGTGGTCAGCCATTCTTCTCTCCCTTGCTCTTCATCTCTGCGACATGGGCCGCGAAGCGATCGAGGCGACTTTCCCATTCGTGGCGGAGCTCGGCGAGCCAGCGTTCGGTGGCGGCGAGCGCCTCGCCCTCGATCCGCACCGTGCGCACCCGGCCCTGCTTTTCGGAACGCACGAGGCCGCTGTCCTCGAGCAGCTTCAGATGCTGGAGGACAGCGGGCAGGCTCATCTCCAGCGGCCGGGCGATCTCGCTGACCGAGGCGGGCCCACGGGTGAGGCGAGCTACGATTCCCCGTCGGGTCGGATCGGCGAGCGCCTGGAAAGAGCGATCGAGGCTGGGTGATTGGTTAAGCACATGCTTTAGTATCGCGAGGAAAGGGCCGGCGCAAGACAGTTTAGCGATTGCCTAACTATCGGTCCGGATGTGCCCGCGCCTTTACAGCTCGCGGCGTGGTTCCTATCGCCCGGCCATGACGGTCCAGCCTTCCGAATCCATCCTCATCGTCGACTTCGGCAGCCAGGTGACGCAGCTGATCGCGCGCCGCGTCCGCGAGGCCGGCGTCTATAGCGAGATCGCGCCCTTCACGATGGCCGAGGAGGCGTTCAAGCGGATGAAGCCCAAGGGCATCATCCTGTCGGGATCGCCGGCCGGAGTGCCCGAGGAGGGCAGCCCGCGGGCGCCTCAGGTGCTCTTCGACAGCGGCCTGCCGATCCTCGGAATCTGCTACGGCCAGCAGGTCATGACCCACCAGCTCGGCGGCGAGGTGCGGCCCGGGCATGAGACCGGCGAGGGCGGCGAGTTCGGCCGCGCGTTCCTGACCGTGACCGAGGAGTGCAAGCTGTTCGACGGCCTGTGGCAGGTCGGCGAGCGCCACCAGGTGTGGATGAGCCATGGCGACAAGGTCACCCGCTTCGCCCCCGGCTTCCGAATCGTCGCGACCAGCGACGGCGCCCCGTTCGCGGTGATCGCCGACGACGAGCGGCGCTATTACGGCACCCAGTTCCACCCCGAGGTCGTGCACACGCCCGACGGCGGCAAGCTGATCGCCAATTTCGTCCGCCACGTCTGCGGCTGCGCCGGCGACTGGACGATGGCGGAGTTCCGCAAGACCAAGATCGAGGAGATCCGCGCCCAGGTCGGCAAGGGCCGGGTGATCTGCGGCCTGTCCGGCGGAGTCGACAGCGCGGTCGCCGCGGTGCTGATCCACGAGGCGATCGGCGAGCAGCTGACCTGCGTGTTCGTCGACCACGGTCTGATGCGGTCGGGCGAGGCCGAGCAGGTGGTGAGCCTGTTCCGCAACAGCTACAACATCCCGCTCGTCCATGTGGACGCGGAGGAGATGTTCCTCGGCGGCCTCGCCGGGCTCACCGACCCGGAGGCCAAGCGGAAGTTCATCGGCGGCGCCTTCATCGACCTGTTCGAGGAGGAGGCGCGCAAGATCGGCGGCGCCGATTTCCTCGCCCAAGGCACCCTCTATCCGGACGTGATCGAGAGCGTCAGCTTCACCGGCGGCCCCAGCGTGACGATCAAGAGCCACCACAATGTCGGCGGCCTCCCCGAGCGGATGAACATGAAGCTGGTCGAGCCGCTTCGCGAATTGTTCAAGGACGAGGTCCGGGCGCTCGGCCGCGAGCTCGGCCTTCCGCAGGCCTTTGTCGGCCGCCACCCCTTCCCCGGCCCAGGCCTCGCCATCCGGATCCCCGGCGAGGTCACCAAGGAGCGCTGCGACATCCTCAGGAAGGCCGACGCGATCTATCTCGAGGAGATCCGCAACGCCGGCCTCTACGACGCGATCTGGCAGGCGTTCGCGGTGCTCCTGCCGGTCAAGACGGTCGGCGTGATGGGCGACTATCGCACCTATGACAGCGTCTGCGGGCTTCGCGCGGTGACCAGCACCGACGGCATGACCGCCGACGTCTATCCGTTTGACGGCGCCTTCCTGAGCCGCGTGGCGACGCGGATCGTCAACGAGGTCAAGGGCATCAACCGCGTCGTCTACGACTATACGTCGAAGCCGCCCGGCACGATCGAGTGGGAGTGAGGCGCCGGTGAAGCCGCGCCTGTCCGTTCTGACGCTGGCGGTGTCCGACCTGGAGCGGTCGGTGGCTTTCTACCGGGATGGGCTCAAACTACCGACCGAGGGCATTGTCGCCGCGAGTTCGAGCATGGCGCGGTCGCCTTCTTCGACCTTGCCGGCGGGGTGAAGCTGGCGGTGTGGGCGCAGGCCGACCTCGCCCATGACAGCGGCCTTCCCGCGGCGCCGGGCAGCTCCACCTCCTTCTCGATCGGCCACAATGTCGCGAGCCGCGACGAGGTGGACGGCGTGATGGCGCAGGCCCGAGGCGCCGGCGCGGAGATCGTCAAGCCGGCGCAGGACACCTTCTACGGCGGCTATGCCGGCTATTTCACCGATCCCGACGGCCATCTGTGGGAGGTCGTCTGGAACCCCGCCAACCTACCGGACGACAAATGACAGCGACCCTCTACGGCATTCCGAACTGCGACACGGTGAAGAAGGCGCGCGTCTGGCTCGACGCGCGCGGAATCGCCTATGATTTCCACGATTACAAGAAAGCGGGAATCGACGAGGCGCGGCTTCGCTCCTGGGTCGGCGAGCTTGGCTGGGAGACGGTTCTCAACCGCGCCGGCACGACCTTCCGCAAGCTGCCCGAGGCGGACCGGCAGGGGCTCGACGCGGACAAGGCGGTGGCGCTGATGCTGGCGCAGCCGTCGATGATCAAGCGGCCGATGCTAGACCTCGACGACCGCCGAATCGCCGGCTTCAAGGCGGAAATCTACGAAGCGGCGATCGGCTGACGACACGCGCAAATCGGGCAGCCGTCGCGGGGAACGGCTGCCCGATCGCAGCGGCGTAAAGGCGCCGCGCCTGCTGCGGGCGCGCCAGGCCCGCCGATCACGCCCTACTGCTCGGTGATCGGAGTTCCGCCGATCGCGAGCTCGGGCACATTCCCGTTGAACCGGTTGGTACCGTAGGAATTGAGGATCGCTCCCCCCGATATCTGAACGCCGAAGCCGTTGCCGGTGACGGTGGTATCGCCGATGCGGATCCGCGAGCCGGCATTGCTGGCGATGATCCCGTTGCTCGGATTGAGGGTCACCGACGAGTTGGCAATCATGATGTTGACCGGCGTGGTGGAGTTCGCGGTGTTGACCGAGAAGCCGCTTGCGTTGCGCGAGATCAGGCTGCGCTCGACAACCAGCGTCACGCCGACCGTAGAGAGCAGATTCTCGACCCGGATGCCGTTGCCGGTATTGTTCAATACCCGCACATTCTCGATCGCTGCGCTGATCGAGCCGCCGGCGACCGTCGGGTTGAGCAGTATTCCGCCGGTGCCGTTGACGATGGTGACGTTCTCCGCGTGGAAGCGCATCGCGGTGGTCGGCTGGATCGAGACGCCGTGAGACGTGGCGCCGTTGCGCTGGTTCTGGATGAACACGTCCTCGAGCGTCAGCGACGCGCCCGAGATGAAGCGCACGCCGTTGAGCCCGGCCGTGGTGCCGGCGCCGTTGATCGACAGGCCGCGCAGGATGACGTTGATCGTCCCCGGCGTGGCGGTGGCGCTGTCGTTGATGACGATGCCGTTGACGCCGCCGGAATTGAGCACACTGCCGAACGTGCCGGTACAGTCGATGGTGATCGACTTGGTGATGGTGACGGCGCCGAAGCCGCCCGGATCGAGGCAGTTGATCTCGCCGCCCGCGGCGGTCTTCGAGATCGCCCCGGCGAAGGTCTTGCACGGGGCGGTGCGGCTGCACGGATTGACGTCATCGCCGACGCCCGACACCCAGGTGCGGGTCGCTTGGCCGTAGGCAGGCGTGACGACGGCAAGAGCAAGGACGGCCGCGGCCGCCATGCGGAAGCAGGTCTTCAGCATAGTTGAGTCCCCCAGTTGCTGCGACTCAACATAGCACGGATCAAATATTAGCCGAAGTAACCAATCCTCCTGGTCAACAACGGACCGCCAGGAAACTGAGCAGCGTCCGCTTCTTACTTTCGCCTGTCTGACAGCGGCCCGCACGTCGCCTGCCATCTCCACAAGTCATTGAAAGTGCGGAAGATGCGGCTAAGGGAAGGGTGAACAAGCAAGGGAGAGGACGGCCAGGTGGCGAGTGAGGCGACCCCTGTCGAGAACGGGGCCGACTTCCTGTCGGGCGGCGGAGCGATGGGCGCGCTGATCCGGACACGCGACTGGTCCGATTCGCCGCTGGGGCCGCCGGCCGACTGGCCCGCCATTCTCAAGTCGACGGTGGCGCTGATGCTGCCCGCGGCGGCGCAGATCGTGCTGTTCTGGGGGCCGGAGTTCGTCGCCCTCTACAACGACAGCTACGCGCCGACGATCGGCGACAAGCATCCCCGCGCTCTCGGGCGTCCGGCGCGCGAGAATTGGGCGGAGCTGTGGGACGACCTCGAGCCGCTGCTCGCCAGGGTCCGCGATGAGGGCGAGACCGTGTCCGCCGAGGACCGCCCCTTCTACATCGAGCGGCACGGCGCGCCGGAGACGGTCTATTTCGACATCTCCTACTCGCCGGTGCGCGACGAAACGGGGCGGATTGGCGGGGTCCTGTGCCTGGTCAAGGAGACCACCCAGAAGGTGCTGAGCGAGCAGAGGGTCCGCGCCAGCGAGGCCCGGCTGCGCAACATGGCCGACAATCTGCCGGTGATGGTCTGGGTCACCGACAAGGACGGCCAGTGCGTCTATCTCAACCGCTACTGGTTCGACTTCACCGGCCAGAGCGAAGCGGAAGCGCTGGGCGCGGGCTGGCTCGACGCCATCCATCCCGACGACCGCGCTTCGACCGGCGAGACCCTGTCCGACGCCACCGCGAGGCGCGAGCCGTTCCGCCTTGAGTACCGGCTTCGGCGGGCGGACGGCGTTTATCGCTGGGCGATCGATTCAGGGGCGCCCCGCTTCGGCGCGAAGGGCGAGTTCGCCGGCTTCGTCGGGTCGGTGATCGACATCGAGGAACGGCGCGCCGCCGAGGACGCGCTGCAGGCCAGCGAGGCGCGGCTCCGCCTCGCCACCGAGGCCGCCTCGGTCGGCGTATGGGACTTCAACCCGCGGTCCGGCGAGTTGAGCTGGGACGCCGGCACGCGGGCCGCCTTCGGCCTCTCGCCCGACGCACCGGTCGATTACGACCGCTTCGTCGCCGCCATCCACCCGGACGACCGCGCCGCCACCGACGCGGCGGTGAAGCGCGCGCTCGATCCGGACGGGCCCGGCGGCTATGACGTCGAATATCGGACGATCGGCGTGGAAGACGGCGTCGAGCGCTGGATCACCGCGCGTGGCCGCGCCGTCTTCGAAAATGGCGAGGCGGTGCGCTTCATCGGCACCGTCATCGACATCAGCGCGCGCAAGGCCGCCGAGGCGGCGCTCGCCCGCGAGATCGTCGAGCGGCGCCGCACCCAGGAGGCGCTGGCCGACCTCAATGCCTCGCTGGAGCAGCGCATCGCCGACGCCATCGCCGAGCGCGAGCGGATGCAGGAAGCGCTGCGGCAATCGCAGAAGATGGAGGCGGTCGGCCAGCTCACCGGCGGCATCGCCCACGACTTCAACAATCTGCTGACCGTGATCACCGGCAATCTCGAGCTCGCCCAGCGCCAGCTCGCCGGGTCCGGCAACGCCCGGCTGGAGCGCAACATCGCCAATGCCCTGACCGGCTCGGAACGCGCGGCGGTTCTGACCCAGCGCCTGCTCGCTTTCTCGCGCCGCCAGCCGCTCGCGCCCAAGCCGATCGACCCCAACAAGCTGGTCACCGGCATGTCCGACCTCTTGCACCGCTCGCTGGGCGAGACCATCGCGGTCGAAACGGTGCTCGGCGCCGGCGTGTGGCGGATCGAGATCGACCCCAACCAGCTCGAGAACGCCATCCTCAACTTGGCCGTGAACGCGCGCGACGCGATGCCCGATGGCGGCAAGCTCACCATCGAGACCGCCAACACCCATCTCGACCGCGCCTATGTCGCCGAGAATAGCGAGGTGCTGCCGGGCCAATATGTCGCGATCTGCGTGACCGACACC
Source organism: Sphingosinicella sp. YJ22 (assembly GCF_011320075.1). Lineage (GTDB taxonomy): Bacteria > Pseudomonadota > Alphaproteobacteria > Sphingomonadales > Sphingomonadaceae > Allosphingosinicella. Next base: position 87,594 of record NZ_JAANPA010000006.1, on the reverse strand, counting down.
GGCACCGGCATGGACGAGGAGACGATCGCCCGCGCCTACGAGCCCTTCTTCACCACCAAGGAAGTCGGCAAGGGCACCGGCCTCGGCCTCTCGATGGTCTACGGCTTCGTCAAGCAGTCGGGCGGCCATGTGAAGATCTATTCCGAGCCCGGCGAAGGCACGTGCGTGAAGATCTACCTGCCGCGCCTCGCCGGCGACGTTCGGGAGGACGAGGAGAAGGACGCCGCGCCGGTGCCGGGGGGCGACGGCCGCGAGACCATCCTGGTGTGCGAGGACGACGAGGACGTTCGCGCCTACACGGTCGAGGTGCTGCGCGAGCTCGGCTACCGAGTCCTCGAAGCGGTCGACGGCCCGGCGGCGCTGCGCCGGCTCGAGCAGCGCGACGGCGAGATCGACCTGTTGTTCACCGACATCGTGCTTCCGAGCGGAATGAACGGCGAAGTGCTGGCGCAGCAGGCGCGCGCGATGCGGCCCGATCTCAAGGTCCTGTTCACCACCGGCTATGCGCGCAACGCGATGATGCACCAGGGCCGGCTCGACCCCGGAGTCGAGCTGATCACCAAGCCCTTCGCCTATGCCGAGCTTGCCGCGCGGGTGCGCGATATGCTTGACGGCGGCGCATGACCCACAGGAACGATCTCATCGCCCGCGCCCGCCAGGCGGCGCTCAAGGCCTATGCCCCCTATTCCGGCTTCAGCGTCGGCTGCGCCGTGGAATCGGTCGACGGCCAGGTGGCGGTCGGGGCGAACATGGAGAATGCCTGCTTCCGGCTCGGCGTGTGCGCCGAGGTGTCGGCGCTGACTGCGGCGCAGCAGGCGTTCGGGCTCGACCGGGTGGCGCGCATCGCCGTCGTCGGCGGCCGGGTCGAGAATGGCGCGCTCGCCGGCGAGATGGTGGTGACGTCGTGCGGCGGCTGCCGCCAGTCGATCCTTGAGGCGGCCCAGCTCAGCGGCAACGACGTCGAGATGATCTCGGGCAGCGGCGACGGGGCCAAGGTGGACGTGAGGCGGATCTCCGACCTGCTGCCGCTCGGGTTCGGGCCGGACAATCTGAAGGACGCGGCGAGCTAAAAACCCCTCTCCCCTTGCGGGAACATCAGGTCGGTCGTGCCCCCGGCACGACCTGAACAGCGCGGGGCGCTGTTCACCTGATGCTGGTGGCTGAGCGAAGCGAGGCCGGGTGAGGGCAATACGTGCGTGCCCTCACCCTCCCATCCCTCTCCCGCAAGGGGAGAGGGGCCAAGATTACGTCAGCTTGATCTCGCGCAGGCGCTGCTGGAGGAAGTCGTGCGCGGTGATCGCCGGATCCGGCGCCCGCTCCTCGTTGCAGCCGGGCAGCGGATCGATCAGGTAATCCGGCCGGAAGTGCAGGAAGAAGGGCATCGAGTAGCGCGACACGCCGCGGCGCTCGGGCGGCGGGTTGACGACCCGGTGCGAGGTCGACTTCAGCACATAGTTGGTCAGGCGCTGGAGCATGTCGCCGACATTGACGACGAGCTCGCCCTCACGCGGGGTGACCGGCAGCCACTGGCCGTCGCGGTCGAGCAGCTGGAGGCCCGCTTCCTCGGCGCCGAGCAGAAGGGTGATGGTGTTGATGTCCTCATGAGCGCCGGCGCGCACGTTGGGGCCGTCGCCGGGAACCGGCGGGTAATGGAGCAGGCGAAGCACCGAATTGCCGTCGCGCACCGTGTCGACGAAGAAATCGGGCGCGAGGCCGAGATAGCGGGCGATCGCCTCGAGGATTCGCGCCCCGGCCTTGTCGAACGCCGCGAACAGCTCGAGGAAGGTCGCCTTGAAGCTCTCGACCTCTTCCGGCCAGACGTTGCGCGGCATCATCGGCTCGTAGGGATGGCCCTCCGGAAGCTCGCGGCCGACATGCCAGAATTCCTTGAGGTCGAAGGCGGTCGCGCCCTTGGCGGTCTCGATCCCGAACGGCGTGTAGCCGCGCGCGCCGCCGCCGCCGGCGATGTGGTAGGCGCGCTTCACCTCCTCGGGCAGAGCGAAGAAGGCCTTGGCCTTCTCCTCGGCGCGGGCGATGAGATCGGCCGGGATGCCGTGATCCGCGACGACCGCGAAGCCGTAGCGTTCGAACGAGCCGCCGATGGCGGCGGCAAAGCCCTCGGGGTCCCGATCGGACTCGGTGAGGGAGACGGAAGCGATTGAATCGAGCGTGGTAGCCATGGCGCTTCCCTAGCCGAGCGCGGGCGCCAATGCGACTCCGGTGAAACCCGGAGGGCTCGCCGCGCGTGCCCATGGATTGCTTCGTCGCTGCGCTCCTCGCAATGACGGCCGGATGACCAACCATCCCCGCCCTTTCCTGACGCTCGGGTGGTGGCGGCGACCGCATGCCTACTTCTCCTGCCGCGCCTGCCGGCCTAACTGGCTCTATGACGAGACGATATCCGTTCATGCTGGCGACCTGCCTGGCAATGTCGACCACGACCGGCGCGGCACTGGCCTACGGCATCCGTCAACCGGCCGAACCATCGGCGACCATCCCCGCCGGCACGGGCGTCATTTGCATCATGGCGATCTTCAACGCGGTGGCGGAAGTCGGCAGGCGCTGCTTCCCCGGACAGGATCCGGAATTCCAGGCCGAGCTCGGTCGAGCCGTCGATCAAATCGATCAGTACGTTCTGCGCAATTCCGCTGCGACTCCAGCCGACCTGGAGCGATTCAAGCAAGAACAGGCCAATGTTGGCGAGCCCTCGGCTGCCGTCTGTCGGTCCGAAGTGATCGGGATGTACCGGAACCTGGCGAGGCGCGGCACCGCTAGCCTGCGATCGGAGACGGAGGCGCTTGTCGCCCGGCCTGGCCCGCCGGAATGGGGGGACTGCCTTTAGCTGGAATAGCCAGGCCGGCGCTCATCGGACTGGCGAGGCGCCGCGGCGAAGATGGTGACCCCTACGGGAATCGAACCCGTGTTTCAGCCGTGAAAGGGCCGCGTCCTAACCGCTAGACGAAGGGGCCGTCGAGCCGGAGCGGCGCACTTAGGGCGTGAGGCGGAGGGGGTCAAGCCGCCGTCAGTCGGCGAAGGCGGCGTCGTCGAGATGGAGCTCGGCGGAGGCGCGGCCATTCCAGTCGTCGCGCTTCATCCGCCCCGCCAACCACAGCTTGCGCGTGCCGGCGGCGAGCAGCGCCTGGCCGAGCGGCTGGTCGGCCATGCGGAAGCCGACCGCCTTCACGCGCCGGCCGTCCTCGCCGCTGACCAGCAGCCGGACATGGCCGCTGCCGACCACGTCCGCCTTGATCACCTTTGCCGGGCCCGCGACGACGCGCGGCGCCGGCCAGCCGGCGCCGTAGGGGCCGCCCGCCTCCAGCGCGTCGCACAGGTCCGGGCAGATGCCGCCGCAGGCGAGCGCCGCGTCGATCAGCAGGCTGCGGTCCTCGCGGGCGCGGGCCACGTCGCCCGCCAGCCGCTCCTCGAGGAAGTCCGACAGCGCCTCGACCTTGTCGGCGGCGACGGTCAGTCCCGCCGCCATGGCGTGGCCGCCGCCGGCGACGAGCAGGCCGCTGTCCTTCGCGGCGAGCACGGCGGCGCCGAGGTCGACGCCGGAGATGGAGCGCCCCGAGCCCTTGCCGATTCCGGCGCCGTCGAGCGCGATGACGATGGCCGGGCGGCGGGTCTTCTCCTTCAGGCGACCAGCGACGATGCCGATCACTCCAGGGTGCCAGCCGGCGCCCGCCGTGATCACCACCGCGCGATTGTCCTGGTGCGCCGCCGCGGCCTGCGCCGCCTCGGTCACCAGCATCTCGATCGCCCGGCGCTCTTCATTGTGATGGTCGAGCTCGACCGCGATCGCAGCCGCCTCGAGCGGGTCGTCGGTGGTGAGCAGGCGGACGCCGAGGTCGGATGTTCCGACCCGGCCCGCCGCATTGATGCGGGGGCCGAGCGCGAAGCCGAGATCGGAACAGGCCGGCGCGCGGGTCAGCCGCGAGGCATCGATCAGCGCCGCCATGCCGATGTTGCGGCGCTGCGCCATCACCTTGAGGCCCTGCGCGACGAAGGCGCGGTTGAGGCCCTTGAGCTGGGCGACGTCGGCGACCGTGCCGAGCGCAACGAGATCGAGAAGCTCGATCAGCTTGGGCTCGGGCCGGGCTCCGAAATGGCCGCGGGCGCGGAGCGTGCGCAGCAGCGCAGCGCCGAGCAGAAAGGCGACTCCGACCGCGGCGAGATGGCCGTGCGCCGCCGCTTCGTCGGCCTCGTCGAGCCGGTTCGGGTTGACCAGAGCGAAGGCCTCGGGGAGCCGCGCGGCGCATTGGTGATGGTCGACGACGATGACCTCGGCGCCGGCCGCCTTGGCCTCGGCGAGCGCGTCGAAGGCCTGGGCGCCGCAATCGACGGTGACGATCAGCCTGGTGCCGCCCTCGACGATACGCACCAGCGCCGCGCCGGACGGGCCGTAGCCCTCCATCAGCCGGTCGGGGATGTAGGCCGCCGGCTTGAGGCCGAGCTCGCGCAGAAGCCGGATCAGCAGCGCCGCCGAGGTCGCGCCGTCGACGTCATAGTCGCCGAAGATGGTGACCGGCTCGCGCGCCTCGACCGCGTCGGCAAGGCGCGAAGCGGCGGCCTCCATGTCACGGAAAATGGCGGGATCCGGCATGAAGCCGCGGATCGTCGGGGTGCGGTGGCGCGGCAAATCGTCGCGGGCGACTCCGCGGGCCATCAATATCTGGTCGATGAGGTCGTCGGGCTTGAAGCCGTCGTCGGTCGCGTCGGCGGCGCTGTGGCGCCAGCGCCAGGCCTGGCCGCCGAGCGAACGCTCGACGCCGCACACGAGGGAGGAGGCCATCAACATGGCGTGCAACCTAACCCACTGCGAGTTGGAGGTGAATCCCGCGCGAGGGTAAAGACCGCTTTGATTGTGGATAAGCGCTCAGCGGCGGCGCGCGGTCTCGAGCAGCTCGGCGGTGACCGGATAGCCGAGATCGTCGGGGATGCAGACCCAGGGCACGCCGTCGCGCTGCTCAACCCAGGGCGTGATCATCCGCACCTCGCGGCGCTCGGCATCGGCGCGCGCCTCGGCGAACGAGCCGTAGCGCGCCAGCCGCTCGAGATTGCGTCGGGTCGGGAAGATGGCGTGGGCGCGGTCCGATTCCAGCTCGGCCAGCACGTCCTTCGCGCTCGCCCAGAAGGCGCGGGTCACCTCGCCCGGCTGCGGCGACGGCTCCCCCACCCCATCCGGCGCCGCGGCGAGGAAGAAGGTCGCGTCGAAGCGGCGGGTCTCGCGGAAATTCGGGCACCAGCGCGCGAACGGAACGAGGCCGGCGAGGTCCAGCGCCGTACCGGCTTCGGCGAGAAGGTCCGCGAAGTCGCGGCCGGCGAACAGGCCGGTCCGAAGCGTCTCGACCTGGCCGGAGACCAGCCCGGAGACCGGCACGATCCCGGTCTCCTCGATCGTCTCGCGCACCGCCGCGATCCTCGCGGCATCGCCACCGAGCCGCTCGGCCGCCGCATGGTCCTGGGCGTCGATCCGCCCGCCGGGGAAGACCAGGGCGCCGGCCGCGAAGGCCATGTGGCCGGGCCGCTCCATCATCAGCAATTCGGGCGGGCCGTGCGCCACGTCCCGCATCAGCACCAAGGTCGCGGCGGGAACGGGGGGCGGCAATTCGTCCATGGCCGCCTAGCTAGGGGGCCGGGACGAGAAGTCAAAAGGCCGATTCTTGGCGATCGCGTTTGCCGGTCCGGCAAGCGATGGCTCGCCTCGCAACCGCTCCTAGATCTCGAACTCGAGCAGGGGGGGCTCCTGCGCGCCGGGCTTGTGGCCCTTCTTCAGCTCGTCGTTGAGGCGGACGATGGTGTTGGTCGCGGTGGTGGTGAAGATTCCGGGGAAGATGCCGTGGACGAGACAGGCGCCACCCGCCGCCAGCATGCGCGTGCCGACTCGAGTCGCGCGCTTGAAATGGGCGCCATAACCCATCCCGGCTTCCGCCAAATGGCCGCTACCGGCCCCAAAAAGACCCTTGCCCGACATCCCCGACCTCATGTCTAGAACGGCCGGCGACAGGCTCGGCCCCTTGGCCGCCCCCATAACGCAAGGAGCGGCGGGATGACAGAGCGGACGGGGGACGGCGAGTGAACAGGCATGTGGCGATCATCGGCGGCGGCTTTTCCGGCGCCATGCAGGCGGTGCAGCTGCTTCGCCGCGGCGTCGGCCGAGTTACCCTGATCGAGCGTGCCGGCGCCCCGGGCCGCGGCCTCGCTTATGGCGCCGCCCATCCCACCCACCTGCTCAACGTCCGCGCCGGCGGGATGAGCGCCTATCCCGACGATCCCGGCCATTTCGCGCGCTGGCTGGAGGCCCGGGGGGACGGCGACGCCGCCGCCTTCGCGCCGCGGCTGGTCTATGCCGAATATGTGCGGGAACAGCTGCGCGAGGCGATGGCGGCCGCGCCCGGCCGGCTCGACCTGGTCGAGGATGACGCGACCGGCGTCGACACGGCTTCGCGAGGAGTTGCGGTCACCCTCGCCAACGGCGCTGGGATCGAGGCGGATGCCGCGGTCCTGGCGATCGGCAACTCGCCGCCCAAGCCGCCGCGGATGCTGGCCGAGGCGGATCTGCCGGCGGAGCGCTTCTTCGCCGATCCCTGGCTGCCCGGCGCTGCCGACGGGCTGGCCCGCGACGATTCCGTGCTGGTGATCGGCACCGGCCTCACCATGGTCGATCTCGTCCTGCTGCTCGAGCAGCGCGGGTTCGAGGGGCCGATCCTGGCCGTCTCGCGGCGCGGCCTACTTCCGCGCGCCCACGCCGCCGGGCCGCCGCCGCAGCCGCGCAGCGCGGTGCCGACCGGCGCCGCCTCCCGACTGCTTCGCGAGGTTCGCGAGCAGGGCGAGGCGAACGGCTGGCGGCAGGCGGTGGACGCCCTGCGACCGGTCACCCAGCGCTTGTGGCAAAGCACGACTCCGGACGCCCGCGGCCGCTTCCTCCGCCACTTGAGGCCCTGGTGGGACGTCCATCGCCACCGAATCGCGCCCGAAATCCACGCCCGGCTCCAGGCGATGGCCGACAAGGGGCAATTGCGCGTCGCCGCCGGCAAGCTGGTCGGCGCCGAGAGCCGCCGGGACGGCGTCGAGGTCGAATGGCGGCCGCGCGGCGCGAACGGGACAGACCGGATCAACGTCGCGCGCATCATCAACTGCACCGGGCCGGAGGCGGACCTGCGCGGCACCGCCGATCCGCTGCTGCGCACCCTGCTCGAGCGCGGCACGATTCGCCCCGACCCGCTCGGCATCGGAGTCGACGTCGACGGCGAGTCGCGCGTGATCGCCGCCGACGGCCGGCCCCGGGACAATCTCTTCGCGGTCGGCCCGATCACCCGCGGCTCCTTCTGGGAAATCGTCGCGGTCCCGGACATCCGCTCTCAGGTCGCCGGAGTCGCCGCAAGACTGGCCGAAGACTAGGCCCCGCAACCGATACGGCGGCCGACAGTAGATTCCCGAGATTGGCCGTTAACCATTCCCCGCCCATTCTGTCAGCCGAGTCGTGGGCGGGGTATCTTGTTGTGAACGATAGTATTTTTTCTTTCGGCGAGCGCTGGGGCGAGCCGCAGGTCGAGTCGCTGGAGCCGGAGATCGTCGTCATCGGCGTCGGCGGGGCGGGCAACAACGCCGTCGAGGCGATGAACCGCAAGGAGCTGCTGGGCGTCCGCTTCGTCGCGCTCAACACCGACGCCCAGGCCCTGCGCGCCAGTTCCTGCGAAGAGCTCGTCCAGATCGGCCGCTCCAACCGTGGGCTCGGCGCCGGATCGGCAGCCGAGGTCGGCCGTGCCGCGGCGGAGGAATCGATCGCCGACATCGAACGGGCGCTGGCGGGCGCCCATATGTGCTTCATCGCCGCGGGCCTCGGCGGCGGCACCGGCACCGGGGCCGCGCCGGTCGTCGCGGAGGTCGCGCGCCGGCTCAACATCCTCACCGTCGCCGTCGTCACCAAGCCCTTCGCCTTCGAAGGCCGCCGCCGAATGCGCGCGGCAAGCGCGGGCCTGGAGCGCCTCGCCGAGCAGGTCGACAGCCTCATCGTCGTGCCCAACCAGAATCTGTTCCGGGTCGCCGACGCGGCGATGACCCTGAAGGACGCCTTCGTCCATTCGGACGAGGTCCTCTACCGGACGATCCGCAGCGTCTCGGACCTCATCACCTCGCCGGGCCTGGTCAATCTCGACCTCGCCGACGTGCGCTCGGTCCTGTCCAACACCGGCCGTGCGCGTGTCGGAGTCGGCGAGGCGAGCGGCGCCGAGCGCGCCGCGACCGCGGCCCAGCGCGCGATGACCGACCCGCTTCTCGACGACGACATGGGCGAGGCGCGCGGCCTTCTCATCTCCATCTCGGGCGGCAACGACATGCTCCTGACCGAGGTCGACGAGGTCGCCTCGACGATCGCCGACATGGCGATGCCGGACGCCGACATCATCTGGGGCACGACCCACGATCCCGACCTTGCCGGCCAGATCCGGGTCTCGGTGGTGGCCGCCGGAGTCGGCCGCAAGCAGGTCTCCGAGGCCGCCAGGCCGCAATCGCCCTCGCTTGCCGACCTGGTCCAGCCGGCAGCCGAGCGGCCGGCCGCGACTGCCGCGTGCTCTGTCGAGAATCGTGAGCCCGCGCGCACTCCGGCGATCCTTCCCGCGCCCGAGCCGACGGAGGACGAGCTGATGCGGCTCATCCAGCGCCCGGTTACCGTCTCCCGTGCGCCGGTGCCGGAACCCATGCCGGTCCGCGACGTCGGCTTTCGCAAGCCGACCCTGTTCGAACGCATGATGTCTCCGGCCGGACAGCGGCAGGCGGCATGAGACGCACCGCCCGACTCGGCTCGAACAACGCGCCGCGCGGGGCGGGCAGCGGCGAGGCGCGGCCGCGGCGGATCGGCCTGCTGTGCCGGCTGGGCTGCCACGAGGCCGAGCCCGACGGAGCCTTCCAAGGCGCGCATTTTCTCAGCCGATGCCGCGGATGCGGGGCGGCCATGGTGCGCACCGGCGCGTCCTGGTCGATGGCGCCGGCGCGCGTCCGCTAAGGCCAAGCCGGCGCGGCCAGTGCTCTCGGGTGAAGGGTAGCATCAGGCCAGAACCGGTTCGCTCGGCTGTCCTGCATCGACGATCTCGACAGCCGTGAGCGAGCACTCCCGCATCTTGGCTCGGCCGAGGAAATCGGCCACCCATCGGTTCACCTGATCACCCTGCCCCACCATCAGATGCCCGCCGGAACCGAGGATGTGGAACTCGGCTTGGGGAATCTGCTCGGCAGTGAAGCGCGAGCCGGGCAGGGTCCCGAACAGATCGTCCTCAGCGGAGACGATGAGGACCGGCATCTTCAGCCGGTTGAGCGGCCAGGGTGACAGAACCGCCGCGCCGTCGACCGCGAGGCCCGCCATCCGATCGGAGAGGGGCAAGACGCTCCTCATGATGTCCGTGACCTTGGCGCGCTCGGCTTCGGCTGCGCCGGCTTCGACCTCGGGCGGAACGCCGAGGAACCGGACGATGGAGCGGCGGGCGACCTTGGTCATGGCCCAATAGAGAAAGTCGGCGGATCCTTCGATCAGCCGGAGGACCAATTGGCTCTCGAAGCTCTCGTCCGGACCGACGGACTGGGTCGGATCGTAGGTGCGCGGTACCAGCAGCACGAGCGCGGCCACCCGGTCCGGGTGACGCAGCGCGAGCTCGACGGCGCTGGGGCCGCCTGCCGAGGCTGCAATCACGACCGTGCGGGCGACACCGAGATAGTCGAGCAGCGCCGCGTGCGCGTCGGCCTGAGCCGCGGGCGATGCATCCTCGGGCACCGGCGTCTTCAGATATCCGAACCGCGACGGCGCGATCACCCGGTGGCCGTCGCCGAAATCGCGGCCGATGATCAGCCCCTGATCGAAGCCGCCTCCCGCGCCGTGGATGAGCAGCAGCGGCTCGCCGGCTCCCTCCTCCCCATATTCGATCGGGCCGGCGGCTGTCGGAGCCATCCTGCTCTTCTCGGCGAGCCTGGCACGGGCGGCAGCGATGTCCCGGCGATAGGAGGCGAATGACAGGACTCCGATCGCGACTCCCGCCAAGGTTGCGCCAACGATCATCGAGCGAGCGCCCATTTGCTTCGTCCCACTTTGAGTCATCGCGGAAGCTGCGCCGGACGCGCCGCCGCGGCCATAGGTGAAACCCCTAAGGAACGAAGTGGGTAATCCTACCTACCGGCCCGGATACGGGACACTGCGTATCCGCGGCACCCGCCCCCTGGGTTTATGCGTCGGCGGTGGAGGGAGAGCCGTCATGCTGTTGAAGCCCAGAATCACCACGGCCGCGCTGCTCGCGGCGCTGCTCGCCGGCTGCATGACGGCGACGCCATACCAGCCGGAGGCCGCCGGTCAGCGGGTGTCTGGCGGCTATTCCGAGCAGCGGCTCGGTCCGGATCGCTATCGGGTTCACTTTCACGGCAACAGCATGGCTTCGCGCGACCGCGTCGAAGGCTACATGCTGTATCGGGCCGCCGAGCTGACGGTCCAGAATGGCTACGACTGGTTCGTGATCGTCGACCGCCACACCGAGCATGAGGTCGAGACCTATGCCGTGCCGGATCCCTTCTATCGGCCCTGGTACGGCAGCCGCTACGGCTATTGGCGCCCGCACTGGCGCTACTATCGCCAGGGACATGGCTGGACGCGGTGGCATCCCGAGGTGGGCGGCCCCTTCTGGACGGACCGGCTCGACATCCGAACCGTTGAGCGGTTCGAGGCGGATGCCGACATCGTGATGCGGCGAGGCCCGATCGCGGCCGGCGAGGATCGCGCGTTCGATGCGCGCCGCGTCATGCAGGATCTCGGGCCCAGCATCGAGCGGCCGCGCGACGGCTCCTGAGGCCGCTCTGCCCGCGCGCTAACTGATCCGGACGTGCTGAACGGAGGGTTCGCAGATCTCGCTGAGTGCCTCGGCAACCTCGTCGCCGTCCTGGTCCATGCGTGCGATGTCACCAACCGTCACGATCCCGACCGGCGCGCCCGCCTCGTCGCACACGGGGAGGCGGCGGACCTGGAGATCGGCCATCCGCTGCAGCACGTCGTCCAGTTCCTCGTCGACCCGGCAGGTCACGACCTCATGCGACATGACCGTCGCGATCTCGTCATCGAGATCGCGACCGCTGGCGACCGCGCGGACGACGATGTCGCGGTCGGTGAGCATTCCCACCACCTCGTCGTCATCGACGATCGGGAGGACGCCGATGTCCCCAGCCGCCATGAACCGCGCTGCCTCGAAGATGCTGTCGTCGGGCCTCATCGAGTGAACCGGGCTGCTCATCACTTCCCTGATCTTCACCGTTCGCCTCCATCCTCTTGCGGTCCACGCACCCTACCGGCGCGGCGCGCTCCACCGCCATAAGGAGAGGTCCTTAGGCGGTGGGACCGAGCTCGCCTGCGGGCGCCTAGTGGCCGATCAGCAGCGGGAGGTCGGCCAGCTTCAACATCGCGCGCGTCGTCCCGCCGAGGACGGCCTCGCGGAACCGCGAATGACCGTAGCCGCCCATGACGATGTAGGCGGCGCCGACCTGGGAGGCCTCGTGGAGAAGGGCCTCCCATAGCTCGCGCGTGCCGAGCTCGATCTCGCGCAGGTCGGACTTGATCCCGTGCCAGCCGAGATATTCGGACGCCAGGGTGGCGGGGAAGGCCGTCTCCTCGCGTGTCGCGATGGCGATGTGGACGCCCGACGCCCCTCTCAGCATCGGCAGGGAGGCCTTAAGGGCGTTGCAGGATTCCGGCGATCCGTTCCACGCGACGAGGGCGCGCCCGAAGCAGTCGAGGCTGCGCCTCCGCGCCGGCATGACGAGGACCGGCGGCCTTGCGTGGACGATGACCTCGCCGGAGAGGCTGAGCGCATCGACCGCGGACCACGGGTCCTCGCCCGGCCCATTCAGGACGACCACGTCGGTCAGGCGGGACAGGTCGATCAGCGACTGGGCGACATCGCCGGTCACTTCCTGCCAGGCCCAGAGCACTTGCTCCGCGCGCAATCTGTCCTCCAGCCGCTGGCGGCGTTCGGCCTTGGCCTGCTCGATTTCCTCGATGAACTCCGGAATGGCCACCGCACCGCCGAGCGCGTTGACGCCGACATAGCCGCTCCTGAACGGATTGATCTGCACGCAGGTGATGTGACCTTCAAACGCGCGGGCCAGGTCCAGCGCCGCCTCGACACGAGCTTCCTGCCCCTCTTCGCCGTCGACGTGGAGGAGAATGGACCGCAGCCCTGCACCCCGGTCTGCGCTCGACAGGGTCAAGGCCGGCTCGAGTCCGGCGGCATTACGCTGTTCGACCGACATGGCCCGGCTCCTTGCGCTGGTGATTGCGGCGGTCAGCATGAGCGCCGCGACCGACTCGTGCTCTCCGTAAACCTCCCTAGTCTCGCGCTCCTCCGTCTACGGGTGATTGCGTATCCCGGCCGCCGGGCGCCCGGCCTAATCTCCGGTGGCGGGTTTGGGAGCATGTTCATGAAGAGGATCCTCGTCGCCGCCGACCTGACCGCGGGATCGGCGGCTGCCGTGGGCCGGGCCTGCCGGATCGCGAATGCGCAGAGCGCCGAGCTGCGCTTCCTGCACGTCCTCCATGCGCCCGCAACCGAGCGCGAAAGGGAGGCAGCACGGCTGGCGCTCCATGATCAGGTCGAGAACCATTCGGCAGCCCCGCAAGGAGTGGAGCTCGACCTTGCGATCACGGTCGTCGACGGAAACCCTGCTGAGAGCATTCTCGATGAAGCCGGGGATTTCGCAGCCGACCTGGTGGTGCTCGGGACACATGGCGAGCCGAAGCTCAGCGATGCGATCTTCGGCACCGTCGGCTCGCACGTGATGCGACATTCCAACTGCCCGGTGCTGGTGGTCCAGGATGATGACGGCCGGCCCTATGAGCAAATTCTCGCCGCAATAGGCGGGGACGAGGATGATCGCCTCCTGCAGATGGCGTTCACCATCTCCACGCCGAAGGACGTCCACATCGTCCACGCCTATGGTTCGGCGTTCGAGAGCCTGTTCGGCACCGGCGACGTCATGGAGGACGTCCGCACCGAGCAGGAGGTGCAGCTCCTGCGCGTGCGCAGGAGTCTCGCCGCCGCCGGCGTCCCCGCTTCGTCGGTCCGGCTCCACAACGTCGTCCGGGAAGGCGATGTGATGGACGTGATCGGAAGCGCCTGGCGCGAGGCCGAGCCGGACCTACTCGTAATGGGAACCCATGGACGTGGAGGGATCGCTCGCCTCTTCCTCGGCAGCTACGCCGAGCACGTCCTGTTCGGCTACCGATCCGACATCCTTATCCTGCGCAGCGGCGGGCGCACAGCTGCACCAGCATGATCGCGCCCACCGTCACGATCCACGGCGCTGCACAGACCGTCACCGGCTCGTGCTTCGAACTCGCGCTGGGGAAGCGCAACCTGCTCGTCGATTGCGGCTTGTTTCAGGGCTCCCGGACGCTGGAGCGGCTGAATCGCGAGCCTTTCGCCTTCGCTGCGGGCCGGCTGGATGCGGTGGTTCTCACCCATGCCCACCTCGATCATAGCGGGCTTCTTCCCCGCCTCGCGGCCGAGGGCTTCGCCGGCACGATCTGGTGCACCGGGGCAACCGCGGACCTGCTCGAGGTGATGCTCGCGGACGCCGCGCACATCCAGGAGCAGGAGGCACGGCGGCGCAACCGCCGGGCGGACCGGGCCGATCTGCCGCCGGTGCGTCCGCTCTACACCAGCGAGGACGCGGAGCGGGCGGTCGCGCTGATCCGCACAGCGTCCTACGAAGAGCAGTTCGAGCCGGCGCCCGGCTTCCAAGGGCGGTTCTGGAACGCGGGCCATATCCTCGGCTCGGCCTCTGCAGAGGTCTTCGCAGGGGGCTCGCGCTTGCTCTTCTCGGGCGACCTCGGCCCCCAGCACAAGGCGTTTCACGCGGATCCGGTCGGACCTCATGGCGTCGATCATCTGTTTTGCGAGAGCACCTATGGCGATCGCGATCGCGACGACGCCAGCCCGGACAAGCGCCGGGCCCTGCTCGAGACGGAGGTCAAGGAAGCGCTTCGACAGGGCGGTAATCTGGTCATTCCCGCCTTCGCGCTCGAACGGACTCAGGAGCTGCTGCTCGATCTTTCCGTCCTCATCGACAGCGGCCGTCTGCGAAGCACTCCCATCTTCATCGATTCACCGCTCGCCAGCCGCGCGACCGAGGTTTTCGCCAGGCATCAGGCGAGCCTCGAAGATCTCGGCTCGGGCGACATGTTCGGCCACCCCGCCTTCCACTTCATCGACTCCGTCGATGCATCGATGCGGCTTAATCATGTCTCCGGCGCGATTATCATCGCCGCATCGGGCATGTGCGAAGCCGGCCGCATCCGCCATCACCTCCGCCACAATCTGCCGCGGGGGGACTCTACCATCCTGTTCGTCGGATTCCAGGCGCAGGGCAGCCTCGGCCGGACGATCCTCGAAGGCGCGAAGCGCGTGCGGCTGTCGGGCCGCGACGTCGCGGTTCGGGCGCGGATCAACAAGCTCGACGTCTATTCCGCCCACGCCGACCGCGAGGAGCTCGTCGCGTGGATGAAGGCGCGAAGGCCGGTTCGCGGCAGCGTCTTCCTCACCCATGGCGAGCCGCAGGGGCTCGAGGGGCTGCGCTCGGCCGTCGAACAGGACTTCGCCTCAGTGATCCTCCCGGAGATCGGGGAGCGTTACGAGCTTCCCGCAGGCGCAGTCGCGCGCCGCCTGACCACAGGTCGCATGGACCTGCGCGAGGCGGTCGGCCGCGACTGGCAGAACGACTATGCCGACTTCGCGGTGAACCTGAAGCAGCGGCTCGAGCACGTCGAGCCGGCGGAACGGCGCGAGGCGATCGCACAGCTGCGCGGCGTCCTGGAGCGCTTCTCGGCACACCGGGACGCGCGCAAGGCGGCGCGCGCCGCGCCTAGTGCCCGACCAGCAGCGGCAGGGCGTCCTGCTTCAGCATAGCGCGCGTGACGCCGCCGAGGACCGCCTCGCGGAAGCGCGAATGTCCGTAGCCGCCCATCGCGACGAACGAGGCGCCGAGGTCCGCGGCGGTATCGGCGATCGTCTCCCACACCGAGCGGTTGCCCGGCCGCATCTCGATCAGCTCGGCGGAGATGCCATGCCAGCCGAGATATTCGCAGGCCTGAGTGGCCGGGAACGCGTCACCTTCCTCCTCCACGGTGAGAACGTGGACCGCCGAAGCGGACTTGAGCAGCGGCAGCGCGGCGCGAAGGGCATGGGAGGACTCGGCCGACCCGTTCCACGCCACCACGGCCGGACCGAAGCAGTTGAACGAGCGCGGTTCGCTCGGGACCGCGAGGATCGGCGTAGGAGTATGGACGAGGGTTTCTCCGATGATCGACATCGCGCCATCCCGGGCCGCGCCGTTTGTGCCCGCAAGGCTGAGCACGACGACGTCCGCGAGGTGCGAACAGTCGACGATGCTCTTCGCGGTGTCGCCATCCGCCTCCACCCAGGACCAGCACGCGTCCTCCGCCGCCAGCTGCGCCTCGAGCCGCGCCCGGTTCGCCGCGCGCTTCTCGTTGAGTTCGTTCATGACTGCCGGAATCGCGTAGACGCCGCCAAACGGGTCGCCGAGGACGTAGCTCTGATAGGGAGTCACCTGGATGCAGGTGATGTGGCCCTGGTCGGCCCGGGCAAGGTCGAGCGCCGCCTGGAGCCGGGCTTCCAGCCCGCCATCTTCGTTCGCGTAGAGGAGGATCGATTTCATCGTGCTGCTCCCATGTGCATGAGCATGGGCTACGCCGGCGGTCCCGGGCGGGCATTACGCAGTTTTCCGGACCGGCCGCCGATCCGTAGAGACACGTATGGCCGGCTCGGGCGGCGGCGCGCATTGATCGCGCATGACCTGGTATTCAATCCGCCTCGAACTCGCCCGCACGCCGGAATTCCCGCTCGGGTCCCCTAGCCGCTACTACCTGCTGAGGTTACCGCTCGACGACGCCGGGCTCATCGACGAGGCGGCGCTCGACGAGGATCCCGGACGCAACACCGTCCGGCGGTTCTGGCCGAACGAGGCCGATCTGGTGGGACATCTCATTCCGACCCGTCTCGGCTGGGCTTTCTCCTACCGTATCGGCGAGGACGACGACGAGACGATCTACCACCTCGAGACGCACCCGCTGCGGGCCGGCGAGTACATCACGCTCACCGAGCCAGACGGAGAGCGGCTGCCGTTCAAGGTCGCCGCGGTGACCCGCCTGAACGGCGCCGCGACGCGCTAGTCCTCGCCATTCCCGAGGCCCGCCTGAAACGCGATTCGCAATGCGTCCGAGAGGCTCGGCACGCCGAGCTTGCTCATCAAATTTGCGCGATGGATCTCGACCGTTCGCGGGCTGATGTCGAGATCGTAGGCAATCGTCTTGTTCGGGTGGCCGCGGACGAGCCCCTGGAGCACGTCCATCTCGCGCGGGGTAAGGGAGTTGAGCCGGACGCGCGCCTCGTCCCCCCGCAAACGGCCGCGGTCCGAACGCTCCAGACGCGCAAAGCCGTCGTCGATCGCCTCAAGCAGGGCCGCCTTTTCGAATGGCTTCTCGATGAAGTCGACGGCGCCCTCCTTCATCGCCTTCACGGCCACGCTGACGTCACCATGACCGGTCATGACGATGATCGGGTGATCGTCGCCCCGCTCGCACAGCGCCTTCTGTACCTCGAGCCCGTCCATGCCGGGCATCCGGACGTCGAGGAGGACGCAGCCGGGAGCGAGCTCGCGCTCCTTGAGGAACTCCAGCCCGGTCGCGAAGCTCTTAACGGTGAATCCCGAGGTCTTCAGCATGAAGCCCGCGGAACGGCGGATCGCCTCGTCGTCGTCGACCAGGTACACGATACGCCCGTCAGCGCTCGTCATCTTTGTCTCCTGCGTCCATCAGCGTGAAGTGAAAGGCGGTTCCGCCAAGTCGCGACGGTTCCGCCCAGATTCGCCCGCCATGTCCCGTCACGATCGCATGGGAAATCGACAGGCCCAGCCCCATGCCTTCCGACTTGGTGCTGACGAACGGCTGGAACAGGTGCTCGCCGACCTCGGGCGGAAGGCCTGGGCCGCTGTCAGCGATGACGACCTCGATCATTCCCACGTCGGCGCGGCGCGAACTGATCTCCAGGCGGCGAGTCGGGCATCCATTCATCGCCTGAACCGCGTTGCGGATGAGGTTGAGCAGGACCTGCTGGACCTGGATTCGATCGACCAGCACGTCGTCGACCCCGCGGCCAAGCTTGACGTCCACCTCGATGCCGCGGTCGCCGGCACCGACAAGTGCCAGCGCACTGGCTTCGCTGATCAGCCTGCTGAGGCTCTCGACCCGCTTGTCGCTCTCTCCGCGCGATATGAAGTCGCGCAGGCGCCGGACAATCTGGCCGGCCCGAAGGGACTGGGCCGCGCACTCGGCCAGGGCTTCCCGAACGGTCTCGACCGCCTCCGCATCCGGCCCGTTGTCGAGCAGGTCCCGCGACGTCTCGACATAATTGGCGATGGCGGTCAGCGGCTGGTTGAGCTCATGCGCCAGCGACGTCGCAAGCGTGCCCATGGCGGTCACGCGCGAGACATGGGCCAGTTCCGATTGCAGGTTGTGGAGCCTCAGCTCCGCCTGCTGCCGCTCGGTCAAGTCCTGGATGAAGCCAGTGAATAACCGCTCGTCGCCCACCTTCGTCTCGCCGACATGAAGGTCGATCGGGAAGGTCGATCCGTCACGGCGCCTAGCGGTGGTCACCCGCCCCACGCCGATGATTCGTCGTTCTCCCGTCCGGGCGTAGCGCGCAAGATAGCCGTCGTGCCGTTCGCGATCGGGCGATGGCATCAGCGCGCTGATGTTCTCACCCAGCAGCTCGTCCTCGGAATATCCGAACATGTCCTCCGCGGCGGCGCTGAATGACCGGATCCGCCCTCGTTCGTCGATCACGATCATCGCGTCCGGGACAGTCTCGAGGATCGAGCGGAGATGCCGCTCGCGGCGCTCCAGCTCGCGGGTGGCAATCTCGAAGTTCCTGCTTGCCTCCTCGGCGCTCTCGCGCCGACTGCTTTCGCTCAGCCTCGTCCGCACCAGGCGATCGGCGAGCAGGACGATGCCGCCCGACACCACCGCGAAGGCGATCAGGTGCGCCACGTCGGCTCGGCTGAACAAGCCATCGTCCGAGAAATGCAGCGCGCCGAACAGGAGCGCGAGGCTCGCCGCCACCATCGCCGCCGCGCGGCCGCAATAGAGCGCGCATCCGAGAACCGGCAGCGTGAACAGCAGGAGCGGCGCCCGCTCGCCGAGCCAGGGTTCGGCCACGGCCTGGAATGCGACGGTGACAGCAACAGTCCCGACAGCGGCGGCGATCCGCACCACCGATGCGCGCCACGCCGGCGGTCCGAACGGCTCCGCCGCTCCTCCGATCGCTGAACCGAGATCCCGTTCCGCTGCCATCGCCGACCCGGGGGGCAGGCTATCACGGGGCCACCGCAGGCGACACTCCAAATTCCGGCGCGGAGCGGGGTGTTGCCGGTGGGTGACGTCGACGCCGTGGGCCACGACCCTTCCGGATAGGGGCATTTGCGTATCGCCGATCCGGATCCCCCAGGTCATGGTCCCGGCAAGCAGGACAATCTGCGTCGGCCACCCGGCGCCAGAAACGTCACGTTCGATGGCGTGGCTGCCGGCGGGGCGCCCGGCCGACCTGGGGAGGCCGGCCGGGCGCTCCGAGCAAGCGCGAGAGGAAAGAGCATGCCCGACGATACGAGCCATCACGAACTGACACAGGAATTCGCCACGCCGCTCTACGCGCAGGCGGTCGAGGTCGATTGGACCCGCGACGTCGACACCAACACCAGTTTTGCGATCCACATCCGCCCCGCCCGGCCCGGCGACGAGGACGCCCTGGCCGAGCTCTTCGCGAAGCTGGGCCCCGACGACCTTCGCCATCGCTTCCTGACCGCCGTGCGCAACGTCAGCGAGGGCGTGCTGAAAGCGATGGTGCGGAACGACAACCCGCACGCGGTCAGCTTCCTCGCCTTCGAGCGATTCACCGGCGAGTTGATCGCCGCCGCTCAACTCGTCGCCAAAAGCGACTATTCGTCCGCGGAATTCGCAGTGGCCACCCGCCCGGACCGCAAGGCCCATGGCGTGAGCTGGGCGCTGCTCGACCACACGGTCCGCTATGCCGAAGCGGCGGGGATCGGCCGGGTCACCTCGCTCGAGACGTCGGACGACGACAAGGCGTTGAAGCTCGAGCGCGAAATGGGCTTCACCGTGCGCGTCTGCCCCGACGACGCGACGCTCATGATCGCCGAGAAGCAGCTGCGGTGATCTTCAATCGCGGCCGCGAACCTCCACGCCTTCCTCCACCCGGTCGCTTGGGTGGAGGATCACGCTCGCGCCTTCGCGGAGACCGTCGAGAAGCTCGGCGACTTCGTCGTTCATATGGCCGATGCGCACGCGGTTGAGCCGCGCCACGCCGTCCTCCCCGACCGCGAACACCGCCCAGTCCTGGCCGCTTCGGAACAGCGCGCTGATCGGCACCCGCAGCACGTTCGGCGCCTGCCAGGTCGATATCCGCACCCGCCCGCGATAGCCGTGGCCCAGCCGCTGCCAGGCCTGGTAGGGCTCGGCGAAGTCGATGATCACGTTGACCCTCTGCTCTTCGACGCCCAGCGCTGAGATCTTGAGAAAGCCGTAGGGCTCGACCCGCCGGACTCGCCCCTGGAGCGGCCGTTCGCCGCCCCATTCCTCGATCCGGACCGGAGCGCCCTCTCGGACCCGCACGGCGTCGCTCGAAAGAAGGTCGGTGACCATCTCCAGTCGCGCCGGATCGCCGATCTCGACCAGCGGCGTGCCGGCGACGACCACCCGCTCGCTCTCCTGCGGCACCCGCATGACATAGCCACCGACCGGCGCCGTCACGGCCACGGCGCCGCGACCGCTCCGACCGCTGCTCGCGGTGATGAGGGTGGCGCGGGCTGCCGACAGGTCCTGTCGAGCCCGCTGAACCGCTTCGCCCGCCTGCGTGGCAGTCGCCCGCGTGCGGTCGCGAGTGGCGCGGGCGCGATCGAGCTGGGCGCGCGAGACGAAGCCTCGCTGCGCAAGCTCGGTTGTCCGGGCAAGTTCGCGTTCCGCAAGCTCCCGCTCCGCCTGCATCTCCGCCACCCGCGCCTCCGCCCCGGACAGCTGCGCCTGGAGCGCCCGCACATTCGCTTCGGTCTGCGCCAGCGTGCGCGAGTCCAGCGGCCCCGGCTCGGCGGGCTGGATGCGCGCGAGCAGGGTTCGCGCGGGTGTCACCTGGTCTCCCGGCTTGAGCGGCACCCGCAGCAGCTGTCCGCTCACCGGCGCCGAGACGACGTACATGTCGGTCACGCGGGTCTCGCCGAGATCGTCGACGGTGACGGTCATGGGGCCGCGGCTGACGCTGCCGAGCTCCACTTCGAGTGGAGGCGTGCGCAAGGCGAAGTAGATCGCAATTGCCAGCACCAGCAGCACCAGTGCGCCGATCAGCCTCGGGCCGCTGACCCACTTGCCGGACGCCATCATTCTCTCGTCTTCAACGCGCGGATGAGGTCGAGCCGATCCGTGCGGTCCCGGATCAGCAGGGCGGTGACGGCGGCCGCGCCCGAGACGACCAGAACGCCCTCCGCGACCGTCGCCGGGTTGATGGCGAACGGGATGGTATAGAGGCTGGCGTGGCTGTCGGCCGAGGCGCTGTAGGCTTCGGTCAGAAGCCAGGAAAGGCCGATTCCGAGCAGGGCGCCGATCGGAATGGCGAGGAGCACGAGCAAGGCCAGCTCGCCCAGCAGCACGAAGCCGACCTCGCCGCGGCGGAACCCGAGCACCCGTAAAGACGCGAGGTCGCGGGCGCGTTCCGACAGGCTGATCCGGGCGCTGTTGTAGACGACCCCCAGCACGATAAGGGCCGCGAAGCCGGTGTTGAACATCGTGACGATCCCCATATTCTCCCCGATCGTCTGTCGAAGCGACTGCAGCATAGCCGAAAAGATCGTCACGTTCGCGATGCCCGGCGTGACCTTGAGCTCGGCGTACAGCCGCGGAAGCCGGGCATCGTCGACCGACAGATAGGCGCCGGAGATCGTCTCCCCTTCCCGCAGCAGCCGGTTGATCGCTCGCCGGTCCATCGTCACCGACGCGCCGATCGGGGTGTCGACGATCCGCGCCACCGGGATGCTGAGCGTCGGCCGGTCGCCCTCGGTGATTTCGGCCGTGATGCGGTCGCCGGTGGCGACGCCGAGTTGCGACGCGAGCGATGTCGAGACGATCGCGCCGGCCGGCGGCGGATCGACCAGGCGGCCTTCGAGGTCGATCAAGCGCCGGAGGTCGGCGCCGCTGTCGACGCTGGACAGGCCCTCGCGCTCCACCCGCGGCCCTGCCCGCAGCCGCGCTCCCGCCGCCCGGAACGGCTCGACCCGAAGCACGCCGGGAAGCCGCTGCAGCTCGTGCAGCGCGCGCGCGTCGCGCGGCTCGCTGAATGCTACGATAAGGTCGCCGCGCTGGCCTTGGCCGAAGACCAGGTCGATCATCCGCTCGACATTGTCGGTCGCGCTCGCCGAGGCGATGTAGAGTCCGAGAGCGGCGGCGATCCCGGTGACGGCAAGGCTGGTCCGAAGCGGCCTCCGGATGAGGCCGCGAAGGATCATCCTTGTCGGCTCGTCGGGGCCAAGCGACGTCACGAGATTGGCGAGACGTCCGGAAAAATCGGGCGGCACCTGCGGGCGCATGGCCTCGGCGGGGTTGAGACCTGCGGCGCGGCGGACGGCGGCAAAGGCGCCGGCGATGACCGCGGCGAGCGTCACGGCGATGGCGATGAGATAGACGTCGGCGCCCGCTCGAAACTCGAGGAAGGGGAAGACGAAATAGGCCTGGTAGAGCCGGGCCAGCGCCCTCCCGAGCCATGTGCCGACCGCGACTCCGAGGACCAGCCCCCCGACCGACAGCAGCAGCGCAAGCTCCGCATAATGCTGCATGATCGTGCGCCCGCGATAGCCGAACGCCTTCAAGAGCCCGATGACCTCCCGCTCGGTGTCGACGAGACGCGCGAGCACGATGTTCAACAGGAAGGCCGCGACGGCGAGGAAGATCGGCGGGAGCAGCTCGATCGTGACGCGCAGTTGGCTGATCTCGTTGGTGACGAAACGGTCGGAAATCTGCTGGTCGCGCGGGAATGAGCCGTTGCCGCCATAAGGGGCGAGCAGCAGGTCGAGGCGGCGGATCACCTCGCCTTGGTCCGCATCCGGGGCGAGGCGCAGGGTGACCTCGTTGAACGAGTCGGTCAGGTCGAGCGCGGCGGCGAGCGGCTCCCGCCCCATCCACAGCGTTCCGAACCGCCGGTTGTCGGGGAAGATCTGCCCCGGCGCGACGGTGTAGACATATTCCGGCGAGAGCACGGTGCCGACGAGCCTCAGCTCGACGCGGTTGCCGTAGAGCGTGGCGGCGATGCGATCCCCCACCCGCAGGCGCGCCGCGTTCGCGAAGGCTTCGTTGGCGACGACCTCTTGCGAACGGCGCGGATCGGGAAGGCGCCCGCTGCGCACCACCAACCGGTTCAGCGCCGGCTGCCCGTCCGGCGGAAGCGAGTGGATTCGGGCGGAGACCGGCTCCATCACGCCAGGCACGTCGAGGATCGCGCCGGTGCTGATCCGGCTCTCCGCCATCGCCACGCCCGGCAGCATGCGCACGGAAGCCATCAGCGGCTCCGGAGCCCGGCGGAGCGGGGCGAAGACGTCGGCGAAGCGGTAGAGGTCGTAATAAGCCTCGCGAGTCGCCTCGAGCGAGCGGATCATTCCGAACGACATCACGACCATGCCGACGCCGGCGGCGATGACGAGGGCGATGGCTAGCGCCTGGGCGCGCAGCCGCCACAGGTCGCGCAACAGCTTGACGCGGAGAATCGTCACCAGCTGAGCTCCGCCGGGGCCTTGCGCACGGCATTGCGGCGCGTGCCGACGATCTGGCCGTCGCCGAACAGCAGCACCTCGTCCGCCATGTCGGCGATCACGGCGTTGTGGGTGATCACGAAGGTCGTGGTGCCCAGGCGGCGGTTGACCTCATCGATGGCGGCAAGGACCATCCGCCCGGTCTGGCTGTCGAGCGCGCCGGTGGGTTCGTCGCAGAGCAGGACGGCTGGCTGCTTGGCGATCGCCCGAGCGATCGCGACCCGTTGCTGCTCGCCCCCCGACAGCTGCGACGGGAAATGATCGAGCCGCTTCTCAAGCCCGACCAGCGCCAGGGCCTCCGCCGGGTCGAGCGGCTTCTCGGCGATTTCGGTGATCAGCGAGACGTTCTCGCGCGCGGTCAGCGAGGCGATCAGGTTGTAGAACTGGAACACGAAGCCGACGCTTCGGCGCCGATATTCGGTGAGCGCGTCGTCGTCGCAGCCGACCAGGTCGCGGTCGTGGAACCAGGCATGGCCGCCGCTGGCGCGGTCGAGCCCGCCGAGGATGTTGAGAAGGGTCGACTTGCCCGACCCCGAAGGCCCGAGCAGGACGATCATCTCCCCCTCGCGCGCATCGAGGTCGACGCCGCGCAGGGCATGCACCGCGCCCGCGCCGCTGCCATAGACCTTGGTCAGCCCGCGCGTGCGATAGACCGAGCCGCCGCCCGTCGTGGCCGGGCCCCCGTCCGGTTCGGCAATCGTCGCCATATGGCGGCCTCAGGCGAGCGCGGCGAAGGCGGGATGGGGCGATTCCGCATCGCTCGGCCACCGCGCGACGAAGGGCCGTCCCTCTTTCCGGCACAAGGCCTTGACGAGGTTGCGTCCGTCGGCGGCGACGAACGGCACCCCCGGCACGCCCGCCCACTGGCCGACCTGGTAGAAATCGGCGAGCCCGGGCAACGAACGGCCGCGGCGGCGCCCGAGGAACAGCGACGACATGACGCCACTCATGCTGTCCTCATAGCCATGGCCGGCCCCGGTGAAGCGCAGGCTGGTGATCGGGGTGGCCACGTCGGCGACCTCGACCGCATCGAGGAAGCCCGGGAAGCGCCGCTCCAACGCCGCGCCGACGGCTCCCAAGATGCGGTCCTTCGCCGCCTGATAGGCCGCGGCATCGGCCGCCAGCCGCTCCCACCGGTTGAAGCTGGTGCCGAACAGCACCTTGATCACCGTCTTGCCGGGAGGCGCGTAGGACCGGTCATGGTTGAAGATCTGGACGAACAGCCGGTCGCGTACCTCGCGATCGATCTCCGTCGGCGGATCGAGCGGAATGACGATCGCATGGGGCTCGCTCGTGAACGCGGCATCCACGCCGAAGGACAGGTGGACGCCCATCTCCACTCGGTCTTCGGGTCGGCTGTAGAAGAGGCGCTGCTTGTGGCTGGCATAGCGGCCGCCGAGCATGTCGAAGATCGTCGTGCGGCCGTCGGCGTCGGAGACGATGACGTCTGCACGCTCCTCGTCGCCGTCGGCGAGGCGCACCCCGACAGCGCGGTCGCCCTCGACGATGATCGACCGAACGCGGGCGCCGTAGCGGATCGTGCCGCCAAGCTGGGCGAAACGCTTGCCGATCGCCGCGGAGAGAGCAGCGGACCCGCCCTCGACCCAGCCCAGGTCGCCGACCGACAGCCGGCCCAGGAAATAGAGCAGCATCAGCACGCTCTGCTCCGGCCAGTCATAGATGAGGCGGGGAACGGCCGCGCGCAGGAAAGGATGGCTGAAACGCTTCGCCAGGTCGCCGAGCGTCATCGAGCGCCAGCGCAGGGCAAGGGGAAGCATGCGCAGCAAGGCGGCGTAGCGCTTGGCCGGACCGGCGAGAGCGAGACCCATCATGTCGAAGCCGGCGAAGAAGCGGGCGCCCGCGATCAGCCGGTCGATCCGGTCGGCATCCGCCGGCGCCAGCGTCTTCAGACGGGCCGAGAGCCGGTCGAGATCGGCGTAGAGGATGAGCGGCTCGCCCTGGTCTCGCTCGACCGCCACCTGCTCGGTGAAAGCGCCCATGCGGAGCTGGGGCACGACGCCGAGCTCGCGCCACATCCTGTTGAGCGCGCTTCCGAAGTCGGTGCCGCCCAGATTGTGGAGGCAGCCGTCGAAGACATAGTCGCCGCGCCGCCACGACGTGCAGCAGCCGCCGAGGCGCTCGCCCATTTCGAGGATATGGGCGTCATAGCCGTTCATTCGGGCATAGCATCCGGCCGCCAGCCCTCCGACGCCGGCGCCGACGATGATCATGGAGCGCTGAGCCATCGCCTTCTCCCTTTCGGGCAGCCTGCCTCGGCATTGGGCCCTCGTCGCTAAGCAATCCTCCTTAGGTGCCGCGCGCTGTGCGGCCGGTAGGGATTATTCCCTATGCCCTCTTGCAGGCGAAGGCTGCATCAGGGGCCGTGGCTTGCCGGCCCACGACCGCACCCCGATCGGATGCCCGGCAAGCCACGCCGATCCTACGGACTATCCCTGATATTGGACCGCGCGGCTCAACCTCATGGTGCAGGAATGACCAGAACCGTGATCGCCGCGGCGCTGCTCGCGCTGGTGCTTCTCGTGCTCGCCGTCCCGGCCGCCGCCGACCCGCCGTCGCTGGGACGCGGCACCGTGCTGGCGGAAGTCGAGCGATTCCACCCGGGCGACTTCATCTGGGCGCCCGAGCTCGCTTCGGAGGGGCCGGTGCTGGTCGTCATCAACCGGCATACCCAGCGCCTCATCGCCTACCGCAACGGCATCCCGATCGGAATCACCACCGTCTCGACCGGCCGCCGGGGGTTCACGACGCCGACCGGCACCTATCGCGTGCTCCAGCGCCGCGTGGAGCATTATTCCAGCCTCTACAACAACGCGCCGATGCCCTTCATGCAGCGCCTCACCTGGGGCGGCATCGCGCTTCACGGCGGCGCCCTGCCCGGCTTCCCGGCCTCCCACGGCTGCATCAGGCTCCCACACGACTTCGCGCGGCTGCTCTACGGCGTCACCCGCCTCGGCACGCCGGTCGTGATCACGGATCGGACCGCGATGCCCCGCCTCGGCCTGTCGGAGGATCTCGGCGCGACGGAACGCATGCTGGACCGGCATTTGGCCGACGGGCCGGCGATTCGGACGGCCGCAATCTCGCTGGCGGGTCCAGCCACCATCGTGGCGAGCATCGCCGACGGCCGCATTCTCCTGCTTCGCGGGGGAGAGATCGTCGCGTCGGCGCCGATGTCGGCTCCGGCGGTACAGACCCTGACCGCGTTCAGGCTCGGGCCGCGGAGCAGCGAGCCGCAATGGACTCGGGTCCCGCTCACCGGACAGGCGGACGGCGCGGCTCCAACGCGCAACCCGTTCGACCTCGTCTCGGCCGACCCGGCCTTCCGCGCCGCCGTCGAGGCCGGCCTCCCGCCCGGATCGACATTCGTCCTCGTGCCGGATTCGTTGCATACAAGCTGAGTCACGACGACTTTCCCGGGGGAACACCGATCGGCACCTGGTCGCTCGCATGGAGCCTGCTCGTCTCGCTCGGTCTCGGTCTTCTGATCGGGCTCGAGCGGGGCTGGAGCGCGCGCGACCAGCCGGAAGGCAGCCGGGTCGCCGGCCTTCGCACCTTCGGACTGCTCGGGCTTCTCGGCGGCATTGCCGGGGTGATGGTCACCGCCACCGGCCCGATCGTGCCGGCGCTGCTCGTCTCGGGAGCGGTGGCCACGCTGGTGATCGGCTATGCCCGCGAGATCAGGGACGGCGACTGGGTCGGCGCAACCTCGTTGATCGCCGGCCTCGTCACCCTTGGGATCGGCTATCTCGCGACGACTGGGCAGACGGTGATGGCCGCCGCCATTGCAGCCACGGTCGCGCTCATCCTCGCGACCAAGAAGCAGTTGCACGGGCTGCTCGACCGCCTGAGCGAGGCCGACCTCCGGGCGACGATCCGCTTCGTCATCATCGCCGCGGTGATCCTGCCTTTGCTGCCCGACGGCCGCTACGGGCCCTACGACGCCTGGAACCCACGCCAGATCTGGCTGGTCGTCGTCCTGGTCAGCGGCTTCTCGTTCGCAGGCTATGTCGCGGACCGCGCCTTCGGGCGAAGCCGCGGAACTCTGGCCACTGCCGCGATCGGCGGCCTGTACTCGTCAACCGCGGTGACGGCCGCGTTGTCGGCGCGGCTGAGGAGCGGCAGCGGCGGCGACTTCCTCCTCTCCGCCGGCATCGCCGTCGCCTCCACTTTGATGTTCTGCCGAGTCCTTGCGCTCACAGCTGTCCTCGCGCCATCCGCGATGCCAAGCCTCGCCATCCCCGTCGTGCCGGCCGCCCTCGTATCGGCGCTCGCGACCTTGTGGCTTGTTCGGCGCTCGCGCGATGAGGCTATGGCCGAGACCGTCGCCGCCGAAACCCGCAACCCCTTCGACCTGCTGCCGGCCCTGGGCTTCGCGCTCCTCGTCGCCGTCATGGCGGTGGCCGCGCGCTGGGCAGAGCAGCGCTTCGGGGATGCGGGGGTCGCGACGCTCATCGCCATATCGGGCAGTTTCGACGTGGATGCGGCGATCGTGACCGTCGGATCGCTCCGACCGGGCACCCTCGACCCCGAAACGGCGGGACTGGTGATCGCCATTCCCGTCCTGCTGAACACCTTGTTCAAGGCGTTCGTGGTCTTCGGCACGGCGGGCTGGACGAAAGGCAGGCTCGGCATCGCGACGCTGGTCGCGAGCGGCCTCGCCCTGGCGGCTGCCGGCATAGTCACGCTGATCTAGGGCCCGCCACTCGCCGGTAGCGCAGACAACCCGTCAATCGACGCGACGCAAGCGCCAACCACTTGTTCTTACAAGAAAGAGGCTGGTGGAGCTTAGGGGAATCGAACCCCCGACCTCTGCAGTGCGATTGCACGAAAATCTGCAGAAATCACGGAAAACCGCCATTTTCGTTGAGCGGTTTGGGCCTCGGCGGCACTGACCCGAGCCATTTGCGATACCAGTGCGATACCAAGCGCAACACCGGACCGACCGGCCGCAATTGGCCGAGAACTGACCGACTGCTTTCGTCACCTCGAACACAGAAGCTGCCGTTTAGGCCCCGGCGTCTCTTCCCCCGTTGCGTGGCGATGCCTGTTCGTCTTGGCCGCCGAATCACGGACATCGACGAGAAACGGCTACCGGCGCTCGGGGCACGATCCTGCGCGAGGGGTGTTGACCCGCCCATGAGCCCCGAGGCGAAATCTATGGAGCTGCTGCGGAAAGACACCCGGCGGGTCCCACCAGATTCCGACCAACCTTTCAGCCGCTCACACGCCCGCCTCAACGCGATGCTGGACGCCGCTTGGCGCCGCAAATGGCTGCCTCGGCCCGTCTTGGAGCCCGACGCCCTGATCGCCGCCGCCCAGTCTCGCGCGGGACGTGAAGTGCCGGAAGATGACGGTGACTGGCGCGACCGGCTCGACATCCTCACTCGCGACCTGCACGGCGAGGCCGAGCTCACCCCGCTCGGAATGGTCATCGCCTATGGCCAGCTCGTCGCTGCGCTCGCCAATCGCGCCCGAATGCACGAGCTGTGGCAGCGCCACCCGGAGATCCTCGACCAGCAGATCCGCGCCCCGGTCATCGTCCTCGGCCAGATGCGCTCGGGGACCACCCGGATGCAGCGCCTTCTCGCCTGCGACCCGCGCCTCGCCCACACGCGCTTTTTCGAAAGCTGGAACCCGGTGCCGGCCGGGAAGCGCCTGCGCGCCCTCGACGACCGCCGCCTGCGCGGCTGGCTCGCCCTTCGAGCGGCGCGCTGGCTCAACCCACAGTTCGACGTCATCCACCCGACCCGCACCGCCGAGCCCGACGAGGAGATCGGCTTCCACAACATTGCCGTCTTCGGCTCGGCCTACGAGGCACAGTGGCGCGTGCCGGGCTTCGCCGCCGCCTGCGAGACGATGGACACGCGGCCCGTCTATGGCGAGTTCAGGCGCCTCCTCCAGACCATCGCCTGGCTCCGCGGCGAGTCCGGCGGGCGGCCGTGGATCCTCAAGCTCCCCCAGATGACGCAGGACCTCGCCTCGGTCCTCGCCATCTTCCCCGACGCTCGGCTGGTCTGCCTCGATCGCCCTGCACCGGCCCTCGTCGCCTCGTCGGCCTCGCTCGTCCTCAACCAGATGCAGGTCCAGTCGAACGCGGTCGACCCGCACTGGATCGGCCGCGAGTGGCTGCGCAAGGTCGCCCTTCGCCGACGCCGCACCGACGATGCCCGGGCCGGCTTCGGCGGCCCTCAAATCGACGTCTCATTCGACGAGATCGGCGCCGACTGGCGGGCCGCCATGCGCAAGGTCTACCGGATCCTCGACCTCCCCCTCCTGCCCGAAGTCGAGCAGCGAATGGCGCGCTACCTCGCCCGCAAGCGCCACCGCCGGCTCGCGGACCATCATTATTCGCTCGGCCAGTTCGGGCTGACGCAAGCGGAGGTCGAGGCCGCGATCGCCCCTACCCGCTTTGTGCGGTAGCCGCCTCGCGAAGGTGGACGGCCTATTCCCGGCATCCTAGTGCGAGACCATGAGCGAGTCCTGGGCCCTCGGAGTGGCGATCGCCGTCGCGACGGTCGCGGCGATGGAGGCGGTGGCCTATCTCGTCCACCGCTACCTCATGCACGGCTTCGGCTGGGGGTGGCACCGTTCCCACCATGAGCCTCGCGACGGAGCCTTCGAGCGGAACGACCTCTATGCGGTCGTGTTCGCCGTCCTGAGCATCACCCTGTTCGCGCTTGGCGAAGCCTGGCCCCTGCTCTGGTGGGTCGGCGTCGGAATGGCCGGCTACGGGGTCATCTACGCGATCTTCCACGACGGCCTGGTCCACCGCCGCATCCCGCTCCTGCCGGTGCCGCGAAGCGGCTATCTCAAGCATCTCGTCCAGGCGCACCGGCTTCACCATGCGGTCCGCGAGCGCGACGGCGCGGTGTCCTTCGGCTTCCTCTATGCGCCTCCGCTCCCGCGCCTGAAGCAGCAGCTGAAGGGGCGGAGCGCGACTCCTTGAGCCGCGCCCGCCAGACCGCGATCGGCCTCCTCCTCGCAGCGGCGATCATCGCGTCGTGGCTCACTGCGCACATCGCCGCCGTCTTCCTCGTCGAGCTGTCAGGCCCCGGCCTTCTCGCCGCTCCGGCGATCGTCCTTCTGCAATGCTGGCTTAGCGTCGGCCTGTTCATCGTCGCCCATGACTGCATGCACGGCGCGCTCGCGCCGGGCCGGCCGGCGCTGAACCGGGCGGCCGGGAGGCTTGCGCTGCTGCTCTACGCCGGCTTCTCCTTCGACCGGCTGTCACCCAAGCATTTCGACCACCACCGCCATGCCGGGACGGGCACCGACCCCGATTTCGACGCGGATCATCCGGACCGGTTCTGGCCTTGGTACCGGCGCTTCATCCGCCAGTATCTCGGGCTCCGCGAGCTCTGCGTGATCGCGGCGGGCGTGGCCGTCTATCTCCTCCTGCTCGGGGCGAGCCTGGCCAACCTGCTGCTGTTCTGGGCGGTGCCCGCGATCCTGTCGTCGCTTCAGCTCTTCCTGTTCGGGACCTACCTGCCGCACCGCGCCGGCCCTGATCCCTTCGCCGATCGCCACCGCGCGCGCAGCAGCTCCTACGGCAAGGCCCTGTCACTGTTGACCTGCTTCCACTTCGGCTATCATCACGAGCATCACCGCTCGCCGGCGACTCCCTGGTGGCGGCTTCCGGCCGAGCGGACCGGCTCGGCGCGCACCGGATAGGATCGGCCTTCGCCGCCGCCGGTGCGCAAGGTCTCGACGAAGCTCGACAGCAGGAAGCGCAGCTTGACCCGCCGCCGGATCACGACGCGCTTGTCCCATGCCGCCGGGCCGAGCGCGGCCACCCGCCGCCCGATCTCGCCATAGATCCGCGCCGCCGCGAGCACCGCCCAGCGCGACCGGAACGGAAGCATCGGCACCCCCTTTCGGGCCTTCAGTTCGTGCTGGTCGGCCAACCGGACGAGCCTCGCCGCGATGACAGCCAGCATGTCCGGATCGTCGGCCGGAAGCCCGGCGGCGGGATCGACGCTATATTCCCGAAGCCACGATGCGGGCACGTAGCAGCGCCCCGCCGCCCGATCCTCCTTGAGGTCGCGGGCGATGTTGGAAAGCTGGAAGGAGATGCCGAGCGCCGAAGCGCTTTCCAGCGTGTCCTCGTCGCGCGGGTCGACCCCCATCACCACCGCCATCATGCATCCGACCGCGCCCGCGACATGGTAGCAATAGGTGACGAGGTCGCGCTCGTCCTGCGGACGCCAGCCCTCGGTGTCGAGCGCGAACCCGGCCAAGTGATCGGTGAGGAAGCGGTGCGGGATGGCGCATTCGTCGAGCACGGCCGCGAGCGCCTGGTAGAAGAATATGTCGGGCGGCGCGCCGGCCAGGGTGTCGCGGGTCAGCGCCTCGATATCCTCCAGCGCCTGCGGACGCTGCTCCGCGCGATGACCGAGATCCTGCCCGTCGCACACGTCGTCGCAATGGCGGCACCAGCTGTAGAGGAGCCAAGCGCGCTCGCGGGTCGTCCGGTCGAACAGCTGGCTGGCGGCGTGGAAGGAGCGCGACCCGTCACGGATGGTTCGGCTGGCGGTGGCGACCAGCTCGGCGCGATCCGGCGGCGGGGCGGCGCTGACCATCAGGCGGCGAGATCGGCCAGCATCAGCCCCGCCGTCGCCTTGGCGCTTCCCACGACCCCGGGAATGCCCGCGCCGGGGTGCGTCCCCGCGCCGACGAAGTAGAGGTTCTCGATCTCGTCGTCGCGGTTGTGGACCCGGAACCACGCGCTCTGGGTGAGGCGCGGCTCGAGGCTGAAAGCGGACCCCAGATGCGAGTTGAGGTCGGTCTCGAAGTCGCTCGGCGTATAGTGGAAGACGGGACCCAGCCGGCCGCGGAGCCCCGGAAGCAGGCGCTCTTCGACGATCTGCAGGATTCGATCGCGGTAGCGCGGCCCTTCGACGTCCCAGTCGAGCGGCGCCTTGCCGAGATGGGGAACGGGCGCGAGCGCGTAGAAGGTCGAATGTCCGTCCGGGGCCATGCCGCTGTCCGACGCCGTCGGGTGATGGATGTAGAGCGACGGGTCGTCCGCGAGCTCGCTGCCGCGATAGATGTCGCTGAGAAGGCCCTGGTAGCGGGGACCGAACAGGATCGTGTGATGCGGCACGTCGGGCCAGGCGCCGGTCGTTCCGAAATGGACGACGAACAGCGATGGCGAGAAGCTCTTGCGGCGAAGCTTGCGCGCGGCGCGCTCGCCCCGCCCGCCGTCGACCATGTCGTAGGTGCGCACCACGTCGGCGTTGGACGCAACGGCATCGAACTGCTTCGACCATCCGCTCTTCGTGCGCACCTGCGTGAGGCGCCGGCCGCTCGTGCCGATCTTGGCGACGGGATCGCCGAGCCGGACGGTGCCGCCGAGACGCTCGAAATGGCGGACCATTCCGGCGACCAGGGCATTGGTGCCGCCCCTGGCGAACCACACGCCGCCGTCGCGCTCCAGCTTGTGGATCAGCGCGTAGATCGCGCTCGTGGTCATCGGGTTTCCGCCGACGAGCAGGCTGTGGAAGGACAGCGCCTGCCTCAGCTTCTCGTTTCGAACGAAGCTCGACACGATCGAATAGACGGAACGCCACGCCTGGTGGCGCGCAAGCTGAGGCGCGGCTCGAAGCATCGACGAGAAGTCGAGGAACGGCACGGCGCCGAGCTTCTCGTAGCCCTCGACATAGACCCCGGCCGAATAGCGCAGAAACTTGCGGTAGCCCTCGACATCGGCGGGATCGAGGGCGGCGATCTGCTCGTCGAGCAGGGCGTCGTCGTCGAGATAGTCGAACTGCGTCCCGTCGGGCCATGACAGGCGGTAGAAGGGCGAGACCGGGATCAGCTCGACGTCCGCAGCCATGTCGGCGCCGGTCAGCGCCCACAGGTCGCGAAGGCAGGCCGGGTCCGTGATCACGGTCGGCCCCGCGTCGAAGACGTGGCCGTCCTTTTCCCAGAAATAGGCCCTCCCGCCGGGCTTGTCCCGTGCCTCGATGATCGTCGTCTCGACCCCCGCCGACTGAAGCCGGATGGCGAGGGCAAGGCCGCCGAACCCGGCCCCGATGACGGCGGCGCTGCGGCTCATGCCGCGCCGCTTCGCATCGCGCCGATCGCGCGCGGGATCGAAACCGGCGGGCGCCCCGACAGGATCCGGATCTTGTCCAGCCTCGACAAGGCGGATGCGTAGAAGCGGCCGACGATCGGGTCCGGAAGCCTGTAGAAATGCTCGAGAACGCGGTAGCGCTCCGGCCCTGAAGCGGCGCGGAACAGCATCCGGTTCAAGAGCCTGAAGAAGCCTCGCTCCTCCCAAAGTGCGATGGCCCGCCGCCGCAACAGGTCGTGAAGGGCGGGCGTCGACAGATCCCGCTGCTTCGTCAGCAACAGCGCGTTGGCCACGGCGTCGGGAAGCGAATAGCCGGTGGTCGGGTGGAAGAAGCCGCCGCGAACCCCCAGGCGCGGCAGCGGCTCGCCATCGGGCCACAGCGATTGCGCGGAGCCGCCGAGCACGACCGGCAGAACCCCCGATTCCTCGCCGACGACCTCGGCTGGAGAACCGGTGACGCTTTCCAGGTAGGCGTCGACCCTCTGCCGGATCGTGGGCGCGTCTAGGACCGGGCTGTCCGAGTAATAAGTGTCCTCGACCATCAGCTCGGTCTCGCCGAACGGCAGGGTGTAGACGAACCGATAACCGTCCTCCTGGGGCACCGTCGCGTCCATGATGACGGGCGTGGAGCGGCCGTGCGGGCGCGACGTCCTGAACGTCCGGCCGACAAATTTCTGCCAGGCAAGGTCCAGTCCGGGAAAGGCGGAGGCGCCTCGCGCGTCGATGATTCCGTCGGCGACGACCCTCTCGCCGCTCTCCAGCCGAATGTAATTCGACGCGAGCTCGATCACCTGGCTTCGGCGGATGCGATCCGGAGGAAGGGTCGCGCGCACCACGCGGTCGAGCTGCTCCGAGCGAATGCTGTTGTAGCCGACCGGGAGACGGCGCTGCCGCATCGGGAACGCGATCTCGTGATCGAGCCAACGCTGCGTGACGAGCGGATGGACCAGCGTTTGGCCGGCCGGGTCGAGATCGCTGTCGAAGAACGACCAGACGTGATTGCCGCCGAGCGTCTCGCCCTGCTCGACGAGGAGGATGTCCACGTCGGTCCGGCGATCGGCAAAGGCGAGGGCCAGGAGCGAGCCCGCCAGACCGCCGCCGACGATGACCAGCGTCTGGCTCATCCGCCCACCTCGCCGAAAGCACGTATGGCGACGGCGCGGCGACGCGCGTACGGTCCCGCGCCATGAACCTTTTCAAGATCGCCGCGGCGACGCCGCTTCTGCTTCTGACCGGCGCTCAGGGCATGAGCCAGGTCGAGGTCGCGATCGAGGGCCTTCGAAACGGGCGCGGCGACGTTCATCTCTGCCTGACCCGCCACCCGCGTCATTTCCCGAACTGCCGTGACGATCCGGCGGCGATCAAGCGAACGGTGCCGGCGTCGACGACGCGCGTGACCATGAATGCCGCGCCCGGGGAATATGCCCTGTCGGTCTTCCACGACGAGAACCGGAACCGGGAGCTCGACACCATGCTCCGGATCCCGCGCGAGGGCTTCGGTTTCTCTCGAAATCCGCGCATACGCTTTGGAGCGCCGCGCTTTCGGGATGTGCGGATCGGCATCGCACCGGGCTTCACCCGCTTGTCGGTCCGTATGCAATACATGCTTTAGGCCATGTGGATTCGGCCAACCCTAGCGCGTACCACCGGAAGCCGGGGGTGCGATGCAGGGTTACGATGTCCGATCTCTCGTCCACCATGGCCTCAGCCAGCGCAGCGGGCGCTGACGACTTCCGCCCGGAGATCGAGCTGTTGCTCGCCAATCCGCGCGGCTTTTGCGCTGGAGTGCGCCGTGCGATCGACGCCGTTCGCGATGCGCTGGCCGCGCACGGACCGCCGGTCTACGTCCGCCGCCCGATCGTTCACAACCTCGCGGTGGTGCGGGAGCTCGAGGCCGAGGGCGCGATCTTCGTCGAGGAGCTGGCGCAAGTGCCGTCCGGAGCCGTGGTCGTCCTGTCGGCACACGGCGTTGCGCAGGCGATTCATGACGAAGCCAGGTTCCGCGGCCTTCGCGCCTATGACGCGGTATGCCCGCTGGTCGCCAAGGTGCATCGCCAGGTCGAGCGTTTCCATCGTGACGGTCGCCACATCATTCTCGTCGGCCACGAAGGCCACCCGGAAGTCGAAGGCACGACGGGGCGCCTCCCTCCCGGCAGCACCCTCGTGGTGAAATCGGCCAGCGAGGCGGCGGCACTGACCCTCGACTCTGCGTCCCCGGCTGCGGTGGCGGTCCAGACCACCTATTCCGTGGAGGAGGCGGAAGAGATCGTCGACGTCCTTCGCGCGCGCTTCACCGACCTGGTTGAGCCGCCGACCAGCGACATCTGCTACGCGACGACCAACCGCCAGCACGCGGTACGGCTCATCGCCGGTCGCGCCGCGGCCGTAATCGTCGTCGGCGAGACCTTCTCCTCCAATGCCCGCCGCCTCGCAGAGGTCGCGGCGCTGAGGTGCGAATCCGTTCAGCTGGTCCCAGACGCATCCCTGCTCGACTGGTCCCGGCTGCCGCGGGCCGGCGCGGTTGGCGTCACCGCCGCCGCGTCGACCCCGGAATCCAGCGTCACCGGAGTCATCGAGGCGCTCGCCGGCCGCTACCGGCTGCGCGTCCAGGATGTCGGAACAGTCGAGGAGACGGCCGAGTTCAAGCGGGTCGCCATCGGATGAGCAGCCGCGGTCCGGCACCGAGTCTGCCCGCGTCGACCGATCGCATCCGCGCCGATATCGACGCGATGTTCACCGCGCTTCTGTCCGAGCCCGAGGACCAGAGCGCGCGGCTGTTCGAGGCGATGCGCTATGCCGCGCTCGGCGGGAAGCGCCTGCGTCCACTGCTCACGATCGCCTCGGCAAACCTGTTCGGCGTTCCGGAGAGCTACTCGCTGTGGGCGGGGCTGGCGGTCGAGTGCGTCCATGTCCACTCGCTGATCCATGACGACCTTCCCTGCATGGACGACGACGATCTGCGCCGCGGCCGGCCGACCGTCCACTGCGCGTTCGACGAGGCGACGGCGGTGCTTGCCGGCGACGCTCTGCTCGCTCTCGCCTTCGAAATCCTCGCCGATCCGGCCACTCATCCGTCCGCTGAGGTCAGGGCGCACCTGACGGTCGAGCTCGCCCGCGCGTCCGGCGCATCCGGCATGGCCGGCGGCCAGATGATCGACCTCGTCGCCGAGGGCATCGAGCTCGACCTCGACGGAATCACCCGCCTCCAGCGCCTCAAGACCGGCGCGCTCATCAACTGGTGCGTCGACGCCGGCGCCATTCTCGGCGAAGCCCCCTCCGACCACCGCCTGAGCCTCCGCGGCTATGGCCAGTGCCTGGGGCTGGCCTTTCAGATTGCCGACGACCTTCTCGACCATCGGGGAGACGAAGCGGTCGTTGGCAAGCGGGTTGGCAAGGATGAGGCGCGCGGCAAGGCGACCTTCGTGACGCTGCTTGGAGAAGAGCGCGCGCGGCAGCAGGCCGATCTGTTGGTTGAGCAGGCGATCGCGCACCTTCACGCCTTTGACCGGCGCGCGGCTCAGCTGGAGACGATCGCCCGCTACGCCGTCACTCGGGATCGTTGAGCTGAAGGCCTGCCTCGACCCCGATCCGGATCGCGTCGGCAGACGTCGGCGCGTTCAACCTGTCGAGAAGCCGGGCGCGGTGCATCTTCACCGTCTTCTCGTCGATTCCGAGCAGTCCGGCGATCTGCTTGTTGCGCAGCCCGCTGACGAGAAACTCCAGCACTTCGCGCTGACGCGAGGTGAGCGAGGATACCAACGCCCTCGCTTCCCTCGCACGATTGCTCGCCAGATCGGCTCCAGCGCCGACATCCATCTGGGATCCGATGAAATAGGCGAGCGCCCCGGCCTGGTCGCGCACCGGCGCGATCATCACCGCATTGCGAAATGGCACGCCGCCCTTGCGGTAATTGGTAAGCTCGACCAGCGCGGGCAGCCCCGCGGCAACGGCTTGCGCCAGCTCGCCTCGTGCTCGGGGATCAGTGTCCGGCCCCGCGAGGAAGCGACAATTGCGCCCGACGATCTCCGCCTCCGAATAGCCGGTCAGGCGAGAAAAGGCGTCATTGACTGCGACGATAGGGTTGTCCGGCCTGCGCGGGTCGGTGACCACGGTCGCGATCGGAGTGTGATGGATCGATGCCAGAAGCGTCTCGAACGCGTCATTATCGCCCACGCTCAAATCCCCCACACGCACGGTCCTCTTCTAGTCTTGGCAAAGGCTCAGCGCGAGAGGCTCAGAAGGCTCACCGCCTGGTCCAGCAGCTCCGCGGAGGCCGCCGCAACCAATTTCCCCTGCGAAAAATCGGTTCCGCCGAGCCAATTGCTCACCTTTCCGCCGGCCGCCGTCACCACGGGCAGCAGCGCATTCATGTCATGGGGCGCAAGCCCGCTCTCGACGACCAAGTCTAGGTCGCCCGCTGCAAGCCGGCCATAGGCGTAACCATCAAGGCCATAACGCGTCAGTCGCGCCCGCTCCCTGACCCGCTCGAATCCAATCCGATCTTCCGGCGAGAAGAGATATGGATCGGTCGTTGAGAGTCGCGCCTCGTCCAATGCTCTGCATTGACTGGTGAGCAAGCCGCTGCGCCCCGATGCCGCGACGAACTCCGCGACGTCCCCATGTCCGACGAATCTTTCGCCGAGGCGAGGCGCGTCGATCACGCCGACGACGGGCCGCCCTTCGTCGAGCAGAGCGATCAGCACGGTCCAGCTCGGAAGCCCGCAGATGAACGAGCGGGTGCCGTCGATCGGATCAAGGCTCCATCGATAGCGAGAGGAGCCGTCCTTCGCGTCGAGCTCCTCGCCCTCGATGCCGTGATCTGGCCATCGCTCCTCGATGAGATCACGGACGACCCGCTCGACGGCCCGATCGGCATTGGTGACAGGATCGAACGCCCCCCCGCCGCCCTTGTTCTCGACCGCCCAGTCGGCCTCGCTCCAGCGCAAGGCTTCGGCGCGGGCGGCATCAGCAAGCTCTTCCGCAAAGGCCGTGAAGACCGAAAGCTCAGTCAACCTTCTCTCCTGCCACAGCATGCCGTGATCGAAGGACCGCAATCACCTCGCTCCAGCCGAAGCCTCGCGCCTCCATCAACACCGCCACATGGTACAGGAGATCGGCGACTTCCTCCGCGCAATGTTCGGTTGTGGAGCCAGCGCCGGCCAGCGCGACTTCGACCCCCTCCTCGCCGATCTTCTGAGCGATCCGCGGCGGTCCCTGGGCGAGAAGCCGGCGGGTGTAGCTGTCTCCGCTGCCGGTGGAGGCACGGTCGGCGACGATGCGCGAGAGCTCGGCCAGCCAGCCGGGCCCTGAACTTGCGGCATCGCCGAAGCAGGCCATCGTGCCGAGATGGCAGGTCGGCCCCGCCGGGTCCGCAAGGACGAGGATAGCGTCGCCGTCGCAATCGGCATGGACGGCGGCGACGCGCAGGACGTTGCCGCTCGTCTCGCCCTTGATCCACAGACGCTGCTTCGATCGGCTCCAGAAGGTGCCTAGACCGGTAGCCAAGGTCGCCGTGAGCGCTTCGCGGTTCATGTAACCGAGCATCAGCACCCGGCCGGAGACGCGGTCCTGGATCGTCGCCGGGATGAGATTGTCCATCTTGTCCCAGGCCAAAGTGTCGATGTCTTGGGCCGTCAGCGGCGCATCTCGATCCCGCATGTCGCGAGGAACTCCTTGAGGTCGGGAATGGCGATGAGCC
Organism: Sphingosinicella sp. YJ22; assembly: GCF_011320075.1. Classification (GTDB taxonomy): domain Bacteria; phylum Pseudomonadota; class Alphaproteobacteria; order Sphingomonadales; family Sphingomonadaceae; genus Allosphingosinicella. The sequence goes on along the minus strand of NZ_JAANPA010000006.1, from coordinate 48,895 downwards.
GGTCGTGGAACACGCTGGCGGCGAGCGCGCCGCTAACGCCGGCCTCGGCAAAGGCATCGCGGAAATGCTCGGGCGACCCCGCTCCGCCCGAGGCGATGACGGGCACGTCGACCGCGTCGACGACGTCGCGCGTGTGGGCGAGGTCGTAGCCGGTGCGGACGCCGTCCTGCCGCATGCAGTTGAGGACGATCTCCCCGGCCCCGCGCTCGGTCGCTTCGCGGACCCAGTCGAGGGTGCGGCGGCCGGCATCGCGCGTCGCCTCGGGCGAGCCGGTATATTGCTTGACCACATAATCGCCTTCGACGGCGAGGCTGTCGACGCCGACCACCACGCACTGGCTGCCGAAATCGCGGGCGATCTCCCCGATCAGAGCGGGCCGTTCCAGCGCCGGCGAGTTGATCGAGATCTTGTCGGCGCCGGCATCAAGGCAGGCGGCGGCGCGGTCGCGGCTGCGGATTCCGCCGGCGACGGTGAAGGGAATGTCGATCACGCGGGCGATGCGCCGGACCCAGCCGAGATCGAGGCTGCGCCCCTCCGGGCTTGCGCCGATATCGTAGAAGACGAGCTCGTCCGCGCCTTCGTCGCGGTAGCGCAGCGCCTGCTCGATGATGTCGCCGGCGTCGCGGTGGTCGCGGAACTGCACACCTTTGACGACACGCCCATCCTTCACGTCGAGACAGGGGATGATCCTACGCGCAGGCATCGAGCGCCTCCGCGAGGGTGAAGCGGCCGTCCCAGATCGCCTTGCCGACGATCGTACCGGCCGTGCCGAGCCTGCGCAGATCGTCCAGCGAGGAGACCCCGCCCGAGGCCTGGATCTGCGCGGCCGGCAGGCGCTTCACCGCTTCCTCGAGCAAGGCGAAATTGGGCCCGGCGAGCATGCCGTCGCGGCCGACGTCAGTGAGAAGGATGTGGCGCGCCTCGGGGTAGAGCGCAGCCGCCTCCCACAAGGAGAGCGCCGATTTCTCGGTCCAGCCCGAAGCTACGACCAGAGGCATGCCGCCCTCGATCCGGACGTCGAGCGACAAGGTGATCCGTTCCGCCCCAAACTCCTCGAAGAAGGCGCGGACCAGGTTGGGCTGCTTCACCGTGAGGCTGCCGATCACCACGCGCGCAACCCCGAAGTCGAGCATGCGCGCGACCTGATCGCGGGTGCGGAAGCCCCCGCCGACCTGAAGCTTCAGCTTCGCGGTGCCGGCCAGGCGGGCGATCAAATCGTGCTGGACCGGTTCCCCGGCCCGCGCGCCGTCGAGGTCGACGACATGCGCCCATTCGGCACCGGCCGCCGCGAACTCGGCCAAGGCTTCGGCGGGATCGGCGGCATAGGCCGTCGCATCGTCGAACCGACCCTGCCGAAGGCGCACGACGCGGCCGCCCATCAGATCCATGGCGGGATAGAGGATCATGAGTCCAGCCAGGCCTGGAGGAACCGCGCGCCGGCTTCGCCCGAGCGCTCCGGGTGGAATTGCGCCCCCCAGACATTCTCCTGAACGACGATGGCGGGTATCTCGCGGCCGTAATCGGCGAAGGCTCGGGTTGCCGTGCCCGTGTCGCAGGCGAAGCTGTGGGCGAAATAGACATAGTCGCCGTCGCTGAGGCCGATCCGAGGGTCGGAGACGGCGAGCCGGCTCCAGCCCATGTGCGGCACCGGCCGCTCCGGAGCGGGATCGAGCCTGCGCACGCGGCCGGGGATGATGCCGAGGCAGGGGCCGGCCGCTTCCTCGCTCTCCTCGAACAGCAATTGCATGCCGAGGCAGATTCCGAGCACCGGCTGGCGCAGCGATCGCAGAGTCTCGCTGAGGCTGAGCGCCTCGATCCTCTCCATCGCGAAGCCCGCCGCTCCGACGCCGGGCAGAACGACGCGCTCGGCGGCGGCGATCCGCTCCGCGTCGGCGGTGATCAGGGGCGCCACGCCGAACCGCTCAAGCGCGATTGCGACCGACCCCAGATTTCCGCACCCCAGATCGACGATCGTGAGCGTCACAACATGCCCTTCGTGCTGGGCACGGAATCGCCTTCGAGCCGGATCGCCTGGCGCAGCGATCGGCCCAAGGCCTTGAAGCACGCCTCGGTCTTGTGGTGGTCGTTCTCGCCCGAGACCCGGACATGGATCGACGCGCCGAGGCTGTCGGCCAGCGAACGGAAGACGTGGGCGGTCATCTCGGTCGGATAGGCGCCGATATGGCTGGCCGCGAACGACCCTTCGAAGACGCTGGACGGCCGGCCGGAGAGATCGACCAGCACCTGGGCCTCGGCCTCGTCCATCGGCAGAGCGAAGCCGAACCGGCCGATGCCGCGGCGCTCGCCGAGCGCGCGCGCCAAGGCCGTGCCGAAAGCGATGGCGCAATCCTCGATGCTGTGGTGGCCGTCGACCTCGACGTCGCCGTCGCACGACAGGATCAGCGAGAAGCCGCCATGGGCGGCGACCTGGTCGAGCATGTGGTCGTAAAAGGCGATGCCGGTGCCGATCCGCCGCGGACCTGGCCGGTCGAGGTCAAGGGCGACCGCGATGCGCGTCTCGCTGGTGTCGCGGGCGATTTCCGCACGGCGGGACGGACGAGCCTCTATGTCGAGTCCAAACGCCGACAGCGCCGCGTCATTCTCCTCGCTTGTGCCGATGGTGACGCGGACGCCGCCACGCGCGGCATTCTCGCGGAAGCGGACGCGGATCCCGCGCTGATCGAGCCGCCGCGCCAGAGCCGGCGCATCCTCCACCTCGAGGAATAGGAAATTGCCGCCGCCGCTGCGCACCTTGCGCACCAGCGGCGACGCCGCGATGCGCTCGGCGACGCGCGACCGCTCCGCCTTGATCCGCTCGATCCGCTCCTCGTGAACCGTGCGCCGCGCCGGCGCCAGCGCCGTGAGCGCGGCTTCGATCGACAAGGTCGGCAACGGGTAAGGCGGAAGCGCCCGCCGAAGCACCCCGATCAGCCCGGCATTGGCGATGGCCGAGCCGATCCGGGCGCCGGCGAGGCCGTACGCCTTGGAGAGCGTGCGGAGCACCACCAGGTTCGGCCGCTTCGCCGCCTCGGCGGCGAGGCTCTCCAGCTCCGAGAACTCGATATAGGCCTCGTCGAGAACGACGATCGTGTCGGACAGGGCGTCGGCGATCTCCAGCACTTGGCGCGTCGGCACCGGGTTCCCGGTCGGGTTGTTCGGCGAGCAGATGAAGGCGAGCTTCAGCCCAGCCTCCGCCCGCGCAGCAGCGATGAAGGCGGCGGGATCGAGATCGAAGTCCGGTGTGAGCTTCGTCTCGGCGACGCGGGCGCCCTGGAGCCGGGCGAAGTGGGCGTAGGCCGAGAAGGTCGGGGTCGCGACCAGCACGCAATCCTCGCCGGCACGGCAGAAGGCGCGGACGAGCAGGTCGATCGCGTCGTCGGCCCCGCGGGTCACGACCAGCTCGCCCGGAGCCACCCCGTAGAGGCCAGCCATGACCTGAAGGAGGCGCGACGGCTGCGGCTCGGGATAGCGGTTGATGCCCACGTCGAGCCCCGACGAGCCGAGCGGCTGGAACGGGTTCTCGTTGGCGTCGAGGCTGATGACGTCCGCCAGGCCCGCGACGGCACGAACACCGATGTCGAACGGCGGCAGAGCGAGCACTTCGGGGCGCGCGAGGCGCAGGGCGAGCGCGCTCATGCGGCCGTCCTTTCCCGGCGCGCCTCGGCGGCTCGGGCGTGCGCCTCGAGGCCCTCGAGCCGAGCCAGCAGCGCCGCCGGCCCCGCCACGCGATCCGCGGCCTTAGCGGTCAGCGTCTGAACGGTCATCGACCTGAGGAATGTGTGGACGGATACGCCGCTCCACGCCCGCGCCGCTCCGTCGGTCGGGAGCACATGGCTCGAGCCGGCGAGATAGTCGCCGATCGTCTCCGCCGCGCTGCGCCCGGCAAAGACCGCGCCGGCGTTGTGGATGCGCGCAACGAGGGCGTCGGCATTGTCCACGGCAAGCGACAGATGCTCGGGCGCGTAGCTGTTGGCGATCTCCACGGCATGGCCGATGCCTGCAGTAAGGATGATCCGGGCATTGGCGAGCGCGCCGTTCACGGCCTCGCGCCTCGGCAGCAACGCCGCCTGCGCGCGGACCTCGGCCAGAACCTCGTCCGCCATCTCCTCGGAATCCGTCGCGAGCAGGACCTGGGCCGCGGCGTCGTGCTCGGCCTGGCTGAGCAGGTCGGCGGCGACCGTCGCCGGGTCGGCGCTGCGGTCGGCGATCACGAACAACTCGCTGGGGCCGGCGGGAAGATCGATGGCCGGGCCGCCGGGCAGCGATGCGATGTAACTCTTGGCCTCGGCAACCCAGGCGTTGCCGGGTCCGCAGATCTTGGCGACCGCAGGAATCGCGCCGGCGCCGAAGGCCAGCGCTGCGATCGCCTGGGCGCCTCCGACGGTCCAGATCGTCTCGATCCCGCAAAGCTCCGCCGCCACCGCCACCGCCGGGTCGAGCCCGCCCTGCCGCCGCGGCGGGGTCACCGTGACAAGATCGCCGACTCCTGCCGCACGCGCCGGCAGGGCCAGCATCAGCAGCGACGAGAAGAGCGGCGTCTTTCCGCCGGGCACATAGAGGCCGACACGGTCGATCGCCCGCCACACCTTGCGGACCGTGAGGCCCGGAAGCGTCTCGACCGCGATGTCGGCGGGGCGGCTGCGCTCGTGGAACAGGGCGATGTTGCGCGCGGCAAGTTGGATCGCCTCCACCTGCTCCCGCTCCAGCAGCCTGCGCGCCTCGGCCGCCGCCGGAGCGACCGGCTCGAGCCGCGGCGGAGCGCCGTCCAGCCGCTGGGCCTCGGCAACGAGGGCGTCCCAGCCGCCGCCGCGCACCCGCTCGACGATGGCGCGCACCGCCTGCTGCAGGGCGGGGTCGCCGCGCTGCGCCGGCCGGGAAAGCGCCTCCCTTCGCCCGATCGCGTCGAGCCTGTTCCAGTCGAGAATCTTCACAGCATCATCTTTTCGATGGGGAGGACGAGGATCGCCGACGCGCCGGTGGCCTTCAGCTTCTGGAGGGTCTCCCAGAAAACGGACTCCTGGCAGACCGCGTGGACGGCGAAATGGCCCGGCCGCTGGTGGAGCGGCAGGATCGTCGGCGCCTCGGCGCCCGGCAGAAGCGCGCTGATCGCCGACAGCGCCTCCTCAGGCGCGTTCAACATGATGTACTTGGCCTCCTTCGTGGCGAGCACGCCGTCGATGCGGCTGAGAAGCCCGGCCACCTGCTCCTCTCTCGCCTGGGAGACCGGCTTGCGGCTACGCACGAGCACGGCTTCGCTCTCGAACACCGTCTCCACCGGACGCAGGCCGTTCGCCTCGAGGGTTGCTCCCGTGGATACGAGGTCGCAGATGAAGGGCGCGATTTGGAGCCGCGGCGCGAGCTCCACGGCGCCGTTCATCTTGACCACGGTCGCCTTGATTTGTCCCTCCTCCAGGAACCGCTGGAGAATCCGCGGGTAGGAGGTCGCAATCCGTGCGCCCTCGAGAGATGCGACGCCTTCCCAAGGGGTGTTCTCGGGAGCGGCGAGCTTCAGCGTGCAGCGGCCAAAGCCGAGCTCTGCGACAATTTCACAGCGAGGATCGGCTTCTCCTAGCTCGAACTCGCGAAGCACATTGCCGCCCACGACGCCAAGCTCGCACACGCCGTCCGCGACGAACGTCGGGATGTCGTCGTCGCGGACGAACATCAGGTCGGCCGGATAATTCTCCACTCGTGCCGCAAGCTCGTTCTTGCCGTTTTGGATTCTGAGACCGGCGTCGCGCAGCAAGGCGCGGCTAAGCTCGGACAGCCTGCCCGACTTCTGAATGGCGATGTGCAGGCGCGCGGAATCAGCGAGCATCGCCGGCCTCCAGCGCATCCAGCGCTCGCCGGTACCCCCGATGCGGCTCCTGCTTCAGAAAGCGCGCCACTCGCACGACAGTCGTCGTGCTGACTCCCGTCGCCTCCTGGATTTCTCGGTAGGAAAGTTCGTCCCCGTCGAGCAGGCGGGCCACTTGCCACCGCTCGGCGAGAGTTCGGATCTCCGCGGGCGTGCACAGGTCGACCAGCAGGCGCCGCATCTCGTCCACGCTTCCCGGAGTCAACAGCGCCGCGCACAGGTCGTCTGTCAGCCGATCCAGGTCTTTCGTCGGCGTCAGCGAAGGTGAGTCGGGCATAGCTTGTTCCAACGTGCTAATACAGTGGAACGCGCAGCTAAGGCCTAGGCTGTGATTGTTCAACCCCCGCTTCGAGGCTTTTCCGTAGGGAGCGTTCGGGCCAGTCGGCCTCCACCACGACCAGGTTGAAATCGTGGCGCTCGATCAGCGGGCGCGTGATGGCGGCTCGCGCGCGGTAGAATTCGGACGTGCCATGCCTCTGCGTCGGTGGAATGCGGCAACGGCTCGCCGGCGGCCGGGACCGCGGACGATTGAATCCGGGGCTTGGTGCAGCCTTTAGAGAAGATCGATTAGGACATATCGATCACGCGATCCCTGGGAAAACTACCTTCATCCTCGCCTCCTTCCCTGGTCCATCAAGGCTACGTCGGGCCCAGGCGGGGCCATACGGACAGCTACGTAATGAACTCACGCGCCGGCGCGCGATGACTGTCCCCCATGATCCGCGAGCTCGCCCTGGCAACCTTGATGGTGACGGTGACCGTGCTCATCCACGGCGCCGGACTGATCCTGCTCGCGCGGCTGCTGCGTCTCGAGACGCGGCAGGAAGGAGCCGGCCACATGCACCCCGACTCGCTTTGGGGACTCGGACTTCTACTGTTCGCGATCCTCGCCCTCATCGGGCTCCACGGGGTGGAGATCTGGATCTACGGCTTTCTCTACCTCGTGATCGGCGCCATCGGGGAGCTTCGCGACGCGGTCTATTTCTCGACCATCACCTACGGCGCGATCGGCTACGATGACGAGGTGATGGCCCAGGAGTGGCGGCTCGTCTCCGCCATCGAGGGGATAAACGGCATCATCATGATCGGCTGGTCGACGGCCTTCCTCATCCGGGTCGTCGGGCTACTCCGACGAGTGTGATCCGGCATGCCAGGGCGAAAGCAACCCGTGAGCTATGGGTGGATCGCCACTTTCAGCACACCGTCCCTTTGATGCGCGAACAGGTCGTAGGCCGTTTCGATGTCGTCGAGCGAGAACCGGTGGGTGACGAGGGGCGCGGTATCGATCCGGCCCGATGCGACCACAGCCATCAGCCGGCGCATCCGTTCCTTCCCGCCCGGGCAGAGCGTGGTCACGATCTTGTGATCGCCCAGCCCCGCCGCGAACGCCTCGAGCGGGATCTTGAGGTCGGCTGAATAGACACCGAGCGAGGACAATGTCCCGGCCGGCCGAAGGACGCTCAGCGCGGCCTCGAAGGTCTCCTGGCGGCCGAGCGCCTCGATCGCGACGTCGACGCCTCGACCATCGGTGATCCGCATGATTTCGTCCACCGGATCGGACTTTGTAAAATCGATCACATGGTCAGCACCCATGCGCCGGGCGATCTCGGCGCGTTCCGGCACGGCCTCGACGCCGATGATGGTCGAGGCGCCCATCAGCCGGGCGCCCGCGGTCGCGCAGAGACCGATCGGGCCTTGCGCGAATATCGCCACGGTGTCGCCAATGCGGATTCGACCGGCCTCCGCGCCGCCGAAACCGGTCGACATGATGTCGGGGCACATGAGCACCTGTTCGTCGGTGAGACCCTCCGGCACCGGCGCGAGATTGGCCATGGCATCAGGGACGAGCAGATATTCGGCCTGGGCTCCGTCGATCGTGTTGCCGAACCGCCAGCCGCCGATCGCCTTCCAGCCGTGCCTCGTGCCCGCCCCGCACTGGGCGTGACACCCGGCGAGCGACGCATTCGACCAGCCTGACGGAGTGATCGCCCCGGCGATGACGCGCTGACCCTCCTCATAGCCCCTGACCGCAGAGCCGAGCTTCTCGATAATGCCGACGGGCTCGTGACCGACGGTGAGGCCGGAAGCGACCGGATATTCCCCTTTCAGGATGTGCACGTCGGTGCCGCAGATCGTGGTCGTGGTGACGCGGATCAGCGCGTCGAGCGGGCCCACGTCGGGGATCGGCTTCTCGCCGAGGACGATGCGGCCGGGCTCCAGGAAGATTGCAGCCTTCATCTTCTCAGGCATTGGTCTCTCCGTCGTTCCAACGGAAAACATGCCCCCGCGAAAACCCCGCCGTCGCTAGGTGACCTTACTTATGGTTCGGGATCCGGCGGCGGCACAGGCAGGGCCGATGCAGCGGTGGAAACAGGGCTCCGACGCTAGGACAGCCGCGTGGCATGCGATGAGCGCCGAGCAGTGCCTGGGCGTTGCCAACTCCTCGCCGGAGGGACTGGCACCTGAGGAGTCGGCGCGGCGGCTGGCCGAACTCGGCCCCAACACGCTTCCTGAAGCTCGGCGGCCAAGCCTCGTGCACCTGTTCCTGCGCCAGTTCCGCAGCCCGCTCATCTACCTGCTGCTCGCCGCGACGATCGTTTCGTTGCTGATCGGCGATCGCACCGACGCGCTGTTCATCGGCATCGTCCTGCTCCTCAACGCAGCGATCGGTACCGCTCAGGAGCGGCGCGCCGAAACGAGCATGGCTGCGCTGCAAGAGCTCATCCGGCACGAAGCTCGGGTAAGGCGAGGCGGACAGGTCGCCGTGATCGACGCCGCGGAGCTGGTGTTCGGCGACGTCGTCGAGCTCGAAAGCGGAATGGCCGTTCCTGCCGACCTGCGCCTGATGAGCGACAGCGGCCTGATGGTCAGCGAGGCATCCCTAACGGGCGAGTCCCTGCCCGTCGCCAAGAGCAGCCTCGCCCGAGTGCCGGAGAATGCCGGGGTCGGCGACCGTCAGACCATGCTCCACGCGGGAACCATGGTCGCTCAAGGCAGGGGCAGTGGCCTTGTCGTCGCGACCGGGAGCAAGACCGAACTCGGACGGATCGATGCGTCGTTGCGCGCAGCGCCCTCCGCGCCACCGCCACTGATCACTCGCCTCGACAGGCTGGCACGGCAGATCGCGTTGGGCGTCATGCTGTTGATCGCCATCCTCGCGGCCTTGCTCACGCTGCAGGGAGAGAGGGTCGAGCAGATCCTGCTGCTCAGCGTCGCACTCGCCGTTTCAGCGATCCCGGAAGGCCTTCCGATCGCCGTGACCGTCGCTCTCGCTGCCGCGACGCGGCGAATGGCGTTCCGCAATGTGATCGTGCGCTCGTTGCCGGCCGTGGAGGGGCTCGGTGCCTGCACCCTCATCGCGACCGACAAGACCGGCACGCTGACCCAGAACCGCTTGTCGGTCGAGACGGTGCTGCTGCCGGACGGAAAGCTGATCCCGCGCCATGAGTGGGCGATAGAGGCGCGTTCGGACCAGCTCGCAGCGATCGGCAATGCCGCCGTTTCGTGCAACGAGGCCCAGGTCACGCCCGAGGGTGGCCTGAGCGGGGACAGCGTCGATACCGCACTGCTCCACTTCGCGAGTGAGCTCGGCATCGAGCTTCGCTGCGCACTTCGCGAGCCGCGGGCCTGGCAGCTGCCGTACGAGCCGGTTCGGCGTTTCGCGGCGGTTGCACGAACGGAGGGCGATGCGGTCGCGCTGATCGTCAAAGGCGCCCCGGAAACCGTCCTGCCAATGTGCAAGGGCGAGGACGGGACTGCGCTCGCCCATGCGGACGCCCTCGCAGCCTCCGGCTATCGAATGATTGCGCTCGCCAGCCGCAGGCTAGGCGATGGCGAGCCTGCCGAGCGTGCGCTTCACGGCCTTGAGCTTCTCGGGTTCGTGGCGCTGGTCGATCCGGTGCGGCCGGAAGTGCCCGCGGCCGTCGCTTCATGCGCCGAGGCCGGCATCTCGGTTCGCATGATAACAGGCGACCACCCGGCCACAGCCCTTAATATCGCCAACCAGATCGGACTGTCGGCCGGCGCCGAGACTGTGGTCACAGGAGCGATGCTGGATGCGCTCGCCGACCTCCCGGAGGAGCGCGCCTCCAGGATCCGGGACGGCCAAATCTTTGCGCGGATCGATCCGGTCCAGAAGCTGGCGATCGTCACCACTCTGGGCGCCGCTGGCGAGCTGGTCGCGGTCACGGGTGACGGGGTGAATGACGCACCGGCCCTTCAGGCGGCCGCTGTCGGCGTCGCCATGGGCAAGGGAGGCACCGACGTCGCACGCGGCGCGTCGGACCTGATCCTGGCGGACGACAACTTCGCGTCCATCGTGGCGGGCGTCGAGGAAGGGCGGATCACCTACGCCAACATTCGCAAGATCGTGATCTTCCTGCTCGCCACTGGAGTCGCGGAAATCTTCATGTTCCTCGGCGCTTTGGCGGTCGGGCTGCCAATGCCGCTGACACCGGTGCAGTTACTTTGGTCCAACCTGGTAACCAACGGGGCGCAGGATGTGATGCTCGGCTTCGGCCGCGGCGAAGGCGATGAACTGCAACGCCCGCCGCGTTCGCCGCGCGAACCGATCGTCGACCGATCGGCCATCGCGCTGTTGTTGCCGCCCGCCCTGACCATGACCGTAGTCGCGCTGCTTCTCATGGACGAGCTGATCGGGCGAGGGCACACGATCGACGAGGCACGCAACGGCGTCCTGTTTCTCACGGTGCTGTTCCAGAATGTCTATGTCCTCGTCATGCGCAGCGAGCGGAGGCCGTTCTGGCGCGAGCCGCTCACGAGCAATCCGTGGCTTCTCCTCGGCGTCGGCGCGGCCATTGCGCTTCAGATCGGCGCGATGACATTGCCCCCGCTCCAGTCCGTCCTCGGCACCGGGCCGATCGACCAGGGTGTGCTGGCCTCATGCCTCGGCGCTGCGTTTTTGATCGTGATCGTGGCGGAGGTCACGAAGGCGTCGGTGGCGGCCTCGCGCCACGCTTTGCGGAGCTCGCTCAGCCGCCCGCGACGAGGCGAATGAGGCTCCGTTTCACTGCCACCGCCGCCTGATCGGGCGAATAAGGCCCGCTCAAACTCGCGCCCTGGGGCAGTTCTCCCAAGACTTTCGGAAGGCACGTCGTGGCGAGCAGGACGGGAATGTCAGGCTGCTCTCCATTGATGCGCCCAGCCGCCTGAAGGGGCGATCCGACCTCAATGCAATCGCCGACGACGATCAGGTCGGGGGGCCGCTGCCGCGCCGCATCGACCGCATCGTCTTCAGTCCAGCTACGCTCGAACGCGCGGAAACCAAGCGCCAGCAGACGATCCTCGATGACGCTCGCCAGGTCCGCATCGGCCGAGATGATCAGCGCGTGCCGCATCCGAGTACGACCTCCTCAGGAACGGCCGTGGCTTTCCGACAGGATCCTGTGGGGCGCACTACGTAATGCTCCGGGGACAGCGGGCGATCCGGGAAATTACGGAGAGGCAGGCGCGATCACGCAGTTCAGAAGGGCGCCATGGCCACTGCAATTCCATCGAACATCTACCGTCACATCCTGCTTCCGGTCGACCTCGACGAGCCGAGCTCCTGGGCCAAGGCAGCGCCGGTGGCGCTGGCTCTCGCCAAGTGCTTTGATGCCCGGCTGACGATCGCGACCGTGGTTCCCTGGACCGTGACGGCAATGCAGGCGGAATGGACCGCGATCCAGCTGCGCGAACTCATCGAGCGCGCACGGGCGCGGCTGATGCTGCTGGCTGATGAGATCGCGCCCGGCCTGGAAATCGAGAAGAAGGTCGCGGAAGGCAGCATCTATCGAGGCATCATCGATCTCGCCGAGGAAACGGATGCCGATCTCATCGTGCTTGCCTCGCACCGGCCGGCAATGCGCGATTATCTGATTGGCGCGAATGCCGCGAGCGTGGTGCGGCACGCCGCCTGCTCCGTTCTCGTGGTGCGGGAATGATTTCCCCGGCCGCCACGGAATGTCGCGATCTCGAGGAAGAGCATCGCCCCGCGCGAATCCGCGAGCGCATTTCCCGACCTAAAGGCGAGGGAGCGATCGGGGATTTCGTGCTTGGGGGCGTGGACGGCGTCGTCACGACCTTCGCAGTCGTCGCGGGCAGCGCAGGCGCAAGGCTCCCGATCATGACCGTCATCGTTCTCGGCCTGGCAAACCTGGCCGCCGACGGCTTCAGCATGGCGGTCAGCAACTATCTTGGAACGCGCAGCCGTCAGCAGGAAGTGAGGCGCGCCCGCGCTGACGAGGATTGGCAGACACATGCCTGTCCTGAGGGCGAGCGGGCCGAAATTCGGGAAATCTTCTCTCGCAAAGGTTTCGAGCCGCCGGAACTCGACCGCATCGTCGCGGTGATTTCCTCGGACCGGCGCGTCTGGGTCGACACGATGATGCAGGAGGAATTGCGGCTCAGCGAGATCAGCGCGAAGCCGCTACGGGCGGGCGTCGTGACGTTCGTCGCCTTCAGCCTGTGCGGGTTCATACCGCTCCTCCCGTTCATTCTGGGCGGCCCGTCCGAGCTGCTGTTCACACGAAGCACTGTCCTGGCAGGCGCGACCTTCTTCATTTTGGGCCTATTCAAAGGCGCCGTCGTCGGCGGCTCGCGGCTCGTTTCGGGTGTCCAGACGCTCGCTGTGGGCAGTGCCGCTGCAATGCTGGCCTTTGCCGTCGGAGCGCTACTCCGGGATGCGTTCGGCCTCGTGACGTGACGGCTTGGCGGGGCCAAAGACGCTTCGATCACGACACGTTTAATCTGGAGGGCGCCGATAGTTCGGGTCCCTCAGGGTGAGCATGTAAACGACCAGCGCCTCGACCTCGCGGTCGCCGAGATAGAAGTCCATCTCCCGGGGATAGTTGTGAGCGCCGCGTAACCAGAATGACAGCGTCTCCGCTGTCAGGCCTTCCCGGTTGACGATGACCTCGAACGGTGGGGCGTTCGAATTCGGCCACCTCGCTGAACGACCCACGCCGTGGCAGCTCCCGCAGGAGGCCTGTGCGTAGTTGAACCCTTCAGTGGAGCGGTGTTGCGCCGATGGGCGTGGCGAGGGGGTCTCACATGCCGTGACAATCAGCGAAAGGCAGAAAATTACCGCCACTTGGAACCGGTCGAGCACCGCTTCATAGTTGCGCAACATCGGACACCCCCCGAACGAGCACTTTGCTGGAGGACGGTTGCAGTCTCCGTCGGCGCGAAGCCATGCGTGATTTCCCTTAGATGAGATCGGCCGGGCGAAACCGAGTTTCCTTCAAACCCCTCATTCTCCCTGGATCTCCCGCACCTGAATATCGCCAAGTGCGAGGCCGTGCGCTTCACGGGCGAGGCGTTGTGCAACGAGGCGGACGCCTTCTGGGATCGTGCGGAATGGTGCCTGACCGTCACGGACGAGAGTGGATTTGCCCTCTTCCAGTTGCTGCTCCTGGGGACGGAAGCGCCGGCAGTCACGCCCGGCGGCAGGCCGCGCCGCTAGCCATCAGGTAAATCACCTAATGACCCCCGTGACCGCTCATCTAGGTTGATGAGCGTTCAGCAACCCGCGGGCCGCCAGTGCAGGAGACTCAGAATGACTCCGAGCACCGTCTGTTTCGGCATTCCCAACGTCCTCCTGCCTGGCGTGGATGGGGGCGAGATCAACCCCGCCGACTTCGTCGGCCACGAACTGGTCGTCTTCTTCTGCCCCGCTGACAGAAGGGGTGCCTCCACGGAGATCGAGAGTTACTTGAAGCGGGCCTCCGAATTCGAAGCGTGCGGGGCGTGGCTGCTCGGCATCGTGCCGAGCCAAACGGAAGGGCTCGTGCACAGCATTGGCAGCGCGCAGGTCACCCTCCTGCGCGATGCGGAGGGGGAGGCATGGACGCGGTTCGAAGCCCTCCTTCCAGCAAAGGAGAGAAGCGCGGAGACCGATGGCGCGACGTTCCTCTTCCGGCGCGGCGGGTCTTTGTCTCAGGCCTGGCCGGGCGGTGGGCACGCCGGCGACGCTTTGGCGGCGCTTCGAGCCTGATCAAGCCTGACCCCGGATTGACGCAGAACAGCTTGGGTTTGCCTTAGCAAGACCCGGTCATTCGCGCTTCCGCTCCGCGCTTAGATCGACTGTTGCCCGCCACCCAGCGAGCATCTCCTTTACGGCAGCGGCAAGAGGCCCTGAGATGTCGATCAGATTCGTTTCGTGCGCGACGGCATTGGTGCTGGCGACACCCGCCGGCTCCATGAGTTGGAGTTGTTCGAAGGCGTCTCCGGCGAAAATGGCGTGCACCACGACGCAATAGGGTGCGCGCCGCCCGGCGTTCCTGAGGGTCCGCACCGCTTCGATCATCGTCCGCGCGCTGGATGCGATGTCGTCGACAAGCACTGGAGTCGCTTCCTCGGCGAGATCAACGACTGCGGCGCTGAGGCTGACGTCGAAGTCACCGCGCCTTTCCTTGCGGAACACCCTCCAAGGAACATCGATCAAGGTTGCGATGCGCTCGACCCACTGCGCGCTCTCCTCATCCGGCCCGATCACTACGGGCCGCTCAACATTTGTCCGGATCCAATCGGCGACCGGCTCGGCCGCACTCGTTGCGAGCGCCGGGCGCGAATAGAGCGCGCCAAGGTTTGGATAGCGATGAAGGTGCGGATCCACGGTGACCAGCCAATCGAACTGGCTATCGATCAGGCCCGCGAAGGTCCGCGAAGTGACCGCCTCGCCCGGCGAGAACGCTTTGTCCTGCCGCATGTACGCGAGATAGGGTGCGATGAGCCCGACGCTTTCGGCACCCTGCTGACGCGCCGCGTCAGCCACGAAGAGTAGAGGAAGCGCCTTGGTGTCGGGACAGTCGAGGGAGCAGAGCACGAGGACGTGACGGTTCGCGACCGGGGTCGATAATCGGATGTAGCTCTCGCCATCCGGAAACTGGCGGCGTTCGACCGTCCCGAGTTCGCAGTCGAGCAGGGATGCAAGGCGGCCCGCGAGCCCTTCGGCGGCGTTCAGCGCGAAGAGAACTCGTCTCACGAGGCGCTCGTGTGGATCACGCAGGGATTGGAGCCGGCATAATCGAGCGCATATTCCAGCTCACCCCGGCTCTCACCATGCAGGGTCATCAGCTCCTGCCCCTTCTCGACGACAGACCCGAGTTTCACGTGCAGCTCCAGGCCGGCCGAGGGCGATTGCGGCGCCCCTGCCAGCTTCGCGATCCGGGCAAGCAGCCTGTTGTCGATGCGGGCAACCTTGCCGGCGATATCCGATCTTATGACGTGCTGAAGCGGCGCGGCCGGAGGCTCCCGAAATCCCCCCTGTGCCTCGCATATGGCCATGAACTTGGTCAGCGCGCGCCCATCGTTGAGGATCGCCGCCGCGTCCCTGATGCCCGCGCCCGGCGGCGACGCACCGCCGAGTTCGAGCGTCGCACCGGCGAGCTGGAGCGCACGCTCCGACAGATCCGTCGGAGCGGCCCGATCGCCCCTCAGCACTGCCAGCACGTCGCGCGCCTCCAGTGCCGGCCCGAGACCGATACCAACCGGCTGACGGCCGTCTGTCAGCACCGCCCGGACGTCCAGCCCGAACTCGGCGCCGACCGCAGTGAGATAGCTGCCAAGTTCGGTCGCGTCCTTGTGCGTCCTGACCTTCGCGGTTGGCCCGACCGGCAGGTCGATCAGAACGTGCGTCGACCCGGCCGCGATCTTCTTCGACAGGACCGAGGCGACCAACTGCGCCGTGCTGTCGAGATCGAGGGCTCGCTCGACCCGGATCAGGATATCGTCGGCAGGACTTAGACGGACGCTCCCGCCCCAGACCAGGCAGCCCCCTTCCCTCTCGACGACCCGACGCATTTCCGGAATATCCAGAGCCACCCCCGTCATCGTCTCCATCACATCTGCCGTGCCAGCCGGTGACGTGATGGCGCGGGACGACGTCTTGGGGATGATCAGCCCCGCCGCGGCGACAATGGCGACGATGATCGGTGTCGTGCGATTGGCGGGCAGCCCACCCACGCAGTGCTTGTCCACGATGGGCTTTCCCGACCAGGCCAACCTGTCGCCGGCGTCCACCATCGCACCTGTCAGACCGGCCACTTCGGTGAGATTCGTCGGCTGGCTCGAGAAGGCGGTGACGAACGCGGCAAGCTGCACGTCGGAATATCGCTCGGCGACGATATCCTGGATGATCCGCCGCAGCCGCGGTGCGTCCAGCCGATGTCCGTACACCTTGGCGCGTACGTCGCTCATGGAAACCAGTGGCTGGGGATGCTTCACCTTGATCTCGGCGCCTTCCGTCGCGCCGAGCCGGTGCCAGACAGTCTCGGAAAGGCCGACCTCGTCGACCGCTATGACGTCGTCGGTCACCTCGTAGAGCGTCGCCAGAGCCGAGCGGCTGCCGGCGGTCAGTTCGACCTGCGCTCGGGCAGTGAAGCCTTCGGAGCGAGCGACCGGACATCGCGCGTGCATGAAGACGATCGCCTCATGCTGCGTCTCCAGGCCCAGCCGCTTCGCACGGAGCGGGTGGAGTGACGTTCGCTGGTCGATTGAACGCACCCGGATCGCTCCTTCGTGACCGCAGCCGCGACGGCTGCTGCGCCCGAAGATACTCAGCCCAACGCGCACCCCGAGATACGTAGTTCGCCGGAACCGTGGCCCTGCTCTTTCGACGCGCCAAGGTCGGGCGACCTACGCGCTAACACTTATAGCGATCCCTGGCCCGCCTGCGCATTCTGAAGGCCTCCGAAGAAAGTGGAGGGTCGAATGACGCGACAAGATGAAATGCTCGACCGGCCTTTGGCACGCCGGAATATCCCGAGCTTCACCGAGACCTTCATCGAACCGCTGGCCCGTTTGCGGGGCGAGGTTGAACGGCTCTTCGATGAATTCCCGACCCGCTGGCCGTCGGTCAGGCTCGACCTGCCCGCGGGCATGCTGGTCCCGGCGGTCGAGATGACCGAGACGAAAAAGGCCTTCAAAGTGTCGATCGAGGTGCCCGGCATGGATGCGACCGACATCGAAATGCACGTCCATGACGGCTCGATATTCCTATCCGGCGAGAAGAAGGAACGTCGGGAGGAGGAGGAAAAGGGCTATTCCTATTCCGAGCGGTCATATGGCTCGTTCGAGCGGCGCATCGAGCTGCCCCCGGGCAGCGACGAAAAGGGCGTAAAGGCCAAGATTCGCCACGGCGTTCTTGAAATCCTCGTTCCCAGGAAGGCCGACGCCGAGACGAAGCGGCAGCGCATCGAGATCCAATCAGCTTGACGACGAATTGGTCGCGGCGCGGGAGCCAGCGTTTGCCAAACCCGAGACGGCGGGCAAGGCGGCAAGACCCGGCTGCCGCGCGCCTAGTCTGAATGGATAGCCCGGTCGCACAAGGCGCCCGACGCAAGGCGAGGCTTCGGCGAAGCGCCCGCCCCGCCGTGCGCTTCGAGCGGCTGGGCCCCGGATTGATCACCGGGGCGGCCGACGACGACCCCAGCGGCATCGCGGCCTATTCGCAGGCGGGAGCCGGGTTCGGGCTCGACATGCTCTGGACGATGCCCGTCCTCTATCCGCTGATGTCGACGATGCAGATGCTCAGCGCCAGGATCGGCCGGGTCACCGGCAAGGGTCTAGCGGCGAACATGAAGCGCGCATTCCCTCAATGGGCGGTCGCGATCCTCGTTAGTCTGCTGCTCATTGCCAACATCATCAACATCGGCGCGGATCTCGCCGCAATGGGGGCGTCGGCAGCGCTCGTCACGGGGCTCAACGAACATCCGTTCACGCTGTTCTTCGCAGGGGCTTCGATCGCCCTGCAGTTGCTCGTCCCTTACCACCGCTACGTGCATTTCCTTAAGTTCCTCACGCTCGCGCTCTTCGCCTATGTCGGGGTGGTGCTGACGGTGCGGATCGACTGGGGCGAGGTGGCGCTTCGGACCATCGCGCCGCATCTCGCGGTGACTCGGGATGCCGCGACGACCGTCGTCGCGGTCTTCGGAACGACGATCAGCCCCTATCTCCTGTTCTGGCAGGCGTCCCAGGAAGTCGAGGATGACCGAGGCGACCCGTCTACTGGCCCGCTGATCAGGCATCACAGTGAGGCGCCCCGCCAGCTTGCACGAATCCGCTGGGACACCCTCGTGGGAATGGGCTTCGCCAACCTGACCGCATTCTTCATCATCCTCTCGACGGCGGTCACCATCCACGACGCGGGCGGAGTCGAGCTGCGCACTTCGGCCGAGGCGGCCGAGGCGCTACGCCCGATTGCCGGTGAATTCGCCTTCGCGTTGTTCAGCCTCGGAATCGTCGGAACCGGTCTTCTCGCGGTACCGGTCCTCGCCGGCTCGGCGGCTTATGCCGTCTCCGAGGCGTTGGGATGGAAGTGGGGGTTGGAATATGACGTTCGCCACGCCAGGGGCTTCTACTCGATCATCGCCGCGGCGGTCTGCGTGGGTCTCGCCGTCGACTATTCTTCGCTCGATCCTATCCGCGCACTGTTCTGGAGCGCGGTCCTCAACGGCCTGGTGTCCGTCCCCCTGATGATCGCCATGATGCTTATCGTGTCGCGCAGGAAGATCATGGGACCGTTCATAGCGAGCGGTGGGCTAAGGTCGCTGGGGTGGATCGCCACCGCAACCATGACCGCAGCCGCAGTCGCCATGCTGGTCATGAGCCTTTCGCCGTTCCTCGGATGAAGAGGAAGCAGCCTCCGTCGAGCGAACCAGCTACGGCCACCCCTGCTCAGGGCGCTCCGGCCGAGCCGCCCCAAGGGACGATCTGGACTTGTCCCATGCATCCGCAAATCCGTCGCGGTCGGCCAGGCACCTGCCCCATCTGCGGCATGGCGCTCGAGCCGCTCGAGCCGACGCTGGAGGAAGGGCCCAACCCCGAGCTGATCGACATGACCCGGCGGTTCTGGCTCAGCGCCGTCCTCTCGATACCCCTCGTGGTGCTCACCTTTGGCGCTGACCTGCTCAATTGGCACCCGCTGCCGATGACGACATCGGTGTGGGTCCAGCTCGGTCTAGCTACTCCGGTGGTGCTGTGGGGCGGCTGGCCCTTCTTCCAGCGCGGCGCGGCGTCGATCAGAAACCGCAGCCTCAACATGTTCACGCTGATCAGCCTCGGCGTCGGCGTGGCATATCTTTACAGCGTCATCGCGACGGTGGCGCCCGATCTGTTTCCGCCGTCGTTCCGAACGATGGGCGGTCTGGTTCCGGTCTATTTCGAAGCCGCCGCCGTCATCACGACGCTCGTCCTGCTCGGCCAGGTTCTCGAGCTCCGCGCCCGTTCGGCGACCGGCCGAGCCATTCGAGCCTTGCTCGGGCTCGCGCCGAAGACGGCCCGGCTGGTTCACGAGGACGGCAGAGAGGAAGATATCCCGCTCGAACACGTCCGCCTGGGCAACCTTCTGCGCGTGCGTCCCGGGGAGAAAGTCCCGGTGGACGGTGTCGTGGTCGAGGGCCATTCGTCCGTCGACGAGTCGATGATCAGCGGCGAGCCGGTCCCCGTCGAGAAGGTCCCGGGGGAGCAAGTCACCGGCGCCACCATCAACGGGACCGGAAGCCTGCTCATGCGGGCGGAGCGGGTCGGTCAGGACACGATGCTTTCCCAGATCGTGCGGATGGTCGCCGAGGCGCAAAGATCCCGCGCCCCGATCCAGGCGCTTGCCGACAAGGTCTCCGCCTGGTTCGTTCCGGCCGTCGTGGCGATAGCCGTCCTGGCCTTCATAGTCTGGGCTCTGGTCGGCCCCGAGCCCGCGATGAGCCACGCGCTGGTCAACGCGGTCGCGGTCCTGATCATTGCCTGTCCCTGCGCCCTGGGCCTCGCCACGCCGATGTCGATCATGGTCGGAACCGGTCGCGGCGCCACCGCTGGCGTGCTGGTGAAGAACGCCGAGGCCCTCGAGCTCATGGAGAAGATCGACACTCTGGTTGTCGACAAGACCGGCACTCTCACGCTCGGAAAGCCGAGGCTCGTCGCTGTCATCCCAGCGGCGGGTCTCGAGGAGAACGAACTGCTCGGACTCTCAGCGGCGCTCGAGCGCGGCAGCGAACATCCGCTCGCGGCCGCGATCATCGAAGGTGCCCACGAGCGCGGGGTGGAGATCGAGGCGGCGCAGGACTTCCAGTCGCACACCGGGAAAGGCGTATCCGGAACCGTGGCCGGGCGCCGGGTCGCGCTGGGCAACACGGCGCTTCTTGCCGATCTCGGCATCGGTGCCTCCCTGCTTGCGCCCGCTGCGGACGAACGGCGCTCGGAGGGCCAGGGAGTGATGTTTGTTGCCGTCGACGGCAAACTGGGCGGAGTCATCGCGGTTGCCGATCCGGTGAAGGAAAGCGCCGCCGCGGCGGTTGCGGCTCTTCGCCGCGAGGGCGTTCACCTGGTCATGCTCACCGGCGACAACCGCCGCACGGCCGAAGCCGTGGCGCGGAAGATCGGGGGCATCGGCGAAGTCATGGCGGACGTGCTGCCCGACCAGAAGCAGTCCGTCGTCGAACGCCTGCGCAAGCAAGGCCGTCGCGTCGCCATGGCTGGGGACGGCATCAACGATGCACCGGCGCTCGCCGCGGCCGATGTCGGCATTGCGATGGGAACCGGAACCGACGTGGCGATGGAAAGCGCGGCAGTCACGCTGGTGCGGGGCGATCTGGGCGGCATCGTGCGCGCCCGCCGCCTCAGTCACGCCGTGATGCGCAACATTCGCGAGAACCTGTTCTTCTCGTTCGTGTTCAACGCCGCCGGCGTGCCGATCGCGGCCGGTGTGCTCTACCCCTCGTTCGGATTGCTGCTCAGCCCGGTCATCGCCGGCGCAGCGATGGCGTTCAGCTCGGTCGCGGTGATCAGCAATTCCCTGCGCTTGCGCGCCGTCCGGCTGTAGGAAGAGGCCGATGGAGATTGGATGGGCCTCGACAGCGTCCGATGTGAGCGTGCGGGTGATCCACCACTATAAGAACATCGGGTTGGTACCGAAGGCCGCCGGGCGGGACTGGGGCTACCGGGATTATGACGACAAAAATGTCTGCACAATGCGGTTCCTCCTCCCGCGCCCGACCTCGGCTTCGCGATCGAGGAGATCAGCTAGATGCTGACGCGGAATGTCCACTTACGGGTAATCCCGTTTCCGCCCTGAGCGTTCGCAACGGGCGCCTAGCGGTCCGTCCGCAATGGGCCGGAAGCAGACGGTCGGCTCTTCGGTGCCTGGCTGGTCGCCTCCAAATGGGTCGCTTTTCATCAAAAGCTCATCTGTTGCTCATGCTTTGCGCTGTCGCCGGCGGCATGAGGGAGCCGGCTTCACGACGGGCTTTGACCACCGGGCGTCGCTGTGTTAGCTGAGTGATACACGGGCCAGCCGGCCCGAGGGGGTGCGTTTGCAAAAAGCTGCCAGCCCTATCGGCTCGCAGGGCACTGGCCCGGCGGGACTGACGGCTGGCGCCGGAACATCGGGGAGGAACTGATTTGCGTAACTTGCTGTTGTTGTCCGCCGCGGCAGTCATTCCGGTGTCGGCCGCGTCCGCCCAGCCGTCACCAGCCGCCCCGTCCTCAGGGCAGCCGCAACCCGCCCGTCCCGCCCCTGCTCCCGAAACGCCGGCCGTCCAGCCGCAGGAGGCCGCGCCTGGTCAAACGGCGGAGCCGGAGAATGAGATCGTGGTCCGCGCCCAATCGGAACAGCGCACCTCCATCGACCGCGAAACCTACCTCGTCCGGGACAATGCCCAGGCGCGGACTTCGAACGCGCTCGATATCCTTGGCCGCATTCCAGCCGTGACGGTGCAGCCCGACAATTCGGTCTCCCTGCTCGGAACAACCGGCGTGACCGTCCTGGTCGATGGGCGGCCGTCACCCAATCCCAACGTGTTGCGGGACCTCCAAGGCTCCGAGATCGCCCGAATCGAGGTGGTGACCAATCCCAGCGCCCAATTCTCGGCCTCGGGCACCGGCGGCATCATCAACATCATCACGCGCCGCGACGCCCGCGGCGGCCTGCGCGGCTCGGCGACCGCCAGCGTCGGGCGGTACGGAAGCTACGAAGCGCGCGTCGCGCCGACGTGGAGCAGCGGCAACTGGACGATCACCGCCAATCTGGGCGTGACCCGCAACGGCACCGAGACCGAGGCGATCCGGGAGCGGATCAACCTCAATCCGGCCAGCTCGATCCCCGACACGCTGGAGTCGCAGGAGGTGGAAGGCCGCTTCCGCTTTGCCAATGCGAACACGCAGATCACCTACCGGCTGAGCGACAAGAAGACGGTCACCCTGTCCGGCGGCCTGATCACGGCCGAGGCGCGCAACGACATCGATTCGGAACTGCTGATCACCCCAGGCCCCGCCACTCCGATCAGCCAGCTGACCACCAATCGCTTCGATTATAACGGCAACAATATCGCGCTCGAATATCGAGCGGAGGGCCGGCGTCCGGCGGAATTGCTGACCGCCTCGATCCAGCAGTTCAGCTTCAGCCCGAACAGCCGGTCGGCGTCCGACTTCAACGGGCGAATTTTCCAGTCGAGCGTCGATACCGACGCACGGATCCGTAACTTCAAGATCGATTATGTCCGGCCGCTCGGGACGGGTTGGCGGCTTCTGACCGGCGGATCGCTGAACCACGGCTACGACTTCAGCCGGACCGAGCAGAGCGGGGAGCTGCCCTTCGGCGGAACGCTGCCGCCGACGATCGCGGTCATCGAAGGGTCGATCTTCGAAACGGCCGCTTATGGCAGCCTTCAATTTCCTCTGTTCGGCGGGACTGTCCTGGCGGGCCTCAGGGGCGAGAATCGCGACTATGAGCTGATCGACCCTGTTCTCGGCACGGAGAGGAGCGAGTTCCACCTCTTCCCCAGCGCCAGTTACGAGCGCCGGGTCGCGGAGTGGCTGACGGCCAATCTCAGCTATTCCCGCCGCATCGCCTGGCCGCAGATTCCCCAGCTGAGCCCGGTGCGTCGCTTCCAGGACGCGACCAGCGCGTTCGTCGGCAACCCCGATCTGCGGCCCGAGCTGACCGATGCGTTCGAAGCCAGGCTGCGCGGCGAGGTGGCGCGTCAAACCGTATCGCTGACCCTGTTCCACCGGCGCACCGACGACCTGTTCTCCACCTTCGCGACGCTCACCCCCGACGGCGTCCTGCTGACCCAGCCGATCAATGTCGGCGAGCGCCAGGACACCGGCGTCTCGCTGGCGGTTCAGGGCACCCCGCTCCGCGGCTGGAGCTACAATTTCAACGCGAACCTCATCGACAGGCGTATCGATCGGGACGGTTTCGGTTTCGTCGGCACGGTGGAAAGCAGCACCTATTCGGCCACGGCGGTGATCGACTATCGCGACGGCACCGACAGCCAGCGCGGCGCCGACCGGGTCACCCTGAGCACCACCTTCTCGGGGCCCTATGACGACGGCCTGGTCGAGCGCGCCGCCTTCTTCCGGGCCTCGGCCAGCTGGTCGCACGCGATCACCGACCGGCTGACGTCGGTTCTGACCGTCGACGACATTTTCGGAACCGAGTTTGAGACGATCACCTTGTCCAACTCGGTGCTCGCGCGGAACCGAAATTTCTCGGATGGGCCACGCGTCAAGTTTGCGCTGACCTACAGTTTCGGCCGCAGAGGACAGCAGCCGCTGCCGCAGCCGCAAGCGCCGGCCGTCCCGCCGATCCCGTTCTCGGGGCAGTAAGGGCGTCAGGCTGGTTTTTCGGCGTCGCCGGCGGTGCTTCGACCCGGAAAATGATGCCCCACAGACGACAAAAGTGGGCACTCAGAGGTGGAAGATCTCACTGCCCCGCTCGTGACACGCCAACTCAGCTGGCCCGCGGCAAGTCCGCTTTTGGCCGGGAGCCGACGGTCCGCTCTTGGCGGCGACGTCGGCGAAAGGGTGTAATTCTCGCCACTCTTTGGTTCGTGCGCGAGGGGCGCAGCTCGGATTGGCGGAATGCCTACGAGCGCTATCGTGCAAACCTTGGTCGCGGGATATTGTTGGGCTTGGAACTGCTCGTTGGCGCCGACATCATTGGGACTATCACGGCCCCGCTAACGTTGGAGAGCGTGGGTCTTCTCGGAATCATTGTAGTGATACGCACGCTCCTGAGCTTTTCGCTCGAGACGGAAATTGAAGGTTGCTGGCCTTGGCAGCGGCATGCGGTACGAGCTCGAGAAGGTGCGAGCCCACGCGTCGAGCGGTAGCCAAGGCAAGGCGCGAGGCCGACGCGATTTGCTCTGCTGGCGCGGGAGCGGAAAGGCGGACGCTTGCCAATACGTGCGCGAGGACCCCTTGAGCAGCCGGACCCCGCGCGAGCTTCAACACTGCTATGGGCGCGTAAACTCAGCGACCCATCGCCTGCTGAGACACGATGGGACCACTGGGGCTAGTTCGCTAGTACTGAAGGTGGGCGAGCGCCTTATCTGAGCAGCCGAAATCCCGTCCGGCGAGGAACATAGATCGGGTGCAGCACCTGTGTGCTGTCCATCTCACGCAGATGACCGACGATCAGGCCGGAGCGTCCATTTGAGAATGGATAATGACAGCTGGTCGGTCGATCAGCGCGGACCAGCACTGACCGACCCGAAAACGTGCCGTGCACGACGCGCCTGATACGGGCTTCGACAAGCCCCCGCGGGACCGCGGGGCCGTCTTCGAACACGACATCGAGAACCAAAGTCTCTTCGGGGACACGCGAGGGCGCCGCGTCATGGATGATGGCCACAACTCCGGCGGGAGACGGGCAGCCGGTCGCATCGGACGGGTACGCGAGCACAACGAGGACCAATGCAAGGGCGATGTTATAGCGCATCATTTAACCTCTTCTCACAAGTTCTACGAGCGTGCTAGCCTCGATGAAGGCGGGTGAACGCCGTGTGCGCAGACGAATTGGTCGCGTGAGAATAAGGTATCCGTAGTCGCGGTCGAACAGGGTGAGGGGCAAATATGA
The DNA here is from genome assembly GCF_011320075.1 of Sphingosinicella sp. YJ22. Taxonomy (GTDB): domain Bacteria; phylum Pseudomonadota; class Alphaproteobacteria; order Sphingomonadales; family Sphingomonadaceae; genus Allosphingosinicella. The sequence goes on along the minus strand of NZ_JAANPA010000006.1, from coordinate 24,185 downwards.
GGACGAAAGCGGCGAAGAGACTTTCAATAGCGCTGGCCTCAGCGACCGTGAGCCTAGCGTCGCCTGTCGAGGCCGCGGTGGATGCCTACCACTGCACCTTCGACCTGACACTGCAAGCCGGCGGGGTCAGCGGTACGGACCGTCATAACGTGCTGTTCATCGTCGAAACGCCGGCACTGACGACGTGCATCATCGATGACCTGCCTGCCGGCAATGCCGGTGGCGCCGTCGACGTCGCAAGGCTCTACGATTCGCTCAGCCGGCCCGGCGCGCACGCGCGTCCCTATTGCACTCCAGGGCGGCGCTTCGGCAGCTTCCCAAGCGTCGCGCAGGCCGGACCGTTCAGTGCCGAGCGGGTCGTCACGCGCTACCGATTTCTCGCCGACGGTTCGGGCATCGGTTTCGACGTCGCCTTGCCGTCGCTTGAGATGCGAGTGATCGACCTTCCGGACATGCCATCCGGCTATTCAGGGACCGGGCGTTGCCGTCGGAAGCCGTTGCGCGGCTTCGAATTTTAGGAACGAGCCGATCCGGCTTGCCATGCCATTGCGCTTAAATCGATCAAAGAAGACAAGCGAACAGGATCGAATGGATGCCAGGTAAAGTGCTTTTCGCCGCGATGATGCTGGTGGACGCAGGCGCCGCCGGGGCGGTCCCGCCTCCGGTCCCGGTTGCTCCGGTGGTGGTCGCCGAAGATTCCGCCACCGCCGAGAAAATCCGCGACCTCATCGCCGACATGGCACGCGGCGGTCATTTTGACGCTGCTCCCCCGGGGGAGGCGCCGGACGCCTCCAATTGCGCTCAAGTCGGCGTAGTGATTCGCGCAACCTGCTACGCCACCGCAGCCCGGCTTACGCGTAATCCCAACCTCGTGTTTGTGTTCGCCGAACCGGGTAATGGGCCCCTGAGAGTCGAATGCGTTGGCTCCGACCAGAACCGCGCTCAGAGCGTAGATCTCGATCTTGCCGTCGCAACCGGCGCGAATACGGCCAGCGCTCGGCCGCCCCGACAAGCACTGGCGTCCTGTATGATCGGCGCTCTCCATTCCCCGCCGGTTCCCCGACCGCCGGGAGGTGAACGGGGCGGCCTAACCTAGTTTTGTGATCACCTCGCAATCGATCAGAAGCGCTAGCCGCACAGGCTCAGGGCGCAAGGCGAGCGGGTGATGCGCGCATCAAAGATGTCCTGCTCGCCCGCCGCCTGTCCGCAATCCGTCAGACTCGACCCGAAAATGACTGTCGTTTTCTCGCCTTCGGCTGTCACTCTCACGGCTCAAGTGCCGATCCGGAACGGAATTGCGATACCAGAGCGATACCAGCAAGCCTGAGGAAGAGCCTTCGCGGGCGCAACGCGTCGATCAAGTGGTTGATTACATTTTGAGAAAGGCTGGTGGAGCTGAGGGGAATCGAACCCCTGACCTCTGCAGTGCGATTGCAGCGCTCTCCCATCTGAGCTACAGCCCCGCGCCTTTTCATCCGGCGGGGCATGGGCTGCCCGCCGCGCGAAGGCGCCCCAGATAGCGACGGCTTGGCCGCCTTGCAATGCCTGTCCTGAGCTTGTTTTCGCGCCTGGCCCGCCCCTGCCGGAACAGCCCGGTCCCGCCCGCGAAAGACCCGAGGCCCGGCGCGAATTCGGGCCGGCGCCGCGCCGCCACGTTCCGCCCGCCGCGGCGGAACGGCACCCCCCTGGAGTCGTTTCTCCTGCGACGCGCTTCACCGGCGCCCCGGCACATCGCAGCAAGGAGAGAAGCCATGGGCAATGACGATCGCTACGGCGGCGACGACCGGGACCGCGCCGCCGGCTCGCCATGGCGAAGCGAGCGCGAGCGCGACCGCGGCTTCGGCCGCGATCCCCATGACCGCTCGCCCGGCTCCCATGTCGATTATTATCGCGGCGGCGACCGCGGCCAGCAGCGCTGGGGCGGCGGCTTCGAATCGCGCGGCGACTATCGCCGGACCGCCCGCTATTCCGATCAGGGCCAGGCACGGAGCCACAGCGACAACCGCTTTGCCGATCCCGACCGCGGCTATGGCGGCGTCGACCAGGGCATCGGCTATTATGGCGAAGGCGGCGGCAGCGGCGGCTATGAAGGAACTTTCGGCGCCAGCGGCATGGCCGGCCCGGGCTTCGACCCCGAATTCGGCGGACCGCGCTTCGACCGCCAGGACCCCGGCCATGTCGGCACCCACGGCGCCCATCCGGTCGCTTCGCCCTACGGCATGGCGCAGCAGACGCTGACGGGCGGCCCTGGCACCGGGAGCTCGTCGCGCGCCCGAGCCATCCTCGACCAGCATGAGCGCGAGCAGGGCCGCTATGGCCAGCAGCGCGGCCAATCGGAGTTCGACCCGCATTACCACGAATGGCGCAACCGCCAGATCGAGAGCCTCGACCGCGACTATGACGAATATCGTCAGGAAAATGCCTCGCGCTTCGAAAGCGAGTTCGGCGCGTGGCGCGAGCGGCGCGGCCAGCAGCGCCAGCATATGGGCCGGGTGACCGAGCACATGGAGGTGGTCGGCTCCGACGGCCAGCATGTCGGCACCGTCGACAAGGTCCGCGACGGGCGGATCGTCCTGACCAAGAGCGATCCGTCGGCCGGCGGGCACCATCACTCGATCCCGTGCGGCTGGCTCGACTCGGTCGACGACAAGGTGGTTCTGAACAGGAGCTCCGAGGAGGCCATGCAGGCGTGGCGCGACGAGGAGGCGAACCGCGCCCTGTTCGAGCGCGAGGACGGCGGCAGCGAGGGTCCGGATGTCCTCGGGCGGAGCTTCTCGGGAACCTATCGCGACGAGAAATAGTCTGGACGATATGTCACGCGCTCCCCTCCCCTTGAGCGCATGAGAACTGGCCCGGCACCCGATCAGGCGCCGGGCCTTTCTTTTGTGCGCGGGCGGCGGTTCGAGTAAGGCGCTTGCCGACACCGAGAGGGGAGCCACCATGACGACCGCCCGCGCCTGGACCCTGAAGCAGCGCCCGCAGGGCATGCCGACCCACGCCGATTTCGAGCTGAGGGAGCAGCAACTGGCCCCGCTCCAGGACGGCGAGGTGCGCGTGCGCAACGCGTGGCTCAGCGTCGATCCCTACATGCGCGGGCGGATGAACGACGTGAAGAGCTACGTTCCGCCCTTCCAGCTCGGCGAGCCGATGGAAGGCGGAGCGGTCGGCCGAGTCGTCGAAAGCCGTTCCGACGCCTTCAAGGAAGGCGACCTCGTCCAGCACATGCTCGGCTGGCGCGACGTGTCGTCCGCGCCGGCGGCAGCGTTCAACAAGCTGCCCGCGCTCGGAGTCGACGACCATCAATGGCTCGGCAATCTCGGCCTCACCGGCGGAACCGCTTATTGGGGCCTGCTCGACGCCGCCGAGGCGAAAGAGGGCGAGACCGTGTTCGTCTCCGCCGCCGCGGGCGCGGTGGGCTCCGCCGTGGTCCAGATCGCCAAGGCCAAGGGCATGATCGTGATCGGCTCGGCCGGCGGCCCGGACAAATGCGCCTGGGTGAAGGAGCTCGGCGCCGACGCGGTGATCGACTACAAGGCCGGCCCGGTGCTCAAGGGCCTTGCCGCCGCCCTCAAGGAGATCGGCCAGAGCGGCATCGACGTCTATTTCGACAATGTCGGCGGCGACCATCTCGACGCCGCTCTTGCAACCGCGCGAAGCCGCGCCCGATTCGCCATTTGCGGCCTGATCGAGGGCTACAACAGCACCGAGCCGATGTGCCTGCGCTACATCGCCCGGATCATCGCCGCCCGGATCACCATCCGCGGCTTCCTGTTTCCGGACTATCTCGGCCGGATGGGCGAGTTCTACGCCGAGATGGGTCCGTGGGTCGCGAGCGGGACGATCGCTTCGCGCGAGACCGTGCATGACGGCCTCGACGCCATGCCCGACGCCTTCATCGGCCTGTTCACCGGCAGCAACACGGGCAAGATGCTGGTCCGGCTCTAGGCGGAACTTCCGCGCTCGCCCGCGCCTTTACCTGCATCCACCCAAGCAAAGGAGCGGGACGTGGCGCTGACGGCGATCGCCCTCAATTGCACCCTCAAGGCGTCGGACGGCGAAAGCTCGTCGACCGACAAGATGATCGGCCTTCTCGTCTCCGAGCTGAAGAAAAAGGACGTGGACTTCGCCGGCACGATCCGCGTCGCCGACTACAACGTGAAGCCAGGCGTCACGTCGGACGAGGGCGAGGGCGACGACTGGCCGGAGCTTCGCCGCCGGATCCTCGCCGCGGACATCCTCATCTTCGGCACCCCGATCTGGCTCGGCCAGCCGTCGAGCATCGCCAAGCGCGTCACCGAGCGGATGGACGCTTTCCTTTCCGAGACCGACGAGAAGGGCCGGATGCCGAGCTACGGCAAGGTCGCGGTCGTGGCGGTGGTCGGCAACGAGGACGGCGCCCACCATGTCAGCGCCGAGCTGTTCCAGGCCCTGAACGACATGGGCTGGACGCTGCCCGCGGGCGCGGTCTGCTACTGGGTCGGCGAAGCGATGGGCAAGACCGACTTCCAGGACCTGCCGCAGATTCCGGAGAAGGTGAGCAGCACCGCCGCCATGGTCGCGTCGAACACGGCACATCTCGCCGGGATGCTCAAGGAGCGGCAATATCCGGGCGTGGCGTCGGACGAATAACCGTCAAGCGAGCGCCTTCGCCCGTTCGCCGATGCGCGCCAGATCCTCGACAAAGCGGGCATATTCCTCCCGCTTCTTGTCGGGGTCCGGGAGGCGCAGCAGGAAGCTGGGGTGGACGGTCACCCAGGCCTCGCCGCCGTCGGGGAGCTCCAGAGCCTGGCCGCGGACTCGACTGATTGTCATCACCCGGCCGAACAGGCTTCGCGCCGCGGTGGCGCCGAGCGCGACGGTGACCGGCGGGCGGATCAGGGTGCGCTCCTGCTCGATCCACCAGCGGCACGCCTCGATCTCCGGCGCCTCGGGCTTGCTGTGGATCCGGCGCTTGCCGCGCCGCTCGAACTTGAAATGCTTGACCGCATTGGTGACGTAGGTCTGGGCGCGGTCGACCCCTGCCTCGCCGAGCGCCCGGTCGAACAGCTGCCCCGCCGGCCCGACGAACGGCCGTCCCGCCAGATCCTCCTGGTCGCCCGGCTGCTCGCCGACGAACATGATGCGGGCGTCGAGCGGCCCCTCGCCGAACACGGTCTGGGTCGCGTGCTTGTAGAGATGACAGCGCGTGCACGCCTTGGCGTCGGCGAGAATCGCTTCCCACGCCGCAAGCGCATTGCCGCCGGGCTGAAGCCGACGCTCGGCCTTGTCGGCGGTCGCCAAGCCCTCGACCTCCGCCTCGCTCAGCTTGCGCTTCGATGCCTCGACCATCGCCGCCTCGCGTCCTTGAGCACCCGCGATCAACGGAGCGACCAACGCGGTCTCCGGCATGTTTTTCCAATATTTCTTCGGCATCTCCTTGAGCATCGCGCCGACCTTGAGCCGCGCGGGATTGAAGATGCTGGAATAATAGGTCTTCCACGTCTCCTCGACCGGGTCGCCCGACGGCGCGTCCGTGCGCGCCGCGCCGGGGCTCTCGGTGAGCCGCTCGCCGTCCCAATGGATCGACAGCTCCGGCGTGAGGATCGACCAGCGCATGCCGGCGAAGCGGCGGACGAAGAAGCCGGCGGTGGCGCGGACGATATGATGGTCCGGCTCGAACCAGGCCACGAAGCGCTCGGCGCCGTCCGGGCCGCCAGTTTCTCCGCCGTCCGGCTCGGGCACTTCGCGGAAGCGCAGGAAGGCGTGCATCTTGTGCATGTCGCGCCGCACTTCCTTGGCCATCCGTTCCAGCCTCTGGACGAGCGGGTCGGCGCCGTCCTCCATCGCCTGCGGGTTCGATCGGATCCGGCACAGCAGGGTGTAGAGCAAGGCGAAGCGCTCGGGATCGGAATGGCAGATCACCGATTGCGCCAGGGTCAGGAACGCCCGCGGCACCGCGAAGGCCGGCCCGTCCGCGGCCGGCGGCGGCGCCTCGTCGCCGAACAGGTCGCCTCCGCCCTGGCCGACCTGCCACGTCACCTCGCGCGGCGGCACGCCGGCGACCGCCAGCCCCCGCGCGGCATCCCGCCAGCCCTCGAAATCATCCTCGTCGGCAAGCAGGACGGCGTGCATGAGGCGCAGCCTAGCCAAAGCGAGAAAAAGGCAGAAGCGGGATTACCGCTTTCGCATGAATGACGTTAGGAGGGCGGAATGACCCTGCACCTCTATTACCACCCCTTCTCGTCTTATTGTCAGAAGGTGATGATCGCCCTCCACGAGCGCGACCTCCCCTATGAGCGCCATGTCGTCGATCTCGGCGATCCGCGCTCCAAGGCCGAGTTCGCGGCGGTGTGGCCCTACGCCAAGTTTCCGGTGCTGAACGACGACCATGCCGGTGCGACCCTGCCGGAAAGCACCGTGATCATCGAGTATCTCGACACGCTGTCCGCCTCCGGCAAGCGCATGACTCCGATCGATCCGGGGCATCTACGCGCGGTCCACCTGCTCGACCGAGTGATCGACAATTACATCCAGACGCCGATGCAGAAGATCGTCGGCGACCGCCTCCGGCCCGAGGGCAAGCGCGACCCGTTCGGCGTCGAGGAAGCCCGCGCTCTGCTCGACACGAGCTACCGCTTCCTGGAGGAGCGAATCATCCAGACCTATCTGTCGGGGCCCGACGTCACCCTCGCCGACTGCGCCGCGGCGCCAGCGCTGTTCTATGCGCAGAAGGTGGCTCCGTTCGCGGATCGTTACCCCAAGCTCGGCGCCTATCTCGAGCGAATGCTCGACCGTCCGAGCTTCGCCCGCTGCGTCGAGGAAGCCCGCTCTTTCCGCGAATTCTTCCCCTCCGCGGACGGCGACGGCGACTGGCCGGAAAGCTCGGGCCGCGCCGCCTTCTGACCGGGCTCAAGCGGCGAACAGCTCCAGCTGCTGCGACGCGGGCCTGAGGCGCGCGCCGAGATCGGCGCGGTCGGTGAGCAGGGTCGGCCGCCAGTCCGCGGTGGTGATAAACGGCCGCACCTTGGCGATCGACACCGTGAGCCGGGCCACGTCGTCCAGCCGCAGGCTTCGCAGGCGCCGGCTGGCGACGATCTTGTCGACCGCCTTCACGCCGAGGCCGGGCACGCGCAGCAAGGCCTCGCGGTCGGCGCGGTTGACGTCGACCGGGAAGCGCTCGCGGAACTTGAGCGCCCAGGCGAGCTTGGGGTCGATGTCGAGCGGCAGCATGCCCGCCGCGTCGGTGACCTGGCCGACCTCGCCCGGCTCGAAGCCGTAGAAGCGCATCAGCCAGTCGGACTGGTAGAGCCGGTGCTCGCGCATCAGCGGCGGCCGCTTCAACGGCAGCACCGCGCTCGCGTCGGGGATCGGGCTGAACGCGGAATAATAGACGCGGCGCAGGCGGAAGCGGTCATAGAGCCCGCTCGCCCGGCCGATGATGGCGCGGTCGTCGGCGCCGTCCGCTCCGACGATCATCTGGGTCGACTGGCCGGCGGGGGCGAAATTCGGCGCCGAGCGGAACCGCCTCTTCGCATCCCGCGTGTCGACGATCGCCGCCTTCATGTCCTTCATCGCGCCTTCGATGCGCCCGGCATCCTTCTCCGGCGCGAGCCTCGTCAGGCCGGCGACGGTCGGCAACTCGACATTGATCGATACGCGGTCGGCATGGAGGCCGGCCTGGTGGACCAGCTCCGGGTCGGCGTCGGGGATGGTCTTCAAGTGGATGTAGCCGTGGAAATCATGCTCCTCGCGCAGGCTGCGCGCGACCCGGACGATCTGCTCCATCGTGTAGTCGGGCGAGCGGATGATCCCGGAGGAGAGGAACAGCCCCTCAATATAGTTGCGCTTGTAGAAGGCCAGGGTGAGCTGGACGACCTCTTCCGCCGTGAACCGAGCGCGGCGGACGTTCGAGCTCTTGCGGTTGATGCAATAATGGCAGTCGAAGATGCAGCTGTTGGTCAGCAGGATCTTCAAGAGGCTGATGCAGCGGCCGTCCGGCGCGTAGGCGTGGCAAATGCCCATGCCCTCGGTCGAGCCGATCCCCTTGCCGCCGATGCTGTTGCGCTTCGACGTTCCCGACGAAGCGCAACTCGCGTCATATTTCGCCGCATCGGCGAGAATCGCCAGCTTCTCGCGCGTACCCAGCTGAGCCATTCGTTCCAGTTACGTTCCGCCGGACCGATTGTCGATATGGCCCAAAGGCTGTAGGAAAACCTCCAATATTCCGTGCGGTTATCGTTCAACCTCGACGGTCTCGGCGCCCGGGCGCAGCGGCTCATCTCGAACCGAGCTTTCCAGCGCCCGGCGCAACGCCCCGCCGAACAGCAGCACCAGCACTGCGCCGGCCGCGCCGATGCCGGCATGGAGCAGCCAGAAGCGCAGCGGCCCGAGCGGCTCGTAGAAACCGCCGAGCCAGCCGATGACGTTGTTGCCGACGAACAGGGTGAGGAAGCACACGCCCATCATCGTCGCGTTGACGCTCGCCGGCGCGGCGCGCGACACCAAGGCGAGCAGGGTCGGCCAATAATAGAGGAAGGCGACGCCGAGCGTACCGGCATAGAGAAACGGCCACAGCGGGTGGATGTTGTCGCCGCCGCTGACCAGGATCGCCGCGACCAGGATCAGGTTTGCGCACGCCGCCAGTGCCGCGCCGATGCCGATCTTGGCGAGGTCGCCGGGTTCGCCGCGCCGACGCGCCTGCCATCCCCACAAGGCGAAGAGCACCGGAACGCCGATGATGCTGAAGAGGGGATCGACGGACTGGTACCACGGCACCGGAATCTCGAATGCGCCGAGGCTCAGGTCGACATGGTCCTGCACCCACACCGGGAAGGTGTTGGCGAGCTGATAATAAGCGATCGAGTGGAACATGGTGATGAACATCACCGCGATCAGCGCCGCGATGATCGTCCAGTCGTGCGAAGTCAGCTTCGCCTCCTCGTCGGCGCGCCGTTCGACCCGCGCCGGTAGATGCTTGTAGCCGGCGAGATAGGTGACGAGGCCGCAGAGCATGAAGATCGCCGCGGCGCCGAAACCCCAGTGCCAGCCATATTCGTTCGCCAGCCAGCCGCACAAAATCGGGCCGAACACCGCGCCGACATTGATCGCCACGCTGAAGATGGCGAAGCCGCGGGTGCGCCGCGCCTCGTCGTCGCGCGGGTAAAGCGCGCCGACCTGCGCGGAAATGTTGCCCTTGAGCAGGCCCGATCCGATCACCAGGAGCAGAAGCGCGAGCAGGAAACTCTCGTCGAACGCCATCGCGACATGGCCGCCGGCCATCGACAAGGCGCCAAGCACCACCGCGTTGCGCTGACCGATCCAACGGTCGGCGATGAGACCGCCGAGCACCGGCGTGAAATAGACGAAGCCGGCGTAGAGCCCGAAGATCGCCGAGGCGAGCGCCTGGGTCGACAGCGGCCCGTACGCTCCCTCGATAAAGGCGCGGAAGCCTCCGAAGCCGGCGACATTTTCGACATGGCCCGGCATCAGCAGCTCGTTGACCATGTAGAGCACGAGCAGCGCGCTCATGCCGTAATAAGAGAAACGCTCCCACGCCTCGGTGAAGGCCAGATAATAAAGACCCTTCGGGTGGCGGGCCGCCGCCGCGCCCGCACCCGTGCCGTCAACCGAAACCGTCGCCAAAATTCTGTCTCCTGCCCCTGCCGAGCGCGGACGCGCTCCCGAGCGGGAGCCTGAAGCGCGGCCGCCGGGGCCGTCACTATCCTTCGACGAACCCCATCGGGCTCACGACGAAGTTGCTGCGGTCCTTCGCCGCAGCGGAACGCTGCTCCACCCCGCCCACGCCACCGCGCCGCTGACCGCGAAGCCGAGGCTGACGAGCACGGGCAGCGGCACCGTCGCGATCGAGGCGAACAGGCCGCGCCATAGAGGCAGCGGCGCGACGAAGGCGAACAGGAGGCTCTGAACGGCGACTAGCCCGGCGGTGACCAGGAACGCACGGCCCGACTTGGGATGGCGGCGATGGAGCTCGAGAAGGAGAAGCACCACCATCAGGTTGGAGAAGTGGAGCGCCCAGCCGAACCGGTGGAAGGTCTCGGGCCCGGTCACCGCGAACGGCGGATAATCGGACAGGATTCGCGTGGTGATCGGCGCGAGCAGGAAGAATACGGTGGAGAGCATGTAGGCGCCGTGGCGGTGGACCTTGCGGCGGCTCTTCAGCGCCATGAAGAACAGGCAGGGCACCGCGAGGGTCGACAGGCCGTCGAGCAGCGCGAGACCCGGCGCGAAGACGTTGTAGAAGGGCGACACGCCGGCGGTGAACTTCATCGCCATCGTCTGAATGACCAGCAGGCCCCCGACGGTGAACAAGGGAAACAGCACGAAGCTGGAATAGCCGAGCGTGCGGTGGAGCGCGTTCTGGCGGCGGTGGATCGACCAGCTCTGCATCGCCAGCAGGGCGATCCACAGCGACGCCGTCACGCCGTGGACATGGGCGGAATAGGCCGCGCCCCGGAGGTCCGAGAAATAGCCGGGCCAGAACGCAAACAGGGTGAGCGGGAACAGGGCGAGCAGGTAATAATGGGCGTGGCGGTAAGGCATTGCGTCCCCCCTTTCGCTGCCGGCCCCCGCCGGCGACTTTACCTCTCGACCGCCGCGGGCGCCTCCACGACGATGTCGGTGCTGAGCGAATTAGCGATGAAGCAGGCGTCGTGGGCGCGGTGATGCAGGTCGGCCAGCTCAGTGTCGTCCGGCTGGCGGCCGGCGAAGGCGATCGCGGGACGAAGGACGATGCGTGTAATCATCACCCGACCGTTCGCGCCCATGCCCATCTCACCCTCGGCCGAGTCGCGGTAGGAGGCGACGTCGAAGCCGGCGCGGCGGGCGAAGTCGAGGAACCACAGCATGTGGCAGGACGACGCCGCCGCGACCAGCGCCTCTTCAGGGTCGACGCCAAACGGATCCGACATCGGCGCCCGCACCACGTCCGGCGATGACGAGCCGCGCACCGTCTGGCCGCCGTCGAAGCGCCACTCATGGGTCCGGCTGTACCTCCCGCTCGAGAAGTCGCCGTCCGAGGTCCAGGCGATCTCCGCGCCGTGGCGGCTCACCGGTGGCCTACTCCGCCGCCTGGATCAGCGGCTCGCCCGGCGGCAGCAGACTCGGCTGGTCGCCGCGGGGCCTGGCCTTGTCGGGCAGCGCTTTCAGCGTCGCCATGACGGCCCCGGCGCCGGCGCCCTCGCGCCGGGCGAGGCGGCCGTCGATCGCCGCGCCCGCGGCGATGCTCAACGTCTCGTAGGTGACGTCGCCGGTGACCCGAGCGCTCGGCTCGAGAGTCACCAGCCGCGCATTGACGGTGCCGTCGACGAGACCGGCGATGCACGCCGATTCGGCGACGATGTTGCCGGCGATCGTGCCGCCCTTGCCCTGGATGAGGGTGGCGCAAGTCACGTTGCCCTCGATGCGCCCGTCGATATGGATCTGCGATTCGGTCGTGAGGTCTCCGTTCACCACCACGTCGGGGCTGATGAAGGAGAGCCCCCCGGCCCCGCTCCTGCCGCCCTGCTTGGCCGCTGCCGGCCCCTTGCTCTTGCCGCTCGAAAACATCGATTCGCCCCTTTTGCCCACCCGGACAGTCGCGCTTTTGAGGGGTGAGATCAAGGCGGCGGGACGCGCCTGCGGTCAGCCACAGGCGGAGGCGCAACACGTTATTTATCAGGAGAGTAGGCGCGGGACAGCGCGTCGCGAAGGGCGGCCTGCGCCGCGCCTCAAATGCGCCGCGCCGAATGCTCGCTCCCCCAAATGCACATGAGGGCTGACGTTTCCGCCAGCCCTCACTGCGTCGAGCCGGGGAAAGCCGCGCCGGTGAGGGCTTGGCGTCCGTCTCGGCGATGTTCGACAATGGCACGAACGACCAGGCGTTCCACCCATTGTCCGGGAAGAGAGGCGAGAGGCAGGACCTGACGCTTCCATCCCGTTCGGCTCTCCACGAAAGGCCGAAGCCCTTCGCGGTTCACCTAGGATCGGCGCCTCGAAGCCGAAGCTTCGCGACACTTCACCCGGATCCCCGCCTGGAGCCGAAGCTCCGTGGCGGTTCACCTTGGGTCCCTGCATTGGCCGAAGCCGCCGCAGTTCTCCGTTGGGTCCCTGCCTTGGCCGAAGCCGCCGCAGTTCTCCGGTGGATCCCTGCCTTGGCCGAAGCCTCAGCAGTTCTCCGGTGGGTCCTCTTCCAGGCCGAAGCCTGTCCGATTTCCCGTGGATCCCTGTCCGGACCGAAGTCCATTCAGTTCTCCTGAGGAAAAATGGCTTGGCCAAAGCCGCCTCATTTCTCCTTTGGAGAGCCTTTCCCGGCCGAGGCCGGTCCAGGTCTCCAGGAGAGCCGTTCGAGCCGAAGCTCTGGCGGCTCTCCCGGATCCGGGCTTAGGCCGAAGCCCTTGCCGTTCACCGTTCGGTTCCCCGCGTCCGGCCGAGGCCTTGGCGGTTCACCTGTCCGGAAACTCCGTGTCGGCCGAAGCCGATCGGTCTTTTCCGGCCGACAAGAATGTCAGCCGAAGCTGGCACCCTTCCCGGTTGGCTCCCCGTCAAAGCCGAAGCCCTGGCGGCTCGCCTCCGAAGCGCGGTGCCGGCCGAAGCCGATCCGTTTCTCCGGTTTTGGATCCCCGTCGGAGCCGAAGCTCTTCCGGTTTTCCTTTGGCGGTCCCGTGAAGCCGAAGCTTCTGGTTCCGCCGGGCTGCTCGACGAAGCTTGCCGATCCTTGCAAAAGCTAAGGGGCAAGCCCGTTGCGTCCGCATGGCGGCGGCTTCGTCAGCCGCCCTCGCCGTGACGTTTCGAATCTTCGCTTGCGGTCCGATCCGAAGCCGTTTCCGGCCGCAGCCTGGTCACTCGTCCCGAGGGGCGATCGACCCGGCCACAACTGGAACCTGTCATGGGAAACCGAGTCGTCAAAGCCGAATCTGCCTGTGGATAACGAGGATAACGGGGGTAGAATCGACGCCGCTTTCTCCAGGCGATTGCGTGGATCGGCCGACCCTGCTTTGGGCCTCTGCTTTTCTTTCGCGCAAGGATCCGCGGCGAAAGCCGGAAGGTCCCCCGCCGAGGCGCCGGCGATGGGCGTCTGGTGCTTGCGGCGCGCGCGCCCCCCGCATAAAGGGGGCGCCAATTCGAGAACTTGCCGCGGCAGCCCTCCTGGCGCCGCGCATCCTGACAGGGGTCTTCGCCGCGATGAACGATCGGTTCAACACGATTGCTGGTTGGGTGCTGGGAGGCGGCATCGTGCTGCTCGGCGGCACCCTGGTGGCCGGCGAGATGTTCAAGTCCGAGCGTCCCGATCCGATGGGCTACCCGATCGCCGGAGTCCAGGAAGAGGGCGAAGGCGGCGAGGCCGAGCAGCCGATCGCCCACTTCCTGCAGACCGCCGACGCCGCCCGCGGCGAGGCCGTGTTCCGCAAGTGCGCCGCCTGCCACACGATCAACCAGGGCGGCCCCAACGGCGTCGGCCCGAATCTCTATGGCTCGATGGGCCAGGCCGTGGCTCACGTCGCTGGCTTCAACTATTCCGAGGCCCTTCGCGGTCATGGCGGCACCTGGGACTGGGAGACGATGAGTGCCTGGCTGGCGAGCCCGCGCGCCTTCGCCCCCGGCACCAAGATGACCTTCGCCGGCCTGTCCGACCCGCAGGACCGCGCCGACCTCATGGTCTACATGAATGCGCAGGGCTCCAGCCTGGCGCTGCCGCCGGCCCCGGCCGCCGGCGAGGCCGCGCCGGCCGGCAACAGCTCCGACCCTGCGGTCAACGGCGCCGCGGCCGACCAGCCGGTGCTCAACGAGGCGCAGGTCGCCCCGGTCCAGGAAGGCCGCACCGGCGGCGAGGCAGCCCCGGCCGCCGGCCGCGACCACTAAGCTAAAGAAGAAGGGCCGCCCCTAGGGGTGGCCCTTCTTGATTCAGCAGACCGGCTTGCCGTCCCGCTCCTCATAGTGGCGGCAGACGATGTCCCAGGCTTCCTCCGCCGTCTCGACGAAGGAGAAGAGGTCGAGGTCGGCCGCCGACACGACGCCTTCGTCGACCAGCGCCTGGAAATTCACCACTCGGTCCCAAAACTCCCGCCCGAAGAACACGATCGGCAGCGGCGCCACCTTGCCGGTCTGGATCAGGGTGAGGAGCTCGAACGCCTCGTCGAAGGTGCCGAAGCCGCCCGGGAACACCGCCACCGCCCGGGCGCGCAGCAGGAAGTGCATCTTGCGAAGCGCGAAATAGTGGAACTGGAACGACAAATGCGGGGTCAGATAGGGGTTGGGCAGCTGCTCGTGCGGGAGCACGATGTTGAGCCCGATCGTCTCGGCGCCAGTTTCGATGGCGCCGCGATTCGCCGCCTCCATGATCGACGGCCCGCCACCCGAGCAGACGACGAAGTGGCGCCAGCCGTCGGGGTCGGGCGCGGTCTTGCTCGCGATCCGCGCGAGCTTGCGCGCCTCGTCATAATAATGGGATTTGGCCTTGAGCCGCTCGGCGATCAGCCGCTGATGATCGGTCGCAGCCGCCGCGATCAGCGAATCCGCCTTCTCCGGCTCGGGGATTCGCGCCGACCCGTACATGACGAAGGTCGAGGCGATCTTGGCCTCGTCGAGCAGAAGCTCCGGCTTCAGCAGCTCGAGCTGGAAGCGCACCGGCCGGAGATCCTCGCGCAGCAGGAAGTCCATGTCCTGGAAGGCGAGGCGATATGCGGGATCCTCCGTCTGCGGCGAGGAGGTCTGCTTGGCGGCGGTTTCCGCCTCTTCACGGGCGGGAGAGAAGACGCGCTGCGGCGGGATCGGATCGGTCATTTGACCCGCATTAGCGGCAATAGCGCCCCTGCCCCAAGTCGAAATGCAGATGGTCGCGGTGGAGGGCGTTCGACTCCGGCCCCATGCCGACGCGGAACAGCGTGCAGCCGCCGCGATGCGCGGTGCGCAGGAAGGTGCGGACGCGCTCGTCGGCGCCGTTCCACCCCTCCAGCACCGAGACGCGCCGTCCGTCGGCGAGCGTGAAACCGGCGACGTCGACGGCATTGGCGAGGCCGTGCTCGCTCAATCGCGCGCCCTCGCGCCCGTTGACCGGCCGGCAGGCATAGGTGCCGAACGTCTCGATTCGCGCGACCGGGCTGCCGAGCAGCTGGCGCGCGGCGGGCTGGACGATGTCGCGCACCCAGCGCGCATATTGCCGCGCCAGCGAGCATTTCATCGCGCCGAGCCCGGCGCTGGGCGTGCCGATGTCGGCGAGCTGCACCGCGCCGAGCACCGAGCAGCCATTTTCGTTGAGGCGGTCGGGGACGGTGCGGAACGCGACCCGATCACCGGCAAGCTCGGCGCGGCACTGCAGGGTCATCGGATGATCGGCGTCGAGCGCCTGCGCGGCAGGCTGGCCATCGCGCCCCGGTATGGCGCCGCGCGGGACGCAGCCCGCGACGACGAGGGAAACCAGGAGAAGGAGCGCCAGCCGCATCGCCGCACAACGCGCCAACTCGTCCACAGGCGTCAAGCCGTCACGCGCCGCCCCCGCTTGACTTGGATCAACGCGGCCTTACTCCCGTCGGCGGGCCACGCCGTCCCAACGCGGCGCGTGCTCTCTGCGAGGAGAGTTTGCATGACTGACCTTTCGCCGGCGGTTGCCGGTACGACTGCGCCTATCGACAAGCCGGCGGACAAGCCGCGGCGCCCCCATTTCTCGTCCGGCCCCTGCGCCAAGCCGCCCGGCTGGAGCCCCGAGAAGCTCGCGCTCGGCTCGCTCGGCCGCTCGCATCGCTCGAAGATCGGCAAGGCGCGCCTGCAGCACGCCATCGAGCTGACCCGCCACGTCCTGCGCGTGCCGGCAAGCCACCGCATCGGAATCGTCCCCGCCTCCGACACCGGCGCGGTCGAGATGGCGTTGTGGAGCCTGCTCGGCGCCCGCCCGGTGACGATGCTCGCCTGGGAGAGCTTCGGGCAGGGCTGGGTCACCGACGTCGCCAAGCAGCTCAAGCTCGACGCGACCATACTAACCGCGCCCTATGGCGCGCTTCCCGACCTCGCCGCGGTCGACCCGGCAAGCGACGTGGTGTTCACCTGGAACGGCACGACCTCGGGCGTGCGCGTGCCGGACGGCGACTGGATCAGAGACGACCGCGACGGCCTCACCATCTGCGACGCGACCTCGGCGGCGTTCGCTCAGGCGCTGCCCTTCGACAAGCTCGATGTCGTCACCTTCTCCTGGCAGAAGGTGCTCGGCGGCGAGGGCGCCCACGGCATCCTCATCCTGTCCCCGCGCGCGGTCGAGCGGCTGGAGAGCTACACGCCGCCCTGGCCGCTGCCCAAGATCTTCCGCCTGACCAAGAGCGGCAAGCTCATCGAGGGCATCTTCAAGGGCGAGACCATCAACACGCCGTCGATGCTCGCGGTCGAGGATTACATCTACGCTCTGGAATGGGCCGAGCTTCAGGGCGGCCTCCCCGCCCTGATGAACCGCGCCGAGGCCAATGCCGCGACGCTCGACGCCTGGGTCGAGAAAACGCCCTGGATCGAACATCTCGCCGTCGACCCGGCCACCCGCTCGAACACCAGCGTCTGCCTCAAGCTCGCCGACGCCGCGGTTCCGGGTCTCGACTCCGACGGCCAGCGCGCTTTGGTCAAGCAGATCGAGGCCCTTCTCGACCTGGAAGGCGCCGCCTTCGACATCGCCGGCCACCGCGACGCCCCGCCCCACATCCGCATCTGGTGCGGCGCCACCGTCGACACCGAGGACGTCGAGCGCCTCACCCCCTGGCTCGCCTGGGCCTTTCACATGGCGCGATCCGCCTGAACTTGGCACCCTCTCCCCTTCAGGGGAGAGGGTGCCGCCGAAGGCGGCGGGAGAGGGGGAGTGATGCGGGATCAGCTGCTCATCCAGCGCGCAAAACAGATGCGGCGCCAGCCCACCGAACCGGAGAGACTGCTCTGGAGCGCCCTTCGTGCCCGCCGCCTCGACCCGGCCAAGTTTCGCCGCCAGGTCGTAATCGGAAGCTACGTCGTCGACTTCGCCTGCCGCATCCCGACCAAGCTGATCATCGAGATCGACGGCGACTCTCACGATTTCCAGCAGGAATACGATGCGGGGCGCACCAAAGAGCTTGAGGCCCGCGGCTACCGCGTCCTTCGCTTCACCAATGCCGAGATGATGACCAACCTCGGCGGCGTCGTCACCAGCATCGCAGAGGCCCTCGCCTCTCCCCCTCTCCCGGTTTCGCTCCGCTCAACCACCCTCTCCCCTGAAGGGGAGAGGGGACAGAAAGGATCATAATGCCCCGCGTCCTCATCTCCGACAAAATGGACCCGAACGCCGCACAGATCTTCCGCGCCAGCGGAGTCGAGGTCGACGAGAAGCCCGGCCTGACCAAGGACGAATTGAAGGCAATCATCGGCGACTATGACGGCCTCGCCATCCGCTCCGCGACCAAGGTCACCGCCGACCTTCTGGAGGCCGCGCCCAACCTCAAGGTGATCGGCCGCGCCGGGATCGGCGTCGACAATGTCGACATCCCCGCCGCGACCGCGCGCGGGATCGTCGTCATGAACACCCCGTTCGGCAACTCGATCACCACCGCCGAGCACGCCATCGCACTGATGTTCGCGCTCGCCCGCGAGCTGCCCCAGGCCGACGCCTCCACCCAGGCCGGCAAGTGGGAGAAGAACCGCTTCATGGGGGTCGAGCTGACCGCCAAGACCTTGGGCCTGATCGGCTGCGGCAATATCGGTTCGATCGTCGCCGACCGCGCGCTCGGCCTCAGGATGCGCGTCATCGCCTTCGACCCGTTCCTGACCCCCGAACGGGCGCTCGAGCTGGGCGTCGAGAAGGTCGAGCTCGACGAGCTTCTGCGCCGCGCCGACTTCATCACCCTCCACACGCCGCTCACCGACCAGACCCGCAACATCCTGTCCGCCGCCAATTTGGCGAAAACCAAGAAGGGCGTGCGCATCATCAACTGCGCCCGCGGCGGCCTGATCGACGAGGCGGCGCTCAAGGAGGGCCTCGAGAGCGGCCATATCGGCGGCGCCGCCCTGGACGTGTTCGTCGAGGAGCCGGCGCAGGCCAATCCCCTGTTCGGCACGCCCGGCCTCGTCGCGACGCCGCATCTCGGCGCGTCGACCAACGAGGCGCAGGTCAACGTCGCCATCCAGGTCGCCGAGCAGATGAGCGACTTCCTGGTCCGCGGCGGGGTCACCAACGCGCTCAACATGCCGAGCCTCAGCGCCGAGGAAGCACCGCGCCTCAGGCCCTACATGGCGCTCGCCGAGCGTCTCGGCAGCCTCGTCGGCCAGCTCGCCCATGGCGGCCTCAGCCAGATCAGCATCGAGACCGAGGGCGCCGCCGCCGAATTGAACCAGAAGCCGATCTCGAGCGCGGTTCTCGCCGGGTTCATGCGAGTCCATTCCGACACGGTGAACATGGTCAACGCGCCGTTCCTCGCCAAGGAGCGCGGCATCGACGTGCGCGAGATCCGCCACGACCGCGAAGGCGACTATCACACGCTCCTGCGCGTCTCGGTGATGACCCAGGACGGCGAGAAGAGCGTCGCCGGCACCCTGTTCGGCAATTCCGCGCCGCGCCTCGTCGACCTGTTCGGGGTTGCGGTCGAGGCCGAGCTCGACGGCGACATGATCTACTTCGTCAACGAGGACAAACCGGGCTTCATCGGCCGAGTCGGCTCGGCGCTGGGCGACGCTGGAGTCAACATCGCGACCTTCCATCTCGGCCGCCGCGCCGCGGGCGGCGAGGCGATCGCCTTGATCGCGGTCGACGGCCAGGTCGGCGGCCGGCTGATCGCCAAGCTGTCCGAGCTGCCGAGCGTGAAGACGGTGATGCCGCTGCGATTCTAAAGCCACACCGTTCGGGCTGAGCGAGCGGGCTGGGTGGATCGCGACGGAACTGCTATACCCGCAAGCCATTGTTGTAGCGGGAGGTTCCTATGCGTCGCCTGCTTCTGCCCGTGCTTCTGCTCGCCGCGACGGCGGCGTCCGCGCAGCCGCGGGAGCCGGAATGGCGCCAGGGCATCGAGCATCCCGTGCTGCTGCGGGTGAATGCGTTCGAGCCCGAGGTGATCAGGCTGCCAGCTGGCGAACCGGTGCGTCTCGTCTTCTACAACAGCAGCCGATCGCCGCTCAGCCTTCAGGCCGGCAGCTTCTTCGCCCGCGCCCGGGTCCGCGCGGGTGATGCCGATCTCGTCGCCAATGGCGGGATGACTCTCGCCCCGGGCGAGACCCGCGCGATCAATCTGGTGCCGGCCGTCGGCCGCTACCGCATGCGCAGCCGCAGCTGGGTGCGCCGCCTCGTCGGAATGAGCGCGCTGATCCTGGTCGAGCCGCAGGGCCAGACCGAGGGACAGCTCACCTCGCGCTAGCCGCCCTGTCCGACCCACCAGCGCAGCAGGCTGTGCGCGATCGCGTAGGGCGGCGGCGCCTGGAACGGGGCGTCGGGGTCCGCGTCGAGCGCCGCCCGCACTCCGGCGCGATCGACCCAGATGGCGTCCTCGATCTCCGTTTCGTCGAGGGTCAGCGCGCCGTCCTCCGCGTGCGCGACGCAGGCCATCATCAGCGAATAGGGGAAGGGCCAGGGCTGGCTGGTGACGTAGCGCACCGCTTCGACGCGAAGCCCCGCTTCCTCGAACAGCTCGCGCGCCACCGCCTCCTCGATCGACTCGCCGGGCTCGACGAAGCCGGCGAGCGCCGAATAGCGGCCTGGCGGATAGCGGTGCTGGCGCCCGACCAGCACCCGCCCGTCATGCTCGGCGAGCATGATCACCACCGGATCGACGCGCGGAAAGGCTTCGGCGCCGCAGCCGTCGCAGCGGCGGCCCCAGCCCGCGCGGAACGGCTCGGTCGGCGCGGCGCAAGTTCCGCAGAAGCGGTGGCGCGCATGCCATTCGTTGAGGCTGCGCGCGGCGCCCCAGATCGCCGCCTCGCGGGCGTCGAGCTCGCTGATCAGCTTGAACAGGTGCATCGCCGCCTGGCCGTGCGGCGCGACGTCGCCGAGCGGGGCGAAGCGCGGCGCCTCACCGTCGAAGCCGAGGAGGATCAGGCGCTCGACCGAGTGGCCGGTGACCGACGACCAGACCAGCCGTCCCGCCGAGTCCAGCTCGGGCTCCAGCCCCTGCATCGCCAGCACCCCCGCCTCGGCATGCGCGAGCGCCTCGGCGAGCCGCGCGGCGTCGACACGCAGCTGGTCGGCGCGGTCGAGCCCTGCGCCGGTAAAGCCGGGCGGGATCATGCCGCTTCCGCCCGCGGCGGCTTCCGCCATGCCAGCGCCCGCCGCGCCGCCTTGGCGAAAACGGTCGGCAAGCCGGCTTGCTCGATCCGCGCCACCGGCCACCATTCGCCTTCGACCTGCGAGGCGCCCTCGCCGCAGACCACCGACATGGTCAGCGCGAAATGGGTGAAGACATGCTCGACCGCCCCGGCCTCCTCCCAGACGGTCTCCGCCGGAGCCTCGACGGGCATCGCCAGCATGCCGCCGAGCAGCCCGCGCGCCGGCCGCCGAACCAGCAGCACCTCGCCGTCGCGCTCGAGCCAATAGGCCGTCCATTCCCGCCGCGGCTTGGCGGCCTTCTTTGCCTTGACCGGATAGGCCTCCGGACGCCCCTCCACCCGCGCTGCGCACCATTCGGCGACCGGACAGCGGCCGCAATCGGGCGAGCGCGGCGTGCAGATGGTCGCGCCCAGGTCCATCATCGCCTGCGCGAAATCGCCAGCGCCCTGGTCGGGTGTCAGGCTGTCGGCAAGCTGCCGCAGACGCGACTTCGCGCCCGGAAGCGGCTCGGACAGCGCGAACAGGCGCGACACCACGCGCTCGACATTGCCGTCGACCACGACCGCGCGCTTGCCGAAGGCAATCGCGGCCACCGCCGCGGCGGTATAGCCGCCGATGCCGGGCAGCTTGAGCAAGGCCGTCTCGTCATCCGGAAACGCGCCGCCCCGCGCTGCAATTTCGCGCGCGCAGGCGATGAGATTTCGCGCCCGCGCATAATAGCCGAGGCCCGCCCAGGCGCGCATCACTTCGGTCTCGTCCGCGGCCGCCAATGCCGCCACGTTCGGCCAGCGTGCCGTGAAAGTCTCGAAATAGGGTTTCACCGCCGCGACCGTGGTCTGCTGGAGCATGATCTCCGACAGCCACACCCGATAAGGGTCGGCGGTCTCGCCCGCTTCCGCGCGCCACGGCAGCCGTCGCTTATCCACAGCATACCAGCGCATCAGGGCATTTGTCGCATCGACGGGCACCGGCGGGCTGTGCCACTATCTTTGCGATGGGCAAAGTGGGCGGGACGACGAAATCGAAGGAGCCGGCACGTCGGGTCAACGGCGTGCGATCGGTGTCGGACCTGATCGGCGGAGTCGGCGCCGCAGCCTTCCGCCGCTTCGGATTCATCCAGCACAGCATCGTCACGCGTTGGTCCGAGATCGTCGGCGAGCGCTACGCCAATGTGTCCTCGCCCGAATCGATCCGCTTCCCGCCGGGCCGCAAGAGCGGCGGAGTCCTCACCCTGGTCGTCGAAGGCGCGCATGCGCCGATGCTTCAGCATGTCGCGCCGGTGATCGTCGAGCGGGTCAACCGCTTCTTCGGCTATCCCGCGATCGAGCGCGTGTCGTTCCGTCAGGGCCGGGTCGCGGTCGCGCGCAAGCGCCCCGTGCCGGCCGCGCCGCCGCAGCCCGTCCCCGCCGAGCTCGGCGAATCGCTGCGCGAAGTCGCCGATCCGGAGCTTCGCGCCGTCCTCGAATCCCTTGCGCAGGGGCTCGCCGCAAGCGAAGGAGCGCCCATCGTGACGGCGATCCCCGTGATCGGCACCATTGGAGACAGGAAAAGATGAAGCCAGTTTTTGTCGGCATTGCTTCGGCTTTGGCTCTGGCCGTGGCCGGATGCGGCGGCGAGGGCGACCTCAACCAGGCCGCCGCCACCATCGACCTCAACGCGGCGCTGCCGCAGATCGCCGCGCCCAATAACGGCGACTGGACCCAGACGGTCCAAGCCACGCCCGAAGGCGGCTTCCGCATGGGCAATCCGGACGCGCCGGTGAAGCTCCTCGAATATGCCTCGATCAGCTGCGGCCACTGCGCCCAATTCTCCCAGGAAGCGTCGGAAGAGCTGAAGAACACCTATGTCCGCAGCGGCCAGGTGAGCTGGGAATATCGGCCGGTGCTGCTGTTCCCGACCGATCCGGGCATCACGATGCTGCTGCGCTGCCAGGGCCCGCAATCCTTCTTCGCGCTGACCGAGCAGCTTTACGCGACCCATTCGGAATGGTCGGCCCGCACCGGCACGATCCCGGAATCGCAGCTCGCGGCGCTCCAGGCGATGCCGCCGCAGCAGCAGGCGCCGGCGCTCGCCCGAGCGCTCGGCATGGACCAGTTCTTCCGCCAGCGCGGCATGCCGCAGGCGCAGGTCGATCAGTGCCTGAACAATCCGGAGAATCTGAACAGCCTCGCCGAGACCCAGCGCAAGGTGCAGGAGGATGGAGTCACCGGCACGCCGACCTTCTTCATCAACGGCCAGGTCCAGGAGAATGTCGGTTATTGGAACCACCCGCAGACCCCCGGCCTGTCGCTCGAGAACCGCCTGCGGGCGGCGATCGGGTCGTAACATGAAGCGGCTCGCGTCCGCCTTCGTCGCCATCGGGCTCCTCGCCGCGGCTCCGGCCGCGGCGCAGGCGCCCGACATGTCCGCGATCCCGGTCGACTGGACGCGCCAGGCGGCGGCGACTCCGGAGGGCGGCTTCCGGCTCGGCAATCCCGACGCGCCGCTGAAGCTGGTCGAGTTCCTGTCGCTGACCTGCTCGCACTGCGCGACCTTCTCGGCCGAGGCGATGCCGGAATTGCTCGAGCACATCCGTTCGGGCCGGGTCAGCGTCGAATATCGCAACTACGTCCTCAATCATTACGACCTCGCCGCCGCGGTGCTCAGCCGCTGCGCCGCGCCGAACGAATATTTCGCGATGACCACCCATCTGTTCGCGCGGCAGGACGTGTGGGCAGGACGCGCCGACGCGCTGACGCCGGCGCAGCGCGCCGAGATCGAGGTGCGGCCGACCCCGCAGTCGGTGGCGCGCACCGCCGAGCTGATCGGGCTCAAGCAGATCGCCGCCGACCATGGCATCACGCCGGCGCAGGCGACTCGCTGCCTCGCCAGCGCCGACGGGCTGAACCAGGTGATGGCGATGCGCGACGCCGCCGACCGGCTCGGAGTCGACGGCACGCCGACCTTCATGCTCAACGGGCGGATGATCGGCGGGGCCAATTGGGCGATGATCCAGCCGCTGCTCGCGCAAACCCCCGCTGCGGGGGCGGGCGAAAGGGGCAGGTGACCGGGCATGAGGGGTTTGCGTCCTTGCCGAGCGGATCCCTCACCCTGCCACGCTAGCCGCGAGTCCGCCAAGGCGATGCGCCCGTGCAGATAAAGCGGCTGCGCCTGTCCGGCTTCAAGAGCTTCGTCGAGCCCGCCGACCTGCGCATCGAGCCGGGCCTCACCGGAATCGTCGGCCCCAATGGCTGCGGCAAGTCCAACGTCCTCGAGG
This sequence comes from Sphingosinicella sp. YJ22, assembly GCF_011320075.1. Lineage (GTDB taxonomy): Bacteria > Pseudomonadota > Alphaproteobacteria > Sphingomonadales > Sphingomonadaceae > Allosphingosinicella. The sequence continues at coordinate 702 of NZ_JAANPA010000006.1, read as the reverse complement.
CGATCCGCTGGGTGATGGGCGAAAGCTCGGCCAAGTCGATGCGCGGCCACGGCATGGACGACGTGATCTTCGCCGGCACCGCGACCCGCCCGTCGCGCGACTTCGCCGAAGTCACTTTGTCGATCGAGCGCCATCCCGACGACATCGGCGACCCGGAGGGCGTCCGCCTGCTCGCGTCCGGAGACGTCGAGGTCACCCGGCGCATCGAGCGCGGCGCCGGCTCCGCCTACCGGATCAACGGCCGCGACGTGCGCGCCCGCGACGTCGGCCTGCTGTTCGCCGACGCCGCCACCGGCGCCCACTCCCCCGCCTTGGTCAGCCAGGGGAGGATCAGCGCGATCATCGCCGCCAAGCCCGCCGAGCGCCGGCTGATGCTGGAGGAAGCGGCGGGAATCGCCGGCCTCCACGTCCGCCGCCGCGACGCCGAGCAGAAGCTGCGCGCGGCCGAGACCAATCTCGCGCGCCTCGACGATCTGCTCGGCGACATGGAGCAGCGCGCCGCCGCGCTGAAGCGCCAGGCCCGCGCCGCCGAGCGCTACCGCAAATTGAGCGACGAAATTCGCGTCGCCGAGGCGCGCCTGGTCTTCTCGCGCTGGAAGGAAGCGGCCGACGCCGCCGCGGCCGCGCGCAAGGAAGCCGAGATCGCCGTCGCCGCGGTCGACGCCGCCGGCCAGGCCCATGGCGAGGCCGCCGCCGCCCAGC
>NZ_JAANPA010000059.1 GCF_011320075.1 Sphingosinicella sp. YJ22 | reverse complement strand
TGACAAGTGCCTGGACACACTGCCGACGACGATCCTCTACGACGCCGAGGGCCGCGAGGTGTGGCGCATGGTCGGAATGGCCGAGTGGGAGAGCGAGCGAGTCGCCCGCCTCCTCGACGAGGCGGAGGCGGGCTGACGTTCCTCCATGTGAGGCAAAGCCTCATGGGGAGGGGGACCATGCGCAGCATGGTGGAGGGGTCACTTGCCTCCGCCGTCCGCTACCCCTCCACCATGAGCTGCGCTCATGGTCCCCCTCCCCGAGCAAGCTCGGGGAGGAACGGCTTCAGTCCCGAAGCAGCTCGTTGATGCCCGTCTTCGCCCTGGTCTGGGCGTCGACTCGCTTGACGATGACCGCGCAAGCGAGGCTTGGGCCGCCGTTGGGATCGGGGAGGGTGCCGGGCACCACCACCGAGTAAGCGGGGATTCGACCACGGGTGACTTCGCCGGTGGCGCGGTCGACGATCTTGGTCGAGGCGCCGAGGAACACGCCCATCGAGATGACCGCGCCCTGCTCGACGACGACGCCCTCGGCGACCTCGGAGCGGGCGCCGATGAAGCAATCGTCCTCGATCACCACCGGGCCGGCCTGGAGCGGCTCGAGCACGCCGCCGATTCCGGTGCCGCCGGAGATGTGGACGTTGCGGCCGATCTGGGCGCAGCTGCCGACCGTCGCCCAGGTGTCGATCATGCTGTTCTCGCCGACATAGGCGCCGATATTGACGAAGCTCGGCATCAGCACCGCGCCCTTGCCGACGAAGGCGCCGCGGCGGACGATCGCTCCGGGGACGGCGCGGAAGCCGGCCGCTCCGAACTCGGCATCGCCCCAGGCGGCGAACTTGGACGGCACCTTGTCCCACCACATCGCGCCGCCCGGGCCGCCCGGAATCGGCACCATCGGGTTGAGCCGGAAGGAAAGCAGCACGGCCTTTTTCAGCCACTGGTTGACGGTCCAGCCGTTGGCGCCTTTCTCGGCCACGCGCGCCTCGCCGCTGTCGAGCAGCGCCAGCGCACGGTCGACGGCGGTTCGGACCGCGCCCTTGGTGTCCGCACCCAGCGATTCCCGGTCGTCCCAGGCGGATTCGATGGTCGATTGAAGGTCGGCGCTCATGCCCGTTCGTCTCCCAATATCTCGTGCAGCCACACGGCCACGTCGGTCGCGCAATAATCGATGATGCTGTCGTCGCGGCAATGCGCGGCCTGCTCGGAGCCGTTGTCGACCCAGACCGTGGTCATGCCGAGCGCCTTCGCCGGCGCGAGGTTGCGCACCATGTCGTCGGCGAACAGCGCCCGCGCCGGGGCGATGCCGTGGCGCGCGCAGATCTCGGCATAGCCGCGCGGATCGGGCTTGGGCACATATTCCATGGCGTGGATGTCGTGCAGGCCGTCGAACGCGTTGGCGAGGCCGAGCTTGTCGAGGACTCGCCTGGCGTAATTCTCGTCGCCGTTGGTGAACACGAACTTGCGGCCGGGCAGGCGGTCCAAGGCGGCGAGCATGTCCGGATCGGCGGTGAGGCGGGCGAGGTCGATGTCGTGGACGAATTCGAGGAATTCGTGCGGGTCGACGTGGCGCTCGCGCATCAGCCCGGCGAGCGTGGTGCCGTGGTCGCGGAAATAGCCCTTCTGGATCTGGTAGGCCTCGTCGCGCGGGCAGCCGAACATGCGGGCGATATAGTCGGTCATGCGGATGTCGATCAGCGCGAACAGGTCGCACGACGCCGGGTACAGGCTGTTGTCGAGATCGAAGATCCAGGTATCGATATGGGCGAGCTCGGCGCGCATGGCGGCCTCCCTAGCGCCGGGTTCGGCCCGCGTCACGGCGAAGCGAACAGCTCGGCGCTTCCACCACCCCCGCGACAAGAGTAGAAGAGAGCCTTGCGAGTGCGGGAGCGTGTTGAATGTTGACGATTTTTGCGGCGGCGTTGCTGGCGATGGCCGCCCAGGATGCCGGCCAGTGGCAGGATTTCGGCGCGGGCGCGGACGGGGTGCGCGTGCGGGTCAATCTCGATTCGATCGCGCCCGGCACGCAGGGCCCCGAGGCGATGGTGCGGATGAGCTACGCAAGGCCGCCCGCTGGCCGCGCGGCGCAGTCCGATTACCGCTCCATCTTCGATTGCACGGGGCGCCGGGTCGCGCGGATGCGGATGGTCGATCTCGATGCGCAGGGCGCCGTGACGTGGCGCGACGAGAACGGCGTGGCCGCCGAACCGCTCGATGCGCCCGCCGGGACGCCGCTCGGCCAGGTGCTCGACCTCGTCTGCGAGATCGCCACCGGCGAAGCGGGCTGAACCTCAGAGTCCTTTTCCGAACACGACCAGCCGCTCGACCTCGGCGAAGCCCGCGGCCTTGTGCCAGGCATGGCTGAGGTCGTTGTCGATGAGCGCATCCGAGCCGAGATGGGTGAAGCCCTCGCCGCGCGCCCATTGCTCGGCGGCGGCGAGCATCGCGCTGGCGACTCCGCGGCGGCGGTGGCCGGCCTCCACGAAGATGCCTTCGACATAGGCTGACGGGCCATCGGGGCCGCCCTCAGCATAGGAGCGCACGCCGATCTCGATGACGCCGACCAGAGCGCCTTCCTCCTCGGCGACGAAGACCGTCTCGCGCATCGCGCCAAGCTCGCCGGCCAGCTCCGCGGGATCCTCGTCCGGCCACAGGCGCGCGCGCATCGCGGCCCAGGCCGGGTGGTCCTCCGGGCGGACCGGGCGGACAATCAAATCGTGAAGCTCTCGCCGCAGCCGCAGGCGCCCTTGGCATTGGGGTTCTGGAACACGAAGCCGGCGGTGAAATCATCCTCGACCCAGTCCATGGTCGAGCCGATCAGGTAGAGGACCGAGCCGGCGTCGATGTAGAAGGCGCCGCCGGGGGTCTCGATCTTCTCGTCGAGCGGGTCCTGCGCGGTGACATAGTCGACCGAGTAAGCGAGGCCCGAGCAGCCGCGGCGCGGGGTGGAGAGCTTGACCCCGACCGCGCCTTCGGGAGCGCGCGCCATCAGCTCGGCCACGCGCGCTTCGGCGGCGGGCGTGAGGCGGACGGCAGCGGGGCGGGCTCGAGTTTTCACTTCAGTCATATCAAATCCAAGTCTTCCCGCTCGTCCTGAGCGAAGTCGAAGGGCGCTTGCACAGAGTTCGGATCGGACGCCCTTCGACTACGCTCAGGACGAGCGGGTAGGGAGGCGTCCTGCACATCCTAGAGCATCCCCAACTCTAGCCGGGCCTCGTCGCTCATCTTGCCGGGGTCCCAGGGCGGGTCCCAGACGAGACTGACCTCGGCGTCGCCGATTCCGGGGACGGCGCCGACTCGAAGCTCGACCTCGCCCGGCATCGATTCCGCGACCGGGCAATGCGGCGTGGTCAGGGTCATCGTGACCTTGGCGTGATTCTCCGGCGTGATCTCGACGCCGTAGATGAGGCCGAGGTCGTAGATGTTCACCGGGATCTCGGGATCGTAGATGTCCTTCAGGGCATCGATCACCGCCTCATAGAGATCGCCGCCGGGCTCGGCCGCGCCGGGCTCGAGCGGCTTGGGCTGCTGCGCGAGGAAGCCCGCGAGATAGTCCTTCTTTCGCTCGAAGGTCTCGCTGACGCTCTCCGGCTCGACCCTTGCCTTGGGAGGCTTCGTCGGCTCGTCGACGTCCTCGACCCTGATCTGGCTGTGCTCGTTCATCCGAAGATCTTCCTCACCCGCTCCAGCCCGTGCATGAGAGCGTCGATATCGCGTTCGCTGTTGTAGACACCGAAGCTGGCCCGCGCCGTCGCGTCCACGCCCAGATGCTGCATCAGGGGTTGGGCGCAATGATGGCCGGCGCGGATCGCCACCCGGCTCTCGTCCAATATGGTGCCGACGTCGTGGGGATGCACCCCCTCGACCGCGAAGCTGACGATCCCGGCGCTGTCCTCCGGCCCGAACAGGCGGACCGAGTTGAAGGCGCCGAGCCGCTCACGCGCAGTTCGGACCAGGGCGGCCTCGTGCGCGGCGATGGCGTCGAGGCCGATTCCGGTCACATAGTCGATCGCGGCGTGGAGGCCGATGACGCCCACCACGTGCGGAGTCCCCGCCTCGAACCGCGCCGGCGGCGGGGCGAAGGTGGTGCGCTCGAAGCTGACCTTGTCGATCATCGCTCCGCCGCCCTGCCAGGGGGGCATGGCGTCAAGGATCTCGGAGCGCGCCCACAGAACGCCGATCCCGGTCGGGCCGTAGAGCTTGTGCGCGGAGAAGACGTAGAAGTCGCAATCCAATGCGGCGACGTCGACCGGCATCCGCGGTACCGCCTGGCAGCCGTCGAGCAGCAGCTTGGCGCCGACCGAGTGGGCGATGGCTGCGGCGCGCGGCGCGTCGAGCACCGAGCCGAGCACGTTCGACACATGGGCGAGCGCGACCAGCTTGTGCTCCGGCCGGATCATCGCCGCCATCGCGTCGAGGTCGATGCGGTGGTCGGCGGTCAGCGGAACCACGTCGATCGCGGCGCCGGTACGCTCGGCGATGAGCTGCCACGGCACGATGTTGCTGTGATGCTCGAGGGTGGAGAGCAGGATCCGGTCGCCGGGCTTGAGGGTGGCGCCGCCCCAGCTGTGGGCGACGAGGTTGATCCCCTCGGTCGCGCCGCGGACGAAGATGATTTCCTCCGGCGCGGCGGCGCCGATGAACTCGGCGGTGCGGCGGCGGCTTGCCTCGAAGGCCAAGGTCATGTCGGCCGAGCGCTGGTACACGCCGCGGTGAACGGTCGCGTAGGTCTCGGAGTAAGCCCTGGCGATGGCGTCGATCACCACCTTCGGCTTCTGCGCGGTCGCGGCGGTGTCGAGATAGGCCCAGCCGTCGGGGATCGCCGGGAAGTCGGCGAGCCAGTCGAGCGGGCGGGTGAAGCCTTCTCCAAGCTCACCGCTCGTGCCGAGCGCAGTCGAGGCGCGCGTCATCGAGTCCATCACGGGCGCCCCTCGACTTCGCTCGGGACGAGCGAGGAGGTTGTGAACCAGGATTCGACGTCGGCGTAGAAGGCCTTGCGCACCTCCTCGTCGCCGATCCGCTCCAGCGCGTCGGCGACGAAGGCGCGGGTGAGGAGGCCGCGGGCTTCCTCGGGCGGGACTCCGCGGCTTTCGAGGTAGAAGAGCGCAGCCTTGTCGAGCTCGCCGACGGTGGCGCCATGGGCGCATTTCACGTCGTCGGCGAAGATCTCGAGCTCGGGCTTGGCGTTGATGGTCGCGGTTCGGCTCAGCATGATGCCCTTCAGCGACTGCTCGCCGTCGGTCTTCTGGGCGTCGCGGGCGACGTCGACTCGGGCGGCGACCGAGCAGGTCGCCATGTCGTCGGCGACCGAGCGCCACACCTGGCGGCTGCTGCCGTTCGGCTGCCAGTGGCGGATGGCGAGATTGGCGTCGTGACGCTGGCTGCCGCGGGCGAGCAGCGCGGCCGCCGCCTCGGCATAAGCGGCCTTGCCGGTGAGGCGGATGTCGCCGTCGAGGCGGGTGTCGGCGCCCCCGGCCGCGAGCGTGGCGGAGACGAAGCTGGCGCCCTCGCCCACTTCGGCACGGTCGGTGAGGCTGACGAAACCGCCGTCGCCGAGCAGGCGCCGGCTGAGCATCAGCCGCGCGCCCTTAGCGAGGCGGAAGCTGCTGAGACGGTTGGTCCAGCCGTTGCCGATATAGGTTTCGAGGATCTCCGCCTGGGCGTCGACGTCGAGCACGACCTCGGCCGGCAGGTGATCGGCACCGCCAGTCGACACGTGGATGATCTGGACGAGACCCTGCGGCGCATGGTCGCGGCCCATGCGAAGACGCCAGCCTTCCGGACCGACGAGGCGGGCGAGGGCGTGGTCACGCGGCTCGGCCTCGACGGGTCCGATGTCGATCGCGCCGGGATTGCTCTGCTCGGCGACCAGCTTGCCGTCGACGAACAGCAGGCGCGGTCCGTCGCCATAGCCGTCGAGCCACGGCAGCTCCGCGGGAACGGTGCCAACCGGCGCGCGCGCAGCGATGTCAGGGAGCGCGGAGAGGTTGCTCCAGCGCCAGCCTTCGTTGCGTGCCGAGGGGAGGTCGAGAAGCATCAGGCATTCCTCCCCGGAACGGGGAGGGGGACCGCTCGCCGAAGGCGAGTGGTGGAGGGGGCCCCCTCCGTCAGCGCTACGCGCTGCCACCTCCCCGTACCGGGGAGGATTTGATGCAGCGTCGTCACGCGGCGATCTCCGCATAGCCCTCGCGCTCGAGCTCGTGGGCGAGCTCGGGGCCGCCCGAGCGGACGATCCGGCCGCCCGCCAGCACGTGGACGAAGTCGGGCCGGACGATGTCGAGCAGGCGCTGATAGTGGGTGATGAGGAGCACCGCCTTGTCGGGCTTGCGCATGATCCGGTTGATGCCGTCGCCGACGACTCGCAGCGCGTCGATATCGAGGCCGGAATCGGTCTCGTCGAGGATGGCGAGGCGGGGGTCGATGATCCCCATCTGCACCATCTCGTTGCGCTTCTTCTCGCCGCCCGAGAAGCCGACGTTCACGTGCCGCTTCATCATGTCCATCGACAGGCCGAGCTTGTCGGCCTGCTCGCGGGAGAGGCGGAGGAAGTCGCCGGCGCTGAGATCCAGTTGGCCGCGGGCGCGGCGCTGGGCGTTCAATGCGGTGCGCAGGAACTGGACGTTGGACACGCCTGGAATCTCGACCGGATATTGGAAACCGAGGAAGATGCCCGCAGCGGCGCGCTCGTGCGGCTCGAGGGCCAGCAGGTCCTTGCCGTCAAAGGTCGCAGAGCCGGCGGTCACCTCATAGCCGGGGCGGCCGGCGAGGACGTAGGACAGGGTCGACTTGCCCGACCCGTTCGGCCCCATGATCGCGTGGATCTCGCCCGGCGCGATGGCAAGGCTGATTCCCTTGAGGATTTCCTTGCCGTCGACGGTGGCGTGGAGGTTTTCAATTTTCAGCATCAGGCTTTCTCGATCAGAGCGGACCGAAGCTTCGCAAGCTTCGACGAATGGGCTTTCGCAGCACGTTCCAGCTTGGGCAGCCGCCTCTCGGACACATGCGTCAGCTCGCCATGCGAGTGAGCACCTCGCGCCTCAATCATCGCATCGAGCGACTTCCGGAAGCGCCATTTTTGCCACCAACCAATCCGGTCCGCCGGAATGGCGCTGAAGCCGTCCTCGAGGCGATTGAATTCTTCCTGAACCGCCATGATCCGGTTCCACACCTGCTCGCGGGACGAGGTCGTCATCCGACGCTCCCCTCAAGGCTGATGCCGAGCAGCTTCTGGGCCTCGACGGCGAACTCCATCGGGAGCTGCTGGAGGACCTCGCGGGCGAAGCCGTTGACGATGAGGGCGACGGCTTCCTCCTGGGGGAGGCCGCGGCTCATGGCGTAGAAGAGCTGGTCGTCGCTGATCTTCGAGGTGGTCGCCTCGTGCTCGATCTGGGCCGAGGGGTTGCGGACCTCGATATAGGGGACGGTGTGGGCGCCGCACTGGTCGCCCAAGAGCAGGCTGTCGCACTGGGTGAAGTTGCGCACGCCTTCCGCGTTGGCGAGCACGCGGACGAGGCCGCGATAGGTGTTGTTGCTTCGCCCGGCGCTGATGCCCTTCGAGACGATGGTCGAGCGCGAGCCTTTGCCGATGTGGATCATCTTGGTGCCGGTGTCGGCCTGCTGCATGTTGTTGGTGAGCGCGACCGAATAGAATTCGCCGACGCTGTCCTCGCCCTGGAGAATGCAGCTAGGATATTTCCAGGTGATCGCGGAGCCGGTCTCGACCTGGGTCCAGCTGATCTTCGAGCGGGCGCCTCGGCAGGCGCCGCGCTTGGTGACGAAATTGTAGATTCCGCCCTTGCCCTCGGCATCGCCGGGATACCAGTTCTGGACGGTCGAATATTTGATCTCGGCATCGTCCAGCGCGACCAGCTCGACCACCGCGGCGTGGAGCTGGTTCTCGTCGCGCATGGGGGCCGTGCACCCTTCCAAGTAGGACACGTACGACCCCTTGTCGGCGACGATGAGGGTGCGCTCGAACTGGCCGGTATTCTCCGCGTTTATCCTGAAATACGTGCTGAGCTCCATCGGGCAGCGAACGCCTTCGGGGATGTAGACGAAGGTGCCGTCGGAGAAGACCGCGCTGTTGAGGCAGGCATAGTAATTGTCGCGCTGGGGCACGACCGAGCCGAGCCATTTGCGGACGAGATCCGGATATTCCTTCACCGCTTCCGAGATGGACAGGAAGATGACGCCGGCCTTCTTCAGCTCCTCGCGGAAGGTGGTGGCGACGGAGACGCTGTCGAACACCGCGTCGACGGCGACCTTGCGCGCGCCTTCCACGCCGGCGAGCACCTTCTGCTCCTCGATCGGGATTCCGAGCTTCTCGTAGGTGCGACGAATCTCCGGATCGAGCTCGTCGAGGCTCTTCAGGGTCGGCTTCTTCCTGGGCGCCGCATAATAATAGGCGTCCTGGAAATCGATCGGCGGGATCGAGAGCTTGGCCCAGGTGACCTCCTCCATCTCGAGCCAGGCGCGGAACGCCTTCAATCGCCATTCGAGCAGCCATTCGGGCTCGCCCTTCTTGGCGGAGATGAAGCGGACGGTATCCTCGTTGAGCCCCTTGGGCGCGAAGTCCGTCTCGATGTCGGTGACGAAGCCGGCGTCGTAGACGGAGGCGCGCTCGGCGGCCTCATGGGCTTCGCGGTTCTTGATGTCGGTCATTGGGCTACTCGGGAAAGCTGTTCGAGGCTAACGGCTGCAAGCGCGCCGCGGACGGCGCCGTTGACGACGCCCATGTGCGGGCGAACCGCGCAGGCGCTCTCGAGCGCGCAGTCGTGGCGGGCATTGTCGACGCAGCTGGTCATCATGATCGGGCCCTCGACCGCCTCGACGATGTCGGCGAGGCTGATGTCGTGGGCGGTCCGGGCGAGGCGGAAGCCGCCGCCGGCGCCGCGCGCCGTTTCGAGCAGGCCGGCGCCGGCAAGTCGGCCCGTGAGCTTCTGGGCGGTTGGCAGCGGAACGCCCGTCTCCTCGGCGAGAAGGGTCGCGCTCAGGCGCGCGCCCGCGGGGTAGCGGGCGGCGGCGGCGAGCAGGACGACCGCATAGTCGGAGAGGGAGGTGAGGCGCATCTGTTAATCGGATCGATTTGGTCGGATTGCATGTGGTCCGATTCGTGGCGCTATGCAACCCTTGGTGGGTTTCGCCAAGGCGGCGATTTGGCCATAGGCCGCGCGTGGCCCTTTATCCTCTCCTTCGCCCCGCCATCTTCGCGCTCGACGCCGAGCGGGCGCATCGCGCGACGATCCAGGCGCTGAAGATGAAGCCGGCGGGGCGGCCGAGCGCGCCGGACCCGATGCTTGCGGTGCGGGTGGCGGGACTCGACTTTCCCAATCCGGTCGGGCTTGCGGCCGGATTCGACAAGGACGCCGAGGTGTTCGCGCAGATGCTCGGGCTCGGCTTCGGCTTCGTCGAGGTGGGGACCCTCACCCCGCGCCCACAGGCGGGCAATCCCAGGCCGCGGCTGTTCCGGCTCGCCGAGGACGAGGCGGTGATCAACCGCATGGGCTTCAACAACGGCGGTCAGGCCGAAGCGGCGATGCGGCTCAAGCGGCGGCAGCGCGAGCGCGGCATCGTCGGCATCAACATCGGCGCCAACAAGGACAGCGCCGACCGGGCCGCCGATTATGTGGAGGGCGTGCGCACGATGGCGCCGCTCGCCGACTATCTCGCCGTCAACATCTCCTCGCCGAACACGCCGGGCCTGAGGGCGCTTCAGGACAAGGGCGCGCTGGGCGAGCTGCTCGCCGCGGTGGTCGAGGCGCGCGGGGGCGACGGGCCGCCGATCTTCCTCAAGGTCGCGCCGGACCTCGAGCCGATGGACGTGCAGGACATCGCCGAGGCGGTGCTGGCGCACGGGATCGACGCGCTGATCGTCTCGAACACCACGATCAGCCGGCCGCCGCTGCGCTCGCGCCATGCCGGGGAGATGGGCGGCCTGTCCGGCGCGCCGCTGAAGGCGCTGGCGCTGCGGCGTCTCAAGGACTTTCGCCACGCCACCGCAGGCCGGGTGCCGCTGGTCGCCGCCGGCGGAATCGCCAGCGGCGCCGACGCCTGGGCGCGGATCAAGGCGGGCGCCAGCCTCGTCCAGCTCTATTCGGCCTTGGTGTTCCACGGGCCGGGGCTCGTCCGGCGCATCACCCGCGAGCTGGGGACGCTGGCGCAGCGCGAGGGCTTCGCGCGGGTCGCCGACGCGATCGGCAGCGACCCCAGCTGAGCTAGCGGGCGTCCTCGATCCTCACCACGCCCTCGCGGCGCGGGTCGGCGCCGCCGTCGAGCCGGCCGTTGCGGATGAGGATTCCGTGAAGGCCTGAATCCTCGCCCTGTCCGGACCGCAGCGCGACGCCGAGCGCGCGAAGACCTTCGAGCACGCCCGGCGGGAAGCGGTCGACCTCGCCTTGGAAGCTCGCGCCGCGGGCGATCAGGTTGGGCAGCGCGATGGCGTCCTGCATCGGCAGGTTCCAGTCGATCGCGCCGACCAGCGCCTTGCCGACATAAGCGAGGATGGCGTTGCCGCCCGGCGAGCCGAGCGCGCCGACATAGCGGCCGTCGACGGTGAGGATGATCGCCGGTGTCATCGACGAGCGCGGCCGCTTGCCCGGCGCGACCGCATTGGCCGCGGGCCGGCCCTGGGCGTCGCGCGGCGTGAAGGAGAAATCGGTCATCTCATTGTTGAGGAAGAAGCCGTCGACCATTCGGCCGGAGCCGAACAGGGATTCGACCGTGGCGGTCATCGACACGACGTTGCCCTGCGCGTCGCCGACGATGAAGTGGGTGGTGCCAGCCGGCTCGCGGGTGGCGTCGGCGGCCGGCGCGGGTGCGCCGGGCGGGGTGCCTGGCAGCGGCGGCGGCCCGGCCTGCG
>NZ_JAANPA010000058.1 GCF_011320075.1 Sphingosinicella sp. YJ22 | reverse complement strand
CAGTCGGGGCGAGCGGCGATCGCCTGGGCGACCGGCAGCGCGGCATTGTCGCCGACCGCGAGCACGGCGCGCGGCTGGGCGCCGGGGCGCGGCACCCGGCTGGCCAGGCGCAAGCCGCAGCCCGCGCTTGCGAAATTCTGGAGGAGCTGGCGGGAATCGTCGCCGAGGAAGGCGACGTTGGGGGTGCCGGTCTTGGCGAACAGGCGGAACTGGTCGCCATTCGAAGCGGTGGCGGGGAAGCCGGCGCCGGCGAGCGCCCGGGCGGTGCCTTCCGAGACGACCGCGCGGAGGCCGTCGATGACCCGGGCCTGGGCGCCTTCATTGACGCGCAGCCGCACTTCCTCGGGCACTTCCTCGTTGGGCTGAACGCCCTTGGGAGTAAGGCGGGCGGTGATGGCTCGGCCGGTGACGATGCGGGCGAAGGACTGGGCGAGGCTGATCGTCGTCCAGCGGCCGCGATTGCCGCCGAGGATCGTCATCACATAATCCTGGTAGATGTCGTCGACGACGTTGAGTCCGAAACCCTCGCGGTCGGGGCTGACCGCGGCGAGCAGGCGCGGGCGCTGGAAGCCGAAGCCGCGCCAGATCGCGCGCTGGCCGGAATCGTCGGCGAGGCAGCCGAGATCGGGCACCGCGGGGCGGTCGTCGGGCGCGTTGGGGTTGAGGCAGAACAGGCCGTAGAGATTGTTCGACCAGCCCTGGCCGGCGGGCCGGCCGGCGCGCAGGGGGCGCATTCCGTCGGGGCCTTGCTGGGCGCCTTCCATGAAGGCCATGGGCGGGCGGCAATTGCGCGCGGAATCGCCGATGAAGAAGGTCTCGTTCGACGGGCCGTCGCAGGCGCCGCGAGCGAGGCTGTCGGCGTCGGACAGGCCGAGGATCATCAGCATCGCCGCATATTTGTTCGACGAGCGGGCAAGGAAGCTGCGGAAGTCCCACTCGCCGCCGGCCTGGTCCGGGACCGGCGTGCCGAGGTCGATTCCGGCGAGCGTCTGGAACGGGTTGGAGCCGGAGATGCGCAGCTCGCCCAGCTGCGGGAAGGAGTTGAGGATGGCGAGCGCCATCGGCGGCTTGGCGGCTGAGCCGGCGACCATGCGCACGAAATTGCTGTTGCGCTCCAGCATCCGGCGATGAGCGGGCGAGCCGCGCTGGCTTGGATGGAGATGCTCGGGGAGGACCGGGAAGCTGGGTATCGCCGCGATCTCGCCGGTGAGGCCGTCCATCAGTACCGCGGCGGAGCGGAAGCTGGTGATGCCTTCGCTGCCGTAAAGTGACGCCGAGGCGGTGGTGAGCTGTTGCTGGGTGGCGCCCTGCAGCCGGCTGTCGATGCTGGTCTGCAAGGACTGGTTGCCGCCGCCCGCCGCGGCCTCGATCGCGCGGGCGAAATTGGCGAGGCCGGCGGCGCGGATGCGCACCGCGTCGCCGCGGGCACGGGAGATGGCCGGCTCGCTCTGGACGAACTGATAGCGGCGGGTACCGCCCGGCCAGGCGAAGGTCAGCGTGTCGCCGCTCTGGAGGACCCGCCAGCCGACCTGGAACTCGCCGCGCGGTGCCGCCTCGGTCGCGCCGACGCTGACCGTGACCTGGCCGCGGTCGCGGCGGGGCACGCGCAGGATGGCGTGGTCGCCGACGCGGCGAAGGGTCGCGACCGCGCTCGGCGGGCCGCCGGACGCGGCGATGAAGGTGATCTGGCTGGCATTGCCGTCCGACTCCGCCGCCGGATTGATCACGTTGATCGTGCGATTGACCGCCGCCGCGCCGGGCCGGGCCGGTGCTGCAAGCCAGGCGGCGGTGGCGCCGCGCTCGTCGAGCAATTGCTGGAGGCTTTGGCTGTCGGCGTAGAGGATCGAGCCGCGCCAGCCGCTGCTGCCCTGATAGGCGCCGCTGATCAGGTGGGCGCGCGGGTCGATCTCCAGCCGGGTGCCGTCGAACCGCCAGATCGACGGGTCGAGCGTGTTCATGTCGTCGCGAAGCCAGGAGGCGGCGATGAAGGCGTCGAACTCGGCCGGGACGTCGGGGCCGCGGGCGCGCTCGACGCGGCCGTTGACGTCGCCGCTCTCGTCCGCGGCGTCGGGCACGGCGTAGAGCCAGGAACGCTCGATCGCTCCGGCGACGATCCCGGCATAGCCGTCGGTGGTGCCGTCCGCGCCGGCGAGGCCGGGCTTGAGAACGGGGCCGACGACGATGGCAAGGCCGAGCGCGCCGAGCAGCACGGCGGGCAGCGGCAATGTGGCGAGGCGCCGGCCCCAGTCGACCTTGGCGCGGGGGCCGCGCTGGCGGCGCTGCTTGCGGGCCATCAGCCGGCCCTCCGATAGGCGATGCCGATGCGCGCCATCAGAAGCAGAGCGAGGCCCTCGATGAGATCGCCGCCCGAGGACGCCGCGAGCAAATAGATGTTGCGGCCGGTGAAGGGGACGAGGAGCAGGTTGGCGAGGATCATGTAGGCGGCGGCACCGAATAGGGTCCAGATCGCCAGCGCCCCGGAGAGGTGCGGCCAGGGCGCGGGGGCCGGCACACGGTGATAGACCGCGGCGCCCGCGCCAGCGGCGAGGACGAGCAGGAAGGCGATCGCCCCCAAGCGCCCGAACGGCGCCATGATGTGGGAGGCGCTGAGGTAGTCGCTCAGGTGGGTGGCCTGGAAGCGGAAGGTGCCGAGGTCGACCGGGTAGAGCCAGCCGCGCCCGAGCAGGGTGCCGGTCAGCTCGCCGAGAAGCAGGCTCTGGTCGAGCTGGACGGCGGCGGCGCGGTTGCCGATCTCGGCGATCTGCGACGGCGCGAAGACGGCGCGCAGGCGGAGCCAATTGGGGTCGGTGCTTCGCTCCTCGACCGCATAAGCGACGCGGTCCTCGAGCGGCGCCTCGGCGCTGGGCGGCGGCGTCAGCGCGATCATGGTCCACAATAGGAGATAGCCGGCGACGAGGCCGGCCGCAGGGAGCGCCCAGGGCAGCTTGTCCTGCCACGAGCGCGGGGTCGTGCTGTCGCGGCGGCGCCAGCGGCGGAGGCGCCATAGCGCGACCCCGGCGATCGGCGGCAGATGGACAAGCGCGAAGCCGACGTCGTTGATCGTCAATGCGACGACGCCGGCTCCGACGGCGAGCGCCGCGAGGAAAATGAACCCGAAACGGCGGCGACGCTCGGGCGGCGCGGCCTCGGCCTGGGCGAGCACCGCGCCAATGCAGGCGAGGAGAAGCGGGACGTAGACGGCGCTGAGCGCGATGCCGAAGATGCGCTCGCGATAGCCGAGGAAGCCGAGAAGGATACGGACGGCGACGATGGTGCCGAGCAGGTAGAGCCAGAAGCCGGGCGGTCGGTCAAGGACCATGCGGGCGAGGAACGGGCGTTCGCTAGACGCTCCCCCTTGTTGGGAGGGGTTGGGGTGGGGGCCAGCCGCGTCCGCGGCCGGGAGACTCTCTTCCTTGTTGGCGGCTGCAGAAGTCTCTTCGGCGGCGGACGCCCCCGGCCCCCCACCAACCTCCTCCACAAGGGGGGAGGCTTGAACTTGTTCGCGCTCCGCTTCGACTTCGCTGGGCAATCTTTCGAGGTAGCCGTCCTTGGCCGGTTCAGGTGCTGCGGCGAGTGGGGCGGCGGTTACCGGCGCTGGCTTGGGCCGCGCTGGACGATCGGCGGTGAAGGCCACGGCGACACGCACACCCAAAGCTCCCAGCGCGAGCAGGGCGAACAACTGGCCGATCAGGTCGGGCGGGCCGAGCCACCACCACAAGGACGCCAGCGTCACGGCGACGAAGGCGGCCAAGGTCCCCGCCGTGGTCAGGCTGAGGTCGGCGCGCCTGCGGATGGAGATGAGGATCATCGGCAGGGCGACCATCGCCGTCCCGATGTCGCCATAGATCGTGCGCCAGTCGACCGCCGGGTCGGCGAAGACGCCGTCGATTCCGACGAGAGCGCGGACGACGAGGAGGTATTGGGCGAGGACGAGGATCTGGCCGTCGAGCCGGTGGACGCTCCAATAGCTCTCGCCCGAGGCGTGGACGACGAGCGCGACGGTGAAGGCGATGACGACGAGCAGCCAGGGAAGGCCCATTCGGTCGACCCGGAAGTCGATCTGGCGCTGAACCGGGCCGGCGGTCGCGGCGCCGTCGAGCGGGGCGCGGAAGGCGAAGCTGGTGCCGCGACACAGGTTGAACCGGTCGATCGGCATGCCGGCGGCGGCGCTTGAAATGACCGAGCCGGGGCGATTGCCGAAGGCGGAGATGGCGAAGGCCTCGGGCGAGGCCTGGTCGGGCGCGACGGCCAGACGCGACAGCGGACGTTCGCAGTGCCCAATGGGGACGAGCTCGGGCGTGTCGAGGGCAAGGGTGAAGCGGCGCCGCGCGGTCGGGTCCTCGACCAGCTGATGGCCGAGCGTGAAGGAGCGCAGCTCGCGCAACGTGTTGCCGCGCACGGCGAGGATGGCGACGTGGCGGCTGCTGTTCTCCGCAAGCGGCACGGCCTGCGCGAGCGACGGGTTCACGACGCTGCCATCGGCGCGGCGGACGCGCGCGCCGGGGTCGAGCAGCATCGCGAACCATTGATGGCCGCGGAAACCGCCCTGCTGGAACAGGAAGCTCTGCGCGGGGCGCGGCACCTCGCCGGCGCGGGCGGGGTCGGCGAGGACCGGGTTGGGGCAAGCGCCGGCAGCGTCGGGCTCGTCGCACAGGATCGTGCCCAGCCGGTGGATGCGGTTGGCCGGGCCGTAAGGCTGGATCGAGCCGAACAGGCCCGGACGGGTGCGCAAAGTGCGCGCTTCGCCGCCGCCCGCCGGCTCGAGGGTGCCGCCGTCGCGGAAGGTCCACCAGCGGGCCTGCGGAGTCGCGCAGCGATTGAGGCAAATGCTGTCGCCCTCGTTGAGCGGGACCGCGCCGGCATAGGCGCGACCTTCGTCGCCGTCGGTGGCGGCGATCAGCGTGCCGCCGCTTCCGGTGAGGGTGGCGAGGCGGACCGTCGCGCCACCGCCGGCCTGGTGGTCGAGGCGGACGAGGGCGCCGTCGAGGTCGGCGCCGGCGGGGTCCTGGACGACGAGGTCGACGCAGCCGCGCGCCGGGCCGGCGACGAAGACCGGGTCCTGGCCGGCGCCGAAATAGGCGTCGCAGCCCGTCGCGGGCATCGGCTGGGCGCGGCCGCCCTGCATGGAGAGCTGGGTCACCGTCATGCCCTCGGCATGGAGGCGCAGCGTGTCGAACCGCTCGTTGACGCAGCCGCTCGGAATGCAGGCGACGAGGAGCAGCGGCGGGATCGCCGAGCGCAGCCGAAGCCAGGCGGGCGAGAGCGGCTCGCGGCCCGCGCGGCTGCGCCAGAGCAGCACGGCCAGGAGAAGGCTCAGCAACGTGAAGGCGATGCCCGCCCCGCTCGGCATCGCTTACGGCGCCTTGTGCTCGGAGCCGTAGAGACGGCGATAGGCTCGCCGAGTCGCCGGCAACCGCAAGGTGTGGCGGACCAGCCGGTAGCCGAGCCAGAGCAGCAGCAGCGGGGTCAGCAGCGCGCCGAGCCAAGGCCACAGCAGGATCGACAGCGGCATGCGGGCGACGAGCTTGTTGCCGCCGCTGCACTCGCCGGCGCCCTGGGATACGTGCCAGGCGAGCGCGCCGCGGTCGCCCGCGCCGGCGCCGCCGAGCCGGCAGATGTTGTTATCGACCCAGGCGCGGACCGGGCTGTCGGCCTCGAGGTTGAGCGGTGGCGGCGTCACGCCGCCGCGCTGCAGATAGGCGACCAGCGCCTCAGTTCGGCCGAGCTGAGCACGCTCGGCGTCGGTCAGCGCGGCGCGGCAGGCGCTGCGGCTGCTGGTTTCCCGCTCGGCTGCGCGGCTCTTCGAGCGGCTACGGTTCGTGCTCGTGTTGGTCTCGGCCCGGTCGGCGGCTTCGTCATCGCCGAGAACGGCCTCACAGGTGATCGGCGTAAGGCTCTCGACCTGCGCTTCGCGCTGGGCGGGCCACGCCCAGGGCGTGAAGCCGAGCAGGATGAGCGCAAGCAGGAAGAATCCGCCCCACAGCACGCCCAGATAGATGCGCATGCCCTTGTCGTCCTCCGCGCCATAAACGGAGTCGATGAGCTGGCGGCGCCACGGGCGCGGGACGAGATTGGTGCCGATCACCAGGTGCCGCCTGCCTGGCGCGCGGCCTGCCGGTTCATGAACGCCCAGTCCTTGGCCGGATCCTTGCGGCCGTCGCGGCTGTGGCGGATGGCGCGGGCGCGCACCAGGGCCCGGCGCTCGGCCTTGCCCATCGCGTCCCAGCGCTGCGCCCAGGAGATCCAGTCGAACACCGAGGTCACTCCGAAATGGCCGGCCGCATAGTCGATGCGGTCCGACTGGCGGTGCTCGTGAAAGGCGGTGACGAAGTCGAACTTCACCGTTCCGAACCATTGCTCGAACATCGTCGCGAGCGACATGCGCATGTCATAGAGCGTGTCGAGCGGGTCCTCGTCATAGGCGATGCCGATGTCGGGCTTGCGGCCGTGCTTGATCAGGCATTCCAGGAGCGGGTCCGGATGGCTGACGAGGTCCGCCTTGGTCATCGCGACGAAGGTCGGCCGCATGAAGCGGGCATAGTCAATCGAGCTGATGTGGACGTCGACCTGGCCGGCATCGAGCGCTCCGAAGTCATAATGAGCGTCGAGCCGGGCGCCGTCGCGTTTCAGCTTCGACATCAGGCCGGTCATGAAGCACAGATCCTGGGTGAACAGCGATAGCTCGGCGTCGGCCTCGGACAGGCGGTAGACGCGGGTGAGAAGCTCCAGCCCCGCGACCTCGTCGACGAGGCGAAGCAGCTTGGCGCGCTCCTCCTCGCTCTTCTCGTCGCCGAGCGCCCGAATCCGGTCGATCTCGGCGGACTTGAGGCCCTGGGTGCCGAGCGCGTTCTCGACCGAGCCATGCTCGACGACCAGCTCGCGCGCCTTCTGGGCGAGGGCGTGGAGGGTGGGATTGTCCTTGGTGCGGTTGAGAAGCACCTGGTCGACGCCGCGCAAGGACACCGCCTCGCGGTGGATGTCCTCGGACAGCAGGACCTCGTCGGCGGGAAGGGCGACGACGAGCGCGCCGCACATGTCCATCGCCGCGATGACCGAGCGGACCGATCGGAAGTCCTTGGCGACGAGCCGGCTAAGCCGCTCGCCGGGAATGTCGACCAGCGCGAAGCCCTTGACCTCGTCGTCCTTGAGGCGGCGGGCATGGTGGATCTCGACGTCGTTGGTTCGGGTGACGCGCGCCTTGTCCGGTGCCGGCGGCGGCGACAGGTTGAAGCCCCAGCGGCCGAGCTCGTGCTTCACGCGGTTGAGGAACCAGGTCTTGCCGCCGGCATAGAAGCCGACCAGCACCACGGTGAACACGCCGTTCTCGCGAAGCTGGGTGAGCTGGTTGAGAATGCGGGTGTCCTCGTCCTCGACCGGATCGGCCGGGCGGGGCGGGGGCGCTGCGATCGGTTCGGCGAGCGGCTGCGGCTCGGGGTCGGCGAAGGCGGACTCGACGGCGTCGCCGGCGGTGAAGGGCGGCATGATCTCCGGCTTTGCCACCGGTTCGGCGGGATCCTCGGACGCCTGCGGTTCGGGCTGCGGCGCCTGCTCCCGCCACTCGGCGACATGGGCAGGAGTCATCTGCTCGGCCTTCATCGCCTCGCGCTCGCAGAGCTGGCAGTCGCCCTGAGTCTCGTCGAACTCGAACCAATAATGTTTGGGACACCTCTTCACGCCGCCGCTCCTTCAAGGCGTACCCATTCCAATGCGCCCCCCAGCATGTCCAACCTTTCCCTTGGCTGACTTAGTGCGGAGTCCCGCAGGCGCAACGTGCGCTGGGCGAGCCGCGCCATTTGCGGCCGGGCGAGACGGTGGGTGAGGCGCACCACGCTGCGCGCGCCGAGGCGCAATTCGTCCTCGGCCGCCGGCTCGGCCAGGCGCCATTGAAGCGCCGCCGCATAGACTCCGCGCCATTCCGGAGCGCTGTCGGCGTCGGTCTGGTCGGCGAGCAGGCGCAGGATCGCGGAGATGAGCGCGGGCTCGCGCAGGCGTCCGTCGCGGGCGAGCATGACCCGGTCGAGCAAGAGGGCGAGCTCGTCGGCTCCGAGGCCGTCGAGCAGGTCCCGCGCCTCGTCGCTGCGCTCGGCGAGCGCCTCGGCGTAACCGAGCTCGAGCAGGCGCGCGAAGCTGAGCCCGCGCAGCCAGCGGCCGTTGCCGGGATGAACAAGATCGCGGCCGAGCGGGCCCATCGCGTTCGCGGCCTCGGGCGGGGCGTCGGCGAGCGCCTTGACGTAGAAGGCGCTGTGCTGTGGCTCGAGGCCGGGCCGGCCGAGGAGCTGGGCGAACAGGCCTCGCGCGACCTGGGCGAAGGGGGCGTCGAGATCCTCGCCGCGCGGGCGCGCCAGCTCCGTGACCAGCCGCATCTGAGCGGCGCCGCCGCTCAGGCGCCTGAGGACGGTGTCAGCGGCGGGGCCGACGACCTCGGCGGGCGGGAGGTCGAAATGGCTCGGCGACCAGCGCAATGGGCCGACCGCCTCGGCGAGATCGGGATCGACGGCGAGGGCCTTCAGCCGCTCCCAGGCGCGGGCGGCGGGTGGAAGCGAGACTCGCTCGCCCTCGAAGCCGCCGGGAGTCGCCGCGGCGGGCAGATAGTGGAGGCCCGCGGCGCGGCGCTGGCCCTGGTGAAGGACGAGGAGCTGAAGCTCACGCGGCGGCGAGAAGCTGCCGGACGACGGCAGGAGCGCAGTCGTCGCCCAGCCGCGCACGCGGGCGCCGGGACCGGCGGGGCCGACCGAGGCGAGCACCGAACGGAGAGTGGGCTCGACCTCCTCGGGCCCTTGAACGACGACCATTCGGTCGCGCCATTGGAGGCCGAGCCCGGTCCAGTCGCGGCTCTGCACCTGTTGGCGCGGCGCTGCGATCGGCGCGGCGAGCGGGCTCATCGCGAAGTCGCGGCTGCCGTCGGGTGCGGGAATGAGGTCGAGCAGGGTCTCGGGCCGGCCGGCGCAGGCGGCGAAGGCGGCGCTGTCGAGGATGAGGCCGTTGGCGAAGGCCATGGTGCCGAGCGACGCGGTGCCGAGATAGGCGAGGCGCAGTAGCACGGCCGGCGTGGTGGCGTCGGCGAGCGGGACCAGGGCGATCGCCTCCGGCTCCTCCTCGTCGGCCCAGCCGGCGATGACCAGCGCCAGCTCGCTGAGGCGCGCCTCGGCCGCAGCGGACAGGTCCGGCCCCTCGCTTCGGGCAAGCAGGCGATAGCCGCGCCCGCCGGCCTGAGGGCCGATGACCAAGGTGCCGATGCGGTCGGGCGGGATCGCCATGCCTAGGGCGTCGGCCCCTGCGCGTTCTGCGCCGTGTCGGCGGGCGGGGCAGTTGTGTTGCCGGCAGCCGCGTTGCCCGGGTCGATCTGCATGCCGTTCGCATCATAGACGACCGGATCAGGGGCGATCGGCGCGGTGACGTTGGTCGTGGTTGGGCCGCTCCAGACCTGGAGCACGAAATAGGTCGCCGCCGCGGTGAGGATGACGGCACCGAGCATGAGCAGGGCGATGTGCAGCGGGGTGAGACGTCCGCGCCGCGGCCCCGAGGCGGGACGACGGGTGCGCGGCTCGGAATCACCGGCCCGGCCGCCGGCCGCGGCGAGAACGTCGTCGACGAAGCGGTCGGGATCGGGCCAGTCGGTGTCGGCGAGACGGGCGGCGACGGCCTGATCGACCCGCCGGTCGATCGCCTCGACGAGACGGTCGCTCAGCTCGGCATAGTCGCCGTTGGCCATGCGCTCGCCGAGCGCGTCGACAACGAACTCCAGCAACTCCGTCCGCAGCCGGTCCAACTCGCGCGCGGCCTCCGCGTCACCGTTCATATGCCAACCTCGTCGACCTCAAAAACCGCGGCAACAAGCCACGGATCAAGGTGTTTTGCAAAGGGAATACGCCGGAGCGAGGGCGTCAGCGCCCGCGAAGCAGCCGCAAAGGTCGCAAGATGACGCGGATGTGGACGCCGTCGTCCTGAAGGTCGCGCGAGCCGGTCGGGACGACGTCCATGAAGGCATAGCCATAGGTGACGCGCAGCTGAATCGCGTCGCTCGGTTGCCAGGCGAGCGACGCGCCGGCGCTGGCGATGGTGTCGGGCGCGGGCTGGGCGGCGGTGCGGGTGTGGGCGTAACCGGCGTCGACGAAGCCGGCGACGGTGAAAGCGCCCCAGTCGAAGGCGCGGCCGCGGCCCGCCGATCCGGACAGGCTGAACGGCTGGGCGAGCTCGACCGAGCCGATCACGCCCTGGTCGGCGAGAAGCAGGGTCTCGCGATAGCCGCGAACGCTCGCCTCCCCGCCGATCCCCAGCCGCTCGCCCGAATAGAGGACGCTGCTCGCGACCTGGCCGGTGATCCGGGCGCGCAGCTCGAGGCCGTCGTCGGCGAGGCGGCGGGCGTAGTTGAGCTGGACGAGCAGCGCGAGAAAGTTGCGGTCGGGGCTTGCCACGCCGGGAATGTCGGAACGGGTGCCGGCGATTCCGATCGTGCCCGTGGCGGAGGCGGCGAACACCTGGTCGACTCCGCGCAGGACATAGTCGCCGAGCAGCCGCACCGCGCCATATTCGGCGCGGCCGTCGACCGATCCCGGAGCGAAGGAGAAAGGTTGGCCGAGCAGGAAGCTCTCCTGCCGCCGCGAGACATAGCCGATTCCGGCGGTGAGCGTCTGCGAGGGCGACCAGGCGCCCTCGCCCGCGGGGGTGAGCGGACGGCGAAGCAGGGTACGGACGAGGCTCGCTTCGAACGCGCGCTCCTCGCTCCTGATGTCGAGCGGGACGAGCGGCGCGTCGACCACCGCAGCCTCGTTGTGGCTGGCGCGCAGGTTGAGGATGGTCTCGGGGTCGAAGGTGGGCGTCGAATAGGCCGCCATGGCGTCGAGGCCGCCCTCGGTGAGGCCGGTCTCCCCGAACAGGGTGTCGCCGGTCGCGAAGAAGTTGCGCACGCTCATGCCCATCGCGCCGCGCTCGCCGCCGACCGAGGGCGAACGGCTGTTGCCGGCGGTGAGGTAGAAATCGACTCGTTCGGCCGGCAGCACGGTGAGCAGCAGGCTCGCCTCGCCGGGCCGCTCGCCGGGGCGCAGCTGCGCGTTGACGGTGCGGATCGCCGGGTCCTCGGCGAGCAGCCGGAAGTCGCGCTCGATCAGCGCGGCGTTGACCGGCTGGCGCCGCGCCGACGGCATGCGGTCGCGGACGAAGCCGGGGCGAAGGCCCATCGGGTCGCCGCTGAAGCGGACCTCGACCGCCTCGCCCCCGGCCGGCGCGACGAGGCGGCCGTGGACCAGCTCCACCACCATCTCGTCCGGCGCTCCGCCGGGCTGAACGAGCAGGCCGGAATTGACGAAGCCGGCCGAGAGGAAGGCGCGGTTGATGAGCTGCGTGAGCGCCACGGCGCGGCCGGCGTCGCTCACCTGGTTGGCGGCGAACTGACGGCGCACCCAGTCGGCGCCGAGCGGTTCGCCCGGGCGATGGTCGATGCGCAGGCCGGACAGCGCGTCCTCGGCCGGCCGCCAGCCGGGCGGGGGCACGGCGTCGGGCCCGACCTGGCTTTCCACGACTCGGACCTCGCGGAGGAGTCCGCCCGGGACGGCGGCCGGCACGGGTGCCGAGGGCTGGTCCGGCGCGAGCGACGGCGGGCCGGGCGCCAGGAATGGCGGCCGCTCGGGCGGCTGGGCCTCGGAGCCGGTGCGCGGG
>NZ_JAANPA010000057.1 GCF_011320075.1 Sphingosinicella sp. YJ22 | reverse complement strand
GGGGCCGGTGCCGCGGCGGCGACCGCCGCTCGCGCCGCGCGTGCCGTCGGCGCCCGGCTCGCTCACGCCGACCAAGGCGAGGCGATAGGCCGCGCGCGAGGCGAGGGGATCGCCGCTGTCCTTCGCGAGGCGGTAGGCGGCGAGCAGGAAGGTCTGGGCCTGGCGCTGGCTGCCGCCAGCGCTAAGCCGCATCAGCTCGCCCGCCGCGGCGCAATAGCGGGCGAGGGCAAGTGGCGCGGGGACCTGGCCGCCGACCAGCGCCACGTTCAGCGCGGCGGGGCTGGCCGAGGAGGCGTCGCCGCGCGCGCGCAGCTGGGCGAGGTCGGCCTCGACTGCGTCCGCGGTGGCGATCAGCGCCTGGTCGGTCGGGTAAGCCGGCGCTTCGGGGCCCATGCCCGCGGCGGCGGTGCAAAGCTGGTCGGCGGGTGACGGGGCGGCCTGCGCTAATGCGGCGCTCGGCGCGACCATCCCGGCCGTCGTCACCGCGAGTCCCGTCAGGACCAGATGCCTCAAGCTCAACTCCCCCCAAGCCGCAGCGGGAGAAGCCTAACCCAATGGCCCTAGCCATGCACCCCCCTCTACCGGGATTGCCGAAGCCGTTCGGCGTGCCAGCGCAGATGGTCCGCCATGAAGGTGGAGATGAAATAGTAGCTGTGGTCGTAGCCGGGCTGCATGCGCAGGGTGAGCGGGATGCCGGCCGATCGGCACGCCTCTTCCAATAGCTGTGGGCGGAGCTGCTCGGCGAGAAACGTGTCGGCCTCGCCCTGGTCGACCAGCAGATCGTCGACTCGGGCGCCGTCCTCGATCAGCGCGACGGCGTCGTGCGCGCGCCAGGCGGAGCGGTCGGGGCCGAGATAGCCGGCCAGCGCCTTCTCGCCCCACGGCACCTGGCTCGGAGCGACGATCGGCGCGAAGGCGGACACGCTGCGGAAGCGGCCGGGATTGCGCAGCGCGATGGTAAGGGCGCCGTGACCGCCCATCGAGTGGCCGGTGATCGCCTGGGCGCCGAGGTCGATTGGAAAGGCCGAGGCGGCCACGTCGGGAAGCTCGTCCACGATGTAGGAATACATGCGGTAGTGGCGGTCGTAGGGCGCCTGAGTCGCATCGACATAGAATCCGGCGCCGAGGCCGAAATCATAGGCGGCGGCGGGGTCGTCGGGCACGCCTTCGCCGCGCGGGCTCGTGTCCGGAGCGACGAAGATCAGGCCAAGCTCGGCGCAGGCGCGGCGATACTCGCCTTTCTCGGTGACGTTGGCGTGGGTGCAGGTGAGGCCCGAGAGATACCAGACGACCGGGCACGGGCTGCCGTCGTCGGCCTGCGGCGGAACGAAGACCGAGAAGGTCATGTCGGTGCCGGTCGAGCGGCTCGAATGCTTCACGACATGCTGGGTGCCGCCATGGGCGCGGGTGATGGAAATCGTGTCCATGTCAGTAGACGATGACGCTGCGGATGCTCTCGCCGGCGTGCATCAGGTCGAAAGCCTTGTTGATGTCGTCGAGTGGCATGGTGTGGGTGATCAGCGGGTCGATCGCGACCTTGCCGTCCATGTACCAGTCGACGATTTTGGGGACGTCGGTGCGGCCGCGCGCGCCGCCGAACGCGGTGCCTTTCCACACCCGGCCGGTGACGAGCTGGAACGGGCGGGTCGAGATTTCGCGGCCGCTCTCGGCGACTCCGATGATGACGCTCTCGCCCCAGCCGCGGTGGCAGCATTCCAGCGCCTGGCGCATCACGTCGGTGTTGCCGGTGCAATCGAAGCTGTAGTCGGCGCCGCCGTCGGTGATGTCGAGGATGGCGGCCACGACCTTGTCGTTGCCGACCTCGAGCGGGTTGATGAAGTCGGTCATTCCGAACTGCTCGGCCATGGCGCGCTTGGCGGGATTGATGTCGATGCCGACGATCTTGTCGGCGCCGACCATCCGCGCGCCCTGGATGACGTTGAGCCCGATCCCGCCGAGGCCGAACACGACGACGTTGGCGCCCGGCTCGACGCCCGCAGTCCAGATCACCGCGCCGACGCCGGTGGTCACGCCGCAGCCGATGTAGCAGATCTTGTCGAACGGCGCGTCGGGGCGGACCTTCGCCACCGCGATCTCGGGCATCACGGTGAAGTTCGAGAAGGTCGAGCAGCCCATATAATGGTAGATGGTCTCGTTCCCGAGCTTGAAGCGGCTGGTGCCGTCCGGCATCAGCCCCTTGCCCTGGGTGCCGCGGATCGCGGTGCAGAGATTGGTCTTCTGCGAAAGGCAGCTTTTGCACTGCCGGCATTCGGGCGTGTAGAGCGGGATGACATGGTCGCCGACCGCGACCGACGTGACCCCGGGGCCGACCTCGCGGACGATACCCGCGCCTTCATGGCCGAGGATCGAGGGGAAGATGCCCTCCGAATCCTTGCCCTCCAGCGTGTAGGCGTCGGTGTGGCACACGCCCGTCGCCATGATCTCGACCAGAACCTCGCCGGCCTTGGGCCCCTCCAGGTCGACCTCGTGGATCTCGAGCGGCTGGTTGGGGGCGACGGCGATCGCGGCGCGAGTCTTCATGTGGAGGCTCCTTGGCTTTGCGCTCCGCCTAATCCGGGATAGGTCGGCTTCCTAGAGCCAAGTGCATGGGGGATGCGGATGCGGGTTCTGGTCCTGGGGGCAACCGGCCTGATTGGGTCCGCGGTGACGGCGCGCCTCGTCGCGGCCGGGCATGAGGTCGTCGGCCTCACCCGGGCCCGCGACGCGGCTGCGCGGCGGCTGCCGGTCGCCCGCTGGATCGTCGCCGACCTGCGCGATGTGCGCGGACCGGAGGATTGGCTGCCGCATCTTGAGGGCATCGAGGCGGTGGTGAATTGCGCCGGCACGCTCCAGGACAGCCTCCGCGATTCCACCGCGAAAGTGCATCGCGACGCGCCGGCCGCATTGTGGCGCGCATGCGAGCGGGCGGGCGTGCGGCGGGTCATCCAGTTGTCGGCGATCGGCGTCGACCGGGGTGGGATCACCGATTTCTCGCGCAGCAAGATGGACGGCGACGAGGCGCTGGAGGCGACCAGCCTCGACTGGGTGATCCTGCGCCCGTCGGTCGTGGTCGGGCGGCAGGCTTATGGCGGCAGCGCCTTGTTCCGGGCGCTGGCGTCGCTGCCCGCGCTGCCGCGGATCGCCGATGCGGGGCCGCTCGACGTGGTCCAGCTCGACGACGTCGCGGAGACGGTCGCGCGGCTCAAGCCCGGCGCTGCGTCCTGGGTTGCGCTCGAGCTGGCGGGCCCGCAACGGCTGTCCTTCGACGAAGTGGTCGCCGCCTATCGAAGCTGGCTCGGCTGGCGGCCGGCACGGCGCATCCGGGTTCCGGGCGTCCTGATGAGCCTGATGTGGCGGCTTGGCGACCTCGTCGCCTGGTTCGGCTGGCGCCCGCCGGTGCGCTCGACCGCCCGGCGCGAACTAGTTCGCGGCGCGGTTGGCGACAACAGCGCCTGGCGGGCCGCGATCGGGATCCAGCCGACGCCGCTCGCCGCCGCTCTCGCCGCCGAGCCGGCGTCGGTGCAGGAGCGCTGGTTCGCGCGGCTCTATCTCCTGAAGCCGGTCGCCTTCGCGATCTTCATCCTGTTCTGGCTGGCAACCGGGCTGATCACGCTCGGTCCCGGCTATCGCGCGGCTCTCGGCGTGATGGAGGCGAGCGCGGCGCCATCCACCGCCGAGCTCGCGGTCATCGCCGGAGGCTTTGCGGACATCGCGGTGGCGGGACTGATCCTGTTCCGGCGCACCGCGAAGGCCGGCCTCCTCGCAGCCCTCGCGGTCACCATTTCCTACCTGGTTGCCGGCACCCTGGTGCGGCCTGACCTGTGGCTCGATCCGTTGGGGCCGTTGATGAAGGTGTGGCCGATCCTGGCGCTCAACCTCATCCTGCTGGCAATCCTGGACGAGCGATGATCACGACCTATTTCGTCCTCAAATATCTCCACGTGATCGGCGCCACCGTGCTGCTCGGCACCGGCGCCGGAATCGCCTTCTTCATGCTGATGGCGCACCGCAGCGGCGACGCGGCGGTGATCGCGGGGACGGCGCGGATCGTGGTCATCGCCGACATCGTTTTCACGACGACCGCCGTGATCGCGCAGCCGGTCACCGGCGTGCTGCTGGCGCGCGAGGTCGGCTATTCGCTGTGGGAGGGATGGATCGTCGCCTCGATGATCCTCTACGTCGTCACCGGCCTGTTCTGGCTGCCGGTGGTGTGGATGCAGGCGCGGATGCGCGATCTCGCCCGCGCCGCGGTGGCGAGCGGAGAGCCGCTGCCGCCCGCCTATCACCGCCTGGTCCGCTGGTGGTTCGCCTTCGGCTTTCCCGCTTTCGCCGCAGTGATGGCGATCTTCTGGCTGATGATCACGCGGCCGCAGATCGGCCTGTGAGCCGGGATCGGGTGGATGGTGCCGGGTGTCGGGTTCGAACCAACGGCCCCCTGATTACAAATCAGGTGCTCTACCAACTGAGCTAACCCGGCAAACCGTGGCCCTCATGCGTCAAGTGTTGCCCAAAATCCAGTCATCCACAGGAAGTGCACAGCGCAACCGGTGGAGTCCGGCTAAACCCCTTGCCTTAGGTCACATTCATGCAACAAAGCGCGCTTAGGGGCGCCTCCGGACATCGCTGATTCTCCAGCGAGCGCCCATTTTTGCGCATTTGATTGCCTGTCACCGTCTCCCCGGGGGGTAGAATGAAGAAGACCAGACTGCTTTGTGCCGCCGCAGCCGTGTTTGCGGCGCCTCTCGCCGTTCAGGCGCAACAGATCACCAGCCAGATCGAAGGCCAGGTGACCGACGAAGCCGGCGCTCCGCTCGCCGGCGCCACCGTCGTCATCACCGACACCCGCACCGGTGCCGAGCGCACCATCCAGGCGGGCAGCGAAGGCCGCTTCGTGGCGACCGGCCTCACCGTCGGCGGTCCCTACACCGTCACCGCGACCGCGCCCGGCTACCAGGGCCAGACGGTCGGCGACCTGACGACGACCCTGCAGGGCGCGACCACGCTCCAGTTCAACCTCGCCTCGGCCGAGGCCGGCGCCGAGAACGTCATCGTCGTGACCGGCCAGCGCGCCAACGTGCAGCTGCGCGCGATCGGCCCGGGCACCGCCTTCGGCGCGACCGTCCTTCAGGAAGCGCCGACGTTCAACCGCGACGTCCGCGACATCATCCGAATCGACCCGCGCGTCAGCCTCGACCGCGATGACGGCGGTTCGGGCCAGGACCGCATCTCGTGCCTCGGCGGCAACGACCGCGGCAACGCCTTCACCGTCGACGGCATCAGCCAGGGCGACGTCTACGGCCTCAACGACACCGGCTTCTCGTCGCGTTCGTCGACTCCGCTTCCCTATGACGCGGTGCGCGAGGCCCAGGTCCAGTTCGCGCCGTTCGACGTCGACTTCGGCCAGTTCACCGGCTGCGCCATCAATGTCGTCACCCGCGGCGGCACCAACGAGTTTCACGGCACCGCCTTCTTCGAATATTCCGATTCGGGTCTTCGCGGCACGTCGGTCGACGGGCGCCCGGTCGCTCCGATCGAGCCGGAGAAGCGCTGGGGCGTGTCGCTCGGCGGTCCGATCATCCCCGATCGCCTCTTCTTCTTCGGCGCCTATGAGCATCAGGAAGCCGGCCAGTCGCAGGACGACGGCCCCGCCGGCGCGGGCTACCCGAACGAGCTCGCCGGCGTTCCCGTCGCCGAGTTCAACCGCATCTCGCAGATCCTGAGCGACGTCTACGGTATCGAGACCGGCCCGCTGGTGCGCAGCCGTCCGTTCACCAACGACCGCTATTTCGCGCGCGTCGACTGGCAGATCACCGACGAGCACCGCCTCGAGGGCACCTATCAGCGGCTCGAGGAAGGCACGGTCCGTCCCGACGACTTCTTCACCGGCCAGAATTCGCCGCAGGTCACCGGCCTCAACACTTTCCTCACCAGCGGCACGATCTCAAACTATTATTCGGGCCGCCTCTACTCGAACTGGTCGGACACGCTGTCGACCGAGGTGCGCTACTCGCGCTCCGAGGTCCAGGATCGTCAGGACCCGATCGGCGGCGGCGAGGCGCAGTCGGCCAACCCGATCCCGCGCATCATCGTCGGCATCGACAATCCGGGTACCACGCCGAACGGCGCCGTGCTCGCCGGCCCGGGCTTCTCGCGCTCGGCCAACGATCTGCAGACCCTGGTCGAGCAGTTCCGCGCCGTCGCCAACATCTCGGCGGGCGCTCATCAGTTCAAGATCGGCGCCGAGATCAACCGGGCCGACATCTTCAACCTGTTCGTCCAGAACGCGACCGGTACGCTGACCTTCCGCAACGCCGATGCGCTCGAGCAGGGCCTGCTCAACACCGGCTCGTCGACCACGACGACGCCCAACAACCTGGTCAACAACACGTCGGTCGGCGCGTTCGGCAACTTCAGCCGGACCGGCGACGTCAACGACGCCGCCGCGAGCTTCATCCGCAGCGTCTACTCGCTCTATGCCCAGGACGAGTGGACGGTGAACGACCGGCTGGACGTCACGCTCGGCGTGCGCGTGGACTGGTATGCGGGCGATCAGCCGGACGTGAACCCGAACTTCTTCAACCGCTACGGCTTCAACAACACGACCGGCTTCAGCAACCTCGATCCGGTCCTGATGCCGCGCTTCGGCTTCACCTACGACCTCGATGATTTCGCCGTCTTCTCGCGCACCCAGGTGCGCGGCGGCGTCGGCATCTTCTCGGGCGGCGACCCGCTGGTCTGGTTCGGCAACGCCTTCCAGAACAACGGCTTCGGCTTCTCCGAAGGCACGACCCGCTCGCCGGGCTGCCCGTCCGGCCAGATCGACGTCGTCGTCAACGGCCAGTTCACCGGTCTGCCCGCCTGCTTCCAGGCGGCAGCCTCGGCGAGCGCTGCGGCCGGGCTCGGCGATACCCAGTCGGTCGATCCGGACATCAAGATCCCGACCGTGCTCCGCGCCAACCTGGGCCTGCGCACGCAGCTCAACTTCGCGGAGACGGGCTTCTTCAGCGGCTGGAACGTCGATTTCGACTATATCTACAGCCGCTACGAGAATCCCTATTCGATCGTGGACCTGTCGCAGACCCCGGACATCCGCGCCGGTCTGAGCGGCTTCACCGTCGACGGGCGCCCGATCTATCAGGCGATCGACCCGACCCGGACGAACTGCAACGCGGAGCTGGTCTCGGCCAACCCGACCCCGATCTATAGCGGCGTCACCGCGGCCTGCTTCGGCACCAGCCGCGACGACGAGCTGATGCTCACCAACACGGATGGCTTCCGCAGCCATATCGCGTCGTTCATTCTCTCGAAGAATTTCGACGGTGGCATCTTCACGCCGGGCGGCTCGGTCTATTTCAACTTCGGCTACGCCTACACGGACGCCCAGGACCAGCGGAACATGTACAACTCCACCGCCGGGTCGAATTACGACCTGTCGGCGGCGTTCGACCGGCAGAATCCGGAACCCTCGCGCGGCTTCTTCGAGAGCCGGCACAACATCACGCTGGCGACGACCTTCCGCGAGGAGTTTGTCGAGGATCTGACGACCTCGTTCGGCTTCACCTTCGTCGCGCGGTCGGGCCGTCCCTACAGCCTGACCTTCGCTGGTGGCGGCGTGTTCAACGACAGCGCGTCGGGTAACAACAACGCGCTGCTCTATGTCCCGACGGGCGTGAACGACCCGAACCTGTCGCCGGCTTCCGATCCGGACGCGGTCAATGCCCTGGTCGGCTTCCTGAATGGCCTGCCGTGCGCGCGCGGCTATGCCGGGCAGACGATCGACCGCAACACCTGCACCAACGACTGGTATTACGACCTCGACCTCAGCTTCTCGCAGGAGCTTCCGGGCCCGGGCCGTCTCTTGGGCGTCGGCGGGATGAACGACTCGCTGCGCGTGTTCGCGGTGTTCGACAACTTCCTGAACTTCCTCAACGACGAGTGGAACATCCAGCGGCGCCGTAACTTCTCGGGGCTGCAGGACATCGCCAGCATCTCCGGGGTCGATGCTCAGGGCCGCTATATCTTGAGCGACTTCAACGGCGTCGAGAACTTCAACGACGACAACCAGATCAACGTTTCCTCGTCGGTCTGGCGCGTGAAGGTGGGCGTCGGTTACCGCTTCTGATCCTCACCGGATCGAAAACAAGAAAGGGGCGGCGGGGCAACTCGCCGCCCTTTTTCTTTTCAGAGGATGCCGAAGGTCCAGCCTTCGGCCCGGGCGAGATCGGGCGTGAGGCCTTCGGGAGCGAAGGCGCGGGGTTCGCTCGCCGCAAGCGCGCGCATTCCCGCGGCGGTGACGAGTGCGTCGGTCTGGTGGTCGTTCGGCTCGAACGGCAGCCGGACCGGCTTGCTGCCAAGGCCCTTGAGGGCGCGGTTGAGATCGACCTTGGACCTCAGCTTGGTCCCCGTCATTCCGGCGCGGCGCAGATAGATGCGGGTGTAAATCTCGACGACGGCGCTGCCCTGCTGCGGGAGCGGGTCCATCGGCCAGATCGTGACCTTGCCGTCGAGGCGATGGAGGAGGCGCATTCCGGAGAAGCTCGCCTTGGCGACCTGCGCCGCGCCGATCGCGTCATAGGCGCTGGCCGTCTTGCGCCCGCCCTGCGCGTTGAGGCGCGCGTCGCAGCGGCGGAAGTGCATGAACTGGGCCTTCACGCCGTCGGCGATTCCGAAATAGAAATGGCGGCGGTGGGTCTGCTCGAGGAAACTCGCGGCGCCGAGATCCTCGTCGTCGCAATGGCGGTCGACATAGGCCCAGAAGGCGCGCGCTGTGCTCGGGACGTCGGCTTCGCCCGGCAGATATTCGCCGCGCTCGGCGATCGGCGGTGCGAAGCTGAAGTCGAAGCCGAACAGGGTCGGTGCCTTCTTCGCCTCCGCCACAAGCCAGTCCAGAACCTCGCTTCGCGACCAGACATGGTCCGGCCGGACCAGCCTGGGCGCGGCCGATCCGGCCTCCGCCATCGCGATGGCGATGCCCTTGTGGCGCCGGCCCTTGGCGCCGGACCAGTCGATGGCGGCGAAGCGGGCGAAGTGGGTCAGGGGCGCTCCGTCATGCCCGCGGCGGCGCGCTGCGGCTTCTTGGCGCGGTCCCACCAGGCGCGCTGGATGTAGAGCTCGATCCGCTCGTGCGCCGGCGTGCCGTAGCGGACGAGCAGCATCGGGTAGTTGCGATAGTGATCGGTCTCCCAGAAGGTGTCCGGGTCGGTCTCGAACAGGATCTGCTTCTCGGGATGAGTCACCATCAGCGCGAAGCTGCCTTTCTCTCGCCCCGGCGACATAAAGCCCTTGCCGTTGACCTTCGGGCAAGGCGTGCCCCACCATTTCTCCAGGATCACGTCGGGCAGGGAGCAGGCGAAG
This sequence comes from Sphingosinicella sp. YJ22, assembly GCF_011320075.1. GTDB lineage: Bacteria > Pseudomonadota > Alphaproteobacteria > Sphingomonadales > Sphingomonadaceae > Allosphingosinicella. The sequence goes on along the minus strand of NZ_JAANPA010000057.1, from coordinate 2,681 downwards.
GCGACCGCCTCGTCCCAGTTCTTCATTGGCCGTATTTCGCTCCCTGCACCTCGAGATCTGCGCCGCACCGGGAGCACTGCCGCTCCGGAAATCCAACGATCGGGTTGATCAGCCTACCGGCGGAGTTCGCGAAGATTTCCTTGTAGTAGACCGACTTGCCACATTTTTCGCAGGTGATGACGAAATGGGCGACCGCGCTGCCGGCGGTAACGACGGCTGCTGCCACGAACGCCTGCAGGCCAGTGAGCCAGCCGAGGATCGCTGCCGCGGCGATCACGGCGAGCAACCCGAACCGCACCAGCGAGAAGATCAGGCCGAGCTGGTGCGTGGTCATTCCTCGCCCCGCCGTTTGGCGCGCTGCTCCTCCCACCAGGCAATCCGCTCCGCCACGCGCTTCTCGAAGCCGCGGTCGGTCGGCTCGTAGAATGTCTGCGGCTGCATTTCCTCGGGCCAGTAATTGTCGCCGGAGAAGCCGCCCTCGGCATCATGGTCGTAGCTGTAGCCTTTGCCGTAGCCGACCTCTTTCATGAGCTTGGTCGGGGCGTTCAAAATGTTCTTGGGCGGCATTAGCGAGCCGGTCTCGCGCGCCAAGCGCCATGCCGCCTTCTGCGCCTTGTAGGCGGCGTTCGATTTGGGCGCGGTGGCGAGATAGAGGCAGGCCTGGACGATGGCGAGCTCGCCCTCGGGCGACCCCAGGAAGTCGTAGGTGTCCTTGGCGGCGAGGCATTGGACCAGCGCATTGGGATCGGCCATGCCGATATCCTCGACGGCGGTGCGGACGAGCCGGCGCAGCAGGTAGAGCGGCTCCTCGCCGGCGGTCAGCATGCGCGCGAGATAGTAGAGCGCGGCCTGCGGGTCCGAGCCGCGGATCGATTTGTGAAGCGCGGAGATGAGGTTGTAATGCCCCTCGCGGTCCTTGTCGTAGACCGCGACGCGGCGGTGGAGCAGGGCGGCGAGCTCGGCCGGCTCTAAGGGCTTGTCGAACTCGATCGAGAACAGGGTCTCGGCTTGGTTGAGCAGGAAGCGGCCGTCGCCGTCGGCGGTGGCGACCAGCGCCTCGCGCGCGGCGGGCGTCAGCGGAAGCGGGCGCTCCATCAGCGTTTCGGCCTTGTCGAGCAGGCGGCCGAGCGCAGCGGCGTCGAGCCGGTTGAGGATCAGCACCTGGGCGCGGCTCAAAAGCGCGGCGTTGAGCTCGAAACTGGGATTCTCGGTCGTGGCGCCGACGAGGACGACGGTCCCGTCCTCGACGTACGGCAAAAATCCGTCCTGCTGGGCGCGGTTGAAGCGGTGGATCTCGTCCACGAACAGCAGGGTCTGGCGGCCGAGCTTGCGATGCTCGCGCGCCTCGGCGAAGACCTTCTTCAGGTCGGCCACGCCCGAGAACACCGCCGAAATGGCGATGAAGCGCAGGCCGACGGCGTCGGCGAGAAGCCGGGCGATGCTGGTCTTGCCGGTGCCGGGCGGCCCCCACAGGATCATCGAGGCGAGCTTGCCGGCGGCGACCATTCGGCCGATCGCACCGTCCGCGCCGGTCAGATGCTCCTGCCCGACGACGTCGTCGAGGCTGCGCGGGCGCAGGCGGTCGGCGAGCGGCGCACTCTCGTCCGGCTCCGGCGCGGGCGGCGGGGCAGGGGGCTCATCGGCGGCGAACAGATCGGCCATCGGCTTCGTCTAGTCTCCCGCGGCGCGCCTCAAAAGCCACAAAGCGCCGGCTTCTCGCCCGTTCCCCCGCGGGTCCGGGCCGTGCTAGGCCTCGTCCCACACAGAAAAAAGGGAGGCTGCACTTGGCTATCGATCGTCGTTCGTCCGTCCGGCGCGCGCTGCGCTGCTCCGCCGCATTGGCCATCCTCGCCGTCGGCACCGCCGCCGCGGCCCAGGACGTGCCGATCCTGCAGCCCGGCGCCCCCGGCCAGCCCACGACGACGATCAGTGCCGAGGAAGCGGTGCGGATCGCCGACACCCGCTTCTCGCCCGACGACGTCAAGTTCATGCAGGACATGATCCTGCACCACCAGCAGGCGGTCGAGATGGCGGCGCTTGTGGAGTCGCGCAGCACCCTGCCGGCGATCGAGCAGGCGGCGGGGCGCATCACCGCGTCGCAGGCCGACGAGATAAGCTTCATGCAGACCTGGCTGCGCGAGCGGGGCCAGCAAGTGCCCAATGTCGCGGCCGCGCATCATGCGGACCACTCCGCCCATGCCGACATGCCGGGCATGTCGACGCCCGCGCAGATGACCGCGCTCGCGGCCGCCCGAGGCGCGGCGTTCGACCGGCTGTTCCTCGAGCGGATGATCCACCATCACGAGGGCGCGCTGACCATGGCGCGCGCGCTGCTGCGCCGCTCGGGCTCGGCCTACGATCCGGTGCTGTTCCAATTCGCCAACGACGTGATCAACGAGCAGCAGGCCGAGATCGAGCGCATGGCGGCGTTGCTGGGGCCGTTGTCCAACGATCGCCGCGCGGTTCTCACCCCGGGCTTCCGCGATGCGGGCCAGGCGATCAGCAACATGACGCTGGTCGCCTCGCTGCCCAAGCCAACGGGCTTCTTCGATCCGAATAACCCGGCCAATCTGCCGCCGCCGATCCCGGCCGAGGCAGGCGCGACCCCGGCGCCCGCGCCTGCCGCAGGCGCCGCGGCGACGCCGCCCGCGCCCCGCGTCGGCGACCGCTCGCCGATGCTG
>NZ_JAANPA010000056.1 GCF_011320075.1 Sphingosinicella sp. YJ22 | reverse complement strand
CGGCGGCGGCATCGCGGGCGCGGCCGTCGCGAAGGGCCGTGGCGAGCGGCCCGGCCTCGCCGGCGCCGCCATTGTCCAAGGCGATGGCGGCGCGCGCGAAGGGGCCGGACGGGACCTGTTCGAGGCGCTCCGCGAGCGCCGAGACGGTGGCGGCCCGCGCCAGCTCGATCGCCGCGCCATGCTCCGCCATCCGCGCCTCCAGGGCGGTAAGCCAGTCGGGATCGGCCGGCGCGTCGTCGGCGAGCAGCTTGTTGCGGGCGCGCATCGCCGCCTCATAGCGGGCGGCGTGCATGGCGTGGGCGGGGTGGAGCGCCAGCGCGAGCCGGTCGAGGAAGCGGCGGCGCCCGCCCGCGGCCTCGGTGAACAGCCGGTCCATCGCCGGGGTGAGCCACAGCACCGACAGCCATTCGCCGAGCGAGTTCGCGGCCGCCGGGGCGCCGTTGATCCGGACCTGGCGCCGATCCGGCGCCGTGGCCAGCGTTCCGGTGCCAAGCTCGACGTCCTCGCCGAGCCGGCCGGAGACGGCGAAGCCGCCCGGGCCGTCGCTGCGCGCCATCTCGCCGAGCGCGGCGCCGCGCAGGCCGCGGCCCGGGGCGAGCAGCGACACCGCCTCGAGGATATTGGTCTTGCCCGCACCATTCTCACCGGTGAGCACGACCAGAGCCGGCCCCGGATGGAGGACGAGATCGGCATAGGAACGGAAGTTCGTCAGGCTAAGGCGCGAAAAGGGCACGGAGCGGGATTAGCCGCCAACACCCGTCATTGCGAGAGACGCAAAGCAATCCATCCGTGGAACCCAGCCATGGATTGCTTCGTCGCTTCGCTCCTCGCAATGACGACGGATGGACATGCAGACCGAACAGCACAGCACCACCCGCGGCGGTTTCGGACTCGGGCATGAGCGCTTCGCCTTGCTGTTCGCGGTGATGCTGGTCGCGGCGGCCGGCAATACCGCGATGCAGTCGCTGCTGCCCTCGATCGGGCGCGCGCTCGGGGTCGCCGACCTGTGGGTCGCGGTGGCCTTCTCCCTCTCCGCCATTCTTTGGGTGGTGATGGCGCCGCATTGGGCGCGACGAGCGGACAAGCGCGGACGGCGGGCGCTGATGCGGCTTGGGCTGGCGGGGTTCGTCGGCTCGATGCTGGTGTGCGGCGTGGTGCTTGCCGCGGGCCTTTCCGGTCTGATCGGCGGGACGGTCGTGTTTCTCATCTTCTCGGCCGGGCGCGCTCTCTACGGCGGCTGGGGATCGGCCTCGCCGCCGGCGGTGCAGGCCTATATCGCGGCGCGGACCGAGGGCGCGCAGCGCACCGGCGCGCTGGCGGCGCTCGCCTCCTCGTTCGGGCTCGGGACGATCATTGGCCCCGCGCTCGCGCCGATCTTCATCTTTCCCCCGCTCGGCCTCGCCGCGCCGCTGATCGTGTTCGCCGGGATCGGGCTCGTCGTGCTCGCGCTGATCGTGCTGCGCCTGCCCGACGACACGCCCAGGAACCCGGCGCACGGACGCATCATCGATTATCCGATGATCGGTACGACGGGCGGCGGGCGGCAGCCGGAAACCGAGGAGGTGCCGGGCAGGCTCAGGTGGCGCGACCCGCGCATCTGGTCGTGGATGCTGGCCGGAATGATCGGCGGCCACGGCCAGGCGATCCTGCTTACCGTCGTCGGCTTCCTGGTCATCGACCGGCTTGGCCTGAGCCCGGCAGAGGCTCAGCACGACATCGCCGTGGTGCTGATCGGCGGGGCGGTCGCGAGCCTGCTCGCGCAATGGTGGCTGATCCCGCAGCTCGGCCTGTCGCCGATGCAGCTGGTGATATGGGGCTCCGTGCTCGCCGCGGCGGGATCGGTGCTGACCGGGATCACCGGCAATCTCTACGCGATGACCCTGAGCTTCGCGCTCGCGTCACTGGGCTTCGGCTTCTTCCGCCCCGGCTTCACCAGCGGCGCCTCGCTCGCCGTGTCGCTCGACGAGCAGAATGCCGTCGCCGGCATCGTCACGTCGGTGAACGGAATCCCCTATCTCGCCGGCCCCGCGGTCGGGGTCGCGATCTACGGCTTCGGATGGTCGATCCCGTTCGTCCTCACCGGCGTGCTGATGCTCGCGCTCGCCGGCTGGGCGGCCGTCAGTCTACGATCTTCCCGCCGTCGCGCGGCGTGAGCATGCCGGGGCTGATGAAGCCCACCCCGGTCTTCATCGACATCGCGTCCTGCTTCAGATGCTCCTGGATCCGCTCATATTCCTCCTCCATCTCGGACGTGACGGAGGCGCGGGTTTCGTCGAGCGCGCGGTCGAAATGGGCCATGGTCACGCTGGCGCTGTCGATCGATTCGCGCAGCGCGAACATGCCGGCGCGGCGGACGAGGTCCTCGAGGTCGGCGCCGGTGAAGCGCTCGGTCCGGGCCGCGAGGTCGTCGAGGTCGACGTCGCCGGCGATCGGCATGTCGCCTGAGTGGATCTCGAGGATCTTGCGCCGGCCCGGCCGGTCGGGGACCGACACATAGATCAGCTCGTCGAAGCGGCCCGGGCGGAGCAGCGCAGGGTCGATCAGGTTTGGCCGGTTGGTCGCGCCGATGACGACGACCGACTGAAGCTCCTCGAGGCCGTCCATCTCGGCGAGGATGGTGTTGACCACGCGCTCGGTCACCTGCGGCTCGCCGAGGCCGCCGCCGCGCGCGGGCACCAGGCTGTCCAATTCGTCGATGAAGATCACCGTCGGAGCGACCTGGCGGGCGCGGGCGAACAGCCGGGCGATCTGCTGCTCGCTCTCGCCATACCATTTGCTGAGCAGGTCGGACGATTTGGTGGCGATGAAATTCGCCTCCGCCTCGCGGGCGGTGGCCTTCGCCAGCAGCGTCTTGCCGGTGCCGGGCGGCCCGTAGAGCAGGAAGCCCTTGGCCGGGCGGATGCCGATGCGGCGGAACGCGTCGGGGTGCTTCAAGGGCAGCTCGACGCCCTCGCGCAGCCGCTCGCGCGCCTCGTCGACGCCGCCGATGTCGTCCCAGCGGATGTCGGGCTTTTGAACCATCACCTCGCGCATCGCCGACGGCTGGACGCGCTTCAGCGCCTGCTCGAAGTCGCCGGCGGTCACGGACAGGTTATCGAGGACCTCGGGCGGGATGGTGCCCTCCTCGAGATTGAGCTTGGGCATGATCCGCCGCACCGCGTCGATCGCAGCCTCGCGGGTCAAGGCGGCGATGTCCGCGCCGACGAAGCCGTAGGTCTGCTTGGCGAGCTGCTTGAGGTCGACCTCGCCGTCCAGCGGCATGCCGCGGGTGTGGATGGCGAGGACCTCGCGGCGGCCATTCTCGTCGGGCACGCCGATGATGATCTCGCGGTCGAAGCGGCCGGGGCGGCGAAGCGCCTCGTCGAGCGCCTCGGGCCGGTTTGTCGCTGCGATCACCACCGTGTTCTGGCGCGGCGCGAGACCGTCGAGCAGGGTCAGAAGCTGAGCGACCAGGCGCTTCTCGGTCTCGCCCTGGACCTGGCCGCGCTTCGGCGCGATCGAATCGATCTCGTCGATGAAGATGATCGACGGCGCGTTCTTGCCGGCTTCCTCGAACAGGTCCCTGAGGCGCTTCTCGCTCTCGCCATAGGCAGAGCCCATGATCTCGGGGCCGGCGATATGGAAGAAGCTCGCGTCGCTCTCGTTGGCGACGGCGCGGGCGAGACGGGTCTTGCCGGTGCCGGGCGGGCCGTGGAGAAGCACGCCCTTGGGCGGATCGACGCCCAGCCGCTCGAAGATCTCGGGATAGCGCAGCGGCAGCTCGACCATCTCGCGGAGCTGGTCGATGGTCGAGCCGATGCCGCCCAGATCGTCATAGGTGACGTCGGCGCGGCGGGTGGTCTCCTTCGCCTCGGTATATTCGGCGCGCAGCTCGACCTCTGTATTGGCGTCGATATGGACGATGCCCTTGGGCGTCGTCGACACGACGAGCAGCCGGATCTCCTGAAGCGCGTAGGCGGGCGCGGTGAGCATCTGGCGCAGTTCGGGCGGGATGTCGCCGCGGGTCACCTGCTGCTGGCCTGTGGTCGCGACGATGTCGCCGGCGGTGACCGGTTTCATTCCGAAGCTGCGCTTCAGCGCGCCGGCCGAGCCGTGAAGGCGAAGGTTGCGCTGGGCGGGGGCGAAGACGACGCGCTGGGCGGGCTTGGACTCGGCGCGGCGAACCGCGACGAAATCGCCCGAGCCGATCTCGGCATTGGCGCGCTGGAGGCCGTCGAGACGGATGATGTCGAGCCCCTCGTCCTCGGGATAGGGGCCGATGGCGCGGGCCGGCGTGGTGCGCTTGCCGACCACTTCGACGACGTCGCCCTCGGCGAGGCCAAGCGCGTTCATCACCGCGCGCGGCAGGCGGGCGATGCCGCGGCCGCTGTCGTCGGGGCGCATCGTCGCGACCTGCAGCTTGCCAGCCGGTTTCTCTTCGTCCGCCATTCAGTCTCTCCCAGATGCGCGCCCCGACATAGGCATGGGAAACGGCGCGTCCAGCCGAGGGTTCAAAAAACCATTTGCTCCGCGACGGCCGAAGGCGGGTTATTCGTCGCGGTCGCGGGTGGTGGCGTCGCGGACATTCGCGTCGTGGCCGCTCTTGTCGCTGTAGAAAGCGGCGGCGAACAGGCCGCAGCCGAGCAGCACCGAGAAGAACACGCCGGCGATGGTCGCGACCACCATGTGGATGTGCAGCGGCCCGTAGAGCGAGAGATACCAGAGCGCGCCTGCGGTCATCAACACGCCGATCAGGGCGATCCAGCCGATCATCCGCTTGAACTCGGCGAGCGCGCTGGGGCGGTCATTGGGCATCGGTGGGACTCGAAGGGAGGAGGGAGGCTGTGCCGCTCCCTAGGCCGAATGGTGGCGAATTGAAACCCGCGCTTACCGGCGTGCGGCGCCGCCCAGGCTGGTCGCCAGGCAAAAAAAGAGGCCGGGACGAGCCCGGCCTTGGAAAAGTTTTTAGGAGAGGATGCCTGAAAGGCAGGGCGTTGTTCGCACCTGCAGCATGATTGTGCAAATGCGGAAAAGTTGGCCACGATTGCAGAATTTGCAATCATGTGTAAGACGGTCTCACCGGGCTTCGCATCGCTGGTGCGGTGCACAATAACTCGCGAGGGAAGACTGGGCGATGAAGCGGTTGCCGCCACTGACGGGGATCGAGGCGTTCATCCAGGTCGCGCGGCTGGGCTCGGTCAAGGCCGCGGCCGAGGCGCTGGCGCTGTCGTCGCCGGCGCTGACCCGGCGGGTCCAGGCACTCGAGCGCCATGTCGGCAAGCCGCTGTTCGAGCGGCGCCACCAGGCGATCATCCTCAATGCCGACGGCGAGCGGCTGCTCGCGGGGATCGGCCCGTCGCTCGACTCGCTCACGCTGGCGATGGAGCAGGCGAGCGGCGAGCATGACCTGATGCGGCTGCGCCTCGGCGTGCTGCCGCTCTACGCCTCACAGCGGCTGATGCCGCGCCTGCCGGCGCTGCGCTCGCGCCACCCCGATCTCCACATCGACATCGACACCGCGCCTTATGCGCTGACCCGGCTCGCCGCCGGAGCCCAGGGGAGGCTCGACGCCGGCATCGTGCTTGCCAAGACCGTCGACAGCGGCCTCTATGCTCGGCGGCTCGGCGGCAACCGCGCGGTGGCGATCGCCGCGCGCGCCCTGACAAAGGGTGCGGACGCCTTGCGCGAGCCGAGCGACCTCGCCCGAGCGACGGTGCTCCTCCACCGCGACCTCGTCGACACGTTCGAGCGCTGGTGCGAGGCGATGGGAGTGCCCGGCCTCGAGCCCGCCGCATTCGACCATTTCGATTCCGGCCAACTCATCCTGGAGGCTGCCGCCCAGGGCCTCGGCGTCGCCTTCATGTTCGAGACTCATCTGGAATCGGCTCGCGACGCGCGCCTCGTCCAGCTCTTCGACTCCGCGCCGAGCCCCTACAGCTATTGGTTCGCCTGCCGCCGCGCCGCCCTCGGCCGGCGGCCGGTGCGGCTGTTCCACGACTGGCTGGTCGGGGAAGTGGCCGGCGAGGACGAGGACTGATCGAGCCGCCGCTTCCACCCGCCGGTTTTGACCGCTAGCGTCCCTCGGCGATGGATCTCTACCTTCCGATTGCCGGCCTCTCGGTCAACGCGCTCGTGATCATCGCGCTCGGCGGCGTGGTCGGCCTGCTCACCGGCATGGTCGGCGTCGGCGGCGGCTTCCTGACCACGCCGATCCTGATCTTCTACGGCATCCCGCCGTCGGTCGCGGTGGCCTCGTCGGCGACCCAGATCACCGGCACGTCCATTTCCGGAGTCCTCGCCCATCGCCGCCGCAAGGGCGTCGACTATCAGATGGGCGGGGTGATCATCGCCGGCGGCGTCATCGGCGCGCTGGTCGGCGTGTTCCTGTTCAGACTGCTACAGACGATCGGCCAGATCGATACCGTCGTTCTGATTCTCTACGTCGTGCTGCTCGGCAGTATCGGCATCCTCATGGCCAGGGAGGCCGCCACCGCGCTCGGCTACTTGAAGCCCAAGGCGAGCGAGCGGCCGCCGCGGCGCCACAACCCGATCGTCGCGGCGCTTCCGTTCCGCTGGCGCTTCTACCGCTCGGGCCTCTACATTTCGCCGCTCGCGCCGTTCATCCTCGGCATCTTCTCTGGGATGCTCACCGCGCTGCTCGGAGTCGGCGGCGGCTTCGTCATGGTGCCGGCGATGATCTATCTGCTCGGCATGTCGGCGCAGGTCGTGGTCGGCACCTCGCTGCTGCAGATCCTGTTCGTCACTGCCGCCACCACCATGGTCCATGCGACGACCACGCGCTCCGTCGACATCGTCCTCGCGGTCCTGCTTCTGCTCGGCTCGGTGGTCGGCGCCCAATATGGCGCGCGCTTCGCCCAGACGATGAAACCGGAGCTGCTCCGCCTCATGCTCGCCATCCTCGTCCTGGTCGTCGCATTGCGCATGTTCCTCCAGCTCACCTGGCAGCCGGAGGAGATCTACACGGTTCAATTGCTGTGAGGTTGCTCCGCGTCCTCCTGCTCATGCTCGTCGTGCCGCTCGCGCTCGGCCAGGCCGAGCCGCGGCTGGTGCCGGAGGTGTCCAACCGCCAGATCGAGATCCGCTACAGCTTCACCGGCGAGGAGCTGCTCCTCTACGGTGCGATCGTCTATCCGCGCGGCCAGCCGCCCGAGGGCGTCACCGACGTCGTGGTGGTGCTGAAGGGCCCGCTCGAGCGCACCGTCGTGCGCGAGAAGCAGAAGGTCGCCGGCATCTGGATGAATGTCGGGCGCACCCGCTTCCGCTCGGCCCCCGCCTTCTACGCCGTCGCCTCGTCGCGGCCGATTAACCGGATCGTCGACGAGCGCACCGCCGCGATCTACGAGCTCGGGCTCGGCAACCTCCAATTGTCGCCTGGGGGCGGCGCCGCGACCGACGAGTTGCGCCGCTTCGAGGCCGGCCTGATCGACCTCAGGCGCCGCGACGGCCTCTATGCCGAATATCCGGCCGGCGTCGCGATCACAGAGGGCGTGCTCTACACCGCCCGGATCAGCGTGCCGGCACGGGTGCCCGTCGGCAGCTATACCGCCGAGACCTTCCTGATCCGCGACGGCCGCGTGGTGGCGGGCGCCACCCGCGACATCCAGATCGAGAAACTGGGCTTCGAGGGCTTCGTCGCCCGCGCCGCCGAACGCTGGTCGTTTACCTATGGCGTCGCCGCGGTCGCGATATCGCTGCTGCTCGGCTTCGGCGCGAGCGCCGTCTTCGCCCGGCCCTGAGCGGGAGCGCCGCGGGGGGTAGCGCCCGCTCACCCGGCACAGCCCCGAAAAGCGCGGACAAGCAGTTGTTTACTCTCTTGGTCTAGCAGGTTTCGGTCTCAAGAAGAGAGCCTGTGCCGAACCTATGACCGATATGAACAACCTGCGCACGATCCCGCTTGCCGCCGATGGCGATGCGGGCGCCGCTTCGCCCGCTTTCTCGCCCCAGCCCGACAGCGGCCCGCAATGGATCGGCCGAGTCCTCGCCATTTCCGGCAGCAGCGCGACGATCGAGTTCGAGAGCAACCGTCTCCACGCGCTCGCCAACGATCCGGATCCCAGCGTCGCCATGTCCGGCCAGGTCGGCAGCCAGGTCCGTCTTCAGGCGCAGCGGCACTGGCTGCTCGCCAACGTCCGCAGCCTGGCGGCGAGCGACGGCGGCAATTCCGTGCTGGCCGAGGTCGATTTCCTCGGCGAAGGCGACGAGGACCCCCATTCCGGCCAGTTCACCAACTTCCGCCGCGGCGTCACCACCTATCCGCTGCCCGGCAGCCGCGCCTTCCCGGTCACCCGCGACGATCTGAAGCAGATCTACGCGGCCGACCAGCGCGCCCATGTCGAGATCGGCACCGTCTACCCGACCCGCGACGTGCGCGCCTCGCTGCTCGTCGATTCCTTCCTTGGCAAGCACTTCGCGCTGCTCGGCTCGACCGGTACCGGCAAGTCGACCTCGGCGGCGCTGATCATGCACAAGATCTGCGACATGTCGCCCGAGGGTCACATCGTCATGATCGACCCGCACGGCGAATATTCGGCCGCGTTCAAGGGCGACGGCGAGCTGTTCAACGTCGACAACCTCGCAATGCCCTACTGGCTGATGAACTTCGAGGAGCATTGCGAGGTGTTCATCACCACGCAGGGCGCCGACCGCCAGCAGGACATGGACATCCTCGCCAAGTGCCTGCTCCAGGCGCGCTCCAAGAACCGCACCGCGGAGGGGCTCAACAAGCTCACCGTGGATTCGCCGATTCCCTACACCTTGTCGGATCTCACCAACGCGATCAGCAACGAGATGGGCCTTCTCAACAAGGCCACCGACACCGCGCCCTACATGCGCCTCAAGAGCAAGATCGACGAGCTGAAGTCCGATCCGCGCTACCAGTTCATGTTCTCGGGAATGCTGATCGCCGACACGATGGCGGGCTTCATCTCCAAGGTCTTCCGCCTTCCCGCCAAGGGCAAGCCGATCTCGATCGTCGACGTGTCGGGCGTTCCGTCCGACATCGTCTCGGTGGTGGTCGCGGTGCTTTCCCGCCTGGTGTTCGATTACGCGATCTGGTCGCGCAACGAGGTGCAGCGCCCGATCCTCCTGATCTGCGAGGAGGCCCACCGCTACATCCCGGCCGACAAGACCTCGTCCGGCCAGGCGGTGCGCAAGGTGCTCGAGCGGATCGCCAAGGAAGGCCGCAAGTACGGCGTCAGCCTCGGCCTCATCACCCAGCGCCCGTCCGACCTCGCCGAGGGCGTGCTGTCGCAGTGCGGCACGCTGATCGCGATGCGCCTCAACAACGAGCGCGACCAGGCCTTCGTGAAGGGCGCCATGCCGGAAGGCGCGCGCGGCTTCCTCGACGTCATCCCGGCGCTGCGCAACCGCGAATGCATCATCTGCGGCGAGGGCGTGTCGATCCCGATCCGAGTGTCGTTCGACGACTTGGAGCGCGAGCGGCGCCCGGCCTCGGCCGATCCGCATTTCAGCGAGCTGTGGCGGCGCAGCGGCGACGAGGACGGAATCGTCACCCGGGTCGTCAAGCGCTGGCGCGCCCAGGGGCGCTAACGCCCCTCGACCACCCGACACTCAAGCCGCTCGGGCTGAGCTTGTCGAAGCCCTGTCCTTCTCTTCAATCCTAAGAAGAAGGACAGGCCTTCGACGGGCTCAGGCCGAGCGGTCTTTCGGTCTAGCGAAGGCTGGTCGGGGTCGCGCCCACACCCGCGAAGGTCACCCGGTCCGCCGCAGGCGCGGCGCCGACCGGGGTCGCGAGCAGGCTCTGCATGCGCGCCCGGAACGAGGCGAGCTCGCCGCCGGACAAAGCGGCGCGGGTGGTGAAGCGGAACGACGCCGGGTCGATCGGCCTGCCGTTGCGGTGAAGCTCGTAATGGAGGTGAGGCCCGGTCGAGAAGCCCGACGAGCCGACATAGCCGATGACCTGGCCGGCCGCGACCTGCTGGCCCGGAGCGACGGCGAGGCTGCTCATGTGGCCGTACAGGGTCTGGATGCCGCCGCCATGGCTGATCTTGACCGCGCGGCCATAGCCGCCCTGCCAGCCTGACGACACCACCTGTCCGCTCGCCGCGGCCATGATCGGGGCGCCATAGGGCGCGCCGAAATCCATGCCGGCGTGGAATCGGGCGTAGCGCAGGATCGGGTGGACCCGGCGGCCGAAATTGGAGGTGACCCGGCCATGGACCGGCATCCGGAAGCCGCTGCTGCTCTCGCGGCCGACGCCGGACGCTTCCATCCATTGCTTCGATCCGCCCACCGTCCACGCCATCAGCTGGATGTCGCGGCCGGTCGCGCGGTCGAGGCCGGCATAGAGGAGGTTGCCGGTCTGGGTCTCGCCGGTCGCGGCGCGGCGATGCTCGACGATGATGTCGAAGCGGTCGCCGGCCCCGAGCCCGCCGGGGACTCCGACATGACCGGCAAGCGCCCGGATATAGGCCTCGACGATGCGCGGCGGGACTCCGGCGGCGCGCGCCGAGCGGTAGAGGCTTCCGCCGATCGTGCCCTGGATGCGCAGCGGCGTCGAATCGACGTCGATCGGCTGGCGGTTGAGCGCGAGCTGGCCGGCGGTGCGCTGGATCTCGATCTTCATGCCGAACGTGGCGCGAAGCGTCAGACGCTCGACCGGGCGCGGCGCGGTCATGCTGAGGCGACGGCCGAGGCGCAGGTCGAGGAGGGTGCCGGCGGCGATGTCATTGAGCGGCACCGCGCTGGCGATCATCGCGGCGATCGCCTGGGCCTCGTCCTGGCTGACTCCGGACCGGGTCAGCGTCGCGACGATGTCGCCGGCGGCGGCGAGGGTGGCGCGGATGTCGATGGTCGGCCGCTCGGGCGCGTCGGCGAGCGGCTGGACCGCGTCGGTCGGCGCCATCCGGCGGCCGGTGGCGCTCCCGAACGCGGCCGGCGCGATGGCGAGCGCGTCATTCTCCTCGCGCAGGTCGGGCGCCAGCGGCGGCGGGCTGAGTCCGGGGGTCGTCGCCATCGCCGGCCAGAACGACCAGGCCGCGAAGCACAAAGCGCCGCAGGTGGCGAGGCCGCGCAGCCACTGGCGCGAGCCGATGCCGGAGCCGAGATCGACGACGAGCGAGAAGTGCGGGCGCGGGGCGGGCTTGGCTCCGGGCGCGGCGATGCCGAACGCGCCGGTCCCGCGCAGGCGCGCGGCCGGGGCATTTCCTGCCGGGGCAAAATCCCTGAACTGGTACAAAGCTGCTCAGCCCCTCGCGCTGATACTCGTAGCTTACCGCTTCCCCACCTCTGCCGGTCAAGGGTTAAAGCCCCGTTTACGTAGTTTCGGGATGTGACTGGTCCGGGACGAACCGAGGTGACGGACCAATCATCGTATTGGAAAGATTGCGCTCGGCGAGCGTTCGCACAATCTAGGGATGATGAAGGACTTGGGACACTCGACCGTCAAGGCCGTCCTGGGCCCGACCAACACCGGCAAGACCCATCTCGCCGTCGAGCGGATGTGCGGCCATTCCTCCGGCCTGATCGGCTTCCCGCTGCGCCTCTTGGCGCGCGAGGTCTATGACCGCGTGGTCAAGATCAAGGGGCCGAACGAGGTCGCTTTGATCACCGGCGAGGAGAAGATCCTGCCGCCGCAGGCGCGCTGGTTCCTGTGCACCGCGGAATCGATGCCGGTGCGCGGCAAGGAGGAAAGCGACCTTCGCCGCGACTTCGCCTTCGTCGCGATCGACGAGGCGCAGCTCGGCATCGATCCCGAGCGTGGCCACGTCTTTACCGACCGGCTCTTGAACGCCCGCGGCCGCGAGGAGACGATGATCCTCGGCTCGGAAAGCCTCGCGCCGATGGTCCGCTCGCTTCTGCCCAAGGCTGAAATCATCCGGCGCCCGCGCTTCTCGACGCTGAGCTATGCCGGCGCCGCCAAGCTGTCGCGCCTGCCGCCGCGCTCGGCGATCGTCGCCTTCTCCGCCGACCAGGTCTATGCGGTCGCCGAGGCGCTTCGGCGCATGCGCGGCGGCGCGGCGGTGGTGATGGGGGCGCTGTCCCCACGCACCCGCAACGCCCAGGTCGACATGTTCCAGGCCGGCGAGGTCGACTATCTCGTCGCCACCGACGCGATCGGCATGGGCCTCAACATGGACGTGGCGCACGTCGCCTTCGCCGGCCTGACCAAGTTCGACGGACACCGGAGGCGCCGCCTCACTCCCGCCGAGATGGCGCAGATCGCCGGCCGCGCCGGCCGCCACCAGCGCGACGGCACCTTCGGCACATTGAACATCGAGGGCGAAGCGCTCGCCGAATTCCGCGAGGACGAGATCGACGCGATCGAGAACCACAGGTTCGCGCCTTTGGATTTCCTCTACTGGCGCGACGGCGACCCCGATTATCGAAGCGTCGACGGGCTGATCCGCTCGCTTGAGCGCCGCCCCGACCGTCCCGGCCTTCGCGCCGCGCCGGAAGCGGTCGACCTCGCCGTATTGAAGTCGCTCGCCATCGATCCCGCTGTCGCCGGCCAGGTCCGCGGCGAGCGGGCGGTTCGGCGGCTGTGGGCCGCCTGCGGCCTGCCCGACTTCCGCAAGACCGGCCCGGAGGGGCACGGCCGCCTCGTCGCCCGCCTGTTCGACTTCCTCAATCAGGGCGACCACCGAATCCCGCAATCCTGGTATGCCGAGCAGCTCGCCC
>NZ_JAANPA010000055.1 GCF_011320075.1 Sphingosinicella sp. YJ22 | reverse complement strand
GTCCTGAGCGAAGTCGAAGGGCGTCCGCGAGATGATCGTGCAACGGTTCCAGGCGCCTTGGCCGGAACTTGGTGCCGACGCCCTTCGACTTCGCTCAGGACGAGCGGAGGGGATTGAGCCTGCCATTAGCTGCACCGCCCATTTTCCGCCTTGCAACCAAGGTCCTGGGGCCAAATGGCCCTTCTCCGCGCGCGGAGTCCGGCCTATAGGGCTGGGCAAATCATGATTGCCGCCGACCGTTCCCCGAGCCTGCCTGCCGAATGGCGGGATTTCATCGCGCTGACCAAGCCGCGGGTGATGACGCTCGTCGTCTTCACCGGCGCTTGCGGCCTGTTCGCGGCGCCCGGCACGCTTCACCCCGTGCTCGCCTTCACCGCAGTCCTATGTATCGCCCTGGGCGCCGGCGCGGCGGGCGCGCTCAACCAATGGTATGAGGCCGACCTCGACGCCAAGATGAAGCGCACCGCCAAGCGGCCGCTTCCGGCGGGACGGATGGACCGCGATTCGGCCCTGTTCTTCGGGGTCGCTCTGGCGATCTTCTCGGTGCTTCTGATGGGCCTCGCCACCAACTGGCTCGCCGCCGGCGTGCTGACCGTGTCGATCCTGTTCTACGTGCTCGTCTACACGATGTGGCTGAAGCCGCGCACGCCGCAGAACATCGTCATCGGCGGCGCCGCAGGCGCATTCCCGCCGGTGATCGGCTGGGCCGCGGTGACCGGCGACATCGCGCTCCTGCCGGTGCTTCTGTTCACCCTGGTTTTCGCCTGGACGCCGCCGCATTTCTGGGCGCTGTCGCTGTTCGTGCGCACCGATTACGCCGCGGCCGGCGTGCCGATGCTGCCGGTGACCCACGGCTTCCGGGCGACCCGGCACCAGCTGTTCATCTACACGATCATCATGGCCGCGGTTGCGGTCGCGCCGTGGCCGCTCGGCGAGACAGGCGCGATCTACGGCATGGTCGCGTCGGCGCTGTCGCTCGTCTTCATCGCGCTCGCCTGGCCGGTGCTGAGGAACCAGGCCGAGGACCCGGCGGCGATGAAGCCGGAGAAGACCTTGTTCAAATATTCCATCCTCTATCTTTTCGTGCTGTTCGGCGCGCTCGTCGCCGACCGCATGCTGCTCGCATGACCGACCTCGACCAGAAAGAAGTGCGCCGCCGCCAGCGCAGCCGTTCCATCGTGATGGGGCTGGCGCTCGCCGCCTTCGTGATCCTGCTTTACCTCATCACCATCGCTCGCATGGGCGCGCAGTGACGAGCATCGCCGACCAGCAGCGTCTCGCGCGCAGGAACGGCAGAACCGCCGCGCTCGCCGCCCTCTTGGTGGCGGCGATGGTCGGCCTCGCCTTCGCCAGCGTGCCGCTCTACCGGATCTTCTGCCAGGTGACCGGCTTCGGCGGCACCACCATGCAGGTCGACGAGGCGGTGGCGGCGCAGGTGCGCCCGGTCCCCGGCCAGTCGGTCAGCATCCGGTTCGACGCCAATACCGACCGCAACCTCGCCTGGCGCTTCCAGCCGGTCCAGACCCACCGCACCGTGCCGATCGGCGAGCGCAACATGGCGCTGTACCGCGCCCGCAACATGTCGACGCGGCCGCTGACCGGCACCGCGACGTTCAACGTGACCCCGGTCCAGGCCGGCAAATATTTCAGCAAGATCCAGTGCTTCTGCTTCACCGAGCAGACTCTTCAGCCGGGCCAGGAAATGCAGATGCCGGTGATCTTCTACGTCGATCCGGCGATCCTCGACGATCCGGACGCACGCGACATCACCGAGATCACCCTTTCCTACACCTTTTACCCGGTTGAGCAGCCGCAAAGCGGCAGCTAGAGGCAACCCAAAGACCGGCGCGCGCCGGGACGATCGACAGGGACGAAACGCAATGGCTGGAGCCAAGAACCACCAATATCACATCCTCGAGCCGAGCCTGTGGCCGCTGATCGGATCGATCGGCGCGGGCGTCATGTTCTTCGGCCTGGTGATGTGGTTCCACCCGGACCATTTCGGCACTGGCGGCCCGTGGGTGTTCGGCGCCGGCCTCATCGGCGTTCTGTTCACCATGTTCAGCTGGTGGGCCGACGTGGTGCGCGAGGCCAATCGCGGCGACCATACGCCGATCGTGCAGCTTCACCTGCGCTACGGAATGATCCTGTTCATCGCCTCCGAGGTGATGTTCTTCGTCGCCTGGTTCTGGGCCTATTTCAACGCGTCGCTGTTCCCGTCCGCGGTGGACGCGGTCGGTGGAGTGTGGCCGCCCGAGGGCATGCACGTCCTCGATCCGTTCAGCTGGCCGCTGCTCAACACCATGATCCTGCTCTGCTCGGGCACCACCGTGACCTGGGCGCACCACGCGCTGATCCACGGCGACCGCAAGGGCCTCGTTCAGGGCCTGTGGGCGACCGTCGCGCTGGGCCTGATCTTCTCCGGCGTGCAGGCTTACGAATATATGCACGCGCCGTTCGGCTTCGGCGACAATGTCTATTCGTCGGTCTTCTTCATGGCGACCGGCTTCCACGGTTTCCACGTCATCGTCGGAACGATCTTCCTGATCGTCTGCGCGATCCGCGCCCAGAAAGGCGCGTTCACCCCGAAGCAGCATTTCGGCTTCGAGGCGGCGGCCTGGTACTGGCACTTCGTCGACGTGGTGTGGCTGTTCCTGTTCCTGTGCATCTATGTGTGGGGCGGCTGGGGCGCCGAATACCATTGATCCCGTTCCTCCCCATGGGGCGCTGCCCCATGGGGAGGGGGACCACCCGAAGGGTGGTGGAGGGGTGAGCGGAGCGGTCGGAGGGTTACCCCTCCACCATGCTTCGCATGGTCCCCCTCCCCCCGCGCTGCGCGCGCAGGGAGGAACATGAGGCGCCTTCCCGTCCTTCCCACCATCATCGCCGCCGCGGCCGTTGCGGTGATGATCGGCCTCGGCCTGTGGCAGGTGCAGCGCGCCGCCTGGAAGGAGCGGATGCTCGCCGAGCTGGCGGTGGCTCAGAACCAGCCGGCGGTCGATCTCGATCCCTTGCTGGGGCCGGACATGCCCGAGCGACCCATCGCCTTCCGCCGCGCCCTGGTCAGCTGCTCAGCCCGCGATGCCGAGGTCAGCGCGCGCGCCGGCCGAAGCCTCGCCGGGGCGAGCGGCTACGCCTTCTACGTGCCGTGCCGGCCGGGCGAGCCGGGCTGGGCGGGGCGGCTTCAGGTCAATGCCGGCTGGTCGCAGCGGCCCGACGCGGTCAAGCGGCTGTCGCTACCCGCCACCGTTGCGGGGGTGATCGGCACGACCGAGCCCGGCCAGCCGATCATCCTCACCGCCGCGCAGCCGCAAGCGCCGCTCGAGGCCAGCGCACCGCCGCGGATCGAGGACATTCCCAACAATCACCTCGCTTATGCGGGGCAGTGGTTCCTGTTCGCGCTGGCGGCGGCCGTAATCTTCGTGCTGGCGCTGAGGCGGCGCTCGGTTGCGGGCGGGGCGACGAAACCCTAAGTTCCGCGCTTCCATGATGCAGCTCACAACCCTGCCGAACGGCCTGCGCGTCGCCAGCCGCGCGATGCCGGGCTTCGAGACCGTCGCGGTCGGCCTCTATGCGGAAGCGGGGTCGCGCCACGAGACCGCGGCGCTCAACGGCATCGCCCATCTCTACGAGCATATGGTGTTCAAGGGCGCCGGCGGGCGCACCGCGCGCGAGATCAGCGAGGCGATCGAGGATGTCGGCGGCGACCTCAATGCCGCAACCGACCGCGAGGGGACGAGCTTCAGCGCGACCCTGCTCGCCGAGCACCTGCCGCTCGGCCTCGAGCTCCTGTCCGACATGATCCTCCATCCGCATTTCGCCGCCGACGACCTAGTGCGCGAGAAAGAGGTGGTGCTGCAGGAACTGGGCGAGGCACGCGACACGCCGTCCGACATCATCTTTGACGAATTGTGGACCGCGGCTTACCCGGACCAGCCGCTCGGCCGCTCGGTGCTCGGCGACGAGGACAGCATCGCCGCGATCACGGTCGACGACCTCCACGGCTGGCGCGCCTCGCAATATCGCGCCGGCAGCCTGATCCTCGTCGCCGCCGGCAAGGTCGATCACGAGCGGCTGGTCGCGCTCGCCGCCGAGCGCTTCGGCGCGCTTCCGGCTGGCCTCATCGACCAGGCGGAGGCTGCGAATTTCGCCGGCGGAGTCCGCGCGAGCCGCGCCCGGGCCGACCAGGCGCACCTCACCGCCGCTTTCGCCGCGCCCTGCCACCCGCATCCGGACTATTACCCCTCGCGCCTGTTCGCCGACATAGTGGGAAGCGGCGCCTCGTGCCGGTTGTTCCAGGCGGTGCGCGAGGAGAGGGGCTTGGCCTATTCGGTATGGGCGTCGCTGACTCCCTATCGCGACAGCGGCATCTTCTACGCCTATGCGGCGACGTCGCGGCGCCAGGCGGGGGCGGCGTCCGAGCTCATTTTCGACGTGCTCGACCGCGCGTCGCGCGATCTCAGCGACCGCGAGCTCGAGCGCGCCAAAGCGCAGGCCAAGGCGGGCCTGCTGCTCAGCCTCGAGAGCAGCTGGGGCCAGGCCAATTATGTGGCGCGCATGCTGTCCACCTACGACCGGCTCGTCGAGCCGCGCGAGATCGTCGCCGAGATCGACGGCGTCACGCTCGACCAGGTGCGGGCGGCCGGCGCGCGCATGCTGGCGGGGCCGAAGGCGCGCGCGACGATCGGAGTTCCGGCGGTCCGCGCGGCGTGAAGCTCGATACTTTGATCGCGGAGCCCTGGGCCGATTACGGCCTTGTCGACTCCGGCCATGGCCGCAAGCTCGAGCGCTACGGCCCCTATCGTTTCATCCGTCCCGAGCCCCAGGCGATGTGGGCTCCGGCCTCGGCCGACTGGGACGCCGACGGCGAGTTCATCCCGGGCAGCGACGAGGAAGGCGGCGGCCGCTGGCAGTTCGCCCGCCCGGTGCCGCGCGACGGCTGGGACCTCAATTGGGAGGAGGTGCGCTTCCGCGCCCAGGCGACGCCGTTCCGCCACCTCGCTTTCTTCCCCGACATGGCCCCGCAATGGGCGTGGATGCGGGAGCGGCTCGGCGAGGGCTGCGAGGCGATGAACCTGTTCGGCTATACCGGCGTCGGCACTCTTGCGATGTCGGCGACGGGCGCCCGGCTCACCCATGTCGACGCGTCGAAGAAGTCGGTCGAGGCGGGCAAGGCGAATGCCGCCCTGTCCGGCATGAGCGACCGGCCGATCCGCTGGATGATCGACGATGCGGCCAAGTTCACCGCGCGCGAGGTGCGGCGCGGGCGGCGCTATGACGGGATCATCCTCGATCCGCCCAAGTTCGGCCGCGGCCCGACCGGCGAGGTGTGGCGGCTGGAGGAAGGCCTGCCGGGCCTGATCGCCGACTGCCGCAAGCTGCTCGACACGGACAGCCGCTTCCTGGTGCTGACCGTCTATGCGGTGCGCATGTCCGCGCTGGCGATCGGCGAGCTGCTCAATCAGGCGCTCGGCGACCTCGGCGGCAGGGTCGAGTGCGGCGACATGGCCGTCCGCGAGGAAGCGCGCGGCCTGCTCCTCCCCACCGCGATCTTCGCGCGGTGGAGCCGCGACGGGTGAGGCTCGGCGCTCTGGCATTGGCTGGAGCGCTGCTGTCCTGCTCCGGTGAGCAGCCCCAGGCCAACCGGCAAGCGGAGGACGGCGCCCTCACGGTGTCGCTTCAATCGGAAGATTCGATCGACGGGCGGCGGCCGCTCCTGGGGCTGTTCTGCGGAGCCCGGCGCAAGTCGTTCTGGCTGGAACTCGTGCGCCCGCCCGCGGTCGAGCCCGGCCGGTCCTTCGGCTCGTTCAAGGTCGACGACGGCGCGCCGGTGCGGCTGCCGCTGACCTGGCTCGGCGACGGCAAATGGCGGGTGGCGGTCGACGCGGAAGGGGAGGCGCGGCTGGTCCGCGCCACGGTCGCCGGCCGCAACATCTATTTCAGCGGGCCGGAGGGCACGACCGACCGGGTCTATCGCTGGGATTTGGCGCGACTTGGCGACCAACGGGAGCAGGTGCGCCAGGGCTGTTCGCGGCAAGCACAGCCTTCCCGCTAAGGACGAGCGGGTTCCCTGTGCCTTGCCCTATTCCCGGCCCGCCCGGATCGCCGCTCCGGCCGCGAAGGGTGCGCCTGCGACCAGCAGGAGGGAGGCGGCCGCGAGGAGCTGCAACGCGCCGTTCTCGGTGCCGCGCTCGACCAGGCCGGCGCCGAAGATGAGGAGCGGCACGGCGAGGGGGAGAATGAGCAGGCCGGCGAGGGCCCCGCTGCGCCTCAGGCTCGCGGTGATCGCGGCGACCCCGAGGGTGAGTGCGGCGAGGCCCGGAGTGCCGACGAGAAGGCCGAGCTCGAGCCGCCACAGCACCGGTTCGGGTAGCCCCATCAGCGCCGCGGCGGGGAAGGCGGCGAGCATCAGCAGCGGGCCGAAGCTCAGCCAGTGGCCGGCGAGCTTGGCCAGCGCGATCACTTCCTCGCTGATCCCGCGAAGCGCCAGCTGGTCGAGCGTGCCGCTGGCGAGGTCGGGCTCGACGAGGCGGTCGACCGGCAGAAGCGCAGCGAGCAAAGCGGCCATCCACAGGGCGCCGCCGCCGGTGCGGGCGAGCAAAGGTCCGTCGGGGCCGACGGCGAACGGGAACAGGGTCGCGACGAGCAGGAAGAAGACCAGCGGAAGGAACGCCGCGCCACCGCCGGCGGCAAGCCTCAGCTCCCGGGCAATAAGGGCGGTCATGCCAGCGTCACCCGGGCGCAATCGGGGAGGGCCAGCGGCTGGTGGGTCGCGAGCAAGATCGCGCCGCCGCGGATGCGATGCGCGGCCATGCCCTTCTCCAGCCGCTCGCGCCCTTCGGTGTCGAGGCCGTTGGCGGGCTCGTCGAGCAGCCACAACGGCGCGTTGCAGGCGAGCACTCGGGCCAGCGCGGCACGCTTGCGCTGGCCGGTCGACAGCATCCGCACCGGCACCTCGGCGAGGTGGGCGATTCCCATCGCCTCCATGCCCGGCACCGCCGACACGCCGTCGAGCCGCGCCCAGAATGCCAGCGCCGCGCCCAGCGTCCGCCGCGGCTCCAGCGCGAGGCTTTCGTCGGCGAGCGCCGCGTCGGCTCGAGCGACGGTGCCGGCGCGCGCCGGAAGCAGGCCGGCGGCGATGCGCAGCAGGCTCGACTTGCCGATGCCGTTGGGACCGGTGACCATCGCCGCCTCTCCCGGGCCCAGACTTAGGTCGAATCCCTCGAACAGCAAGCGGCCGCCGCGCCATCCGGCGACGCCCTTCATCTCCAGCAGCTTTTCGCCCCCGCCGCCTGTCACTCGGCCTGGTCCTCGAGCGCGTGCATGTCGTCGTCGCTGAGTCCGAAATGGTGGCCGACCTCGTGGACGATGACGTGGGTGATGAGGTCCTCCAGCGCGACCCCGGTCTCGACCCATTCGACAAGCAGGGGAATTCGGTAGAGGTGGATCATCGGCGGATGCTCGCCCGAAGCCCAGCTGCTCGCCTCCCTGAGCGAGCGGCCGGAATAGAGGCCGGTCAGCTCATAGGCGTTGTCCAGCCCCATCTCGGCGAGCAGGGCCTCGTCTGGCTCCTCCTCGACGCGCAGCACGACTCCGTCGATGAGCGCGCGGAACTGCCCGGGCAGCCGCTCGAGGGCCGCCTCGGCGAGCCGCTCGAGCGCCGCCCCGTCGGGCGCATGGGTTTGACGATTTGTCACGATCGGAGGACATAGAGGCAAAGAGCCATGAGGAGGAAGGGGTGGCGGCCAAGCTCAGCGACCAGGAGCGCGAGGACGCTCTTGCCGGCCTTCCCGAGTGGGAGTGGGACCCGGCGCGCGAGGCGATCCGCAAGCGCTTCACCTTCGCCGATTTCAACGCGGCGTTCGGCTTCATGGCCCGCGTCGCTCTGGCGGCGGAGCGGGCGGATCATCACCCGGACTGGTCGAACGTGTGGAATCGGGTCGATATCGCTCTGACCACCCACGACGCCGGCGGCCTCACCGCCAGGGATATCGCGCTCGCCAAGCGCATCGAGGCGCTTGCCGCCCCGCCTCGTCGCGACTAGATAGCCGGCCTTCCAGAGCAATGCGGAGCGGTGGCCGAGTGGTCGAAGGCGCTCGCCTGGAAAGTGAGTATACGGCAAAACCGTATCGAGGGTTCGAATCCCTCCCGCTCCGCCACTCCCTGTCAGCTTGAACCGGCTTCCCTCGCCGCCGCTCTCCCCCTACGGAATGGCCAAGGGAAGGAGAGTGGGGCGATGACCGATACGGGGGGATTTGCGCGGCGGTGCCTGATCGTGCTCGCCATCGCGGTCGTGGCGCTGGTCTTCTACCAGATGATCAACCTGCTGTTGCTGATCTTCGCCGCGGCGACGATCGCCAGCATCTTCTCGGCAGCGCGCGTCGGCATCACTCGCCTCACCGGTCTCAGGGGCGGCGCCGCGCTCGCCGTGGCCGTGCTCGCGGTGATCGGAGTCCTCGCCGGCGTCTTCACCATGTTCGGCACGCAGATCGCGCGCGAGATGGACACGATCCGCGAGCGCTTCCCCGCGGCCCTGTCCTCGGCCCAGGCGCAGCTCCAGGCGTGGGGAGTCGAGGCGGAGAGCATCCGGCGGCTGATCGACCAGGGCGCCGGCGACGTCAGCGCCATCGTCTCGCGCGCGGGCGGCTATGCCTTGTCGGCAGGCAGCGGCGTCGCCGATTTCCTGCTGGTCGTGGTCGGGGCCATCTTCCTGGCCGCGCAGCCGGACATCTACCGCCGCGGCCTGGTGCTGATGGTGCCCAAGTCGCACGAGGCGCTGACCGCCCAGGCGCTCGACGACACCGGCCATGCCCTTCAGGGCTGGCTTCGCGGCCAGCTGCTGTCGATGCTCGCAGTGAGCTTGCTCACCTTCACCGGCCTGTGGCTGCTCGGCGTGCCCGCGGCGCTCGGCCTCGCGCTGATCGCCGGCCTGCTCGACTTCATCCCGTTCGTCGGCCCGATCATCGCCGCGGTGCCGGCGATCATCCTCGCCTTCCTGGTCGGCCCGTCGACCGCCCTGTGGACGCTCGGCCTCTACCTGCTGGTCCAGCAGATCCAGGGCAACATCCTCCAGCCGCTGGTCCAGCGCTACGCGGTCGACGTGCCGCCGGCGGTGCTTCTGTTCGCGGTCGCCGGGGCCGGCGTGCTGTTCGGCTTCCTCGGAATCCTCTTGTCGGCGCCGCTCACCGTGGTCGCCTTCGTGCTCGTCCAGCGCCTCTATATCCAGGGCGCGCTCGGCAAGGACATCAAGGTCGTGACCGAGCCGACCACGCTCTGACGCGCTGTCCCACGGGGGCGGCTGTTGCGCGGCTGCAACGGCCCGCCGCCAAACCGTAGCAATTCCGCGATTCCACGGCTTTTCCACGCCGCCGGCTACGCGCCCGGCACAGCGCCGCGCTGTGTGGGCTGACGACCCGCGCGTTCGTGCCGCCCCTCTCGGGCGACCCGCCGCGCCGGCCGCCCGGGGCTTGTCCCGTCCTTACTCGAAGGAAAGCGATTAGATGATTACGGCAGACGTGCGCCGCCGGCGCACAGGTTCCCTTCTTCCCCGCGCCAGCGCCGCGGCGCTGGCCATCGGGCTCGTTTCGATGCCGGGCATCGCGGCCGCGCAGGACGCGACCGACGCGACCCCGGTTGACCCGGCGCTCGCCGAAGCCACGATTGCTGCTGACGCCGCGCAGCCGGCCGACGGCGGCGAGGTCATCGTCACCGGCTCGCGCATCGCGCGTCCCGAGCTGACCTCCAACGTTCCGGTCGCCGTGATCGGCGCCCAGGACCTGCAGCGCGATGCCGCGATCAACGTCCAGGACTCGCTCGCCGAGCTGCCCCAGGTCGGCGTCGGCTCCAGCCGCACCAACACCAACTTCCTGACCTCGGGCAACGGCGTCGCCACGGTCAATCTGCGTAACCTCGGTTCCAGCCGTACTTTGGTCCTGGTCAACGGCCGCCGCTTCGTCGCCGGCATCGCCGGCACTTCGGCGGTCGACCTCAACAACATCCCGACCGACTTCATCCAGCGCGTCGAGGTCGTCACCGGCGGCGCGTCCGCCGTCTACGGCTCGGAAGCGATTGCCGGCGTGGTCAACTTCATCCTGAAGGATCGCTTCGACGGCATCCAGCTGCGCGGCCAGTACGGCATCACCGAGCGCGGCGACAATCCGCGCTACATGGGCGCCATCACCGCCGGCACCAGCTTCGGCGCCGACGACCGCGGCTCGGCGATCCTGCACTTCTCGTACGACAACGACGCCGGCCTGCTGTCGCGCAACCGCGCGATCTCCAGCCAGGACTGCTTCTACGACATCTGCGGTCCGGCCGCTTACTCCAGCTACTCGGCGCAGGGCCGCTTCCAGCTGCTCGACGCCAACGGCGCTGCGCAGGCCGGCTTCAACGGCGGCTCGCTGTTCTCGTTCAACACGGACAACAGCGTCGTCGCGGGCGGTGGCGTCGGCTTCAACCGCAATGCCGTGCGCCGCATCTCGACCCCGCTCGACCGCTACCTCGGGGCCGGCGTGTTCAACTATGAGGTCAACGACAACCTCAAGGCGTTCGCCGAGGTCACCTATTCGCGGGTGAACTCGAGCTCGCAGATCGAGCCGCTCGCGCTCGACGCCCTCGACATCTATGACGGCGTCAACACGTTCGGCATCAGCATCGACAATCCGTTCCTGCCGGCCGCGGTGCGTGCGCAGATCGATGCGTACAACGCCACGGCTCTGACCGACGGCAACGCCGCGACCAACCCGATCACCCAGATCGGTTTCCGCCGCCGCCAGAACGAGGTGTTCGACCGCTCGAACGTCAACATTCGCGACACCTGGCGCGTCGCCACCGGCCTGCGCGGCACCATCGCCGACAGCTGGAACTGGGAAGCGA
This sequence comes from Sphingosinicella sp. YJ22, assembly GCF_011320075.1. GTDB lineage: Bacteria > Pseudomonadota > Alphaproteobacteria > Sphingomonadales > Sphingomonadaceae > Allosphingosinicella. Next base: position 3,473 of record NZ_JAANPA010000055.1, on the reverse strand, counting down.
GCTACGTCTATGGCCGCCTGCACGACTTCACGTCGTCGGAGGACATCGACAACAACCGCTACCGCAACGCGCTCGACGCGGTGCAGTTGGCTGACGGCTCGATCGTGTGCCGCAGCGACGCGGCGCGTGCCGAGGGCTGCGTTCCGATCAACCTGTTCGGCTACGGCACTGCCTCGCCGGAAGCGTCCGCCTACGTCCAGGCGGTGGTCCCGAAGTCCGAGGACATCGTGAACCAGCAGCAGGTCGTGTCGCTGAGCATGTCCAACAGCGAGCTGATCCAGCTGCCGGCCGGCGGCCTGGGCGTCGCGGTCGGCGCCGAGTACCGGATGGAGGAGAGCGTCGACGACCTCGACATCCTCACCAACACCGGCGGCAACTCGGGCAACGTCATCCCCGACACGGTCGGCGAGTTCGACGTGTGGGAGGTCTATGGCGAGGTCAACGTGCCGATCCTCGCCGACACGTTCGTCAACTATTTCGGTCTGACCGGCGCTGCCCGTTATTCCGAATATAGCCAGCCGAACGTCGGCGGCGTGTTCAGCTGGAACGTCGGCGCCGAGCTCGAGCCGGTCGACGGCCTGCGCTTCCGCGGCGTTTATGCCCGCGCCAACCGCGCCCCGAACATCTCCGAATTCGCCTCGGCGCCGTCGGAGACCTTCGCCGGCGTGAACGACCCGTGCGACCGCGTCACCGCGACCAGCACCGGCGAGTTCGACGCGGCGTGCCGCGCCATTCCGCAGATCGCCGCGGCGATCGCGGCGAATGGTGAGTTCCGTTACACCCTGGCCGATACCCAGGGCATCAACGGCTTCATCGGCGGCAACCCGAACCTGGCGGAAGAGACGGCGACCACGCTGACCCTCGGCGCGGTGTTCCAGCCTCGGTTCGTCCGCGGCCTGGCGCTCACCGCCGACTATTTCGACATCAAGGTCGAGGACGCGATCAGCACGGTCGGCCGCAACCTGTCGATCCGTCAGTGCCTGACCACCAACGATCCGGTGTTCTGCAACAACGTGATCCGCGATCAGAACACCGGCTTCATCCGCACGGTGAACGACCAGCTGATCAACGTCGCGCAGATCCAGACCCGCGGCATCGACTTCGGTCTTCGCTACGGCCGCGCGCTGCCGCTGCTCAATGCCGACGACCGCATCGAGCTGACCGGTAACTACACCTACCTGCTCGACTATAAGGACCAGGCCAACCCGACCGCTCCGGTCCGCGAATATGCGGGCACCATCTACTATCCGGAGCACAAGGCGACGGCCCGCCTCGCTTACCTGACGGGTGGCTTCACCCTCAGCTGGCAGGTGAACTACCTCGGTGGCGGCACGGCCGACATCGACCTGCTCGACGATCCGGACGCGGCGCCGCTCAACCATGTCGGTCCGCGCTTCTACCACGACGCGCAGATCCGCTGGGACATCGGCGAGGATCGTCGCTTCTCGTTCTACGTGGGCGTCGACAACGTGATGGATACCCAACCCCCCTTCCTCCCGGGTACTCCGTTCAACCTGTCGCCGACCGGCACCGAGACCGCAGCGGACCTGTACGATCCGTTCGGCCGGCGCTTCTACGCAGGGGCTCAGGTGCGTTTCTAAACTGAGCGAAGAGGGCGCCCCGGAAGCCAAGTGCTTCCGGGGCGCTTTTCTCTTTTCCGGGTTCGGTGGGACGCCGCCCCTCGCGAGGGGGCGGCGTTTCGCTGTTTAGCGGAAGTCGATTCCGTAGAGCTCGATCTTGAAGCTCTGCAGGTTGAGCAGCGGGCGCCCGTCGCGGGTGAGCGCGAAACCGGCGCTGCGGTTGAGCAGCGACGCGTCGGCGAGGTCGGTCGCCGCGCCGCTCGCCAAGTCGAGGCGCTTGAGGCGGGCGCCGCGGCGAACGCCCTCGGGCCGCTCGACATAGAAGAGCGCGCCGTCGGCGAGGCCCCAATTGGTCGCGTCGGCCACGGCCAGTCCGTCGAGCACCTTCTGCTGCGGACCGGTCACCGTCGCGCCGCCCGAAGCGAGGGCGCGCCGCCACAGGCCGGGGCGGCCCGACTGGACATAATAGAGCCAGCCGCCCGTCTCGCCGACGCGGAAATGACCGACCCCGGGCGGTGACACCCGCACAGGCTGCGCGCCGTTGCCGAACGGATCGATCCGCCACACCGACGGCCCGCCGTCGCGCCGCGACGTGAAGTAGAGATGGCGACCGTCCGGCGACCAGTCGGGAGAGCCGTCCTCCGCCGCATCCCGGGTCAGCCGGCGGGGCTGCCCGCCGCTGCGCGGCATCACATAGAGATCGGCGACGTCGTCGACCACGGCGACGAAGGCGACGTGGCGCCCGTCGCGCGACCAGCGCGGCTGCACGATTCGCCAGCCCTCGAACTGCGTGACCTGGCGCGGCTCCCCGCCCGGGTCGCGCATCCAGATCTGCTCGTGGCCGGTGCGGGTGGAGACGAACAGCTGGGTGCCGTCGCCGGCGACGTCGGGGAACCAGTCGCGGAACTCGGCTTCTCCGGCACCGATTTCCGCGGCGCCGCCTGGCTCGAGTTCGTGCAGGCTACTGCGGTCGCGAATGCCCTCGAAGACGATGCGCTTGCCGCCGCGTCCCTGGCCGAGGAAGCCGTAGCGGAGCAGGCCCTCGGAAATACGTTGCGGCTCGCCGCCGCGGCGGTGCACCCACCACAGTCCGGCGTCCCCGCCGCGGTCGGACGAGAACAGGATGCCGTGATCGTCGGCGCTCCAGGCGAGACCGCCGATCGCGCTGCCGTCGCTGGTGAGCGCGGTCGTCACCTGGGTCTGGAGGTTGAGCAGGATGATGTCCGCCGACTGGCGCGACGACCGCCTCAGGAAGGCGAGCCAGCGGCCGTCCGCGGAGACCACCGGTTCGAGGTCGCCGAACAGGTCCGACGAGGGCTGGGTGACGGCGATGCTTCGGCCCGTTTCGAGGGTCATCCGCTCGATGGCGAGCGGCGCCGCGGGCGCGGCACGGTCGCTGTACAGGAGGTCGCGGCCGTCGGGGCTCCAGGCAAGGCGGGTCGAGGTGGCGACTCGGCACGCCCCGACCGGCCGCTCGGTCCCCGCCGGCACGGTCATCACGAACAGGCGGCACGGCGCGGAGCCGTCGGGCGGCGCGCGGGTGAAGGCGATGCGGGTGCCGTCGGGCGACCAGGCGGCATTGTCGTCGACCGCTACGTCCTGGGTCAGCCGCACCGGCGCGCTGTCGCCGATGGTGAAGAGGTAGAGGTCGACGTTCGTCGTGTCGTGCGCGCGGGCGGTGAAGGCGACTCGGCTGCCGTCCGGCGACAGGGCGGGGCGGCCAGTGACGACCAGGTTGTTGGCGATCGGGAAGATGCGTTCGATCGCCGGCGCCGCATTGGCCGCGCTCAACCGGCTGTAGCCGCCCGCGGCGAGGCCGGTCGCGGCCAGGGCGGCGAGCCCCGCGGCAAGGTGCCAGCGGCGGCGGCGCGGAAGGGCGGCCGGCTCGGCGAT
>NZ_JAANPA010000054.1 GCF_011320075.1 Sphingosinicella sp. YJ22 | reverse complement strand
GAACCGCGGCCACGCCTTCGGCCGCGGCGCCGCGCGCGTCGACCAGCGCGACGCTTGCCCCCGAAGCGACGAAGCGCGCCTCGGCATTGGCGTCGCGCCGCGCCGCGATCGGCTCCCACCCGGCCGCCTCGGCGAGGCGGTGAAGCTCGTCGCGGTGGCGGAAGGACAGGATGAACAGCGGGTCCGGCATCTCCGCCTCGGTCTAGCCCGCCCCGCCAATTCCGCCAATCGCCTTCACCGGGCGCCCTGTCCCGATCCGAGTCGGTTCTCCACGACGCCGCTTGCCGCGCCGCACAATCGCCCCTAGCTACGGTCCATGGCTCGGCAGGGGGACAAAGCCATGGCGCTGGTCGCCTCCAGCGCGGAGGCGGCGCAGGTGGCCGAGCAGCTGCTCCACGCCCATTATGATTTCGTGCCGCTCGAAGAGGCCGATCTCGTCGTGGCGCTGGGCGGCGACGGCTTCATTCTGCAGACCCTTCACGAGATGCTGGAGCGCGGCCGGGTCTGTCCCGTGTTCGGGATGAATCGCGGCACCGTCGGCTTCCTGATGAACGAATGGCGGATCGACGGCCTCGCCGAACGGCTCGATCGCGCCAAGTCGTTCAGCGTCCCGCCGCTCGAGATGAAGGCGGTGCGTGTCGACGGCCAAGTCGTCGTCAGCCCGGCTATCAACGAAGTGTCGCTGCTCCGCGAGACCCGCCAGACCGCCTGGATCGAAGTCTCGGTCAACGGTCGTGTCGTGATCGAAGAGCTCATCTGCGACGGCGTGCTGGTCGCCACGCCGGCCGGGTCGACCGCCTATAACTTCTCGGCGCACGGGCCGATCCTGCCGTTGAACTCGACCCTTCTCGCGATCACGCCGATCAGCCCGTTCCGGCCCAGGCGCTGGCGCGGCGCGATCATCCCCGACGACCTGCGCGTGTCCCTGCGCGTGCTCGACCCGAAGAAACGGCCGGTGTCGGCCGTCGCCGACCAGCGCGAGGTGCGCGGGATCGATCGTGTCGAGGTCGCCATCGACCGCTCGCGCGCGCTGACCTTGCTGTTCGACCCCGAGCACGCCCTCGACGAGCGCATCTCGATGGAGCAGTTCGCGGTCTGATCGCGAGGGCGAACAAAGTGCGGAAAACCCGCATTTCGCCCCCTTGCAACCGCCGAAGAAGCGCTGCTATAGGCGCGCCTCGCTGTTGTTCCCCGGTAGCTCAGCGGTAGAGCATCCGACTGTTAATCGGACGGCCGCCTGTTCGAATCAGGCCCGGGGAGCCATCCTTCACATCGCGATCCCCGCAGCCTCAATCGACGAGGCGGATGCGCGAGCGATGCACCCAGCCCTCCGTTCCGTCGTCGAGCCTGACGCGCCACCATGGGCGCTGCTGGATACGCGTCGAGAAGCGCTCGCCCTCATTGATCCGAGCGACGATCGCGCCGCTCGTTGACGGCGTGTCCCGGACGTTGGTGAAGCCGTCGGGGTCGCTGATCACCGCGGTGCGCGGCAAGGGCGCTGGTCCGGCCGGCTGAGCCTCGGCAGGCGGCCGCCTCGTCGCGCCCCGTTCTGGCGCGCGGTCGGTCGCAGCCGCCGGCGGCTCATCGCGCGGCGCCGGCTGGCTTTCCACCCGCACAACTTCACGAACGCGTTCGCCGCGATTCCACAACAGCCCGATGGTCGCGGCCCCCGCCACCAGCAGCAGGACCAGCACCCCGATCACCATGGCAAGGCCACGGCTCGCCTTTGGCGGGTCCTGGCGTGGCGGGGGTGACGGCGGAGGCGGCGGCACCGCCGGCGCGGGCGACGCGGCCGCCGGCGGCGCCTCTCCCGCATCCGGCACGCCGCACAGGATCGAGAGGCTCGCCTTTACCTTGCGCCAGCCGGGATGGTCGGGCTCGCCCTGCCAATCCTCGAGCGACGCGAACTGGATCTGGTTGAACGGCATCGGCGGCATAACCCCGTCGATGCTGGTCTGGATCAGCTTCTTCTGGTTGCGCGCGACGTCCGCCTCGGCACGCACCCATTCCGACGCCGCGGCGGTTTGCGACCACACCACGATCGCCGCCTTGGCGCCGCCGATCTCTTCGGTGATGACATCGCCATAGGCGCGGTGCGGCGGCAGGTCGGCATCCCACCAGACGCTAAAGCCTTCGCGGGCGACCGCCTCGGCGATCCGCCGAACCACGTCCACATCGGCACGCGAATAGGAAATGAAGACGTCCAAGTCCGTCCCCCCACGTCTTGCGGGGCGAGACTAGCATGCTGGCCGGAGCGAGGAAAAGCACGAGCGGTTTACTGCGGTTCGAGTGCCCTAACGTTCACCGCGCGCAGGCCACCGCCGGACGCGGATCGCCAACGATCCATCGCGCCAATTATCTGGAACTGAAGAGAATTCACCGATGACCGCGACCGCAGCGGGCTACCCGCGGCCGGAACATTGGCGTGCGCCCACGGGTTGAATCCGCCGAAAATTCCCCGTCTCAATGGAGGCCGAAGATGGCGACCACCACGCGCAGCAAGACCAATCGCACCGACACCCCGCCCCGCGACAGCCATGGGCGCTTCAAGCACAAGAGCGCTTTCTCGTTCGACCGCCAGACCGGCGCCATTGCGGCCGCGGCAGTGGCCGGCGCCGCGGTCGGCCTCGCGGCCAATATGGGCCGCAAGATGATGATGCAGTCGCCGACCTACATGGCCGGCAATTGGGACGACGCTCTCAAGGCCGAGCACAAGGCCACGCTGGCGCTGTTCGACCAGCTCGAGGCGACCGGCGACGACCAGACCACGACGCGCTCGCACCTCCTCATGAAGATCAAATATTCGCTCAGCAAGCACGCGCTTCAGGAGGAGAGCGTGATCTATCCGGCGATGCGCGAGGCCAACGACGCGCACGACGCCGACGACCTCAACGGCGAGCACGGCTATGTGAAGTCCTATCTCTACGAGCTCGAGAACATGGCCAAAGACGGGCCGGAATTCCTCGCCCGGGTGCGCGATTTCCGCGCCCTGCTCGAAGGCCATATCCGCAACGAGGAGGACAACGTCTTCCCGCGCCTGCGCGCCTCGATGAGCGAGGAGCAGAACAAGAAGCTGACCATGGCCATGAACCGGGAAGGCCTGAAGCTGGCCTGACCCAAGCCCCTCCCCCGCTCGCGGGGGAGGGAAAGCCTCGGGCGGGGCGAGCGCGCTACGCCAAAGCCCCGTGGCAGTGCTTGTACTTCTTTCCCGAGCCGCACGGGCACGGCGCGTTGCGGCTGACCGGGAGAACGTCGCCGTCGGCGCCCGCGGCCGGCGCCAGCGCCGGCTCGGCGGGCTGGAGCGGCGGCAGCTGCGACAGGATCGCGCCGGTGCCGGCGTCAATGTCGAACGTGTCGTCCTCGCCCGAGAACGGGTCGATATGCTGGGTGAGGAAGTCCGGCAGGTCGGGCAGCGGCGCCGGCTCGGTGCGGAACTGCGCCTGGGCCAGCGACGCCGTCACGTCCTCTCGGATCAGCGTGAGCATGCGCTCGAACATCGCGAACGCCTCATGCTTATACTCGTCGATCGGCTTGCGCTGGGCGTAGGCGCGCAGGTGCACGACCTGGCGCAGCGCGTCGAGCATCGAGAGATGCTCCTTCCAGTGGTGATCGAGGAACTGGAGCATGAAGCTCTTCTCGATCTGGATCCAGTTTTCCGGCGGAATGTCGCGGGCCTTGTCGGCGATCTGCTCGTCGGCGAGCTTCTGGAGGCGCTCGACGAACATCTCGGGATCGACCGCTTCCTCCTTGACCCACTCCTCGTAGGGCGGCTCGAGGTCGAACACGTCCTTGGTGCGCTTCTTGAGCAGCTCGATGTCCCACTGCTCGGGATAGGTGTTGGGCGGAATCGCCTCGCCGATGATCGCGTTGACCGTCTCGGCGCGCATGTCCTCGACGACGTCGCCGATCGTCTCGGCGTCCATGATGTCGGCGCGCTGCTCGTAAATGACCTTGCGCTGGTCGTTCATGACGTCGTCATATTCGACGACCTGCTTGCGGATGTCGTAGTTGCGCGCCTCGACCTTCTTCTGGGCGGTCTCGATCGCCTTGGCGATCCACTTGGAGACGATCGCCTCGCCTTCCTCGAGGTTCGAGCGGACCATCTTCGAGAACATGGTCTGCGGTCCAAAGATGCGCAGCAGATCGTCGTCCAGCGACAGGTAGAAGCGGCTGAGGCCCGGATCGCCCTGGCGCCCCGAGCGGCCGCGCAGCTGATTGTCGATACGCCGGCTCTCGTGCCGCTCGGTGGCGAGCACGAACAGGCCGCCGGCGGCGCGCACGCGCTCCTTCTCCTCGGCGACCTCGACCTTGATCCGCTCGATCGCGGCCTCGCGCTCCGGGCCCTCGGGCATGTCGGCGAGCTCGTCCTCGATCCGGAACTCGACGTTGCCGCCGAGCTGGATGTCGGTGCCGCGGCCGGCCATGTTGGTGGCGATGGTGACCATGCCGAAGCGGCCGGCCTGGGCGACGATATGCGCCTCGCGCTCGTGCTGGAGCGCGTTCAGCACCTCGTGCTTGACTCCGGCCTTGGTGAAGAAGTCGGACAGCAGTTCCGACTTTTCGATCGATACGGTGCCGACCAGCACCGGCTGGCCGCGCTCCATCGCCTCCTTCACCGTCTTGGTGATCGCCGCGAACTTGTCGTTCTGGTCCTTGTAGAATTCGTCGACGTCGTCCTTGCGCTGCACCGGCAGATTGGTCGGGATGGTGACGACGTTCATCTTGTAGATGTCGTAGAATTCCGCCGCCTCGGTCGCCGCGGTGCCGGTCATGCCCGACAGCTTCGGGTACATGCGGAAATAATTCTGGAAGGTGATCGAGGCGAGCGTCTGGTTCTCCGGCTCGATCTGAACCCTCTCCTTGGCCTCGACCGCCTGGTGGAGACCGTCGGACCAGCGCCGGCCCTGCATCATTCGCCCGGTGAACGGATCGATGATGACGACCTTGCCGTCCTTCACGATGTAGTCGATGTCGCGCTTGTAGGCGATGTTGGCGCGCAGCGCCTGGTTGAGGTGGTGGACCACCTGGGTGTTCTCAAAATCGTAGAGGTTCGAGCCGGTCAGCAGGCCTTCCGCCTCCAGCACGCGCTCGACCCGCTCGGTGCCTTCCTCGGTGAGGGTGACGTTCTTGGTCTTCTCGTCGAACTCGTAATCCTCGGCGACGAGCTCGCGGACGATCGCGTCCAAGGCGATGTAGAGGTCGGACTTGTCCTCGGTCGGTCCGGAGATGATCAGCGGGGTGCGCGCTTCGTCGATCAGGATCGAGTCGACCTCGTCGACGATGGCGTGGTTGAACGGCCGCTGCACCATCGAAGCGCGGTCGTACTTCATGTTGTCGCGCAGATAGTCGAAGCCGAACTCGTTGTTGGTGCCGTAGGTGATGTCGGCGTGATAGGCGTCGCGCCGCTGCTGGTCGGTGAGATTGGGGACGATGACTCCGACGGTGAGGCCGAGGAAGCGGTAGACCTGGCCCATCCACTCGGCGTCGCGGCGGGCGAGATAGTCGTTCACGGTGATGACGTGAACGCCCTTCGCCTCGAGCGCGTTGAGATAGGTGGCCAGGGTCGCGACCAGCGTCTTGCCCTCGCCGGTGCGCATCTCGGCGATCTCGCCGCGATGGAGGACGATGCCGCCGATCATCTGCACGTCATAGTGACGCTGGCCGAGCACGCGCCTGGCGGCCTCGCGGACGGTGGCGAAAGCCTCGGGAAGAAGCTTGTCGAGGTCCTCGCCGTTGGCGAGCCGTTCGCGGAAGCGGACGGTCTGGCCCTGGAGCTCCTCGTCGGTCATCGCCGAGATGGTCGGCTCCAGGCCGTTGATCTGGTTGACGGTCTTCTGGAGCGAGCGGACGTAGCGGTCGTTGGACGAGCCGAAAATGGACTTGGCGAAACCAGCGAACATGGGTGCGGATCCTGATCTTGAAACGAGGCACGCCCGGCGCGGCGCCGGGCCAGGGACGAGATTGAGACGGCGGCGTCAGCGGCCGCGCCGGCTCACTCGATCAACCGAATGAAGGCGAGCGGCGCCAATAGCGCCGGCGGCGGCGCGATGTCGGGACCCTGGCTGCTCAGCCGCGCGATCGGCGGCACCGACTGCACCGGCCGCAGCGCGGCTGCCTTCACCTGGGCGCCCGCCTGGGCGAACGCGACCAGCTGCGCCTCGGCCTGACTCGCCCGCGCTTCGCCGTCGCGCGTGCCGGTGAAGGCACCGGTCAGCGCGCTCAGAAGAGCGGAAAGGACGAGCAGGAATTCCATTGCGGGCCTCGACATAGTGAGCAGCGGGCGCAAGGTCCATGCCCGCAAGATTGAGTTCAGCTTCACTGAGGCCTAGCGGACACGCATGGACAGGACATTCGAAGGCGGCTGCGCATGCGGCGCGGTCCGCTACCGGCTCGAAAGCACGCCGTTCGATGCCGGCTGGTGCCATTGCCGCACCTGCCAGCTCAATTCCGGATCACCCGCGATGGTGTTCGCGTCCGTGCCCGCCGGGCACCTGGTGTGGACCAAGGGCGGCGACAGGGTGAAGTCGTTCGCTTCGTCGAGCTTCGGCCACCGCAGCTTCTGCGGCGACTGCGGCACGCCCTTCCTGATGCAGGTCGACCACCAGCCCGAGACGGTCGATTTCAGCGTCGCCACCCTCGACGAGCCCGGCGCGGTCGCGCCCAGCTACCACATCTTCGTCGCCAGCAGGATCGCCTGGTTCGACACCAGGGACGAGTTGCCGCGCCACGACAAGTTCCGGCCCGACACGCGCGGGCTGGAAGGGACCGAGCCGCCGGCCTAGTTCCTCTCCGCGAGGCACAGCCTCGTGGGGAGGGGGACCATGCGAAGCATGGTGGAGGGGTCATCCCTCCGCCCGCGCGCCACGCTACCCCTCCACCATCGCTTGCAGCGATGGTCCCCCTCCCCATCGCGTCGCGATGGGGAGGAACTCGAAGCTTAAAGCTGCTGCTCGAGCCAGCCCTGAAGCTGGCTCTTGGGCGCGGCGCCGACCTTGGTGGCGGTGCGCTCGCCATTCTTGAACAGGATCATGGTCGGGATGCTCATCACCCCGAACTTGCCCGGCCATTCGGGATTGTCGTCGATGTTGAGCTTGGCGATCGTGACCTTGTCGGCGAGCTCGTCGCTGATCTGCTCGAGCGCCGGCGCGATCGCCTTGCACGGGGTGCACCACTCCGCCCAGAAATCGACGAGGACCGGGCCCTCGGCCTGGAGGACGTCGCTTTCGAAGGAAGCGTCGGTGACTGTCTTGGTAGCCATTGGAAATTGGTCTCCTGAAGAGTGAGCCCGGATGTAAGCGGGTGGCTCCGGTGGTCAACCTCCGCCTGGCGCATGGGCCGCCAGCAATTCGGCGGGAAGCGGGTGAAGCACCGGGCCGCCCGAGTAAAGCAGCGCCGCTTCGATCACTCTGTCCGGGAATATCACTGACAAAGCGGCGCGATAGGCGGCCATCTGGCGAAGGTGCGAGGCGGGCGCTTCCTCGGGACGGGCGGGCACGTCGCGCCCGGTCTTGAAGTCGGCGACGAGGACTCGCGTGTCGGTCACCAGCAGGCGGTCGACCGTGCCGGAAACGACCTGCCCGCCGCCGATCACCGCCGCGATCGGCGCCTCCGCGAGCGCATCGGGGCCGAACAGGTCGCCGAAGCGCGGATCGTCGATCACCCGGCAGGCGTCGTCGACGAGCGCGGCGCGGAACGCGGCATCCTCGGCCTCCCCGCTCGCGGCGAGCCAGCGCTCGGCGAGCGCGCGCCGATCCGGACGCGGCACGTCGGGAAGGCGCTCGAACAGGCGGTGGAGAAGCTTGCCGCGGGCGGCCGCACGGCGCTGCTCGGGCCCCGGCGGCGGATAGGCCGCCTCGTCCTCGCCCGGCGCCGACGGCGCGAGCGGGCGCGGCGGCCGCTCTTCCTGCGGTGCGGCGCGTTTCAGCCACTCGGGCAGCGTCACCGCTGGCGTCGGACGAGGCACGGCGGCTTCCACACCCTGCTCGAGCGCGCCGAAGCGCATCGACTGGCCCCAATGGCCATCCTCTTCCCAGGCGCAGCCCATCCCGGCCAGGGCGCCTTCGATCGGCCGGTACCAGCTGTCGGTCGGGGGGGCCTTGGCATTGGCCGCCAGCGCTCCGCCGACATAGAGCCGCTCGCGGGCGCGGGTCATGGCGACATAGAGCAGCCGCCAATGCTCCTCGCGGTCGCGCTTGTCCTTCTCGGCGACCAGCATGGCGAGCGGCTCGGCCATCTCGGCCTTGCGCGGCCGCGGCACCGGTACGAGGTGGCGACCATTCTCGATCGGAAGCGCGGCAAGCCGCGGCCCGCCGCCCATCTTGTCCGGATCGGCGCAAGCGTCGGCGAGGATGACCACCGGCGCCTCGAGGCCCTTCGACCCGTGCACCGTCATCACCCGAACCGCGTCGAGCGGCGCCGACGGGTCGCGCACGATCTCGACCTCGCCGCGCGCGAACCAGTCGAGGAAGCGGGCAAGCGAGGGTGCGCCGGCCGTCTCGAACTCGAGCGCGCTCGACAGCAATTCCTCGATCGGGTCGCGCGCCTCGGTACCGAGCCGCTCCTGGAGCTTGCGCCGGCCGTCGAGCGGCCCCGACAGCAAAGTCTCGAAAAATTCGTGCGGCGTGGCGAAATCCGCGATGTCCAGCATCGCATAGAGCGGCGCGAGATCGGGTCCCTCGCCCCGGTCGGCACGGGCGCGCAGGTTCGGCCACAGATTGGCGTCGCCGCGGTTGAAGGCGGCCGCGTAGAGATCGTCCTGGCTCCACCCGATCAGCGGGGAGACGAGCAGGCTGGCGAGGTTGAGGTCGTCCAATGGCTGGATCGCGAAGCGCGCCGCGGCGAGCAGGTCCTTGACCGCCAGCGGCGCCGACAAGGACAGCCGGTCGATGCCGGCGACCGGCACGCCTTCCGCGTGGAGCCGCGCCACCAGCAGCGCCGCCAGCTCGCCGCGGCGGCGGACGAGGATGAGGATATCCTCCGGCCGAAGCGGCCGCTTCTGGCTCTCGATTCGGAACGGTCGGTCGATCCACGCCTTGACCTGCCGGGCCAGGCGCGAGGCGTATTTGCGCGCAGCCTCGCCGATCCAGCCTTCCTCCCCGGCCTCCTCGTCGCCGTCGCTCGCCTCGCTGTAGGGCTGCCACACGGTCACCGAGCCCGGCCGCGCCTTGTTGAAGGCGAGATGCGGGTTCGGCCGCCGCGGCAGGCCGAGCGCTTCGTGGCCGAGGTCGCCGACCACCCGGTCGACCACCTCGAGCACCTGCGGCGAGGAGCGGAAGCTCGTGTCCATCGACAGGTCGAGGAAGTCGGGAGGCAGGCGATCGTCGCGGTTGAACAGGTCGACGACATTGCCGCGAACCGCCAGGGCCGAGCGCTCGAAGCGCGCGCGCGCCTTGTCGAACTCGCGGGGATCGGTGCCCTGGAAGCTGAAGATCGCCTGCTTGAAGTCGCCCACGGTGAAGATGGTGCGGTGCCGCCCCGCGGCGCTCTCGCCGGCGAAATATTCGGAGGCGAGCGCGTCGACGATCGTCCATTGCCGCGCGTTGGTGTCCTGCGCCTCGTCGACCAGAATATGGTCGGTCTGCTGGTCGAGCTTGTAGCGCACCCAGTCGGCGATTCCGGGCGTTGCAAGCAGCGCTTCGGCCCTGCGGATGAGGTCGTCGAAATCGACCAGGCCCTGCCCGCGCTTGGCGTCGGCATAGGCGCGGGCGAAGGCCTGCCCTGCCCTCAGCCCCGCGGCGCAAAGGTCGACGAGGGCAGCGGTCCGCCGCATCGCGAGCAAGCGCTCGCAGGACTCGGCCAGGCGCGCGGCGAGCTCGCCATAATCCGGCGCCACCTTGAGAAGACCGGTCTGCGTCTTGCGCAGCTCGCCGCTCTTGGTCCGGACGATGCCGGCGAGATCGTCGAGCGAAGCGGCGCGCTCGGCCGGACCGTGCAACCGCCACGCGGCGACCAGATCGGCGCACTTGAGGCCCGTCGAGGTTCCCCAGGCGGCGTTGGCGGCGGCGATCTTCTCCAAGGTGGCGACGTCGAACGAGTCATCGCAGCAGGCGGCGGCGATCACTGCCTCGGTGTCGCCGAGCGGCAGGCCGAAGACGATGCGCAGCCTGGCCCCGATCCCGTCGCGGGGGCCGAGCGCCTCCATCGCATCGGGCACCCGCGCGCACGCCTGCAGCAGCGCGGCGGCGTCGCCTTCGCCATAGCGGAGGCTCAGCGCCTGGATGTCGCGGATCAGCGGGAAGTCGCCGCCCTGCTCGGCGCGGACAAGCAATTCGGCCAGGGTCGAGCGCACCAGCAACGTCTCTTCGCGCCCCTCCAGCGGGCGGAAGCCGGGGGTCAGGTCGGCTTCGTCGGGAAAGGCGGCGAGCAGGCCCTGCGCGAACGCATGGATGGTCTGGATGCGCAGGCCCCCGCCGGGCGCTTCCAGCACGCGTGCGAACAGGCTTCGCGCCCGTTCGAGTTCGCGGGGCCCGCTGCGCTCGTCGAGCGCGAACAGCTCCTTCTTGAGCGCCGCCTCCTTCAGCCGCGCCCAGTGGGCGAGGCGGGCGTGGACGCGGTCCGCCATCTCGGCGGCGCCCGCCTTGGTGAAGGTGAGGCACAGGATGCTGGCCGGATCGACCCCGGACAGCAGCAGCCGAAGCACCCTTGCCGTCAGAACATGGGTCTTGCCGGTCCCCGCCGATGCGGCGAGCGCCGCATGGACTCGCGGCGACGAGGCGCGCTCCTGCTCGCCTTCAAGTCGCTTGAGCGGTTCGAACCGGCGGCGCACGCGATCCTAGCTGCGCGGCAACGCGGTCGGCACGAACGCGCCGGTGCAAATTCCGACGGCTTCGTCGATCACAGGGCGAGCCCCCGCCATGTCAAACACGAAATCCATCTCCCGTCCCTCGAAATCCTTGGTGCGGATGGCGAGGCGCTGGGCGGTGCGGGCGCGCGCGATCATCAGCGAGGCGGTGTGCGGAGAGCCCACCCAGGCGGTACGGCGGCTCGTCTCCCAGCGCACTCGGACCGGGCGGGCCCGGTCGAAGCGAAAGGTGAAGCGCCGGGCGCGCGACACGAACTCGGCCCGGGCGAACCAGCCGCGCGTGCTGTGCACCATCATCCGCAGGCCGTCATATTCCTGCGGGTCGCAGCCGATCGCCAGCCGCCCCTGCGGCGCGCGGATCACCGCGAAGGCGCTGACCCGATCGGTGATCGGGTCGCGCTCCACCTCGAGGGCCGGCGGCACCGCCGGCTGGAGCGCCGCCGCGAGGGCAAGAGCAAGCATTTTCAGGCAATCTCCTTCACTTGGAAGTGGGTAGAAGGCGCCGCCGCGCGTGACAAGCCGCTCGCCGAGGCCGCTTGACTTGCGCCCTCGTAATTCTACTGTCTGTGGTGTTGGGGGATCATCGCGGAAGTGCGTCTTCGCCGCCCGTCTCCCGGCAGGGAGAGTGAAAATGAAACCCACGCGTAAATTGACCCGCCGGTCGTTCCTCGGCCGCGTTGCGGGTGGTGTGGTGGGAGGCGCCGCCCTTCTCGCCACCAGCGCCCAGGAAGCCGAAGCGCTTCAGGTGACCGATCGGGACACAGGCTCCAATTCCGACCCTGTCGGGCGCGGCTATACCGGCTATTCCGACAGCGACAGCGGCCGCAATGCCGACCGGGTGAATCATGGCCGCCGCGGACGGCGCCGCAGCGGCGGCATCCAGGGCTGCACCGACAATGACCGCGGCGCCAATTCGGACCCGGCCGGCCGCGGCCGCGGCAATCGCACCAGCGACAGCGACAGCGGCCGCAACGCAGATCCGGCAGGCTGCGGCCGCCGCTGACGAGTCCTATCGCGAACTACAATCACCGGGAGGGCGACCTCCCGGTGACGTTCCGCGTCTCGAATGCCCGTCTCCTGCCACTTCCCGCTTGCACCCTGCCCGTCATACTGGGAAACCGGTTCGGTCCGGCGCGTTGGCATAATCGCCGCGCAGGCTTGAAGAGGTCATCCATGTCGAAACAACCGAGCTATCCCAAGGACGCCGCGGTCGGCGATCCTGACGCCCCAGGCGGCGAGACGCTCGACGTGGCGCGCAGCGCCAAGGAAGCCACCAAGGCCGACGAGAAGGACAGCCGGCGGACCCGCAATTTCGTCGCAGGCGCGGCGGTCGGCGTCGGCTCCGCCGCGCTCGTCGCCGCCCTGCTCTACGCCAATCGCTCGCGGCGCCCCGACAAAAGCGGGTCGGGCTCGTCGTCTAGCTGATCCGGATGTTCTGCCCGGACAGCGCCAGCACCCGCTCCAACACCGCCGGGTGGAGCGGCTGGGTGAACTGGCACGTGACCGAATAGCCGTCGATCGCCGCGATCCGCGCCGGCCAGCCTTCAAGGCCCGGCAGCGAGATCCAGAACAGCCGCCCGGTTTCCAGGGCGCCGAAGCAGGTGAAGCGCACCTCGCGCGTGTCGATCGTCTCGATCTCGATCGTCCAGCGCTTGGTGCCCTCGCGCACCTTGGCGGGGAGGTTGAGGCCGATGCTCTGGCGCTCCTCCGCCGACACCGGGGGATTGGGAATGACGTCGGCGACTCGCGGCGGCATCGGCGCCGAGCGGCGCGCGGAAACCGGTTGGCGCTGGCGCAGCCAAGGCATCAGCTCCTGCCACGACAAGGCCGGGAGGAAGGACAGGCCCACGGCACCGCCGTCAACCCAGCGCACCTCCGCCTCGATCGCTCGGAAGCCGTCGGGGATGAGCACGACATGCTCATGCGCGACCAGCGGCAGGCGCGTGTCGATCCGCGCCCCGCCGTCGGTGAGGTTGCGCAGGATCACCCGGTCGCGGCGCGATCCCGCCTCGAGCCAGGCCTGGCAGCGCAGCTCGATCCGCGGCATTCGGCGCGCATCGCCGGGCTGGCGCACGAGGTTGCGGGCGATGAGGCCGAAAATGTCGGCGGTATCGTCGAAGCGCAGGCCGAGCTCATGTTCGGTCACCCAGGTGACGGTACCCGCGAGGCGCTCGCCGGTCATGAGCGTGAGGTCGAGCCTTTCGCCCAGCCGCCGCTTCGACTGGACGTTGAGAACCGCGCCCAGCGGCGTGATCTTGCGCAGGAAGCAGATCTCTTTCAGCGAACCGCGAGTCAGCGTCCCCGGTTGGAGATCGTTGTCGTTCTCACGATCATCGTCTCCCGCCGGCAGTTCCTCGGCGAGGGAGAACAGGGTTTCCGCTGCCGTCATTGCTCCTGACTCTTCGGAGTCGTTTCCAGGCCGGCATTTTCCTTCCAAATGGTTGACGGAGGCTTAGCTTCCCACCACGCCTTCCCGCATGTCCGGCCAAGCCTCCGCGGGAGCACGTCCTTGATCGATCTGTCGACGATCGGCGTCTACGATCTGTTGCCGTTCGTCCTGATCGGCTTCGCCGCGCAGCTCATCGATGGCGCTCTCGGAATGGCCTTCGGAGTGATCTCCAGCACGCTGCTGATCAGCGCCGGGCTGCCGCCCGCAGCGGCCGCCGCGAGCGTGGCGATCGTCGCAAGCTTCACGACCGGCATTTCCGGGCTCAGCCATGCGCTGATGGCGAACGTCGACTGGCGGTTGCTCGCGCGGCTCCTGATCCCCGGAATGATCGGCGGAATCCTTGGCGCCTTTGTCGTCTCCAATACCCTCCCGGAAGTCGCTCGTCCGGTTGTCCTGACCTATCTTTCGCTGATCGGGCTATGGCTGATCTGGCGAAGCCTGCGCCACAGGCACAAGGAGCGCGAGGCGCGAGTGGTCGAGCCACTCGGCCTGGTCGGCGGCTTCCTGACCGGGGCGAGCGGCGGCGGCTGGGGCCCGGTAGTCACCAGCAACCTGCTGATCCAGGGCACCAGCCCGCGCAAGACGATCGGGACGGTCTCGACCGCCGAGTTCTTCCTTGCCGTGACGGTTTCCGCGACCTTCTTCATGACCTTGGGCTGGCGCGACTTCACGGCCGCGACCTTCGGGCTGCTTATCGGAGGAATCGCCGCGGCGCCGCTGGGGGCTCTGCTCGCCAAGCGGGTCGCGGCGTCGGTGCTGATGATGATGGTCGGCATCGTCCTGACTCTGACCAGCGCCTGGAGCATCTGGCGGGCCCTCGCCTGACCACGGTCGCCAGCCCGATTCCGTCCCGTAACGGCACGATCCAGCTTGCCCCGGGCGCAATTTTGGTGCCTGATCGTTAACCATGACGTCGGCGGAGCGACGACGGAGACGGGCATGCGCAAGGTATTGATTCTGGGGGTTGTGGCGCTGCTCATCGCGGTGGGTGCGGCAAGCACGCACCGGCTGCGCTACGACAGCAGCGTGTTCACCGGCCGCGGCGAGCTCACCCAGACCCGCCCCCGCGTGGTCCGCGAATATCCGCCCTGCATCAAGGGCGTGCGCGAGGACCGCTGCATCCAGCTTTACGAGCGCGGCATGCGCCGGGCCTATGCCCGCTGGCTCGCCGAACATGGCGTCACGCCGCGCGACCGCCACGCCGCCGCCCGCGCCTATCCGCCCTGCCGCAGCCGCAACGACGACCGCTGCCAGCAGCGCTCGGCCCGCAACCGCGTTCGCAGCGCCCGGGCGGCCACGCCGGTCCGCACCGCCCGGCGG
>NZ_JAANPA010000053.1 GCF_011320075.1 Sphingosinicella sp. YJ22 | reverse complement strand
CAGCAGCGCCGGCACCTGCGCCACGAGCGCGTCACCGATTGCCAGCAGCACGTAGATTTCCGCTGCCTCGCTCATGCTGAGCCCGTGGCTGACCGTTCCTCGAATGGCCCTTCTTCGACGATAGCCATCGCAAGCTTGCGGACACGCTGGACCAATGGTGCCGCGTCGAGCTGGCCGAGGAGCCGGGCGATGATGTCGACGCGGAATGCCGGGCGCTGGTGAAGAAGCTCGGCGACGGCGGATGGCTGCGCTACTGCGTGCCGGCGGCTTATGGCGGGGCGCTCGAGAGCCTGGACGTCCGCTCGCTGGCGCTGATCCGCGAAACGCTGGCGCGTCATCACGGCCTCGCCGATTACGCCTTCGCCATGCAGGGCCTGGGATCGGGCACGATCACCTTGTTCGGAAGCGAGGAGCAGAAGCAACGCTACCTGCCCCGCGTCGCCAGCGGCGAATGGATCGCCGCCTTTGCGCTGACCGAACCCGAGACCGGCTCCGACATCGCCAATCTCGAGATGGTCGCCGATGTCGACCGCGAAGGCTGGAGCTTCCGCGGCAGCAAGACCTACATCTCGAACGGCACCATCGCCGACTTCTTCGTGATCTTCGCCCGCTTCGGCGACACTCCGGGCGCCAAGGGCGTCTCCGCCTTCATCCTGCCGCGACGCGCCGGCGGCACGTTCGAGGTAGTGCCGATCGACGTGATCGCGCCCCATCCCCTGGCGACTTTAAACCTCGATTGCTGGACCGGCAGCAACATGATGATCGGCGAGCCCGGCATGGGCTTCAAATATGCCATGGCGACGCTGGACGTGTTCCGAACCACGGTCGGCGCAGCCGCACTCGGCTTCGCCCGCCGGGCCCTGGACGAGGCGACAGGCCGCGCGCTGGGACGCAAGCTCGGCGACGGCACCCTCGCCGACAATGCGATCACCCAGTCGAAGCTCGCCGAGATGGTGGTCGACATCGAGACTTCGGCCTTGCTCATCTACCGCTCGGCCTGGGTCCGCGACGTGCTCGGGCGCCGCAACAGCCGCGAGGCAGCGATGGCCAAGCTTCACGCCACCGACAGCGCCCAGGCGGTGATCGACAAGGCGGTGCAGATGTTCGGCGGGCTCGGAGTCACCAAGGGCTGCGTGGTCGAGCGGCTGTACCGCGAGATCCGCGCTCTGCGCATCTATGAGGGGGCAAGCGAAGTGCAGAAAGTCGTGATCGCTCGGCACCATCTTGCGGACTACCGACAGTGACCGCGCACCGCACCCTGCTCCCGCCCGGCTGGCCCCGGCCCAGGGGCTATTCCAACGGCATCGCCGCCAAGGGCCGCTTCGTGCTCACCGGCGGAGTCGTCGGTTGGGACGAGAATGAGCGCTTCGTCTCCGACACGCTCGCCGGCCAGTTCCGCCAGGTGCTCGCCAACACCCTCGCCATCATCGCCGAGGGCGGTGCAGGGCCGGAGCATGTCGTGCGCATGACCTGGTACGTGACCAGCGTCGCCGACTATCGCGACGGCCTCGCCGAGATCGGCGCCGCCTGGCGCGAGCTGATGGGCAAGAACTTCCCGGCGATGGCGGTGGTCGAGGTCTCGGCGCTGGTCGAGCCGCAGGCCAAGATCGAGATCGAAACCACGGCGGTGGTCCCCGAGCTATGACCACGGCGCATGTCGACACCTTCGTCCGCGACCGCCTGCCGCCGGCGGAGGCGCAGCCGGAATTCCTGTTCGACCTGCCAGAGCTTCATTATCCCGACCGGATGAACGCCGCGGTCGAGCTGATCGACCGGCAGCCGGCCGAGCGGCTCGCGGTGATCAATGACGCCGGCAGCTGGACCTATGGCGAGATGCGCTCGCTGTCCGACCGGATCGCTCGGCTGCTCACCGAGGAGGAAGGCCTCGTCCCCGGCAACCGCGTGCTTCTGCGCGGGCCCAACACTGCGACGATGTTCGCGGCGTGGCTTGGCGTGCTGAAGGCGGGCGGCGTGGTGGTGGCGACGATGCCGATGCTCCGGCCCGGCGAGGTCGCGACGATCCTCGAGCGGGCGCAGGTCAACCACGCCATCGTCGACAGCCGCAGCCTCGACGATTTCCGCGCCGGCGCCGAGCAGGCGGGCACGGTGCGCTCGCTCATCACCTATGACGGCGATGCCGGCACGGGCGAGCTTGAGCGGCGGCTTGCGGGCGTGGCCGAGGGCTTCGAAGCCGTCGACACGCTCCGCGACGACGTGGCGCTCATCGCCTTCACGTCGGGCACCACCGGGCGCCCCAAGGGCTGCGTCCACTATCACCGTGACATCCTCGCCAGCGCCGACAGCTTCGCCCGCTATGTGCTGAAGCCGCAGCCCGCCGACCGCTGGGCGTGCTCGGCGCCGATCGCCTTCACCTTCGGCCTCGGCATGCTGCTGGTCTTCCCCTGGCGCTTCGGGGGCACCGCGGTGACGATCGAGACCCCGGGGCCCAAGCCGCTGCTCGACACGATCGCGCGGCACAAGGTCACCACCCTCGCCACCGCGCCGACTGCCTACAAGGCGATCACCGGGATGCTGGCCGACTCCGACATCTCCTCGCTTCGCACCTGCGTGTCGGCGGGCGAGCACCTCCCCGCGGCGACCTGGCACGGCTGGCACGAGGCGACCGGAATCCGGATCGTCGACGGCATCGGCGCGACCGAGATGATGCACATCTTCATCTCTGCGAGCGACGACGACATCCGCCCCGGCGCCACCGGCAAGGCGGTGCCCGGCTACCGCGCCACCGTTCTGGGCGACGACGGCCAGCCGATGGCCAGCGGCACCGGCCGTCTCGCCATCAAGGGCCCGACCGGCTGCCGCTATTTCGACGACGAGCGCCAGGCGAACTACGTTCAGAACGGCTGGAACGTCACCGGCGACACCTACCGGCTCGACGAGGACGGCTATTTCTGGTTCGTCGCGCGATCGGACGACATGATCATCTCGTCCGGCTACAACATCGCCGCGCCCGAGGTAGAAGGCGCGCTCTACGCCCACCCGGCGGTTCTGGAGTGCGCCGTGGTCGGAGTCCCCTGCGAGGAACGCGGCCAGAAAGTGAAGGCCTTCGTCGTCCTCGCCGACGGCCACGCCAGCTCCCACGAGCTCGTCAAAGCCCTTCAGGACCACGCCAAGGCGGCGATTGCCCCCTACAAATATCCGCGGGAAGTGGAGTTCGTGGCTGCTCTCCCCAAGACCGCGACCGGCAAGCTGCAGCGCTTCTCCCTACGGGAGCGTGAGACCTGATCTGAGAGGGAGTGGAGCGGGTGAAGGGAATCGAACCCTCGTCGTAAGCTTGGAAGGCTTCTGCTCTACCATTGAGCTACACCCGCATCCCGGCCGCTTAGCTGAGCCCGGGACCACCGAATTACAAGGCGGTGGTGACGCGCGGCAGCCTGCGCCGGCTCACTGCCACCACAAACGCCGCGCCGTCAACCTGGGTCTGGTGAATGGCTCGGCGGGTGGCCCCCGGCGAACCCGGAACTTCATCGCATTCGGGCGGGTCAGAACGCCGCCGAACTCTTCCAGGCCATATAGGCGGCGACCACGAAGATCAGGCTGGCGAAAATGGTCGTGAGGCGGCCATGCGCGGCGGAGAGCCGCTTGGCCAGCCGGGCGCCGATGAAGCCACCGACGATCCCGCCCAGGATGAAGACGAGCGCGAGCGGCCAGTCGACAAGTCCGGAGACCGCGTAGTTGGCGGCGGTGGTCAGCCCGAAGGCGGCGACGGCCACCAGCGAGGAGCCGATGGCGTTGATCATCGGCATGCCGGTGGCTGCGACCAGGCCGGGAACGATGAGGAACCCTCCACCAATCCCGAAGAAGCCGGAAAACAGGCCGGTGCCTGCGCCATAGCCGACCAGCTTCGGTGCATTCTCGCGGCCAAGCACGACCGAAGGATCGCCTTCCCGGCGCCGGTTGCGGAGCATCAGCGCGCCGACGACGACCATGACGATGGCGAACAGGAAGAGCAGCTTCTGGCCGTCGAACGCCTTGCCGGCGGTCGATCCGGCCAAGGCGCCGGCCACGCCTGACGCCGCGAAGACAAGTGCGCACCGCCACTTCACATGGCCCAGCCGGACGTGGTTGGCGAGGCCGGTCAGCGCGTTCATCGCGACCGCCAGCGCGCTGGTTCCGATCGCGACGTGCGGGCTCGGCACGCCGACGAGATAGACCATGAGCGGCACGGCGAGGATCGACCCGCCGCCGCCGACCAGCCCGAGGACGAAGCCGACGAGCACGCCCGAGCCGGCGCCCAGCAGATATTGGATGGTGTCGAGCATGGCTGTTCCTTGCGGGCCGTTGGGCTTGTCGCGGCGCTAGGAAAGCGCCTGCGCCGCCTTGAAGAGGGTGGCTGAGCGATTGCCGGTGCGGCAGAAGGCGAGCAGCGGCCCGTCGGCCTGCTCCAGCGCTGCCGCGAGTTCCCGAACGTGCTGCTCCATCATCTCGCCCGGCACGATCGGAATGTGCCAGTAGCGCAGCCCGTGCCGCCTCGCCGCCGTCTCGAGTTCGAACGAGCTCGGCTGATCCGGCGCTTCGCCGTCGGGCCGGTTGTTGACGATGCCGACGAATCCGGCGGCCGCGACGTCGCCGAGATCCTGCGGCCTGATCTGGGGCGCGACGGCGAGACGATCCGAAAGCGGGGTGATGTCCATTATATTCATCCTTCGAGTTTGCGGGGCGCGGCCGCAGGACGGTCAAAGATCAGGCGATGGACGGCCATTCCGGCCAGCATCGCGGCGACGAACAGCCACGGCTGCCAGATGCCGAGCACCAGGCCGGCGAGCGCAGGCCCCGGGCAGAAGCCGGCCAGGCCCCAGCCGATGCCGAACAGGGCGGCGCCGCCGAGCAGCGGCCGGTCGAGGATGCGGCTTTCCGGGATGGCGAAACGGTCCGCGAGCAGCGGCCGGCTCAGCCGGCGGCGGATGACATAGGCGATCGCCGAAGGCACGACGGCCGCCGCCATCACGAACGCCAGGGTCGGGTCCCAGTCGCCCGCAACGTCCAGGAACGCCTGCACCCGGGCGGGATTGATCATGTCCGACAAGGCAAGGCCGGCGCCGAACAGGATGCCCACCGCCAGGGCTGGAATGAATCCGCGCATGTCAGCCTCCGATCAGGTGACGGGCGACAAACACGGTCGCTGCCGCGCTCGCCATGAAGGTCGCAGTGGCGACGAGCGATCGCGGCGACAGCCGGGCGATGCCGCAGACGCCGTGGCCGCTCGTGCAGCCGTTGCCGAGGCGGGTCCCGAAGCCGACCAGCAGGCCGGCGGCGATCAGAAGCGGCCATGACGAGGTGACGACGACGTCCGGCGAGCGGACCAGCCGCGCGATCAGGACGGCGCCGATCGGCAGGCCGATGACGAAGGCCGCCGCCTGCGTCCAGGGTGGTCCGCCGCGGGCAATCCGAGTCGCGGCGGCGGCCATGCCGCTCACGCCGGCGATCCGTCCGGTGAGCAGCAGGAACAGTCCGGCCGCGGTGCCGATCAGCAGCCCGCCTCCGATCGCCGCCAGGGGCGTCATGGGTTCCATGGTCGGTCGCCTCCGTTACAGCTGGTTCAACGGGAGCTTGAGGTAGCTGACCCCATTCTCCTCGGGCTCGGGCATCCGGCCGCCGCGCATGTTGACCTGGATCGACGGCAGGATGAGCCTGGGCATCGCGAGCGTCGCGTCGCGCTGCGTGCGCATCTCGACGAAATCGTCCTCGCTCACGCCCTCATGGACGTGGACGTTGCCGGTCCGCTCGGCGAGCATCGTCGTTTCCCAGACATATTCGTCGCGGTTCGGCGCCTTGTAGTCGTGGCACAGGAACACGCGGCTCTGGTCCGGCAGCTTCATCAGGCGGCGCACCGAGCGGTAGAGCTGGCGCGCGTCGCCGCCCGGGAAGTCGGCGCGGGCCGATCCGTAGTCGGGCATGAACATGGTATCGCCGGTGAACACGGCGTCGCCGATGATGTAGGCCATATCCGCGGGCGTGTGTCCCGGCACGTGCAGCGCGATCAGCGAAATGCCGCCGATCGTCAGGGCATCGCCGTCGACGAGCAGGCGGTCGAACTGCGAGCCGTCGCGGGCGAACCGGCTGCCCTCGTTGAAGATCTTGCCGAACACGTTCTGCACGGTGACGATCTCGGCCCCGATCGCGAGCTTTCCGCCCAATTTCTCCTGGAGGTAGGGGGCGGCCGAAAGATGATCGGCATGCGCATGGGTCTCCAGCAGCCACTCGACCGTGAGCCCCTCCGCCTCGACATAGGCGATCATGGCGTCGGCGGAGTCGAAGCTTGTGCGGCCCGACGGCTGGTCGAAATCGAGTACGCTGTCGATGATCGCCGCGACCCCGGTCGCGGGATCATGAACCACATAGCTTGCGGTGAAGGTCGGCTCATCGAAGAACGCCTTTACATGGGGCGTCCGGGTTTCGCCCCGAAGGACCGCGCGCACCTGATCGGCGGCTCGGGCGAGATTGACGTCGGTGTTCATGCTCAGCTCCTGAATTGGTTCGCTGCGTTCTCCCGCCCGAGCTCCGGACAGAAGAGGTCATGAAGGAGCGCGAGCATCTGCCCGGCCCTGGGGTCGCAGACTCGATAGAAGACGGACTGGCCCTCCTTGCGGGTGGCGACGAGCCCCTCGTCGCGCAGCTTCGCGAGATGCTGGGAAAGCGCCGATTGGCTGAGCCCGACACGATCCGCCAGCGCGCCGACCGCAAGCTCACCCTCCTCCGCGAGATGGCAGAGGATGAGCAGACGGCCTTCGTTGGCCATGGCCTTGAGAAGGCTGGTCGCCTCCCCCGCCTGCCGCGTAAATTGCGACGCTGGAACGCCGAGTTTGTCCAATAACTCCTCCATTAGATTTCTCTAATTTAGATGTTGCTAATGCTATTTCAAGGGCTGACTTTTGCCCCTGACACGGCTCGGCTTCGGCGTCTTCGCTCGGCCGGCTCCGCGGGCGGCGGGCAGCGTGGCGTCGCGCTCGAGCCGGCATTGCCCTCGCTTCAATCGGATGCGATAGCGCGCGCGGGTGTTCGCCGTTCGAGTGGCGGGCAGGAGTTCAGCGCTGGTCGGGCCGCCAGTGCGGAAAGCTCATGTCTGGAGGGGCCAGTGCCTCGTAATCTCGCCGCGCCCGCGAGCGCTTTGCGTCAATTCCTCGGCGGGCAGGCGGCCGGCGGCCTGGTGCTGATCGCGGCCGCCGGATTGGCCCTGGTCGTCGCCAACGGACCGCTGGCGCAGACCTATTTCGACGTCCTCCACGCCTATCTCGGGCCGTTGAGCATCCTCCACTGGGTCAATGACGGCCTGATGGCGCTGTTCTTCCTGCTCGTCGGGCTGGAGATCAAACGCGAGCTGCTCGACGGCCAGCTGTCGACGCCGCGCAGGCGAGTCCTCCCCGGAATCGCCGCGCTCGGCGGCATGGTGGTGCCAGCCATAATCTACTTGGCCATCAACCAGGGCGGCGGTGCGCTGCGCGGCTGGGCCGTGCCGGTCGCCACCGACATCGCCTTCGCGCTCGGGGTTCTCGCGCTGCTCGGCAGGCGCGTGCCGGTCAGCTTGCGAATCTTCCTGACCGCGCTCGCAATCATCGACGATCTGCTCGCGGTCGCGATCATCGCCCTGTTCTACACCAGCCAATTGTCGCTGGCCTGGCTGGGCGCCGCGCTGGCCACCGTCGCGCTGCTCGCCGCACTCAACTGGATGAAGGTGACGCGGCTGTCGCCCTATTTGGTGATCGGCGGCGCCTTGTGGACGTTCACCTATCTGTCCGGCGTGCACGCGACGCTGGCCGGCGTGGCGCTGGCGCTGACCATCCCGATCCGCCGCACGCCCGGCTGCCCCGACGACAGGGAGTCGCCGCTGCACCGGCTCGAGCATGGAATCCAGCCGTGGGTCGCCTTTATCGTCATCCCCGTATTCGGCTTCGCCAATGCCGGCGTGTCCCTCGCCGGCCTGGGCCTGGACGCGCTGCTTGAGCCGGTCGCGCTCGGCGTCGCCGCGGGGCTGTTCGCCGGCAAGCAGCTGGGCGTGTTCGCCGCCACCTGGGCGGCGATCCGGCTGCGCCTCGCCGACTGCCCGGAGGATGCGACGACGCTTCAGGTCTACGGCGTTTCGCTGTTGTGCGGCATCGGCTTCACGATGAGCCTTTTTATCGGCCTGCTCGCTTTCGACGACCCGGACCTACAGGCGCAGGTGAAGATCGGCGTCCTCGCCGGATCGCTGCTCTCCGCGATCGCGGGCGCGGCGGTCCTGCGCCTTTCCCATCGCGAGCGGGTGCCGACACCGAGCCGCAGAGAACCAGCGGCCTGAACGACACGAAGGGCGCTCCGGCACAGGAGGAAGGGGGGCGGCAATCCTTGCATGCGCCGCGGCCGCCGGTTAGACTTCCCGGCGTGAGACGTTTTCCCGTCTTCGAGCGCATGCGGCTCCATGAAGCCGGTTCCTGGTTCAAGATCTGCCCTCGGGAGTTCGCGCGCATCTAGCGCTGCTCTCGGGGGGTAGCATCAGCCAGCCGGACCGGCCGAGCGATCGGCCGTCGCCGCGGGAGCATATCGCCCGGCTGCCGGCCACGCACAGCTCAGCGCCAAATCGAACGCCTTCTGCCGCTCGGAAGGCAAGGGAAGCTTCATATGTCAAACAAGCCCATCGCCGAGGACATCCGTCTGCGGCTCGCCCAGTCCATGCCTGTGGTCGAACGAAGCCGCGCGGCGATCAGCAGCGTGCTTCGGGAGCGCGTTCAGTCGCTGGAAGGGGCGATTCCGGATCTGCGCCAGGCGGAGATCAAGACGGCGATGCTGATGGACCTGCTCATCGCCGGGGCGAGCGACATCGCCGCCTTCGGTGGCCTGCGCGAGCTGTCCCGCACCGCGCGCGAGCACCGCAAGCTCGCTATCGACGGTCGCCATTATTCGCGGTTCGGGCTCGCTCTCGCGCCCGCCCTGCGCCAGGTGCCGGGCCTGGCGCTTTCGCCGATGACCATCGCCGCCTGGTGCGACGCGTTCTGGCTCATCATCGCCGAAGTCGTGACCGATATGGCGCCGAAGCCCTCGCCCTCGGGGTCGTTGCGCTTTGCCTAGGTCCCGGAAGGGCCGCGTCACCATGGGCGTGATGGGGGTGGCGATCGTCGCCCTCGCCCTGCTCGTGGCGGAGACGGCGTTGGCGAACGAACTGAGCCTATCTCTGCTGTAGCGCCAGCTGCGAGCGCTGCGGCCCGGACCCGGCTCCACCCCCGCCGGAGGATTCGGCTCGATGCGATCAGCGGCCCGGGAAACGAATCACCGAGCCTTTACCCTCGTCCGGCAACCTCGAAAGCGCCACCTCGATCGCGGCCGCCACCTCGCCGAGCCGGTAAGGCTTCTTGAGAAGCTCCTCCGTCGCGAGCTCGGCACCGAATGTCTGCACGTCCGCGAAGCCCGAGGCGAAAATGATCGGGAGATTCGGTGCGATCTCGCGGACGCGGGCGGCGAGTTCGACGCCCGACATTCCCGGCATCACGACATCGGTGATGACGAGCGCGATCCCGCCCTCCCCATTCTTGCCGAAACGGGCGCGGAGCAGATCCAGCGCCGCCGGGCCGCTCTCGGCCTCGGCAACCTGATAGCCCAGCTCTTCGACCAGCGCGGCCGCGACCATGCGCACGTCGTCGTCATCGTCGACGACCAGGATGCGCTGCCGGTTGCCGCCCCTGGCCGAGCCAGCGGTCACTGCCCGCGCGACCGGCTTCGCTTCCGTTCGCGGCAGGTAGATGGTGACGGTCGTCCCCCGCCCCTCCTCGCTTTCGATCCGCGCCGTCCCGCCCGACTGGCGGGCAAAGCCGTAGAGCTGGGCGAGGCCGAGACCCGTGCCCTTGCCCGTCGCCTTGGTCGTGAAGAAAGGATCGAAGGCGCGGGCAAGCACGCGAGGCGCCATTCCGGTGCCTGTGTCGGTCACCGAAATCGCGACATAGTCGCCATGGTCCAGCTCGGGCACGAGCGCGGGCGGGACGGCGTCGACGTTGCGCGTCTCGATGGTCAGACGGCCGCCGGCGGGCATGGCGTCGCGCGCGTTGATGGCGAGGTTGAGGATCATCACCTCGAGCTGCGTCGGATCCGCCAGCGCCGGCCACAGGTTCGAGTCGAGCCGCGTTTCCACCCGCACGTGCGAACCGAGGGTACGGGCGAGAAGGTCGCCCATGCCGGAAATAACGACATTGGCCTGGACGGGTGTGGGCGAGAGGCGCTGCCGCCGCGAGAAGGCGAGCAGCTGGGCCGTCAGGTCGGCGCCGCGCTCGGCGGCCTGCAGCGCATTGCCCGCGAGCCGGCGCAGCTTCTCGTCCTCGGTCCTGCGCAGGAGCAGGTCGATCGACCCGATGACCGCGGTGAGGAGATTGTTGAAATCGTGCGCGATGCCTCCGGTGAGCTGGCCGATGGCTTCCATCTTCTGCGCCTGCAAGAGGCGCGCCTCGGTGCGCTCGCGCTCGGCGATCTCCTTCATCAGCTGGTCGTTGGCGGCGGCGAGGTCGCGGGTGCGCTCGCCAACCTTGGCCTCGAGCGTGCCGGCGAGAACGCTGAGCTTGGCGCGAGCCTCTTCCAGCTCGGCGAGATGGCGGGCGGCGATCCTCTGCCGGGTTCGGCCGCGCCGCGCCGCGCGCGCCGCGCTCAGCAACGTCGCCGGGTGGAGCGGCCGCTCGAGAATGGTAACGTTGACCAGTTCCTCGATGACCCGGGGCGCGGTGGAAGCCTCGCCGCGCCGGGTCAGCAGGACGAACGGAAAGTCCGACCAAGGCGGCTGCGCATCGATCGCGTGGCGCAATCGCTCGACTTCGATGCGGGCGACGGCATCATCGGTGATGATCGCTCCCGCTGCGCCGCCATTGGCAATCGCCTCGAGCAGGCTGTCGCCCGCCGGATCGACTGCGAAACCGAGGCCGGCGCTGTGGAGCAGGTCGCTGATGACCTGCGAGTCCCGGCCGCCCGGTGCGACGACGAGGAAATTCTCGGGGCGAACAGCCTCAGTCGTCACCGCGGCTTCCGAGCAGGCGCGACTTCCCTTCGAACACGGGAACGCCGGTGAGGACGCCGCGGAAGCCCTCGAGCTGCGGACCGACCTGGAGGCCCTCGGTGTCGATCCGGAGCTCGCGGATGGTCGATTCGTGGGCGCCGGTTCGTTTCTTGATCACCGACAGCGCCCGGCGGATCTCGCCCTCCGCCTCGAAGAAGCGCAGCAACAGCACGTTGTCGGACAGATAGGTAAGATCAACCGGCGACTGCATCTGTCCGACCATTCCCGCCTGAGCGAGGATCAACAGGGTGAGTACGCCCTGCTGGTTCAGATAGGTGAGGATCTCGTGCATCTGGAGCAGCATGTGCTGCTCGTCGGGCATCGCATGCTGATAGCCCGACAGGGAGTCGAGCACCACCGCGCTGGCGCCGGCGTCGACTTCGCTTCGGATGATCGAGGCGAGCTGGCCCGGGGCCATCTCGGCCGGGTCGACCTGACGAACGGTGAGCAGACCCTGTTCCTCGAACCGCGTAAGGTCCATGCCAAGCCCGGCGGCGCGGGTGTGA
Organism: Sphingosinicella sp. YJ22; assembly: GCF_011320075.1. GTDB lineage: Bacteria > Pseudomonadota > Alphaproteobacteria > Sphingomonadales > Sphingomonadaceae > Allosphingosinicella. The sequence continues at coordinate 3,799 of NZ_JAANPA010000053.1, read as the reverse complement.
AAGATCCGCCGGGTCTCGTCGAAGCTGATGACCAAAGCGCGCTCGCCCGCGGACAGCAGCGTGTGGATATATTGCAGGGCCAGGGTGGACTTGCCCGATCCCGACGGCCCGATGATCAGGGTCGAGGTTCCATAATCGAGACCGCCGCCGACGAGCTTGTCCAACTCCTCAATGCCGCTCGATGCGGACCGCGCGATGAGACCCTCTTCGGGATGCGCCGAGGCGACGAGGCGCGGGAAAATCTCAAGCCCCCCCTGGCAAATGAGGAGATCGTGAAAGCCGCCCCGGAACGCCCGCGCGCGCATCTTCCAAACGCGCATCCGCCGCCGCTCGGCGCCGTAGCCGACCGCCTGCTGCTCCAGGCGAAGGACGCCGTGGGCGAGGCTGTGGAGGCTGAGATCGTCGTCGGTGAGGGTGAGATCGTCGAGGCAGACGACCGTGCAGCGGTGCTTGGCGAAATAGTGTTTGAGCGCGAGCACCTGGCGACGGAAGCGGAGCTTACCTTGCGACAGCAGCCTGATCTCGGAAAGGCTGTCGAAGACCACTCGGGCCGGCGCGACTCTCTCGATCTCCTCCATGACCATCCGCACCGTCTCGCCGAGCTCGAGGTCGGAGGCGTAGACGATGGATTGCTCGCGCTGGGGGTCAAGGCTTAGCTCCGGTGGGACCAGCTCGAAGATATCGATTCCGGAAAGGTCCCAGCCATGGGTTCCGGCGACGTGGAGCAGCTCGTCGCGGCTTTCGGAAAGCGTGATGTAGAGGCAGCGCTCGCCCTTGGCCTTACCCTCGAGCAAGAACTGCAGCCCCAGCGTCGTCTTGCCCGATCCGGGTTCCCCTTCGACCAGATGAAGCCGGTTCGCCGCGAAGCCGCCGCCAAGAATGTAATCGAGAGGGGGCAAGCCGGTGGAAACCGGGCTCCCGTCCTCAACTTGTGTCGCGTCGCGCTTCATTCGGCCTCCTTCTCAGCAGCACCAGCCAGCGTGGTCGGCCGCATGCTGAGAACGCAGGCCAAACGCAGCAGTTCGAATATCCGCCGATCAACGAACGCCCGTCTGGGCGGTTTCCCGTGGCAGATCGAGACGGTCCCGTCGAAGGTGAAGACCGGACCCGGCCGCAGCTCCGTCCCCCCACGCAGCCCTATCGCAGTCCCTCAGGACCGCCGAACCTCTTCGAAGATCAAAGAAAAAACGCTGCAACAGGGTCGAACCTCCGCGCGCCCCCTCTCCCACCATGCCAAGGGTGGGACAAGCATCCACCTTTGGACTGTGCCGGTCCAAATTTGGATCGTTACCCCGACGGCTGCCCGTCGATATTGAAGCGACTTCCGAGGGGTGGGCCGCTGGCGTGACTGCCGATATCCAGCAGACCAGCCTTCGCGGCCATGCTATGAGGCGGATGCGCCCAGGCGCTAGCGAGAGACCTGATGTACGTGGATTGCCGCCATTGTCCGCTGCGGCGAACCTCCGCTTTTCGGCCGTTGGAGGGTGACGAACTCGATTTCGTGCGCTCCATCAAGTTCGAGCAAAGCTCGTTTCCGGCCCGCATGGACATCGTATCGGCAGGCGAGGCGCGGCCGATGCTCTTCACCCTGTTTTCGGGCTGGGCGTTCAGATACATGATGCTGGACGGCCGGGCGCGGCAGATCATGGACGTGTTGCTGCCGGGAGACCTCGTCGGCCTTCAGTCGCCGATCACGGGCCGGATCCGGCATTCGGTGCGAAGCATCACGCCGGTCAGCCTTTGCCTGCTCGACGGCGAGGGCTTCCGGGAGCTCTTCGATCGATATGCCGAGCTTTCGGAAGCGCTGGTGGCCACCCTCCTCTACGAGGAACATCGCGCCGACACGCGTCTGCTTATGCTCGGGCGCCTGCGCCCCACGCAGCGGCTCGCCTATCTGTTCCTGGAGCTGTTCGATCGCCTGGACCGGCGCGGCCACGCGGAGCCGGACAGCTGTGAGCTGCCCTTGACCTACGAGCATCTCGCCGACCTGGTCGGCGTGTCGCGGTCGCAGGTCGGCGCCAGCCTGCTCGATCTCAAGCAGCGGGGCTGGGCGACCCTCGCCGACGGCAGGCTGATGATCGGCGATCGCGCGCAGATGTCGGCGAGCTGCCGCTATCAGCCGCTGCCCGACCCCGCGATCCGTGCGCTGATCTGAGCCGGGCCGCCCCGGATAGGGAGCACTCCCTATCCGCCGAGCCTGCCTCCGCCGGGCGCCCCGCAGAATTGATCTGGCTCACTTCTGCGCCCCGCCGGACCGCTAGAGCGGGCCATCATTCACTGCGTGCGAAGGAGCGGGGACATGCGTCACGAACGGGTCCTGGACAAAGCCAGCTACGACAAGGTCGAGGCGCCTCATCTGTGTCTCGCCGGTGCGCAGGTCGCGCCGCTTCCAGTCGGCGAGATCGAGGCACCGCACATGCCGACGCCGGCCGCGCCCGAAGTGCCGGCCGCGGTCGGCGGGATCATCGTCGCCGCCTATGCAGCGCTGATCGCCGCCTTCGCGGTGGCGACCGTCGGCTCGGCGGAATCGGTGTTCGCGGTCACGATCAGCGCCTTGTTCCTGGTCGCCTTCTTCACCGTTCCGCGCATCTTTCTCGCGGTCGAGCCGAAGGCACGCGAACGGTCGAGCTTCGACCGCTTCATGAGCGACGGCATACAGACTCTCACCGGCCACAATTCGGGCGCGGCGGCGCTCGTCCAGATGCTGATCGTGCCGGTCCTCCTCACCTTCGCGGCCCTAGCGATGGGCATCGCGGCGGCCATCTACATGTAGCGCGAGGCGCCGCGGCGACCGGGGTCTCCCGCCCGCCGCCGCGGCCCTCGACGGCGAAGCGCAAGCGATTGGAATTGATACACTATCGCCCGCGCGGGTGGATTCCTCGATAGCTTTGTCCCCGCTTCGGCGTTAGAGCCCTGCTTTTCCCATGGTGGGGTGGGTGCGCGTAGTTTTGTTCTTGACCGCAGCTTTGGTCGGCGCCGCGGCACCGCTGGCGCATGCGCAGACGAGCGCCCCGCCGCTGCCCGGCGCGACCGAGCGCCCGCTCGACATCGACTTCAGCCGCGACCCGATCCTCGCCCTCGCCCGGATATCGGAGAGCGAGGCCGCGTTCCGCCGGCTGATCGGCGAGGCGGTACGGCGCCACCCGGCAACCGGCGAGGCCGCCGCCGGCGAGGACGAGGCCGTCGCCGAGCTCGAGCAGGCCGAGGAGCAGCGCCGCCCGACGGTCGACATTGGCCTCACCAGCTACCGGGTTCTGACCCGCGAATTCTCCAACGACCCGTTCAACATCATCGAGCGGTCGCGGCCGATCCAGCGGACCGACGCCACCGTGACCGTGCAGCAGGTGCTGTTCGACTTCGGCGCCGGCGAGGCGCGGGTGCGCGCCGCCGGCGCCCGGCTGCGCGCAGCGGGCGCCCAGCTCGAGCTCGACGCCGACCGCATCGCGATCGCCGCCATCGCCGCCTGGTACGACGTGTTCGGCTATCGCGCGCTGGTCGAGCTGACCCGCGCCCTCGTGGCCAGCCAGCGCGACTTTCGCGAAGCGGTCGAGGAGCGAATCCGCCAGGGCGCGTCCGCCGAGGGCGATCTCGCCCAGGTCGATTCCTACATCGCCCAGGGCGAGATCCGCCTCGCCCAGTTCCGCCGCCAGCTCGCCACCGCCGAGGCGCGCTTCGCCGAGCTGACCGGCGCGCCGGCCCCCGCCGGCCTCGAGCGCGCGCCTGTCCAGGACGTCCGCTTCGCCAGCCGCGACGACGCGGTGATGGCGGCGCAGGACGCGCCCGGCGTGCGCACCGCCGA
>NZ_JAANPA010000052.1 GCF_011320075.1 Sphingosinicella sp. YJ22 | reverse complement strand
CCAGCGGCGCGGCGCGGGCAAAAGCGCGTTCGAACGCCGCGTCGCCGGCGCGGGCGCGCGCGAGCAGATCGGCGATGCGGCCGCGCAGGGCGGGGTCGGTCGCGACCGGCGGATCGACCCGGATCGGCTCCTCCATCGACAACTGCTCGACCGGCCGCGGCGCCAGCGAGGGGAAGGTGCCGCCGCTCGCGCAGCCGGCGACGAACAGGGCGGGGAGGAGGGGAATTAGGAGCACACGCACACAAATTGCCTAGGGAAAGCGATGGGGTTCGGCAACGGACTTGCGCAATCGGAATCATCCCCCTATCTGGCCGTCTCTCTCGGGCGCCCGTAGCTCAGCTGGATAGAGCACCAGACTACGAATCTGGGGGTCGGAGGTTCGAATCCTTCCGGGCGCGCCATTTTTCCAAAACCCAGTAGCCGCTTAGCGGCAGGTCTCTAAGGGCCGTTTGTTAGCTGCGTGCCGACAATAAGCACTTTGTAAGTGCTAGAGCGTGTGGTCCCCGCTCTCCAGAACGAAAGGTGTACAGATCAACCCTGTATGCGTAGGGTCGGTCGCGTGTAAGGGAATCGCGTTGGACGACGGAACGGCACAGGTGGCAAGTTTGAAGACGCTCGCACTCGACTACGAATCGCGCTCTTTCCACTCGGCGATGGCTGTCCATGCGGACTGCTTTGAATGGCTAGGGCGGCTACCTGAAAACACCTTGCACGCCGTCGTCACTGATCCCCCGTATGGCGTCAAAGAGTACAACTTCGATCAGCTCGAAAAGAAGGACAACGGCAACGGGGGCATCTGGCGCATCCCGCCTTCGTTCGATGGTCACGTTCGGTCGCCACTGCCGCGCTTCACAGCGCTCGACCGGAAGGAGCGCGATTCGGTGGATCGCTTCTTCTATGAGTGGGGCAAACAGGTCATCCACGCGCTGCGTCCGGGCGGACATATCTTCCTCGCCAGCAATTCCTTCCTCTCGCAACTCGTGTTTGGCGCATTGGTGAGGAGCGGTCTGGAGTTCCGGGGTGAATTCATCAGGCTGGTTCGCACGCTTCGAGGCGGGGATCGCCCCAAGAACGCGGAAGAGGAATTCCCAAACGTCTGTTCCATGCCGCGCGGCTGCTACGAGCCGTGGGGCATCTTCCGCAAACCACTCCCCGCCAAGATGACGGTCGCTGAATGCCTCCGCACCTACCAAACGGGTGGACTGCGCCGCCTCGAGGACGGCAATCCCTTTAACGATGTTGTGGTCAGCGAGCGGACGCCGAAGCGCGAACGCGACGTTGCTAACCACCCGAGCATCAAGCCTCAGTCCCTTATGCGCCAGGTCGTTCGTGCCTCGCTGCCGCTAGGAGAAGGGGTAATTGCAGACCCGTTCATGGGGTCGGGTTCGACGGTAGCAGCCGCCGAGGCGCTTGGCCTGCAATGCGTGGGTATCGAGCGCTATCAGGACTACTTTGACATGGCGTGCGCAGCCATTCCTGGGCTTGCGAAGGCAGACATACGATCCTTCGTCGCGCGGGAGTCGGAATTGGAGTCCCAGCTGCACCTTCTCTGAACTACATCGGCAATCCGGGCGCGTTGTAAATCCAGTTTGCCATCATCTTGTTGTAGCCTGAGTTCGTCACGCTGGCGGTGATCGTGCGCCGACTGGTCGCGGACCGCCCCGCAAACTTCCAATCGTCTTTTGTCAGCTGCGCGCCGACGACGCGCAGGAAACGAAAGGGCATCGGCGGAACATCGTTGGCCTCATCAACTGCCCGGTTGGCGTCAAACATGACCACCATCAGCCAGCAGGCTTCAGCGTTGTGGCCCTGCCACGCCTTCAGGTAACGCGAGCCCTTCACCTCGATTCCCAATTCGCAATACTGCTGGGAATCGTTGGGGAAGTGCCCGGCGGGGAGAATGTCTGGATGCCCGTTGTGGTAACGGTTCTTCACCACGCCGGGAGCGTGCTTCGGCAGATTCGCGATAAAGAATTCTCCGACGATGCTACTGAAGTTCGCCGGCATCAGCATCGTCTCGAATCGGGGCGAGCCATTCTCGTTAAGCCGAACATTAACCATCTTCATAAAGTCGATGAAGTCGTTCATCGCGGCGCGCACATTCTGGATGGTAACGCCGAAGGGAATGACGGCATTAGGGTTAAAATGCTCAATCTTCACGGGCTCTGGATTGCAGGCCGCGAACTCAATTTCCTCGTCAGTCATTCCGATACGCATTAGCTGAACCTCCCCTTGGAAGGCGCTTCGTATCGGTTCATTCGTCCGCGGGAAAGGGTCTTGCGAGAGCTTACCTTGGGCGCACTGATGTTGTGCGGTGCCCGAGTATCAACATAAAAACGAAGGGCTTCGAGGCGCGGACCCACAGATTCGGTGTCTGCTGGAGCAGTGCTGGAACGACACCGTCACACAGTGTCATTTTGTCCCGTATCAGTGGCGAGTGGGGCAGCAATGGCGGGCTCGTAAGCGGTTATCGTGACCGGGGTCGGCTGCCCGGCCCCGGCCGGAACCAATTCAAATACCTGAGAGGCTTTGCGACCTCGTCGGTCGGTGAAGCGCACGGTCACTGGGACGGGTCTCACAAGGGACTGTCCCTTGAATCGCACGGTGAAGCTGAGGTTTCCATCGGTCTCGAGGGACGGCGCCTCGTTGTGGGCATGGTCAAAGACATAGATCGTGAGCAGTGTACAAGTGGTCCCCAGGTTTAGCAGGCGGAGGTGGTAGACCGAACTACCCTCCTGAATCGTTGTACCAACTTCATGGAGGACGAGGGTCGGAAGCGCCGCTCGACTTGCCTCAGATTCCAGCTGCTTCCGCGCTTCCTGCTCCAACGCCAGTTGCTCGCGTGTAACTCCGACCAGCTCGCGCTGCTGCTCGACGGATTTTTGCAGCTCCTGACCCTGCAGCCATAGCGCATCTGCGCTATGCCGCAGCTCGTGGCCCTGCTGAATGAAACCGAGCACAAGCCAAAAGAACGCGAGCGGGCTGAACGTACCAGCTAGGAAGTCGCCGAGGGCATTAAGCTCTAAACTGCTTACTGAATGGCTCCCTAAGGACACATACAAGATCATCATCGCCAGATACGCGGCGGAGATCACCGCCCCCCAGATCATGAGACGACGACTTATTCGAGGGGGTCGGGGGTTTTGGTACATCACGCTGCTTGCTAGGATTCAGGCAAGGCCATTCATTGCCGCTGCTTGTCCATTAGGCAATGTCTTTCGAAGGATGACCTAGCACCGGTTCCCGTCACCCCCGCAACTCCAGACGCGGTTCGTATGCCAGGTGAGGAGCGCGCGAAGCACGCCGCCGTCGCCACTCGGGCCGATCATATCGTGCCGGTCCAGCACGCCTGCGTCAACATCCGCCCGGATGGACGCTTCAAACGCCTGTAGCGAGCCATAAGCCAGTTCCAGCGGCGACAGCGCTGGCATCCGAGCCTGCTCCAGCTTGCGGAGGCGGGCGCTGAGGCAACGGACGCTCGCCATGTGGTTAGCCGTCCTTGAGCCGTTTGAAGGCTTCGCCTAGCCGGAGCACCTTGATGAGGTTCAGGTCGGCTTCGATCTGGCGAAGCTGGGTTCGCTCCTCATGCTGGGCCAGCAGCTTCTCCTTGTCGTCCTCACCGAGCGTGAACTTGCGCGGCCGATTCTCGTGGTCGTCGTTGCCAATCAGCATGATTGCTGCCCCCGATAGCGATCGAGGAATTCGCCGGCCGTGATTGGGATGACCTCAAGGCACTGAGCCATCTGGTCTGCCAAGTTGACCGCGAAGGCGACCGCCTTGTCGTAGCGCGCAATGGGCTGCGTCAGGAGAAGGTAGCGCCGTTCCGAGCCTTGCACCCATGTCTCTACGAAGGAGTCTTCGGGGAGCGGTTCATAGGCGCACACGAAGTTTCGCTTGGTCGCGATGACGGCCATTAGTTCACCTGCTTCGCTTCAAGGGTGATGATGCGCTGCTCAAGCTCCTCGACCGCACGGATGCCGGCCACGGATTGGATGCATCCGATGAGGGTTCTGCCCGTCTCCGGGTCTACCTTCCCGCCCGCGATGGCTTGAAGGATCTGCTGCGCTTGGTCAGCGAGCGGCAGGTCGTTGCTCAACTCGAAGTGGACCCGCTCCGCTTGCGACTTGATGGGCGGGGCCACGCGGCTGAGGACGATGCCCGCAGCCTGCATGTCGCCCTCAAGCGCCGCGTCGATGACCACGCGGGCAACTGAAGGAGCGTCGTCCGCGAGCGCCTGCGTCACCTTCGTCCGCTTGTCCACAATACCAGGGGGACGACCGCGCGGGTTGGGCGAGGGCATACCCTTCACCCACCGGGCTGGCGCCGGTTCAGACTGAACTATCTCGGTCATTGGCTTCCTCTGATCTCAACAGCGCCCGATCAACCCACGGCCCGGAACGGGGCCTCGGCAGCGTCGCGCGCTTTGCGAAGCTCGGACGCGTAAATCCTGCGCAGCGATTTGGGCTCGGTGATGAACCCGACCGCATCCATCGCGACACTCATCGCCAGACCGCCACGCTGCGCGATCAACTCCTTCGCGCCCTGCATCACCTTGAGGCGCTTCGCGGCGGTGGGGTTCTGCTTCACGTGGTACTCGCGGAGCAGGAGTGCCTGCATCTTCGGGTCGAGGCCGCTGAGCATTGCCGGGGCACCAAGAGCGGCCGTTGCGACGACCACATCACCGCTGGTGATCGCGTCGCGGATTGCGCTCATGCGCTCCCCGGTAGGTAGCTGCTTGAGGTGGGCGCGAACCTCCGCGGGGATGGACCCGGCAGCCGCCTTGCTCTCCACCGGCTGGCTTAACTCCTGCTCCAGCGAGGTGACCGCCTTGTTGAGCCGCGATAGCTCAGCGTCGAAGGCGCGGGTGATCGCGCCCAGCTTCTTCTGCGCGAAGTCGTCGACTTGGATGAGCCGAGCGGCATCATTGAGGGTAGGGTTCTTCGCAGCCGCCGCCTTCGCGTCGTGAATGGCCTTCAGCCCTTCGTAGGCAGTACTGAAAGCCGTTTCGGTCTGGCTGAGGATAGGAGCGACCTCTTCGTCCCAGCCGTCGAGCTGTTTGATGTTTTCAGGATGCAGAGCGGGCGTGACCCGCACGTCGATATTATCAGTGTTCATGTAACCCCCGAAAGCTGATGTTGCTTACGCTGGGCTTTTAGTTAGCGGTGAGCAATGTAGTTCAGCAAGGGCAACAGTACCTTACAGGAAAATAACAGCAAATCGTGCATCTGATGGTCGCGGTACTGCAATGTGGAGCTGCGGGCACGTGACCACATTGGCGGGCGCACATGGCGTCGCTAGAGGTGGCAGATGCCCCTCACATCGACCCAAGTCGGAGCCATCGGCGAGAATCTGCTCATCAATGCGGTGATGAAGGCTAGCGATGGTCGCCTATCGCCCTTCCAACCGCTGGCGGATGACTGCGGGTTGGACGTGCTGTTCTTCGACAAACTGACCGGCAACTCGGTCGCCATCCAGTTGAAGTGCCGGACGGTGACCATCCGCAATCCGTACACTGGGAAGCGTGGAAACAGCGTTCACTTCATGGTGCGGCAAGCGACCTTCAACGAGGCCCGTGCCGCGTACGTCGTTGCGGCCCTAATTGATGAGGCTTTGACGCACTTCGTCACCACATGGTTCATTCCGATGGCTGAGCTTCCGAACATGAGCAAAGCCACAGGGGGACACCTTGTCATTCGTCCGAACAAATCTGCGACTAGCGCAGACAAGTTCACGAGCTACCGCTGCCACACGGCCGAGCAGTTGGCCCAACGGATAATCGATGTGTGCGAGCGAGCGGTTTAGGGCTGTAAGGCTTTAAGCCGCACCCCCTTCCCATTGCTGCCGACCCGTTCACAGGGTCTGTATTAAAGCCTTAAATTCTTAAAGCTGTAGCTTATCTCTATGTTTTTAGCGCTTTAAGAGTCAGTCTAAGCGTTATGAGACCGACCTTAACTGTAAGGCCGGTCTCTCGCTCAGTCACTCTCCACGCAGCAGGCGATACGCTTTGCCATGGAAGCTATGTCTCTCGATTAGCTCGTGTCGGAGCACTTCTCGCACGTACCCGCTGTCAGCCAAGCTCCGCATAGCCTCATCCAGTGCCTTGGTCGGCCCAAGTCTGTGGTTGTGAAAGGCAGGGAGGCTCGCCGTTCGCCTCTGAAGGTAGAACCGGGGGATGATGAGTCTCACTCGCAAATCCTCCGGTACCTTGTGACCAGCGCCTGGAGGGTGGAGCAGATAGTCGCCCATGATCTGGAGTAGCTTCCGTTCACGTGCGTCGTCGCCGCTCCCAATATCGCCCGCGCGCTTGCGCGCCTCGAACATCGCTATGTCGCGAGCCACCAGTGAGCGCGCCCATGCAACGTGTTGAATCTTGATGACGGGCTTGAGGAAGTGGTCGGCGACGGCGAGGAGGCTCGCGATCTTGAGCACCTTAAGGTGCGCACGATTCCAGACCTGCCGCTCCGCGTCCTCCTCTGTCGCGTTGACGTTAGCGATGCACTCTCTCTCGAACGCGGTTAGCCGCTCAAGCGCGTCTTCATTCGGCGTAGCGATGAGCGGGGCAGGAGTGTTGACCGGCCACTGATAGCGGAGCGCGTGGTCAACGAGATTACCCCAGTGTCCCAAGTCGTCTCCGGGAAGTTGCACAGCCCTCCCGTGGTTCGGGTTCGGATAGGGTTTGTCGCCGTCGTAGGAGATGACGAGAAACCGCGACATGAAACCATCCTCCATCATGTCGGCCGTCAGGCATTGGAGGAACGTGCCCGGCGTCGTCTCACCAAGGAACGAGAGCGCCGGCCAGTCCACTCCGAGGAGGTTGTTTTCGGCGTTGCTGTAGAACATTCCCTCAAGGTGCTCTCGCGCGTAGGCGTTGAGCATCAGGGTACGAAATGCCTGCATCGGAGCGTTCGTCGGGTTCGACATCTGCTTCAGCTTCTTGCCGAACTCCCCTTGCAGGTTGAGGAAGCCGGGTTCTCGCAACAGCTCTTTCTGCAGTGCCTGCCCGCTAACGAAATCGACGCTGCGAACGAAGCGGTCGGCCATTGGACGTTCCGCCATTTTCAGCACCCTTGGAATGCCCTTGTGAATGGCATCCTTGCCCGTTCCGCTGCGCGCGACGAGGATCATGTAGAGCGCCAGGTCAACGCCGGTATGCGTCCGATAGGCTCGTCCACAAACGCCCGCGAGCAGCGCAATGGTCGCGGCGATCGCCACCTCGGGGACAGGCGAATAGCTGGTCTCGAATATGAGGCGGGCCATGTTACCTGTCCGACCCGGCGGCCACCCGCACGCAGGCTCCTTAGCGCCGCCTACAGCGCTGATCGGCCGGGGGCCGGTGCTGTCCCCGCTGATGCGCGGCGGCCGGGCTTGTGCGGCGCGCAGGGCCTCGTGAGGATCATCGCCGCGCTCAAGGGCGCATTGCATGACATACCAGCCCTGTCCCTCGTCGAAGTGTTCAAGGTGCAATTTGTCGCTGCTGGTCCCGACAGCCTGTCCTAGGCTACGCATAGCTGCTGGCCTTTCGTCGATGTGGGTGGGCAGTTTCGGAAGGTGATGAACGGCTCGGTGCGTCCCCTTGCACCGAGCCGTTTCTCTGAACCCTGCTTATGGCGGGCTTGCCGATCAGGTACGGCGCGAAAATAGGTCCGCGTTCTCATGCGGATGCCCTGCCGGGCTGCGAGACCATTGGTCTGGCGGGCGACCGCACAGCCGCCGTGTACGCGCTCGTGCTCGGGAACGACCGTCCCGCCAGCCAGCCCATGACTTCAGAGCGTAGATAGCGGACGGGGGCCTGAGGAGCGTCCCCGAGCTTCAGGAACGCCGGGCCACGGCCTTTCGTGCGCCAGATTTCGAGGGTGTTTGGCTTGATGCCAAGCAGTGCGGCGGTCTGCTCATTGTCGAGCAGGTCGTTTAGATCGACAGACGTGTTCACGGGTGACTCCGCAACAAGAACTGAGTTGCGCTGTGATCACCAGCACCAGACGACCGAATGCCGCTCTGGAAGTGTCCGGGTCCTGGGGGATTGGCTACCCTTACTCCGACCGGCTCTAGCTCTCGGAACGATACTTCTTTGGGCGCGCCTCGTTCAGGCCCGGCCCCCGTCAAGCGGGGAGCACACGTAGCTTTAAGGGGCCGCGGGAAAGTCCGGCAAGCGAAATTTCCACGTCAGGTTGCTGCTTCGCCCTCAAGGCCGAACAAGGATCGCTATTCGGTCGCGTGTCCTTCACCGGCTTGCGCGACTTGAGGACCGTCACCGCTTGCGACGACAGGGGAAGCCAGACGGGGTTCCGGTTCTTCGGATCGGGAATGTGCCACCAGCAGTCGGACGGATCATCGTCGTTGATGTTGACCCGGTCCCACGTGAGCGCCGCGCCCTCATTTCGGCGCGCACCGGTGAGCAGGAGGAACATCACTAGGTCGATGCCGGCGAGGGCGTCCGCGTTCTTCGGGGCGAGCCGAGCCTCTGTGAGCAGGTTCCAGAACTTGCCGACGTTGCGGCGGTCGATGTGGCGAGTGCGGGGAGGGGAGGGGCGGAGGTCCTTCTTCAGGATCGAGACTGGGTTGTGCTCAATGATCGGCCTAGACGCGGCAGCTCACGTTCAGCCGAGGACCCAAATGGAATTTTTAAATGGTATGCAGCACACCTTCCCTTTCCTTGCCGGACTGCTCCTGCTCATCGTCGGCCTGTTTGGTGCGCCCGTCGTCTCGTTCATCGGGCTCATCATCGCCGCTTACGGCGTCTATCACATGGTAAAGAACGCGCCCTCCAAGCCGACCTGATCCGGCTTCCCGCCAGGGCTCAGCGTCCACCCTCGAACAACCTGGTGCCCCGAATGCGGTTTACAGCCACTCGGTAAGTGTCTGATACGAAAGGACTGATCCGGGCGAAGGTTTACAAAAAAACCCAATAAAATCAACGACACTGCAAAACTACGAATCTGGGGGTCGGAGGTTCGAATCCTTCCGGGCGCGCCACTCTTCAAATGACGGTTTCAACCGCGTCGCGATCCGCCTGGGCGGATCGGGATGGGTGCAAACGCGTCCGGGTCCGTTGACCCGGACCGGCAGCTGCTCGATCTATATGCGCGCCCGAACCGCCGCTCGGCCATCATGGACCGTGGCTTGCACGAGGTGCAGCTTGCCGCCGGCGAGGTGGAGGACGTGGTCGGCGCGGCGCACCAAGGCGGGGCGGTGGGCGATGACGATGCGGGTGACCGGCAGACTGAGGATCGCGTCGGCGACCGCGTTCTCGGTGTCCTCGTCGAGATTGGCGGTGCCTTCGTCGAGGAACAGGACGTCGGGGTCGCGGTAGAGCGCGCGGGCGAGTAGGATGCGCTGGCGCTGGCCGGCGGAGAGCGCGGCGCCCATGTCGCCGACCAGGCTCTGATACTGCATCGGCAGGCGGGCGATGTCGTCGTGGATACAGGCGAGGCGGGCGGCGACCTGCATCCGCTCCTCGTCGATGATACGGTCGAAGAAGGCGATATTGTCCGCGATGGTGCCGGTGAGAAGGACGTCGTCCTGCATCACCGCGCCGATGCGACCGCGCCAGGCCGCCATCGATTCGGGCGTGAGGCGGCTGCCGTCGACGAGGAGCTCTCCTCTTGTGGCGGGGAGGAGGCCGAGCATGACCCGCATCAAGGTGGTCTTGCCCGCGCCGGACGGGCCGGTGATCGCGACGAGCGAGCCGGCGGGGATGGCGAAGTCGAGATCCTCGAACAGCGGCGGGTCGCCCGGATCGTAGGCGAAGGCGAGGCCGCTGGCGGCGATGGCCGGGCCCGGGAGGGGCTGACTGCGCCGGGTCATGACCAGCGGCTCGGGATTGTGCGCGACGATGTCGGAGAGGCGGTCGAGGTGGAGACCGACGAGGCGCCAGCGCTGCGCCTGCTGGACCAGGGCCGAGGCGCTGGCGGTGAAGCTCGTGCGGTAGGCGATGAAGGCGAGCAGCATGCCGATCGTGAGCTGCTGGCCGATCACCGCGGCGGCGCCGAAATAGACGATCAAGAGGAACTGACCGCCGAACACCAGGCTCTCGGCGAGCTTGAGGCGGATCTCGTAGGTGCCGGCGCGGTAGCTCGCCGAGACGACGTCGGCATAATGGTTGCGCCAGCTCGCCTCGCGCGCCGCCTCGTGGGTGTGGAGCTTGATTGCGCGCATCGCCCGCATCGTCTCCATCAGGTGGGTTTCCTGACGGGCGTGGGCGACGATCTCCTCCTCGGTTCGGCGGCGAAGGCCGGGATAGAGGAGCAGCGAGACGAGGAGATAGGCGCCGGTCGTCGCGACCACGAGCAGCGCCAGCGTCGGGCTGATCAGAAGCATGACGATCAGCGTGGTGATGGCGAGGAAGCTGTCGATGACGACGTTGACGATGCCCTGGGTGAGCAGGTCCTTGATCGGCTCGATCGAGCCGATCCGTGAGAGGAGGTCGCCGACATGGCGCCGCTCGAAGAAGGACAAAGGCAGCCGTATGAGGTGCCTGACGACATTGCCGGCGAGGTGGAAGGAGAGCGATTCCCCGACCGTCAGCACCACCCAGGATCTCAGCGCCGCGATGATCCCGTTGAGCGCGTAGACCAATGCGAACCCGACGAGCAGCAGGGTGAGCAGGTTCTCGTTGCTCTGGCCGATCGCTTGGTCGACGGTGAGCTGGAGGAAGAAGGGTGTCAGCAGCGCGGTGAACTGGAGGAGCAGTGACAGTCCGAGGATCTGCGCCGCGGCGGGGCCGTAATTGTCGAGCCGGCTCCACAGGTCGCTGAGACGGATCCGGGCGCGGGCGACGATCGGCTCGAAGGCGCGGGCGGGGGTGAGCTCGAGGGCGACGCCGGTGAAGTGGCGGCTGACGGTCTTGAGCGGTATCGTGCGGCGGCCGGCGGCGGGATCGAGGATGGTGATGCCGTCGCGGCCGACCGCTTCCAGCACCACGAAATGGGCAAGGTCCCAGTGGAGGATGGCGGGGAGCTGGAGCTGGCCGAGCTCCTCGAGCTCCAGCCGCAGCGCCCGCGGCGCGAGGTTGAGGCGCGAGGCGACCGCCATCAGCGCCTCCAGGGTCACGCCTTTCATCGATATGGGATGGTTGCGGCGAAGGCCGGGCAGGTCGACCCGATGGCCGTGATGGACGGCGACCATGGTCAGGCAGGCGAGGCCGCACTCAGCCGCCTCCGCCTGAAGCACCGGCTGCATGCGCCGGGTCCATGGCCATTCCACCCCGCTCACCGGCCGACCGCCGACGCGAAGGGGTTGAACAGCAATTGCCACAGCGGCCGCCGCTCGAGCTGGATCGCCGCGGACAGGGTCATTCCGGCGCGCAGGCGGCCGGCCACCGAAGCGGCGTCGGGCAGCTGGTCGATGGTCACCCGGATGCGGAACACCGGGCCTTCGAGGCCGAGCGCGCGGTCGAGCGAGGCAGCGTCCACAGGTACGCGCGAGACGTCGCGAACGGTACCGCGGCCGGCGCCGTAGGTCTGGTGCGGAAAGGCGTCGAACAGCAGACGCACCTCCTGGCCGGGCCGGACGAAGCCCGCCTCGCGCGAGGCGGCGTAGAGCCAGATTTCCATCCGGCTGCCGCCGGGAACGATGGTGACAAGCGTGGCGTCGGCACCGGCGCGCTCGCCGATCTGCACGCCGACATGCTCGACGGTGCCGTCGACCGGCGCGGTGAAGACGAGGCCGTCCTCGCGGGCGAGGCCGGATCTTTCCCTGGCGAGGCCTGCACGGCGCGCGCCGAGCTCGGAGCGGCTTCGCTCGGCCTGGAGCCGGCGCTCGGCGACTCCCGAGGTCGCCAGCCGGAGCGAGTCGCGCTGGCCGATGATGCGCTCGTTGATGCTCTCGAGCTCGGCGCGGCGGGACAGGAGGACCGCGCGGCTCTCCTCGACCTGGCGCTGGGTGCCCGCGCCCTCGGCGGCGAGGGCGGCGGCGCGGCGGCTCTCGGCCTCGGCGAGGCGGACCTGACCCGCGGCAAGGCCGCGCTGGCGTTCGAGCGAGGCGATGGTGGCATTGATGTTGGCCTGCTGGCGCTGAAGCGAGGCCGCTTCCTGCTCGGCGAGACGGATCTCGAGCTCCTGCTGGTCGGCGAGCGCGCTGTCCTGAGCGCGGAGCTCCTGGAGCTGCCCGGAAAGCCCGCCGCTGCCCTGCGCCAAGGCGAGCGTGACGAGCGGCGTCCCGGCGCGGACCTGGGCGCCTTCGCGCACCGCGATGGCGCGCACCTCGCCCGGTGCGTTGGACTGCACCCGGGCGATGCCGGCATCGTAGGACACAATGCCTTTCATCTGCGCACGCGCGCCATGCTGACCGAAGATGAGGACGAGGATGACGACCGCCGCGACGGCGGCGAGCAGCCAGACATAGATTGACGAGCGCGGCGGCGTCGCGGCGACGACGGCGCCAGCGAGCCGGTCGCGCCGCGCGTCGATCGCCTCCTGCCTGAACAGATTTGTCGCCATCACCGGGATACTCGCATCGAACCCGGTGCCATAGGCGAGAGGGGATAAAGAGCAGTTAAACGGCGGGAAACCGTCGGCGGCGCGGCGCGCTTAGCCGATCCTTTACCGCGGGCGGCTAAGGCGGATCGCGATGCGTCTGCGCCTGTTCCTGCCCCTGTTCGCCGTCACCGGCTGCGCCCCGAGCGTCCAGCTCGCGACGCCGCAGCCCATGCTGTCCACTGGATGGAGCGTGGCGCCCGGCGACGAGCTGGCCGGCGAGAGCCGCCGGCTCGCCGCTTCCCTGCGCTCCCCGGAGCTGAGCGCGCTG
This sequence comes from Sphingosinicella sp. YJ22, assembly GCF_011320075.1. Lineage (GTDB taxonomy): Bacteria > Pseudomonadota > Alphaproteobacteria > Sphingomonadales > Sphingomonadaceae > Allosphingosinicella. The sequence continues at coordinate 3,469 of NZ_JAANPA010000052.1, read as the reverse complement.
GTTGCCCAGGCGCTTGCCGCCAATCCCGATCTCGGCGCGGCGGCCGCGCGTATCCAGCAGGCGCGCGCCCAGCTGCGCACCGCCCGCGCCGAGAGCCTGCCGACCGGCTCGCTGGCCGTCGGCGGGCGAAGCATCAGGTCCGACGATCCCGGCAGCTCGCCGTTCGATTTCAGCGTGGCCAGCGCCGGGCTCGACCTGTCCTGGGAACTCGACCTCTTCGGGCGCCAGGCCGCGGGCCGTCGCTCCGCCCGTGCGCGCGTCGCCGCGGCGGCGTTCGACCGCGACGCCCTGGCGCTGGTCATCGAGGCCGAGCTCGCCCGCGCCTTCGTCCAGCATGCCGTGCTCAGCCACCGCATCGATCTCATCGACCGCAACATCGCCAGCGCGCGCGACCTGGAGCGGATCATCGGCGTTCGGCTGCGGCTTGGCGCCGCGACGCGGGTCGACGCCGGCATCCAGGCGGTCGAGGTGCGCCAGCTCGAGGTCGAGCGCACCCGGCTGGTTGAGGCGCGCGCACGCACGCGCAGCGCGCTGGCCCTTCTCGCCGGCGCCGAAGCCCCGCTCTTCACCGCCCCCGAGGTGGCGCTCGATGCGCTCTCCGTCCCCGTCATCGCCACCGTCCAGCCGGCCCAGCTGCTCGTTCGCCGGCCCGACGTGCGCGCGGCGGAAGCGCGCATCGCGGCCGCGGAGGGGGACGTCGACCGCGCCCGCGCGGCCTTTCTTCCCTCGATCCGGCTCAGCGCCAGCGGGTTGGGGCAAGCGGCGGCGCTCGGCGGTCCGATCGGTCTCACTGCCTCGATCGGGGCCGACCTGCTGGCGCCGATCTTCAACCGCGGCCGGCTGCGCGGCGAGCTCGATTTCGCCAGCGGCGCGCAGCGCGAAAGCGTCGAGCTTTACCGCTCGGCCCTGCTCTCCGCGCTGCGCGAGGCCGAGGACGCGCTTGTCGCGACCGAGCAGTCGCGCCAGCGCGCCGCCTTGCTCGACCAGATCGTCGAGGAGGCTCGCACCACCGCGCGTCTCGCGCGCCTGCAATATGTCGAGGGCTATACCGACCTGCAGACCGTGCTGTCGGCGGAGGAGCAACTGGTCGCGGTCGAGGATGCGCGTGCGGTGGCGCTTCAGCAGCGCTTCGAGGCGGCGATCGATCTCTATCGGGCGATGGGCGGGCCGGGCGCTCCAGCCGCGGTTGCCGCGCGCCACTGAGCATTCGGACATGACAAGGCCGGCGTCGCCCCGCGGGCGCTGCCGGCCTCGAAATGCAGTTCAGGCTCGGTGCGGGCTTAGCGCACCCGGTCCTCGGCCTTGCCGCCGCCGGTCTTGCCGGAATTGCCGGGCACGCCGTCGTCGCCGCCATTGCCGTAGCCGTTATTGCCCTTGCGGCGGTTCTTCGGCGCGCAGGGATCGTAGCAGGGATCGTAGCAGGACGAACCGGCGCCGCTGACGTGGCTCAGTTCGTGGGTCGACAGTTCGCGCATGTGTTTGGCTCCTGTTCCTTCAGCTTCGCCGGGGCGAAGGCCATTGGGCTGACAGAGGCCATTTCCTTTGCCAACCGCTGAAAACCGGCTGTCCCGCCGCGAAACAACGCTCAGTCAATCGTTATCCGGACGGGAAATTCGCCTGAGGTCCGGGGTCAGCCGCCCGCTGGCGCCTCACTCCGGGACCGTGAGCAGGAGGTCCATCAGGGTCTTGCCGAGATCGTCGCCTGCGGGAGAGCTGAAGTTGGAGAGGACGGCCACCGACCAGGCGCCGTCCCGGGAGGTGAACACGGACGTGCTGACGCCGGCATTGCCGCCGCCGCCATCGTGCCCGAAAAAGGTCCGGCCATTCGCCTCGTTGACCATGAAGCCGAGGCCGTAGCGAAAGGTGCGGCCGCTTGTCCTAAGGTCGCCGAGCATCGCCTCGATGGTCGCGGGCGAGGCGATCCTGCCTGCCGCGAATGCCTGGATGAAGCGGCTCATGTCGCGAGCCGACGCCCAGGTGCCTCCCGGCGGGCCGCCGCGATACGGCACGACGCCGTCATTGGCCCGCCAGTCGGAAATGCCGAGCGGATCGGTGACGTCGTCCTTGATCCAGCCGACCGCGGCGTTGCTCGGCCGAGCCGCCGGAGCGCCGAACAGGGTGTTGGTCATGCCGAGCGGCCTCAGCAGATGCGTCTCGACATAATCGTAATAGCTCTGGCCCGACGCCGCCTCGATCGCGGCCGCCAGCACCAGATAGTTGGCGTTGCTGTACGAAATCCGGCCCTCCCGTGCGGGCCGCGGTTCGCGGTCCGCGATCAGGGCAAGCAATTCGGTCGCGGAGGTATCGTCGCGCTCCATCGCGCGATATTCCGGGCTGAGAATATAGTCCCCGTAGCTCACCCGGTGCCCCAGCAGGTCGCGGATCCGCACCTGTCCGGCGCCAGGCGAAGCCGCCAGGGCGGGCACCGCCTCCGCCACCGTCATGTCGAGGCGGATCCTGCCGGCATCGATGAGCTGGGCGATGGCGGCCGCGGTGAACATCTTGGTCGTCGAGGCGGTATGGAAAGGCGTGTCGGTTGTGGCCGGCACATCCGGCGAGCGCCGCGCCAGCCCATAGGCCCTTTCCAGCACGGGCTCGCCTCGCCGGCTGATCACGACCGCGCCCGAAAAGCGGCTGGACCTCGCGCGCCATTCGAGCTCCCGTTCGATCGCGGCGAGCGCGGCGTCGGCGCTCGCCGCCGAAGCTGGCCACTCCGGCGCGTCGGCGCCGCGCGCGCGGCGATCCGGCCCGATCTGGAAGCCGACCAGCTTGCCGTCGGTAAGGCCGATGATCCCCCTGACGGGGATCGCGCCCCTCCGCGAAGTTCCGGCGAAGCGGACCTGGTCGCCAACCTCGTTCCACTCGGAGACCGCGATTCCGCCGCTTTGGCCGGCCAGCGCCCTGATCCGCGCCGCGAGCTGTTCGGGGGGCTCGAACTCGGCCGCGCGCGGGGAGATGCGATCGGCGATGAAGGCGTCGAGTTCGCTCTGCTTTCCAGGGTCCAGGATGTCGAGGAAGGCGCGGGCGGTCGCGATGTCGACCGCCGACGGCGCGCTCTGGGACGCGGGTTGCGCCAGCAGCGGAGTGGTGGACGTGAGCAGAAGAGCGAACAGAAGCGGCATGCGCATGGGCGGTCCTTTGATGGTTGACGGCTCTCTCCAGGCCGCTCCCGCAAAGCGCGTGCCAGCTGCGCCCGAGAGCAGCGCCGCCGTCCGGGCGGCGGAACTGCCCGATCCTGAACAGCGATGTGCGATTTCGGACAGGATCGCCGCTTTGTTCGCTGGCGATACGGTCAGGCCGTCGAGCGCGGCCTCAGACTGGCTCGCCGCGCGCTACCGGGCGGCGGGAGTCGCGGCTGGCGCGCCGGGGGCCGGCGCCGGGGCCGGGAAGGGCGGGGCGCCGGGCGAGACGCGCGCCAGATAGGCGATGAGGTGGGCGCGGTCGCGCGGGTTCCTCAGGCCGGCGAAGG
>NZ_JAANPA010000051.1 GCF_011320075.1 Sphingosinicella sp. YJ22 | reverse complement strand
GCTCCGGCTGCTCCGAGCCGAGCGTGTAGTCGCGCGGGCACGCGATCGCCGGAGTCGCCTCCGACGAGGCGCTCGCCCGGGTCGTGGTCGTCACGCGCCGCACCGGCTCGAGCAGGTGGGGCGACGCGCCGGCTTCCGTGGTGGCGGCGGTGGCTTCGGCGGCGGCGGCGGCGGCGGCGGCTTCCGTGGCGGCGGCGGCGGCGGAATGCCTCCCCAGGTCGTCGGCGAAGGCAAGGGCGTCGTCAAATTCTTCAACTCCCAGAAGGGCTTCGGCTTCGTCGTCCGCGACGATGGCGGCGAGGACGTGTTCGTCCACATCTCCGCGGTCGAGCAGGCCGGCCTGACCGGCCTGGCCGAGGGCCAGCCGCTCGAGTTCACCCTGGTGGACCGCGGCGGGCGCATCTCGGCGACCGACCTCAAGATCGAGGGCGATCCGCTCCCGGTCGAGGATCGCGGTCCTCCGCGCGATCGTGACGCCGGCGGCTTCGGCGCCGGGCGCGGCCCGCAGCGCGAGCTGACCGGCGAGAAGGCCACGGGCACGGTCAAGTTCTTCAACGCGACCAAGGGCTTCGGCTTCATCACCCGCGATGACGGGCAGCCGGACGCTTTCGTCCACATCTCGGCGATGCAGCGCGCGGGCATCCACTCGCTCCAGGAAGGCGACCGGCTCGAGTTCGAGCTGGAAGTCGACCGGCGCGGCAAGACCGCCGCGGTCAATCTGATCGCGATCCAGTAGTAAGCGACATGCCGGCCTGCGCCGGCATGTCTCGATAAATATCCCGCTGTCCAGGACGGCCGCCCCGGTTCATGCCGGGGCGGCTGTTTTCGTGCGCGACATGGTTTGCGCCGCGTAAACCTTGTCCCCGCACCCCTTTTCCACGTCTGGGCGTTTACCACCCTCGACATGGGAAGCGTATTGTCCTTGGCGCTGTTGGCGCTCAGTTCCGCCGCCGATGCGAATTCGCTCGACCTGCGCTGCTACCGGCTGATGGCCGAGCTGGCGCGGGAAGACGATCCGCGCGTCCGCTCCGCCGGCATGACCGGCGCCCACTATTTCCTCGGCCGGCTCGACGCCGCCGATTCGGGTTTCGACCCGGAGGCCGAGGCCGGTCAGGAATCGCCGCCGCTCGCCGAGCGCGAAACCCTGGTTCGCCGCTGCGGAGAGGCGATGGGCGCCGGCGGCCGCGACTTCCGCGCGCTGGGCGAAAGCCTGATGCACCGCTCCGGCGACATCTAGGTCACCAGCTTCTTCAGCGCGCCGGTCGTGTCCGCCTCCTGCGCGGGCTTGTCGTTACGAATCCGCGAGATGCGCGGGAAGCGCATGGCGAGGCCGGACTTGTGGCGCTTACTGAGGTGGATCGAATCGAAGGCGACTTCGAGCACCAGGCTCTTCTCGACCTCGCGGACCGGGCCGAAGCGCTGCACCGTGTGGTTGCGCACGAAGCGGTCGAGCCACATCAGCTCCTCGTCGGTAAAGCCGAAATAGGCCTTTCCGACCGGTAGCAGCTCCCCCTCCCCCTGCTCCTCGCCACTCCAGCAGCCGAACGTATAGTCCGAATAATAGGATGAGCGCTTGCCGGAGCCGCGCGCGGCATACATCAGCACGCAGTCGGCGGTGAGCGGGTCGCGCTTCCACTTGTACCACAGGCCGGTGCGGCGGCCGGCGACATAGGGGCTGTCGCGGCGCTTCAGCATGACGCCCTCGATGGCGGCGTCGCGGGCGCCGGCGCGAATGTCCTCGAGCTCGGCGAAGCTCGTGGCTTCGATCAGGGTCGACAGGTCGAACCGGTCGGGATCGAGCGCCGGTACGAAGCGCTCCAGCCGCTCGCGCCGCTCCGCCCAGGCCTGCGGCCGCAAATCCTCCTTCGCGTCGAGCAGGATGTCGTAGAGCCGCACGAAGGCCGGATAATCGGCGAGCATCCGCGCCGACACCGCCTTTCGGCCGAGCCTTTGCTGGAGCGCGTTGAAGCTCGCCGCGAGCCCGCCCTGCGCCTCGCCTTTGACGAGCAGCTCGCCGTCGAGGACTCCGTCGCGGTCGAAGGCCTCGGCTACGTCCGGAAAACTTCGCGTAATGTCGTCGCCGGCACGGCTGTAGAGCCGGGTTTCGCCGCCGACCCGGACGATCTGGACGCGGATTCCGTCCCACTTCCACTCGGCGGCATAATCGGCGAGGTCGACCTGACTGTCCTCGAGGGGATGGGCGAGCATGAACGGGCGGAACACCGGCACGTCCTCGGCGCGCGGCCGCGGCCCCCTGCCCTCCGCCCAGTCGAACAGCGGAAGATAGGGCGGGTCGATGCCGTGCCAGACCTCCTCGACCTCGTCGACGTCGAGCTCGAACGCCTGCGCCAGCGCCGTCTTGGCGAGGCGGGCGCTGACTCCGATGCGAAGTTCGCCCGTCGCGAACTTGAGCAGGGCGTAGCGGCCCGACGCGTCGAGATGGTCGAGCATCTCGGCGATCGCCGCCGGCGCCTCGGCCTTGCCGAGCGTGCGCAGCCGCTCGACCACCGCGCCGATGCGCAGCGTGCCGTCGTCGATCTCCGCCGGCTGCTCGCTCCGCTTGGGCCACAGCAGGGCGACCGTCTCGGCCATGTCGCCGACATAGTCCCAGCTCATCCGGAACAGCAAAGGATCGCAGCGCTCCTCGATCAGCGCGCGAACCAGCGCCGGCTTCACCCCGGGAATGTCGAGCTCGCCGGTCAGCGCGGCGAGCGCCCAGCCGCGGTCGGGATCGGGCGTGCGCTTTAGATAGTCGCCGATCAGCTTCAGCTTGGCGTTGCGCGAGCGCGTGTAGACGAGGGCGTCGAGAAGCTGGGAAAAGTCGCGCATCGCCCGACTACAATAAGTAAGGCGCGGACAAGCTCCACCGCCGAAACGATTTCCTCAGACGGCGGGCGGCGGCGCGTTGAGGAAGACAAGCGCGCCGGCGACCAGCAGAACGACGCCGATGGCGATGCGCGCCGGCCGCAGGTTGAGGGCGAGGAACTTGTCGCCGAGCAGCGCCGCCGGGATCGCCGCGGCGAGCAGGCCCAGCGCTCCGCCGACCGCGGCGAATACGGGCATCTCGGCGCGGATCGCGAAGGCGAGGCTCATGAACTGGATTCGCCCGCTCGCCGCCGCATAGCCGCCGAAGAGGAGCGCGCCGAGGAAACCGCCCCAGCGGACCCGCTCGGCCCAGCGCAGCGGCTCCGGCTTCATCAGGCCGGTGATCCCGGCAAAGGCCAGGGCAAGCGCGACGAACTGGGTCTGGGCGCGGACGCCGACCATGTCGCTGACGAACGAAGCGGCGATAAACGCGATCGCGGCCATGCCCGCCGCGGCTATCGCCATTCCGGCGAGGATTGCGCCGGGGCGGTCGCCGCGCGCCGACAGTGAGCCGGCGAGCACTTGAGTCTGGTCGCCGATGCCGGCAAGCGCGGCCGCGACGAAGGCGAACAGGAGGGCGTCCATCGCCTTCCCCATACACCCTTCGCCGTTCCAACCGGGTTAACCCGCGCCCACCTTGACTTTTCGCAGATTTGGCCGCATTTGGCCGCCCGCACGTGAGCGGCGGCAGCGCCGCTTCATTTTTTTCTACATCTCGGGATTTCAGAGGCTGCCATGGCCAAGCCGACCACTATCAAGATCAAGCTCGTCAGCACGGCCGACACCGGCTTTTTCTACGTGACGAAGAAGAACCCGCGGAACATCACCGAGAAGATGACCTTCCGGAAATATGATCCGCGCGTGCGTAAGCACGTCGAGTTCAAGGAAGCCAAGATCAAGTGACGCTGCGGCGGGCGCTCGCCCGCCACCGTCCGGGCGCCGCAAGGCGCCGCGCTTCCCGAAAATTCTGAAACAGGCTGGGCCATGGATCCCGAATCGGTTCGGGATGACCGTGGCCTTTTGCCGTTAGAGCAGCTGTCCCTCAGGCGCTGCGTCCTCCGCCGTCGGCAGCAGCGCGCGCACCGCCTCGACGAACTTCATCACCGAAATCGGCTTGGACACATAGCCCTCGGCGCCGGCGTCGCGGATCCGCTCCTCGTCGCCCTTGGCCGCATAGGCGGTCACCGCCAGCACCGGCACCGGCGCCAGCGCCTCCTCCTGCTTCATCTGCTCGATGAGCTCCAGCCCGCTGATATGCGGCATCTGGATGTCCATGACGACCAGCTCGGGCTCGAATTCGCGGGCGCGGTCAAGCGCCTCGCGGCCGTCGCGCACCGGCTCGACCTCGAAGCCATGCGCCCGCAACAGGTCGCAGAACAGCCTCAGGTTGAGCTCGTTGTCCTCGACAATCAGGATTTTCTGACCCACCGGGGCGTCCTAGGCGATGATGCGTAACGAAACAAATAAGGTGGCCTCAGACGCTCTGGCGCTCTCCGCGCTGGCGTGGGTCCTGAGCGACGAATCGCGCGCGCAGCGGCTGCTCGCCACGACCGGCCTGACTCCGGACCAGCTCCGCGCCGGCCTCGGCAATGCGGCCGTGCTCGCCGCAGCGATCCGCTTCCTCGAAGCCTGGGAGCCCGACCTCGTCGCCTGCGCGAGCGACCTTGGCGCGGCTCCGTCCGATCTCGTAGGGGCACGCCGTCAGCTGGAGAATGAGTGAATGACCAAGACGGTTCTGATCACGGGCGCGACCGCGGGGATCGGCGCGGCGACGGCACGGCGATTCGCGCGCGAGGGCTGGCTGGTGGTGGGCACCGGCCGCCGCCGCGAACGGCTCGACGCGCTGGCCGCCGAGCTCGGCGAGGCCTTCCACGGCCTCGACCTCGACATCCGTGACATTGAAGCGATCCCGGCCGCGGTCGATTCGCTCTCCGAGCGCTTTCGCGCCGTCGACGTGCTGGTCAACAATGCCGGCCTCGCCCCGCCGATGCAGCCGATGCAGGAGGCCGATCTCGACGCCTCGCTCAACGTCGTGCAGACCAACATTTCCGGCCTGATCGCGATCACGCGGCACCTGCTTCCCGGCCTGATCGAGCGCAAGGGCGCGGTCCTCAACTTGAGCTCGGTCGCGGCGACCTATCCCTATCGCGGCGGCGCGGTCTATGCCGCCAGCAAGGCGTTTGTCCGCCAGTTCTCGCTCGACCTGCGCTGCGACCTCCACGGCACCGGCGTCCGGGTCACCTCGATCGAGCCGGGAATGGTCGAGACCGACTTCACCCTGGTCCGCACCGGCGGCGACCAAGCCGCGTCGGACGCGCTCTACGCCGGCATGGACCCGATGACCGGCGACGACATCGCCGACACGCTCCACTGGCTCGCGACCCTGCCGCCGCACCTCAACATCAACACGATCGAGCTGATGCCGGTCAGCCAGAGCTTCGCCGGTTTCACGGTTGCGCGCGAGGGGGCGACGGCCTAGCTCGCGCGCATGACCAGCAAGATCCATGACCGCCTGGCCGAACTCGGCCTCACCCTTCCCGAGGCCGCCGCTCCGGTCGCCTCCTACGTGCCCGCCGTCGAGGCCAATGGGCTGCTCCATATTTCGGGGCAGGTCAGCCAGGCCGACGGCCAGTTGATCAAGGGCCGACTCGGCGAGGACATGGACGTCGAGGCCGGCGCCGCCGCCGCCCGCGCCTGCGGAATCATGCTTCTCGCGCAGATCGACAAGGCGGTCGGCCTCGACCGCGTCGAGCGCATCGTGAAGCTCGGCGTATTCGTGAACAGCGCCGGCTCGTTCACCGATCAGCCCAAGGTCGCCAATGGTGCCTCCGAGCTGATGCAGGACGTGTTCGGCGAAGCCGGCCGTCACGCCCGAAGCGCGGTCGGCGTTCCGGCGCTCCCGCTCGGAGTCGCGGTCGAGGTCGATGCCGTCGTCGCGGTTCGCCCCGCTTGACCTGACCAGGCCCGGCGCATGAGCGCCGAGCAGATCGTCGCGCGCATCGCGTCCGGCGTGGCCGCCTTCGACTCGGCCGCGTGGGACCGTTGCGCCGGCGGCGACAACCCCTTCCTCAGCCACGCCTTCCTGGCCGCGCTCGAGCAATCGGGAAGCGTCGGCGCGCGCACCGGGTGGCAGCCGGCGCCGATCGCGATCGACGGGCTCGGCGGCGCGCCCGACGCGGTTCTGCCCGCCTACGTCAAGAGCCACAGCCAGGGCGAATATGTCTTCGACCATGGCTGGGCCGACGCGCTCGAGCGCGCCGGCGGGCGTTATTATCCCAAGCTCCAGATCGCGGTGCCGTTCACCCCGGTGCCCGGGCGGCGGCTGCTCGCCGCCGAGCCCGCGCTCGCGCCGGCGCTGATCGCGGCCGCGGAGCGGGTGGTCGCCCAGAACCATCTCTCATCGGCCCACGCGACCTTCATCGACCCGTCGGAAGTGGCGCTGTTCGAGCGCGCCGGCTGGCTGATCCGAATCGACAGCCAGTTCCACTGGCACAATGACGGCTTCGCCAGCTTCGACGATTTCCTCGCCGCTCTGTCCTCGGCCAAGCGCAAGGCGATCCGCAAGGAACGGGCGCGGGCGGTCGAGGGGCTCGAAGTCGTCCACCTTAGCGGGGACGGCATCAGCGAAGCGCATTGGGACGCCTTCTGGGCCTTCTACCAGGACACCGGCGCTCGGAAATGGGGCCGGCCCTACCTGGCCCGCAGCTTCTTCTCGCTGATCGGCGAGCGGATGGCCGACCGGATCCTTCTGATCCTCGCGCTGAGGGACGGCGTGCCGATCGCCGGCGCGCTCAACCTGATCGGCGGCGACGCCCTCTATGGCCGCTATTGGGGCTGCACCGAGGACGTGCCCGGCCTCCATTTCGAGCTGTGCTATTACCGCGCCATCGACGAAGCGATCGCCCGCGGCCTCGCCCGGGTCGAGGCCGGCGCCCAGGGTTCGCACAAGCTCGCCCGCGGCTACCGCCCCGTGCCGACCTATTCCGCCCATCATTTCGCCGATCCGCGCCTGTCCGACGCCGTCGCCCGCTATCTCGAGGCGGAGCGGCCCGCCGTCGTCGAAGAAATCAGGGCCTTGGACGAACACGCGCCGTTCAAGAAAGGCTGACCGCTTGCCGCGCGGGCGGCTTCGGCTAGGATCGCGCCCAATCATGACAGGGGGCCCCATGCGGACGCTGATCGCACTCACTTTGCTCACCCTCTCGCCGGCCGCGCTGGCGCAGCAGCCGGCGGCGTCGCCGCCGCAGGGGGCGAGCCGGACGTTCGAGGCGAGCGACCTGTTCGGGCTCGAAGTGGCGGGCGATCCGCAGATCAGCCCCGACGGCCGCCGAGTCGCCTATGTCCGCCGCTCCGGCGACGTCATGACCGACCGGATGCGGCCGACCATCTGGCTGATCGACGCCGCGACCGGCGAGCAGGCGCCGCTCGCGGCCGGGCCGGGCGCGCACATGTCGCCGCGCTGGTCGCCGGACGGCGCGCGCCTCGCCTACATCTCCTCGGCCGAGGGCGGGCAGTCGCAGCTCTACGTGCGCTGGATGGCGAGCGGCGAAGCGGTGCGCATCACCGGCCTTCCCAACGCTCCGGGGAGCATCGCCTGGTCGCCCGACGGGCGCCACATCGCTTACTCGATGCTGGTGCCGGGCGAGCCGGCCCGGCTTGGGCGCGCGCCCGCCAAGCCCGAGGGCGCGCAATGGGCCGAGCCGCTCCAGCAGATCACCAACGTCACCTATCGCGCCGACGGCCAGGGCTTCATCCGTCCGGGTTACAGCCATTTGTTCGTGGTTCCGGCCGAGGGCGGCACGCCGCGCCAGCTTACCTCCGGCGACTTCCACCATGACGGCCCGGTGGAATGGTCGGCGGACGGCCGCAGCATCTACACCAGCGCCAACCGCTCCCCGGACTGGGAGCGCGACCCGCTCGATGCCGAGATCTACGCGGTCGACATGGCGAGCGGTGCGATGCGCGCGCTCACCGACCGCGACGGACCCGATTTCGCGCCAATGGTGTCGCCGGACGGCAGCCGAATCGCCTATCTCGGCTTCGACGACCGTGGCTATGGCTACACCCAGGCGCAGCTCTATGTGATGGACCGCGACGGCTCGAACCGCCGCTCGCTCACCGTCGGGCTCGACCGCGACCTCGACTCGCCGCAATGGGCCGCGGACGGGCGGTCTATCTATGTCAGTTATGACGAGCACGGCACGCGCAAGGTCGCGCGGGTCGGGCTCGACGGCAGCATCCGCACCGTGGCGGAGGGCCTCAGCGGCGGCAGCATCGACCGGCCCTATAGCGGCGGCGAGTATAGCGTCGCGCGCGACGGCACCCTGGCGATCACCGCCGGCAGCGGGATCCGTCCCGCCGACGTCGCGCTGGTGCGCGGCGGCGCGGTTCGCCAGCTCACCCGCCTCAACGAGGATCTTCTCGCCCACAAGAGGCTCGGCGAGGTGCGCCGGATCGCGACTCGCTCGTCGCACGACCAGCGGCCCGTGGAGGCGTGGCTGACTCTGCCGCCTGGCCATGTCGACGGCCAGCGCCACCCGCTGGTCCTCGAGATCCATGGCGGCCCGTGGCAGGCCTATGGTCCTCACTTCGCCACCGACAACCAGCTCTATGCCGCCGCCGGCTATGCGGTGCTGTCGGTCAACCCGCGCGGCTCGACCTCCTACGGCCAGGACTTCGCCGACCAGATCCACCTCGCCTATCCCGGCTACGACTATGACGACCTGATGAGCGCGGTCGACGCGGCGATCGCGGAGGGCTTCGCTGACGAGAACCGCTTGTTCGTCACCGGCGGATCGGGCGGCGGCGTGCTCAGCTCGTGGATCATCGGCCGGACCAACCGCTTCCGCGCCGCGGCGGTGCAGAAGCCGGTGATCAACTGGACGAGCTTCGCGCTGACCTCCGACGGCGTCGCCGCTTACGCCCGCTACTGGATGGGCGGAATGCCGTGGGAGAATATGGAGGCCTATTGGCGCCGTTCGCCGCTGTCGCTGGTCGGCAACGTGCAGACCCCGGCGCTGGTCGTCGTCGGCGCCGAGGACAACCGCACGCCGTCGAGCGAGGCGGAGCAATATTACAACGCGCTTCAGCTGCGCGGCGTGCCGACCGCGCTGATCCGGGTGCCGGGCGCTCCGCACAATCTCGCCGGCCGGCCGTCGCAGAGCGCCGCTCGGGTGAGCGCGATCCTCGCCTGGTTCGAGCGCTATCGCGAGGGCTGGACCCCGCCGCAGCGAACCGCCGCCGCGGACTAACGAAGCGTCAGATAGTCGCCGTTCATGGTGATCGAGCCGATCCGGCTGAGATAGGACTGGCCGAGCAGCGAGTGCTCGAGCCCTTCCAGCACGGCGCCGCTGACTCCGTTGATCCGCCGTCCCTCGAGCTCGACGCTGTCGAGCTGGATGGGCTGGCCGCGCACCGGGCCGGAGGCGCCGGTGCCGACCACTTCGAACGACGCCGGATCGACCGCGATGCCGATCCGCCGAGCATCCTCGACGGTGAGCGCGACGCTGCTCGCGCCGGTGTCGATGATCATCTCGACCGGCTGGCCGTTGACCATCGCATTGCCGTAGAAATGGCCGTTGCCGCGCCGCGTGAGCCGCGCCTCGCCGCCCCAGCTGCCGCTGGTCACGGACGCCGGTCGCGCCTTGGGCGCCGCTTCGGCCGGCGCGGCGTCGGCCGCCGCGGCCTCCGTCTGGGGGGCCTCGCTCGGACCGGTCGGGATCAGAAAGCCGATTCCCAGCCCGACCGCGATGACGATGAACAGCGCCTTCTGCATCGCGCCGGCCCTAGCCCGAGCCTCGCTTCGGCCCGCTTAAGGCGGATGGTTAACCGGGCTATTCCGCCGCGGCCGGAAGGCCCGTATTCGCCGCCTCGATCTCGGCGGCCTTCGCTTCGACGAGGCGGACGATATGGTCGATCATATCGGCGTCCTGGACATGGTGATCGGTGACGCCGGACAGATAGACCATGTGCTTGCCGTTGCCGCCGCCGGTGATGCCGATGTCGGTCTCGCGCGCCTCGCCGGGGCCGTTGACGACGCAGCCGAGCACCGACAGCGACATCGGCGTTCGGATATGCTGGAGCCGCTCCTCCAGCGTCTGCACGGTTCGGATCACGTCGAAACCCTGGCGCGCGCAGGACGGGCACGACACCACCCGGACGCCGCGGTTGCGGATGCCGAGGCTCTTGAGGATCTCGTAGCCGACCCGCACCTCCTCCTCGGGCTCGGCCGAGAGCGAGACGCGGATCGTGTCGCCGATCCCGAACCACAGCAGCGAGCCGATGCCGATCGCGCTCTTCACGGTGCCGCCGACGAAGCCGCCGGCCTCGGTGATGCCGAGATGGAGCGGGCAGTCGACCGCCTCGGCGAGTTGCTGGTAGGCCGCGACCGCGAGGAACACGTCGCTCGCCTTCACCGCGACCTTATATTCGTGGAAATCGTGGTCCTGGAGGATCTTGATATGGTCGAGCGCGCTCTCGACCAGAGCCTCGGGGCACGGCTCGCCGTACTTCTCGAGCAAGTCCTTCTCGAGGCTGCCGGCGTTGACGCCGATGCGGATCGCGCAGCCGTTCGCCTTGGCCGCCGCGATCACCTCGCGCACGCGGTCCTCCGAGCCGATGTTCCCCGGGTTGATGCGCAGGCAGGCCGCGCCGGCGTCGGCCGCCTCGAGCGCCCGCTTGTAGTGAAAATGGATGTCGGCGACGATCGGGACCTGCGCCGCGCGCACGATCTGCTTCAGCGCCGCCGTCGATTCCACGTCGGGGCAGGACACGCGGATGATGTCGACGCCGGCCTCCTCGCAGCGGCGGATCTGGTCGATCGTCGCCTTGGCGTCCGACGTCGGCGTGTTGGTCATGGTCTGCACCGTCACCGGCGCGTCGCCGCCGACGGCGACGTTGCCGACCATGATCTGCCGCGACGGGCGGCGGACGATATCTCTCCAGGGGCGTACGGACATGGCGCGGATATAGGCCTTTGGGGTTACAAGCGAAAGTCGGGCCTAGCTCAGGGCGATAACGGTTCCGGCGACCAGAAGCAGGGCGGCCACCCCGCTCAGCCATCTCAGCTGAAGGCGGCCCGCGAAACGCACGGTCAGCATATCACCCCTCCTCTTTCCTCGGCCGCCCGCGCGGCCGCTTCTCCGGCGGCGCGACCTTGATCCCGCGCCGCGCCAGCGCCTCGCGCAGGAGCACCTCGATCTCGGCGTTGACGCTTCGGAACTCGGCCGCCGCGCAGCGCTCGAGCTGGTCCCACAGGGCCGGCTCGATGCGCAGCGGGAAGGCCTTCTTCGGGTCGGGCGGTTTCTTGTCAGGCACGAGGGGCCTCCCCTCGTTACTGATACAGGGTCCCGGCATTGACCACGGGCTGAGCCTCGCGCTCGCCGCACAGCACGACCATGAGGTTCGACACCATCGTCGCTCGGCGCTCGTCGTCGAGCTCGACGACGCCCTTCTGGCTCAAGGAGTCGAGCGCCATCTCGACCATTCCGACCGCTCCCGCGACCAGCGTCGCCCGCGCAGCGACCACCGCCTGCGCCTGCTGGCGGCGAAGCATCGCGCTGGCGATCTCCGGAGCATAGGCGAGGTGGGTGAGGCCGCATTCGTCGATGGTGATCCCGGCGACCTTCAGGCGCTCGATCAGCTCCAGGCGAAGCTCGCTGTTCACCACCTCATGGCTGCCGCGCAGAGTCACCTCTTCCTGATGCTCGAGATCGTCATAGGCGTAGCGCGAGCCGACCGAGCGAACCGCCGCCTCGGTCTGAACCACGACGAACGCCTTATAGTCGTCGACGTCGAACAAGGCCTGGGCGGTGTCGGTCACGCGCCACACGATCTGGGCCGCGATCTCGACCGGGTTGCCGCGCAGCTCGTTGACCTTGATCCGCTCGGAAATGAAGTTGGTCGCGCGCACCGACACCTTCTTGCGGATCATCCACGGCAGCACCCAGCGCAAGCCGGTCGACCGGTCGGTGCCGCGATAGTCGCCGAACAGGGTGATCGCCGCCGCCTGGTTGGGCTGCAGCATGTAGAAGCCGCAGGCGACGAACAGCAGAATGAGGACTCCGCCGATCGCGGCGCCAATGCCGAGCATTTCCCGCGGCCCCTCGATCTGAAGCGCGCCCCAGACCGTCAGTGCGATCGCTGCGAGAAGCACCAGAAGCATCGGATAGCCGCTCATCGTCGAGGCGGGCACCTCGCGGCTCACGCGCAGTCCCTCGGTGCGGACGTCGGTCATTTTTTCCTTCCCTCCCATAAATACTGATATCATATTTATATGAGCCGGGGCGCCCGCGCAAGCCGATTCGAAGCGGTCTCTTCACCTCCGCCATCTCACCCCCTAAGGGCAGTGCACCGAATGGAGGTCCCCATGCGTTTGCTGCTGCTGATCGGAGCCCTGTTGATGTCCACCACCGCCGTCGCCCAACCCCAGAGCCAGGGCGAGCGCCCCGCCTGGCGGCTGGTCATCCATGGCGGCGCGGGCGTGATCGAACGCGGCCGGTTGACCCCCGAGAAGGAGCGCGAGATCCGCGCCGCTCTCGACCATGCCCTGGCGACCGGCTCGGCGGTGCTGGAGCGCGGCGGCAGCGCTCTGGACGCGGTCGAAGCGGCGGTTCGCGAGCTCGAGGACGATCCCAATTTCAACGCCGGCCGCGGCGCCGTCTTCACCCATGACGCGACGATCGAGCATGACGCGTCGATCATGGACGGCCGCGACCGTCGCGCCGGCGCGGTCACCGGCACCTCCAACACCCGCCACCCGGTCAGCCTCGCCCGCCGGGTGATGGAGGGGAGCCCCCACGTCTTCCTGCGCGGCCTCGGCGCCGACCAGTTCTCGCGCGAGCAGGGCCTCGAGCAGGTGCCGAACGAGTGGTTCCACACCCCCGAGCGGCGCCGCCAGCTCGACGAGTTCCTGAGCCGCCCGTCCGCCGAGAGTTTCGACATCGACCTCAAATACGGCACCGTCGGCGCGGTCGCCGTCGACCGCGAGGGCCATGTCGCCGCTGCGACCTCGACCGGCGGCCTCACCGGCAAGCGCTGGGGCCGGATCGGCGATTCGCCGATCATCGGCGCCGGCACCTATGCCGACGACCGCGCCTGCGCCGTGTCGGCGACCGGCGCCGGCGAGTTCTTCATCCGCGAAGGCGTCGCCCACGAGATCTGCGCCCGCCTGCGCTTCACCGAGGACAGCGCCCAACAGGCCGCCGACACGGTGATCCGCGAGATGCATGCGCTGGGCGGCACCGGCGGAGTCATCGTCGTCACCCCGCGCGGCGACGGCATCTACAGCTTCAACACGCCGGGAATGTATCGCGGCCAGGCGAGCCCCGCCGGCCGAAGCGTCGCCATCTACGGCGACGAGGAAGGGCAGGACACGGTCAGCGCAGCCCGCGGCGGCGAGCGGGGCTGACCGCGCGAGTCTTTTGCAGAGTTTGAAGATGACCAAGTTCCTGGCGAGACCGCTGCTCAGGCTGAGCGTCCTCGCGACTCTCCTTGGCCTGTCCGCGCCCGCCTCCGCCTGGTGGGACTATGGCCACGAGACGGTCGCGCGCATCGCGCTCGACGAGGCGAGCCCCGCGGCCCGCGCCGAGGTCCGGCGGCTGCTTCGCCAGGGCGAACTGCTCGACACGCCGGCCTGTCCCGTCGCCACCATCGGCCAGGCGAGCGTGTGGGCGGATTGCGTCCGCAGGATGGGCGACCGGTTCAGCTACACCGCGCCCTGGCACTATCAGAATGTCGACGTGTGCCGCCCGTTCGACATGGCCAGCGCCTGCGCCAACGGCAATTGCGTGTCGGCGCAGGTCGAGCGAAACCTGAGGCTGCTCAAGGACCGCACCCTGCCCCGCCGCGAGCGGCTCCAGGCGCTGCTGTTCCTCATCCACTTCGTCGGCGACCTTCACCAGCCGCTCCACGCCGGCGACCGCGGCGATCTCGGCGGCAACCGCTTCCGCGCCTATTACAGCCGCATCCAGTCGAACCTCCACGCCATTTGGGACGGCCTGCTCGCCGAGCGTTCCATCTCAACCCCGCCCGGCGAGGCGCGCGGCTTGCTGAGCGTGCTCGGCAGGGACGAGCGCTCGGGGATGGCGCAGGGCAGCGTCGAGGATTGGGCGCGGGAGAGCTGGGAGGTCAGCCGCCGCTTCGCTTATGGCGGAGTCCTCGCCGACCCCTGCGCGGACGTCCCGGCCGAGCCGCCGGTCATCACCCAGGCGCAGATCCGCGAAATCATCCCGGTCGTCCGAACCCAGGTAACGCGCGGCGGCCTGCGCCTCGCAAGGCTGCTCGACGAGGCGTTGAACTAGGAGACCGGGCCACTAAGGCCCTCTCCCCAGCGGGGAGAGGGTTGGGTGAGGGGTCCCTGAGTCAGCGGCTATCCTCTGAACCCGAACCCCCTCACCAACTTCGCCTAGGCGGCGCAGCCGCCAAGGCTCCGTAATCCTCTCCCCGCCGGGGAGAGGAAGCTTACTCCGGCACCACCGTGACGGCGCGGCGGTTGCGGGCGTGGGACGCCTCGTCGGAGCCGAACGATTCGAGCCGTTCCTTGCCCCAGCTGATCGTCTGCATGCGCGCCGAGGAGATTCCGCGGCTCTCGAGATAGAGCCGAGCCGCATTGGCCCGGCGCTCGCCGAGCGCGAGATTGTATTCGCGGGTGCCGCGCTCGTCGGCATGGCCCTCGATGGTGACGTTCACCGCCGGATTGGCATTGAGCCACTGCGCCTGCGAATCCAGCACCGCGCGCGCCTCGTTGGTCAGCGTGTAGCTGTCGAGCGCGAAATAGACCCGGTCGGACGGCACCTGCTGGAGGAAGTCGGCGCGCGAGCCTGGCACGATGGCGCCGACGCCGGTGCCGCCCGGATCGGTGCCGATGCCTGAGCCCGGGCCTTCGCTGCCCGGCGCCGGCGGAAGGCTCTCCGGCCGCCGCGACGAGCAGGCGGAGGTGGCAACCAAGGCGGCGCCGAGCGCCACGGTGGCGATGATTCGGGTCTTACTCAACGGACTTCTCCTCTCGGGGACAGGGGGAATCAATTCGGGTCACGGTCAGTTAGGGTTCAGCGGCGACCAGGACGGGTCGGAGCCTTCGAGCGGGGTCGCCACTCGGCGGGTGCCGCCGCCGGATGCCTCGACATACCAGAGGTTGCCCCGGCTCGCGCCGCGGAAGAACATGATCGCTCGGCCGTTGGGCGCCCAGGTCGGGCCCTCGTCATGCGGGCCGCCGGTGAGCACGCGCTCGCCGCCGCCCGACGGAGTCATCACGCCGATGCGGAAGCCGCCGCCGATCTTGGTGAAGGCGATGAGGTCGCCGCGCGGGCTCCATTCCGGCGTTCCGTAGCTGCCTCCGCCGAAGCTGATCCGGCGCTGGTTGGAGCCGTCCGCGTTCATCACATAGATCTGCTGGCTTCCGCCGCGGTCGCTCTCGAACACGATCTGGCGGCCGTCGGGCGAATAGCTGCCGCCGGTGTCGATTCCCGGCGCGTTGGTCAGCCGCTGCGGCGTGCCGCCCTCGACCGGGATCCGGTAGACGTCGGTGTTGCCGTTCACCGCCATCGAGAAGACGATGAAGCGGCTGTCGGGCGAGTAGCGCGGAGCGAAGGTCTGGTAGTTGCCCGGCACGAGCGGACGCACGCGGCCTGTGCCCATTTCGAGCACGTACACGCGCGGCCGGTCGTTCTCGTAGCTCATGAACGTGATCGTGCGCTGGTCCGGAGCGAAGCGCGGGGTCAGCACCGTCCACTGGCCGTTGGTCAGGAAGCGGTGGTTGCCGCCGTCATAGTCCATGATCGCCAGCCGCTTGATCCGGCGGTTGGGCGGGCCGGTCTCCGACACATAGACGATGCGGGTGTCGAAGAAGCCGGTGTCGCCGGACAGGCGGCTGTAGATCGTGTCGGCGCAGCGGTGCGCCGCCCGCCGCCACTGGGCGACCGGCACGTTGAAGCCCTGGCGCGTCAGCTGGGTCCGCCCGCCCACGTCATAGAGGTAGCAGCCTACCGTCAGTGAGCCGTCGCCATTGGCCTGGACATAGCCCTGGACAAGGTTCTGCGCGCCGACGCCCTGCCACACGCCGTAATTGGGGGAGCTGACCTCGCCGAAGCTCGGAGTCGGCAGCCCGCCCGGCCCGCGCGGCTGGAACAGGCGCGAGTTGCGAAGGTCCGAGACGATAATCTCGGCGACCTGCTGGCCCAGCCTCTGGGTGTTGCCCGCCGGCGTGTCGACAGCCTGCGGGGTCGGCATCACCGGCACCGCGACGTTGAAGGTCGTGAACACGCCCTCGCCGACCTCGAGCTCGATCACCTCCTCGGGCGGCGTGGTGGGCGGCTGTTGCTGGTTCTGCGCGGTCGCCGGCGCGGCAAGCGCCAGCAGCACCGTCAGCCACAGCCCGGAAATGATCTTACCCATGCTGCCCTCTTTCACTTGCCCCGCCTCACGCGCGCGGGAAGGTATAATTGAACTGCCGCCAGCCCCGGGCGACGGAATAATATTCGGCCGGAAGGCCACGGATCGGGGTACATTCCCGCACCACGCTCAGCGCGATCTCGCGCATGCGCTGCTCGTAGCGACTTAGGCTGTCATCATAGTCGTTGACGCCCGCGACGCGCGCGCTCGCGAGACTGCCGTCGGCATTGAGGGTGACCGCCACCCGCACGCGGATCGCTCGCGCCTCGGAAGCCGGCAAATTTTGGCGCTGGCACGGCTGGAGCGCGCGCAGGATCGCCTGGTCGAGGCTGGCGCGGACCTGCGCCGTCACCACCGCGCCCTGCTCGCGGGAAGTGCCCGCATCATCGCCGAAGCTGCCCGCGCTCGGCAGCCGCGAGCCGCGGCTCCGCTCCGCCTGGCCACTGCCCGGCCGGGTCGCCGGTTGCCGCTGGGGCTGGCGCTGCGGCTGCGGGCGCGCCTGGCTCGGCACGTTGGAGCGGGCCGTGCG
>NZ_JAANPA010000050.1 GCF_011320075.1 Sphingosinicella sp. YJ22 | reverse complement strand
GCAGCGCAAGGCCGCCGCCGCGGCCGAGAAGCAGCGTCGCCGCGCCGAGAAGAAGGAGCGCGAGCGCCTCGCTGCCGAGGCCGCCGCCGCGCGCCTCGCGGCCGAGCAGGCCGAGGCGCGCGAGCGGGAGGAAGCGGAGCGAGCGGCGGCCGCTGCGGCACTGGCCGGAGAACACGCCCCATATGAAGAGCGGCGGCGCCCGCGCCAGCTCTGGCCCTGGCTCCTGCTTCCCGTCGCCGCGATTGGCGCGGCGGGGATCGTGATGCTCGCCCAGCCGGACCCGACCTATTCCACTTTCGCAGAGGCGCCTGCGGAACCGGCGCCCGCAGTTGTGCCCGACGAACCGTCCCCCGAGACTCCGCCCGTTGACCAATGCGACACGCTGTGGACGCAGTCGGGCTCGGCTCCGGACCCGGTCGCCGCGCTTCGCGATTTCATCGCCAGCTGCCCGGGCAACGCCAATCTCGCCGAGGCGCGAACCCGGCTCCAGGAACTGACCGCGCCGGTCATCGCGCCGCGGCAGACCGACGGGCGCTGGTCGATCGCCTGGTCGACCGGGGGCACGGACTATTCCGGCACCATGTCGGCGACATCCAACCAGGCCACGATCATCGTGGAATATATGCAGGACGATCAGCCGAAGCGGGTGAGGCAGCGCTGCGTCATCGAAGGCGAGGAGCTCGTCAGCATCCGGTGCAGCGACCCGGTCATCCTGTCGGGGCCGGACGGCTATAGCGCCGACAGCTTCACCCTGCGCTTCACCGACGACAACACCCTTCAGGGCGCGGGCGTCGACGTCCAGGGCACCCAGACCGTCGGCGTCGTGTTGAGAAGGCTCTAGCCGGGAGGCCGACATGCTGCAGCCGAAGCCGCTGGTGAGAGGCGCCGCGCCGCCACCGCCCGTCGTTCAATTGCCTCATCTGTGCGCGACCGGCGGCGCCTTCCCGTCGGCCGGAGGCAGCGGAGCGGCCGAGGCGACGCTCGCCATGGTCCATGTCTTCGCCGCGCCGGGCTATGCCGCCTTCGGCGCGCCCGCGGCCGCGGGACATATGCTGCCGATCAACCAGAACCAGCCGCTCATGGCGGTGATCGGCGCCCAATATGGCGGCGGCGGAAGCACGACGATCGCCTTGCCGAACCTCGCCGGCAGGGTCGCGATCGGCGGCCAGGCGGGTCTCGTCTCGCCCCACGCGCTGCAGATGACATGGCTCATCGCCGCGGCGGCGGGCGCGGGCGGCTACCCTGCGGTCGGCACGATGGCCTTGTTCGCCGGCAGTTATGCGCCGCCGGGCTGGCTGACGGCCGACGGCTCGCTGCTTCCGATCGCCCGCAACGTGCCGCTGTTCGAGGCGATCGGCACGGCCTTCGGCGGTAACCCGGCGGCCTTCGCATTGCCCGATCTCAACGGCAGCGCGCCGATCGGAACGGACGATGGCGTGAGCCTGGGGCAGCCGGTCAAGATCCCCGGCTGGAGCGACGCCGGCGGGCTCGGCCTCACCTGGCTCGTCTGCGTCCAGGGCGCGTTCCCGCCGGCTAATGGCGACGGCGGCTTCCCGCCCGACCACCCGGTCGTGGGAGAGATCATCGCCTTCGCCGGCGGGACCCCGCCCGCAGGCTTCGCGCCGGCCGACGGCCGCCTGCTCGCCGTCGCCGACTATGAGCCGCTCTTCCAATTGATCGGCACGACCTATGGCGGCGACGGGCAGGACGATTTCGCGCTTCCCGACCTTCGCGGCCGCCTGGCGGTCGGCGCGAGCTAGCTCGCCTTGATGCCTAGCTGCCGCTAAACCGGCTCCGAAACGAACCGGAGCCGTGCACATGCAATCGTCTCGCCTTGTCGCCATCCTCCTCCTGGCTGCCGCGGCGCCCGTCGCAGCCCAACGCAGCCTCGACGCCGTGCAGGTGCAGGTCGAGCGGCTTGCGCCGGGAGTCGCTGTGCTGTTCGGCGCCGGCGGCAATATCGGCCTCAGCCATGGCGAGGACGGCAACATCCTGATCGACGACCAATATGCGCCGCTTTCCGAGCGCATCGCTGCCGCGGTCGCCGCCGTCGATCCTGATCCGGTGCGCTTTGTGATCAATACGCACTGGCATGGCGACCATACCGGCGGGAACGAGAATTTCGGCCGGCGCGGCGCAGTGATCGTCGCCCACGACAATGTCCGCCGCCGCCTGTCGGCCGGCCAGATGCTGCGCGGCGAGATGGTTCCCGCCGCGCCGCGCGGGGCGCTGCCGGTGGTGACCTTCGCCGACGGCGTGACGTTCCACCTCAACGGCGACACGATTCGAGTCACTCACGTCGCCAACGCCCATACCGACGGCGACGCGCTGATCTACTGGACCGGCGCCAACGTCCTTCACATGGGCGACACCTTCTTCCACGGCATGCTGCCGTTCATCGACCTCGAATCCGGCGGCTCGGTCGATGGTCTGCTCGCCGCGATCGACACCGCGCTCGCCACCGCCAACGATACGACGCGCATCATTCCGGGCCATGGCCGCATCGCGTCACGCGCCGACCTCATCGCCTATCGCGACCGGATCCGCTCCGTGCGCGACCGGGTCGCCGCCGAGATCGCGGCCGGGCGCTCGCTGGAACAGATCCAGGCGCTCCGGCTGGCCGACCCCTACGGCCGCACCACCGACTTCATCCCGCCCGAGGCGTTCGTCGCATCGGTCTACAACAGCCTGCAGAGCCCGCCGCACCGCCACGAGGGCGGCACGCACCTGCACGGCGAGCGAGGCTGAACAGGAAGCGCTTGCCGCCCCGCCGTTCCTAGCGCCCCGTCTCCGACCAGTGGGGACGGTCGCCGACCAGCTTCTTCACGCCATAGCTGGCGCCGACCGCATGCAGCCCGCCATTGTCGCCGCCGTTGCGCGGGGCGCCGAGTGCGTGGACGACGCCGTGGGCGTCCTTGACCCGCAACGTGCCGGTCCAGCCGATCGTCATGTCCACAGCCTCGCCGCCGATATGGTTGCTGGTCAGCGACGGCTTGAACACGATCCCGAACAGGTCGCGCATCTCGCGCGCGCCGCGCTTCGATTGGGAGTCGCTGCCATGGTCCCAGCGTATGTCGCAGCCCGCCCGCGGCGGCACCGCGGATGCCCGCACCGCGCCTTTCGATATCTGCCAGCAGAAGTGCATCAGGTAGGCGCGGGTTGCGTCGCGATTGCCGGCGGTGATGTTCACCGTCGCGCCTGCCGCTCGCAGGGCATCGAGGAACGGTGTCAGCTTGGCCCGGAAGCTCGGTGCGAGATCGGCGAGCTTGTTGCTGTTGGGAAAGCGCGCCTGATTGGCGTGCCACCATGCCGCGCCGCTCAGGTTCGAGGCTCCCTCCGCCGGTGCGGCCGGCGGCGTGACGGTGGTGCCGTCGGTGAGCGCTCTCCAAGTGGCGCCGCCGACGTCGACCCGCCCATCGGGGTTGGTCCGGCTCATCACCCGCTTCTGGTAGAGCCGGATCGCCTTCAGCGTGTTGTCGCCGAAGCGCCCGTCTATCTCCAGAGGCGCCAACCCGAGGGCCGACATGTGCGGCTGGAGCAGATTCTGCACCGTGGTGACGTCGTCGCTTCGGTTGTTCCCGCCGCGCCCGACGGATCCGCTGATCTCCGGCATGACCTTCCCCTCCCGTTGGTGCCGAACATAGTCTCGGCAGGAGGGGAAATCTTTCGCTTCGGACGCGGCTTATTTGCCGAACACGCGCTCGAAGATCGTGTCGACGTGCTTGTAATGATAGCCGAGGTCGAACTTGTCCTCGATTTCCGACTCGGAGAGCAGGGCGGTGACTTCCTCGTCGCCCTTGAGCAGGTCGAGCAGGCTGAGCGCGCCGTCGCTCTCCCACACCTTCATCGCGTTGCGCTGGACGAGGCGGTAGCTGTCCTCGCGGCTGGCGCCCGCCTGGGTGAGGGCGAGAAGCACCCGCTGCGAATGGATGAGGCCGCCCATCCGGTCCATGTTGCGCTGCATGCGCTCGGGATAGACGAGCAGCTTGTCTATCACGCCGGTGAGGCGTGCGAGGGCGAAGTCGAGGGTGATCGTCGCGTCCGGGCCGATATAGCGCTCGACCGACGAGTGGCTGATGTCGCGCTCGTGCCACAGCGCGACATTCTCCATCGCCGGAGTGACGTAGCCGCGCACCATCCGGGCGAGGCCGGTGAGATTCTCGGTGAGAACCGGGTTGCGCTTGTGCGGCATCGCCGACGAGCCCTTCTGGCCCGGCGAGAAATATTCCTCGGCCTCGAGCACCTCGGTGCGCTGCAGGTGGCGGACCTCGGTCGCGAGCCGCTCGATCGACGAGGCGATCACGCCCAGAGTCGCGAAATAGAGGGCGTGGCGGTCGCGCGGGATGACCTGGGTCGACACCGGCTCGACGGAGAGGCCCATCATCTCCGCGACGTGCTCTTCGACGCGGGGATCGATATTGGCGAAGGTCCCGACGGCGCCGGAGATGGCGCAGGTGGCGATCTCCTCGCGGGCCCACTCCAGCCGGGTCCGGGCGCGCGAAAATTCCGCATAAGCCTCGGCGAGCTTCAGTCCAAAGGTGACCGGCTCGGCATGGATCCCGTGGCTTCGGCCGATCGTCGGGGTGAGCTTGTGCTCCAACGCGCGCCGCTTCAGCACGTCCAGCAGCTGGTCGAGGTCGGTGAGCAGGATGTCCGTCGCGCGCGCCAGCTGCACCGCGAGCGCGGTGTCGAGCACGTCGGAGCTGGTCATGCCCTGGTGGAGGAAGCGCGCCTCCGGCCCGACCTGCTCGGCGACCCAGGTCAGGAAGGCGATCACGTCATGCTTGGTCACCGCCTCGATCGCGTCGATCCGCTCGACGTCGATTTGGGGCTCCGTCCGCCACCAGTCCCAAACCTTCGCGGCGGCCTCGCGCGGCACGACTCCGAGCTCGGCCATCGCGTCGAGGGCATGCGCCTCGATCTCGAACCAGATTCGGAAGCGGGATTCGGGCGACCAGATGGCCGCCATGGCGGGGCGGGAATAGCGGGGAACCATGCGCCGAGCCTCTAGGAGGGGGAGGGGAGGCAATCAATCCTCCCCGGCACGGGGAGGGGGACCGCGCGCGCAGCGCGTGGTGGAGGGGGCCCTCCGTCGGTGCAAGTCTCTGGGCCCCCTCCGTCAGCGCTTCGCGCTGCCACCTCCCCGTGCCGGGGAGGATTTTACATCAGCCCAAGCGCTCTCAGGCTGGCGTGGCCGGTTCGCCCGATGATGACATGATCGTGAAGCGTGATGCGCAGGTGCCGCGCGGCGTCGGCGATGTCCTTGGTGATGGCGATGTCCTGCGGGCTCGGGCGCGGGTCGCCGCTCGGGTGGTTGTGGACGATGATGAGGCCCGTCGCTTGGTAGTCGAGCGCCCTGCGGACGATCTCGCGGACATAGACCGCGCTCTCGTCGACCGAGCCTTCCCACATCGGCTCGTCGCGGATCAGTCGGTTCTTCGAATCGAGGAACAGGACTCGCACCCGCTCGACGGCGAGATGGGCCATGTCGGCGTGGAGATAGTCGAGCAGGGCCTGCCACGAGCCCAGGATCGGCTGCTCGGCGATCTCTGCGCGCAGCAGCCGCAACGCCGAGGCCTGCGCGATCTTGAGCGCCGCGACCTGTCCCTCGGTCAGCCCGGCCCGCTCCAGCGCCTCGTGATCGGCGGAGAGCAGCGCCCCGAATCCGCCGAACCGCGCGATCAGCTGCTTGGCGAGCGGCTTCTGGTCGCGCCGAGGCGTGTTGAGACCGAGCAGATATTCGACCAGCTCATGGTCGAGCAGGGCGTCGGGACCGCCCTCGGCGAGCCTCTGCCGCAGCCGCGCGCGATGACCGCTATGATCGACGGGATCGGATTCGCCCAACTTCGCGCGTTCCCCCCAAGCCGTTCGGGCTGAGCTTGTCGAAGCCCTGTTCTTCCTACCTCCTTCAAAAAGAAAGGACAGCCCTTCGACAAGCTCAGGGCGAACGGGGGTGGGGCAGCTCAGGCTGAGCGGCGCGTTGGGTCGAGCGCGCGCAGCGCCATGTTGACTCGAATCTCCCCCCTTCCTAAAGGGGCCGCGCCTTGGCGGGCTCGCCGCTTGGCAGATGCGCTTGGCCGCTTGGACGCCGTTCAAACCGGCGCTTTCTACGGAGAAGCGGATTGCCCAGCAAAGAGCCTGGACTGGACCCCCTCGACGAGGACGCCCGCCTGAACGCGCTTG
Source organism: Sphingosinicella sp. YJ22 (assembly GCF_011320075.1). GTDB lineage: Bacteria > Pseudomonadota > Alphaproteobacteria > Sphingomonadales > Sphingomonadaceae > Allosphingosinicella. Next base: position 11,042 of record NZ_JAANPA010000050.1, on the reverse strand, counting down.
ATGAGCGTTTGCGGCGCGCGCGAACCGAAGAGGCGAGCAGGTCGGGAGAAGGGCGCGACAAGGGCGATGACGATTATCGTCTCGGCATGCGCGTGCTTTCCTACCTGCTCGGCGGGATATTTGGAGGTGCGGTGGTCGGCTGGACGCTCGACTGGCTGCTCGGCACTTCCCCATGGCTCCTGATCGCGATGCCGATCCTCGGGATCGTCAGCGGGTTCAGGAACATCATCAGGCTTTCCAGCAAGCGCCCGTGATCCTGCGGGCGCTTGGCGCACGATTTTAAGACGGAACCGACCCAGCATGGCCGAAGAATCGACCGCGATCGACCCGATGCACCAGTTCCAGGTGCAGACGATCGCCGACCTCTTCACCATTGGCGACACCCAGATCGCCTTCACCAACAGCGCCGCGTGGATGGTCGCGACGGTGGTCGCCCTGTGGCTGTTCATGCTCGGCGGCATGAAGCAGGCGGTCGTCCCCGGCCGCTGGCAGATGATGGTCGAAGGCTTCACCGGCTTCGTCACCAAGCTGGTCGACGAGAATATCGGCAAGGGCGGCCGCAAGTATCTGCCCTACATCTTCTCGCTGTTCATGTTCATCCTGTTCGCCAACCTGCTCGGCATGCTGCCGCTGGGTCTGGTCGGGCTTCACCCGTTCACCTTCACCAGCCACTTCACCGTGACCGGCGTGCTGGCGATCATGAGCTTCTCGATCGTTCTGATCGTCGGCTTCTGGAAACATGGCCTGAAATTCTTCAGCCTGTTCGTGCCGCACGGCACGCCTGTGCCGATGATCCCGCTCATCTTCTTCATTGAGCTGATCTCCTTCGCCTTCCGGCCGTTCTCGCTTGGTCTGCGACTGTTCGTCGCGATGACCGCGGGCCACATTCTTCTGAAGGTGCTCGCCGGCTTCGTGATCAACTCGACCAATGCCGGCGCCCTGTGGGGCGGCGTGGTCGGAATCCCCAGCTTCGCCCTGATGGTCGGCATCTCCGCGCTGGAAGTGCTGGTGGCCGGCATCCAGGCCTATGTCTTTGCGCTGCTGACGTCGCTCTACATCCACGACGCCGAGCATCTGCACTGAGTTTTCAACGGGTTACTTTAACTTTTTCGATCAAGGAGTGAATGAAATGGACGCAGAAGCAGCGAAGCTCATTGGCGCCGGTCTCGCGGCGATCGGCGCGGGCATGGCCGCGATCGGCGTGGGCTCGGTTTTCGGCAACTTCCTGCAGAGCGCTCTGCGCAACCCGGGAGCCGCCGACAGCCAGCAGGGCCGCCTGTTTATCGGCTTCGCCGCCGCTGAGCTTCTCGGCCTGCTCGCCTTCGTCGTGGCGATGATCCTGATCTTCGTCGCCTAACTGACACCGGTTCGGGGCGGCCTCGAGCCGCCCCGCACAGGTGATTGGATAAAGAGCGCCAATGCCTCAAATCGAGCAACTCGCCGCCACTTACGGATCGCAGATCTTCTGGCTGCTGGTCACGTTCGGCATCGTCTACCTGGTCATCGGCCGCGGCATGGCCCGCAAGGTCGTGGGCACGGTCGAGCTGCGCGACCGGACCGTGGCCGAAGACCTGTCGTCGGCGGAAGCCGCGCGCGCCTCCGCCGATCAGGCCGAGGAGCAGTGGCGGGCGCAGGAAAATGCCGCGCGTGAGCAGGCCAAGCGCAAGCTGGCCGAGGCGCGTGCCGCCGGGGCCAAGGCCTCGGAGCAGCGCCTGGGCGCCGCCAATGCCGAGCTCGATGCCAAGGTGAGCGAGGCCGAGGCGCGCATCGCCGCGGCCCAGCAGGCGGCGCTGACCGAGATCGGCGCGGTTGCCGCCGACGCCGCGCGCGACATCGTCCGCCGCGTCGCCGAGACCGAGGTCGAGGAAGCCGAGGCGAGGAAGGCCGTCGAAAAGGTGCTTCATGGCTGAGCCGCACACCGGGACCGTCGCGTCCAACCTCAATGATCCGCACGAGGCTGCGGACGCGCCCCACACCGGCACCGAGGCTCTGACCACCGAGGCTGGCGGAGTCGGTCACGACAACCACCCCGACCCGGCCGTCGCGGGCGTCCTCAACGCGACCGTGTTCGTGTCGCTGGCGATGGCGGTGTTCATCGCCATCCTGATCTGGAAGAAGGTCCCCGGCCTGATCGTCGGCGGCCTCGACAAGCAGATCGCCGCGATCCGGACGCGTCTCGAAGAGGCCAAGGCGATCCGCGCCGAGGCCGAGGCGCTGCGCGACGAATATGCCCGCAAGCTGGCGAGCGTCGACAGCGAGGTCGCCGGCATGATGAGCCAGGCCGAGCATGAGGCGCAGGCCATCGTCGCCAAGGCCGGCCAGGATGCCGAGGCGCTGGTCGCCCGCCGCACCCGCATGGCCGAGGACAAGATCGCCGCCGCCGAGCGCGCCGCGGTCGACGAAGTCCGCGCCCGCGCCGCCGCGGCTGCCGCTGCGGCCGCCGAGCAGCTGATCCGCGAGCGCCTCGACGAGGGCCAGGACCGCAAGCTGGTCGACCAGGCCATCACCGGCCTCAACCGCCCGCACTAAGACCAGATCCTCCCCCAGCTCGCTGGGGGAGGGGAACCACCGAAGGTGGTGGAGAGGCCGGCGCATTGCGCCGGTCCTTTCATTTGTGCTGCCCGCCGTTGGGCCCTCGTGCGGCGCAATAATCCTGCAGCTGCCCCAAGCTCGTTCCCGCCTCGTCCAGCACGAACTGGTAGATGTCGTGGCTGGTGATTCGGTCGCGAAAGCCGGGCAGTCCCTGGGCTTCCGACTTCAGGCGCAGGATCAGCGCCCGGTCGGCGTGCTGGAGCCGCGCGTCGAGCGCCGCGAACTCGTCCAGCTTCTGCTCGTAGACCGGCGGGTCCCAGGCCCACAGGTCGATCTTCCAGGCGTGGCCGTCGGACGCGGCGATTCGGAAGCCGAAATAGTAGCCCTGACCATAATCGCCGCGCGGCCTGAACCATTCGTCATTGTAGGTGATTCGGTAGGCCACGTGGCCGGCCGCGCCGAGCGCGGCGACCATGGGCGGCAGCACCGCGACGAAGCGGTCGCGATGGGCGGGGTCCAGCGGCACGTAGATGTCGATGTCGCGCCACGTCATCAGGTCGAGGGCGACGCTGCCGACGATGATCGGCCGCCGGAATTGCCGCTCGAGCAGCGCCGCCAGGCCGGACCCAGTGATCAGGTCGAGCGCCTCCTGGCGCAGCGCCGCCGCTCTCTGCTCGTGAAACATGAGCGGAGGCTAGAGCGCAAATCCGCGCCTTGCCAGCGCCGCGCCGGGACCGGGCCTAGCCGCCGGCCGGTACGAGATGGTCGGCCGAGGCGAAACCCTGGAGAAGGCGGCCGTCGAGGATCGTCTGTACCTCGATGAAGCCGTTGACCGGACTCCCCGAGATCGCGCGCACCGGATGCCGGTTCGGCAATTTGGCAGCCACGTTCTTCTCGATCGGGCTGCTGACTTTGGCTTCGCGGCGCAGGCGGAGATTGCTGGAATTCGTGTTCACCCGCAAAGCCGGGCCGGTGGCGGTGATCCCGCCGCCCGACGGGGCCGGCGCGGGAGCGGGTGCAGGAGCCGGTGCGCCGGTGACCTGGACGGTCCGCGACAGCGCGACGAAATCGCGGATGCATTCCCCGTAGAATTTGTCGCCCGACTTGTGGCCCTGCTTCAGGCCCTTGCTCGGCTTGAACCCGCCGGTGTTGTAGCAGATCGCGACCTTGCAGAATTCCTCGTCTGTGATCGTGCTGCGCCCCTGCAGGCCGAGCGTCTTGAGACCGTTGCGAAGCTCGCCCAGAGCGCGTTTCAGCGAGTTCCCGAACACCTCATAGTCCTTGTTGAGGAAATAATCCGGGTTCTGGAGGAAGAACTGGAGGTCGTACTGGAACACGCCGAAGCCGTGCGCGAACTTGTTCTTCCTGGTCCGGGCGAATTCGTAGCCCGGCACATGCTCGGCCATGGCGAGCAGCGCCGCTCGGGCAATGTCGAACATCTTCTGCCCGCTCGGCTCGGCGACCAGGTGCGCCTTGGTGCGCGGAAAAGCCTTGCGGCCCTTGTCTTCGTCCAGCGTGTCGCCGCAACACAGAGCGGCGATGCGTTCGGGGGTGAGCCCGGGCTTCTTGCGCATGACGCTCCATAGAGATCCGGTTTCCTGGCAGGCGATCGCCGTAAGCATGTCGAGGTCGAACACGGTTCCCTGAACCGCTTGCTCGATCTCGTCGCCGAAATTGGTCTTGAACCAGAGAATATCCGCCTTGGTCGCCATTGCTCCCCTCCCGCAACAGCCCCTGTACTTATGTTGTACATGAAATCGCGGTTGCTGCCAAAGCACTCGTCTTGCGCGGAGTGGCAGCGCCGCCCCGCTGGCGATTGGCGCTGCTCTTCCCTAAATCGCGCCGGTGACCAATAAGCCCGACGCTCCCGATCGCTTCAACGAGGAACGTGCCACCTATACGGTGCGCGGCTCGGATGCGCCCGATCTCGAAATCGGCGTGAAGGCGATCCGCGACGTGGTGCGCACGCTGCCGGTCCGCCCCGGCGTCTACCGGATGCTCGATGCCAAGGGCGACGTCCTCTATGTCGGCAAGGCGCGGTCGCTGAAGAACCGGGTGACCAACTACACCCAGGTCGCTCGGCTGACGAAGCGGCTCCAGCGCATGGTCGCCCAGACCCGCGGCCTCCAGATCGTCACCACCAACAACGAGGCCGAGGCGCTTCTGCTTGAGGCGCAGCTGATCAAGCGCTACCGGCCGCCCTACAACGTCCTCCTGCGCGACGACAAAAGCTTCCCATTCATCCTTCTGCGCGAGGACCATGCCTTTCCGCGGGTCCAGCTCCACCGCGGCGCGCGCCGTCACAAGGGGCAATATTACGGGCCGTTCGCAAGCGCGGGCTCGGTGCGCACGACCCTCACCGCGCTTCAGAAACTGTTCCTCTTGCGCTCCTGCACCGACAGCTTCTTCGCCAACCGGTCGCGGCCGTGCCTGCTCTATCAAATCCGCCGCTGCTCGGCGCCCTGCGTCGGCCGCATCGACCAGGCCGGCTATGCGGAGCTGATCGGCGACGCCAAGGACTTCCTGTCCGGCAAGTCCACCAAGGTGCAGCAGAAGCTCGGCCGCCAGATGCAGGACGCGGCCGAGGCGATGGATTACGAGCTCGCCGCAGTCTACCGCGACCGCCTGCGCGCGCTGACCTACATCCAGGGCAGCCAGGCGATCCACGCCGAGAAGGTGGGGGACGCCGACATCTTCGCGCTCGCCTCGAAGGGCGGCACGATGGGCATCCAGGCCTTCTTCATCCGCGGCGGCCAGAATTGGGGCGCGCGAAGCTTCTTCCCTGCGCACACCAGCGAGGTGCCGGAGGAGGAGGTGCTGTCGAGCTTCCTCGTCCAGTTCTACGAGGAAGTGCCGCCGCCGCGCCTCATCCTCCTCGACCGCGAGATGAGCGAGCGCACCCTGCTCGAAGAAGCGTTCGGCGAGCGCGCCGGCCGCAAGGTCGAGATCAAGATGCCCCAGCGCGGCGAGCAGCGCCGTCTCGTCGCCCAGGCCAAGCGCAACGCGGAAGAGGCGCTCGACCGGCGGCTGGCCGAGACCAGCACCCAGGCCAAGAACCTGCGCGCGCTTGCCGAGCTGTTCGACCTGCCCGAGCCTCCGAACCGCATCGAGGTCTATGACAACAGCCACGTCCAGGGCACCAATGCCGTGGGCGCGATGATCGTCGCGGGGCCGGAGGGCTTCCGCAAGAACAGCTACCGCAAGTTCAACATCCGCAATCCCGAGACCGTGCCCGGCGACGATTTCGCGATGATGCGCGAGGTCCTCGGCCGCCGCTTCGCCCGGCTCGAGAAGGAGGATCCGGACCGCTCCAAGGGCGACTGGCCCGACCTCTTGCTGATCGACGGCGGCAAGGGCCAGCTCTCCGCCGTCTGCGAGGTGATGGAGGATGCCGGGGTCCACGACATCCCGGTCGTCGCGGTGAGCAAGGGCCCGGACCGCAACGCCGGCCGCGAGACCTTCCACCTGCCCAACGGCCGCGACTTCCAGCTGCCGCCGAACGACCCGGTGCTGTTCTACCTGCAGCGGCTTCGCGATGAAGCCCACCGCTTCGCGATCGGCGCCCACCGAACCAAGCGCGCGAAGTCCATCTCGGCGTCTCCGCTCGACGACGTCCCCGGCATCGGCCCCAACCGCAAGCGCGCTTTGCTGATGCACTTCGGCACTGCCCGCGCCGTGCGCAATGCAGCGTTGGACGACATCGCCAAGGTCCCCGGAATCAGCCGCGCCACCGCCCAGGGCATCTACGATTATTTCCACCCGCGCGGGTGAGGATCAGCCGCGGCTCCAGCGCGCCAGCTCATTGCCGCGCTCCACGTCGACGATGCGCACCTGCTCGAATTCCGCGCCGATCAGGCAGGCGGGGATGGCATTGGGGTCGGGGGAGAGGCAGCGGATCACGCCGCCCTGCGGCCCAGCGCGCAGCCGCCCGGTGATGATCAGGTCATAGCCCAGTGGCCGCGCCGGATCTTGCCCTTCCTCCAGCCTGAGGATGGTCGAATAGGCGCGCTCGTCGCGGCGGCCGACCCGCGAATCCTGTTCCGTGAAGAATTGCGCGAGGCCGACCCTGGCCGGTCCGAGCACCGCCGACGCGGCCTGGCCCGTGGGGCAAGCCGGTTGCAGGATCCACGGCCGCGGAATCCAGAAGCCCTCGGCCGCTTCTATGCCTTCGCCGCCAAGAGCAGCGACGAGGGGATCGGCGAGGCCGATATCGGGGGTCGCCTCGATCGTGATGGTGCGGGCGTCGGCGTCGTGACGCAGCGTGGGATTGGCGAGCGGTGTTGCTTCCGGCGGCGCACCGCAGCCGAAGCGGACGCGCAGCTCGAAGCGGTCGCCGTCGAGCTCGGCCTGCGCCTCGCGGTCGTCGAGGCCAGCTGCCTGCGCGCTGCGCGCCCGCACGACGGCGAGCAGCAGTCGCTCGCGGTCGAGCGGCGGCTCCGGCTGGGGCAGCGCTATCGGTGGCTGCCGTGGCTGTTCGGCGGCAACATTGTTCTGCGCGGCGGGCTCTGGCGGCTGCGGCTCGCAGCCGGCCAGCGCGACCGCCGCCGCGGCCCAGGCCAGCATCCGCTTGTCGTTCGAGGCGTTCACCACCCCGTGATAGCAAAGACCCTCCGCCATGCGAACCGCCCTTGCGTCCTGGGCCGCCGCCATGGGATGGCGCGCGGGATGGAGACACCGCGATGAGTTTCGACCAGCTGGTCACGCTGCTCGTGCTTGCCGCCGTGGTGGGGGCCCTGGTGTTCGACAAGGGCCGCGCCGACGTCGTCGCGTTGACTGGCGCCGCGGTTCTGCTTCTCACCGGCGCAGTGCGCCCGGTCGAGGTTCAGGGAGCATTTGCCAGCCCGGCGATTATCGCGCTCGCGTCGCTGTTCGTGATCGCCTACGCGATGGAGCTGTCGGGGCTGCTCGACACTGCCATCCACAAGATGGTGGGTCTGTGCCGCCGCATCGGCGGCCTCGGAATCTGGCTGCTGATCGCGATTTGCGGGGCGGCGTCCGCCTTCCTCAACAATACGCCGATCGTCGTGCTGAGCGCACCGGTGGTGCGCGATGTCGCAAAGTCGCTGAACCTGCCGCCCAAGCGCTTTCTGATGCCTCTGTCCTATGCGGCGGTTCTCGGTGGATGCTGCACGCTGATCGGCACCTCGACCAATCTTCTGGTCGACGACATGGCAAGCATCGCCGGGCAGCCGCGCTTCGGCATCTTCGAGATCACGCCGGTCGGCCTCGCGGTCGCGGCCGCCGGCATGGTCTATCTGCTGCTGTTCGCCGACCGCCTTCTCGCCCGCGCGGTGTCCGATTCCGAGCCCGAGCCCGAGTCCGCGGAAGTCGCTGTCGGCGCGCTCGATGAGGCGGGACTCGCTGGCTCGCAGCTCGGCTCGGCGCAAGCCTTTGCGCCGGATCGGCCACTGAGGCCGCTGAAGGCCCTGCTGTCGGCAGGCATCTTCCTTGCCGTGATCCTGCTGGCGAGCCTGAACGTCGCTCCGATCGCCGCTTGCGCCTTCGCGGGCGCGGTGTTGCTGATTCTCCTGCGCGTGATTACCGCCGACGAGGCCTATTCAGGGCTGAGGCCCGACATCCTGATGCTGATCGCCGGGATGATCGTGCTCGGCATCGCGCTGGACGAAAGCGGCCTCGCCAGCGCCGCCACCGAGCGGCTGGTCGGCTCGCTCGAGCAGCTGCAGCCGATTGTCGCTCTCGCGATTCTCTACGGTGCGACCCTGTTCCTGACCGAGCTCCTGTCCAACGCCACCGTTGCGGTGCTGATCACTCCCCTCGCGGTCGCCCTCGCCGAGACGCTGGGCGTCAGCCCGCGTCCGTTCCTCGTGGCGGTAATGGTCGCCGGCAGCGCCGCCTTTGCCACCCCGTTCGGCTATCAGACCAATGTCCTTGTCTATCAGATGGGCGGCTACAGCTTCATGGACTTTGTCCGGGTTGGTTTGCCCCTTAACCTGATCACCTGGGTCGTCGGCGTGGCGGCAATCTGGATGACCTTTCCCTTCTAGCCGCAGCGCTCGAACACGCGCTCGGGCGTGCGCAGCCGCGCCGCACGGCCGTTCTCGATTTCGAACTGGTAGGGTCGCCCCTCACCGGGGACGAGCTCGAGGCGGATCGAGTCGGGCTCGGTGAACGGTGCCGCGAGCGTGTCGATCGCGCCCATCCTCACCGCGATTCGCTCGTCGTCCGCCGCGACGGCGAGGGTGCCGTAATCGGCGTTGCAGTAGCGGCCCGAATAAGCGGCGCGTGGCAGGCTCAGCCGCCACGGACGGTCCGCCCGGCGGGTACGGTCCTCTGCGATCGCCTGGCGCCGCCGCTGCGCCTGCGTGACGAGCTGCTCGACGCGCTCGTCGGCCTCGCGCCGCGCCGCCTCCGGCCCGGCCTGGAACCAGCGATAGGCATAGGCGGCGGCGATATCGACGAGCAGGTAGCCGGCGCCTTCGTCGTTGGTGACGATGGCCACGCCAAGGTCGCGCGACGGCATGAACGAAACGTGCGAGCGCGCGCCGGCATAGCCGCCGAACGAGTGGTAGAGAGTCTCGCCTTCGAACGCGCCCGAATACCAGCCGAGCCCGTAGCCCGCGCGGCGATACGGCCCAAACGACTGGTCCAGCGTGCCGATCGGTCGGTGGGTCATCGTGACGAGATCGGCGGGAATCGGCAACGGCCGCCCGCCGCGATGCGCCGCCAACTGCAGCGTCAGCCAGCGCGACAGGTCGTTGCCGCTCGAGAACAGGCCGCCGGCCGACTGCATGTTGCTGTCGATCTTGAGCAGGTTCAGCCGCTCCGGACCGGTGGGGCCGAGGCCGTAGGGCGCGGCGAAGGTCTGCGTCCTGCGCAACTCGGCGAGGCCGTCCGGATGGGTCTGGGTGGCTCCGATCGGGCGAAGCACCTCGTCGCGCACGATGTCCTGCCAGCGCCGTCCGAGCCGCCGCTCGATCAGCAGGGTCGCGAGATTGTAGCCGAGATTGCCATAGTCGAACGTCCCGAGCGGGGCCTCGCCGTTCGGCCGCATCTGTCCGACCATCCGCCACAGCGTCGCCGCGTCATGCTCGCCGCTATAGGCGAGGCGGAACTCCATCCCGCCGCTTTCGAGGCCGTGGGTGTGGCTGAGCAGGTGGCGCAGCGTGACCGCGTCGGCGCGGATCGCCCGATCGAAGGCGACGTCCGGCGCGAGTTCGGCCAATGTCCAGTCGAGGTCGACCTGTCCGCGCCGTTCGAGCACCGCGAAGGCGAGGCCGACGAAGCTTTTGGTCGACGAGGCGATGTAGACCCGCGTGTCCGGAGTCATCGGCACGCGGCGCTCGATGTCGGCCATGCCGAAGGCGTCGAGGAAGATCGGTCCGTCGCTCCGCGCGATCGCGACCGATACGCCGGGCACCGACCCGAGCCGCGCCAGCGCCCCCTCCATGAATGATTGAAAATCGGCCGCGAACCTTTCCTCCTCCGCGTCGCGCGGGATCAGCGCGGCCGAGTTGGAGCCGAGCTGGGGCTGGGCGGCGCAGCCGGCCAGCAGCGCAGCCGCGGCGGCGGCCGCGGCGAGCAGGATCGTGGTCTGGCGCATCGTTCCTCCCTTGCGCTGCGAAAGCTGCGCCTCCCGCGTGGCCCTGTCCAGCAGGCTCGCAACCGAGGCACTTTTGCGCGATGGGGAGGAATGACCGATCCGATCCCCGTCTCGACCATCGCCAACCTCATCCAGCTGTCGATCGCGCCGGTCTTCCTGCTCGCCGGTGTCGGAGCGATCCTCAACGTGATGGCGACGCGGCTGTCGCGCGTGGTCGACCGCGTGCGCCGGCTGGAGGCGGAGTTCGCCGGCACATCGGAGGTCCTCCAGAAGCTGGCCCGGGCTGAGCTCAGCCGTCTTGGCAAGCGCATGAAGCTGATCAACTGGGCGATCACCGCGGTCACCGCTGGCGCGCTCACGGTCTGCCTCGTCGTCGCCGTCCTGTTCGTCGGCGGCCTCGCCGATTCCAGCGTCGGCAATCTCATCGCGGCGCTCTACGTCCTGACCATGGCGCTGCTGGTCGGCGGCCTTGTCCTGTTTCTGCTCGAGATCCGCCTCGCATCGCGCAATCTGCGCGTCCGCTACGAGTTGCTCGACATTGATTTGGACGGCGGCGCGCCCCGCGACATCTAAGCGTTTCGTCGAGCATAAGCCTCGACTCGTCGCTCCCCGCGCTGAGGAAAGTTAACGCGCCGGAACGGTCCGCGTCAGTAACGGTTCACCTGATCGCAGACCGCCGGCACGCTGCCTTGGCCGGCCTGTGTCCTCGCTCTTGTCAGGGAGTATCGAATATGCGGAAATCAGTCCTCGCCGTCCTTCTGGCCGGCTCGGTGTCGCTGGGCGCGTGCGCCACGACGGCTCAGGAAGATGCAATGCTTGAAGGCGCCGGCACCGGCGCTGCGATCGGCGCGGTCGGCGGGGCCGGCGTCGGCGCGCTCGCCGGCGATCCGATCGCCGGGGCGGCAGACCGGAAGAGCTCACGTCTGGACTTCAGCCACGTGAAACGATC